>JAUNHC010000057.1 GCA_030524175.1 Eubacteriales bacterium
TTCACGTACGGTTCTTAGAGGGGAAAGCGGTAGTAATACCGCCGACCCACTCGATCAGTGAGCTTCCGGGCAGTATTTTTCTGGAGGGCCTGAAGATTATGGAGGATATTCTGGAGAATGATACCATTGCTATCTATACTCTGGATTCCTGGCAGCGTTTCGGACGGCTTGCCGTGTGCTCAAACAGCCAGCTGCAGAAGCTTACAAAATCCATTAAGATCGAAGATTACCAGACAGTATATGACCAGCTAAACAAGGGGGAGGTGTGGAAAAATACTGAGCTGACAGAGGGATTGCCCATGTATGCCTGCGGCGTGTTCCGGGATGGGGTTATGGTGCTGATGATCACAATCCAGGAAGTATCCCTGGAGCAGTATGGAATGCATTACATGAATATTTTCCGCATACTCTGCGGACTTGTACAGACATCATTTTTGAGAGCTGTGGAATATGAGAAGCTTAGAGAAGAACAATTATATTTTCACGGTACTAACGTGGTTTATCCGGAACGCCTGCGTCAGCTTGTCGAAATACAGGAAGCTATGCAGGATTCAGGGAATGCAGATTATGTACTTGTAAAGTTTCAAGATAAGAACAAAGAAAAAATCAGCAGTTTACTTAAGGGGATCATACGCGCCAGTGACACGATCGGTGCAGATGAATCCGGATGTGTATACCTGCTGTTGGCACAGACCAGCCGGGAGAATTTCCATATTGTGGGCAAACGGATTGACAGCTGCGGTTTAAAGTATGAGATTGTGGGGAAAGTAGGTTCGTCGTGATTCTGTTATTTTTATTAGTGATTCATTTGGTGATTTGCGTTGTGCTGTATTTTCTGATGAGGGCGAGAATTTTACATTGTACCAGAATGGTTATGGTACTGGCTCTGCTGATACCTGTGTGGGGGATTGTCTGTCTTCTGATCCTGGAGCTGCGTACCAGGGGAAACCAGGAAGCTTACGTGGAGGTGGGCATTGAGAAGCTGAAGATCAATGACGAGATACACAAAAGTATTCTGATGGAGGAGGACCCTATGGAGAGAAGCGTGGTTCCTTTGGGAGAGGCTTTGCTCATCAATGATTCTTCCACACGCCGGGAGCTGATGATGGAAATTATGTATGCCAATCCGGATGATTATGTAAACCAACTTCAGGAGGCCAGGATGAACAATGATACGGAAGTGGTCCATTATGCCGTTACAGCCCTTGCAGAGCTTCAGAAGGAGTATCAGCTTCAGTTTCAAAAGCTTGGCCGCCGGCTCCTGCTAAATCCGGATGACAGAAAAACAATAGATGATTACATTGATCTTCAGGAAAAATATCTCTCAAGCGGTATGCTGGAAGGGGAGGCAAAGTTGGACGAACTGCGCTGTTACAGTGATATGCTGGGCAGGAAGCTTGGGTACGGCAGCGGGAATATCAGGACTTATTGTAAGAAAATCGAAGCAGATCTGTTTCTTAAGGAATATGAAACGGCATATGAGGAGATACAGGCAGTTATAAGTAAATGGCCTGAGGAGGAAAAAGGATATCTGTTTATGATCCAGTATTATTCTGCAGTGAAAGACAGAGCGGGAATCGAGAGAGTCCTCTCTTTGCTGAAGAGTAATAAAATCCATCTGTCCCCGGAAGGACGCAGTGTTGTACAGTTCTGGAAATAACTATGAAAGTAAGGTGGTTTCTTGCGTAAGAAAAACAGACTCAGGTTACGGTTCAGAGGAATGCAGACGGTGATTGCTCTTTTTTTGCTTATATCTGTACTTCTGTATCTTTTGCAGAGAAATGTAAGATATGAAAACAGAGCCAACACGTTGGAAATAATGGAGGAGGATGTATTTCAGACAGAAGGGCAGCAGACAGCGTCACCGGAATGTATGATCCTTTGGGAGGAAGATGCGAATGGGATAAAGGGCAGACAGATGATGGAAGATGTACTGGGGCAGATGAAAATCCCTTATGATGTCTGTGAAGGAAAACAGTTAGATACCGGTAATTTAAAAAAATATAAAAATGTGGTAGTTTCCATGACAAATCTGCAGCTTCTGGATGAGAGGATCCTTGATGTCATAGACTGGGCAGAGGAGGGCGGAGGTCTCATGTTTTTGTATCCGCCGGAGGTAAACGGTACATTTGGGCTTATACAGGAGGAGTTAGGAATCCTGGATGTGGGGGTGGAAATGAAGGAGGTGGAAGGCCTCCATTTTGCCAGACCTTTTATGCTGGGAGGAGAATTGAAGGATTACAAAGTCACGGATGCTTATGACTCATCTATGGCAGTTGTGCTTGATCCCGGCTGTGAAATCTATGTGGAGTCAGATGACGATAATCCCACGCCGGTTATCTGGCGGAGAAATTTGGGGAAGGGCAGTGTTGTTTTTGATAATCTTGGTTATTTGGAAAAGGCCTACCGCGGATTCCATTGTGCGGCATACAGCCTTTTGGGCGATTACTGTGTTTACCCGGTTATCAATGGGTCTACCTTTTATATTGATGATTTTCCATCTCCCGTACCGGGTGGGGAGAGTGATCAGATCCAAAGAGATTATGGTATGAACATAAAGGAATTTTACACTCAGGTTTGGTGGAGGGATGTATATAATCTTGCGCAAAAATATGGAATGCATTATACAGGATTAGTCATCGAGGAATATTCCGACCAGGTGGAACAGCCTTTTGACAGAAATGGGGATATGCAGAGATATCAGTATTTTGGAAATATGCTGCTGGATCAGGGTGGGGAAATAGGATTCCACGGCTATAATCATATGCCTCTTTGTCTGGAAAACTTTGATTTTCAGGGGAAATATGATTCCTATAAAAAATGGAAAAGTTTTGATGACATGAAAGCTTCTTTTCAGGAATTGGATGATTTCTGCAGTATTTTGTTTCCCAAGGAAGAATTCAGGGTTTATGTACCTCCTTCTAATATTCTTTCACAGGAGGGCAGAGAAATGCTGGTAAATGATTTCCCTCAGATCAAAGCAATAGCCAGTGTATATCTTCCCGGAGATTTAGCTTATGACCAGGAATTCTCTGTGTCTGATGACGGGATGATTGAGACACCCCGTATTATTTCAGGATATATTCTGGATGATTATATGCAGATAGCTGCTTTGGCGGAATTAAATTTTCATTTTGTAAGTACCCACTTCCAGCATCCCGATGATGTACTGGACGAGGACAGAGGTGCTGACCTTGGCTGGGAGGAAATGTTCCGGCGTATTTCAGGATATTCAGAATGGCTCTACACAGCATCACCGGATATCCGCAGTCTCACAGGCAGTGAGCTGGCGGCGGCTGTACAGAGATACTATTATGTGGATGTGAAGAGGACGGTAGCGGACGGTGAGCTGAAGCTTAGCCTTGATGGCTTGGCAGACGAGGCTTGGCTGATGCTCCGCATCAACGAGGGTGAGCCGGGAACGGTTTCAGGAGGCAGTCTTACAAATATGCAGGAGGGGCTGTATCTTTTGAAGGCTGAAAGTCCTGAAATCAAGATAGAGCTTAAAAAGTAACGGAGGGAGCTTGCAGATGAGGAGTAAGAAACTGCCCCGGTATTTTACAGTCCTTGCCATTCTGGGGGCATTTATTCTTTTGTCGGTGGCATTGATCGGTCAGAATAAAAGACTGGAAGATACACAAGAAAAAAAGGTATTGGAAATATTGGACAATGCAAGTTTTGCGTCTGAGGATAAGAATACGAATGCATATGGAGACGGAGGCAAAAGCGAATGTCTTTACTTATGGGACAGCGGAGACGACAACTCCGTTGTTCTTCATGAACAAATGCCCCGGATTCTCAAGGATATGAAGGTGTCATTCGTGGAGGCGGATATCAGCCGGGAACAGATTCCAACGTGTTCAGGGTTTGATAAAGTTATCATGGGCTTTACTCAATATTCCTCTGTGAAAGAACAGGTTACAGGGATTCTTGATTGGGTTTCTGAGGGAGGCAGCCTTCTCATGGCCCAGGTTCCTCAGCTGGACGCAACTGCCCAATGGGTATTGCAGAGGATGGGCATCGATGCATCCGGCCATTCATATTATCGTACACCAGGAATCCGGATAAAGGATGATTTCATGCTTCATGGCAGCACAGAAGATTATAAGATAGACAATTCCTTTGAGTCCTCATTGGTTGTCGCATTGGGGGAAGAAAGTATCGTACATATGGTAAGCTGTGATGATAAGGAAATCCCTCTTTTGTGGGAGAGCAGTGTTGGGGAGGGAAAAGCAGTGACTGTGAATGTGGGAATTTATGAAAAATCCTTCCGTGGAATATATGCTGCGGCGTATAGTCTGATGGGTGACTGTTGTGTGTATCCGGTAATTAACGGAGCCGCGTTTTATCTGGACGGATATCCCTGCCCGCTGCCCCAGGGGAACAGTCCCTATATAACGAAAGTATACGGAAAGATGGATCTGCACACGTTTTATATAAATGAATGGTGGCCGGATTTATCGGAGCTCTCGGAAAAGTACGGGATAGCCTACACGGGAACTATTATGGAGAACAGAGATAATCAGACAGAGCCGCCATTCCAGGTGATGGGGGTCAGGAACAGGTACCAGCAGCTGGGGTCTATGCTGATTGAGGGTGGCGGGGAAATTGGTATTCTGGGATATAACGCCCAGCCATTATGTGTTCAAGGCTTCTTTGACGGGATGAAGGAAGAAAATTCTGATTATGAGAAAGACCTTTTTTTACGGTATTGGAAGAATAAGCAGGATATGAGGGATTCGTTGACAGAAATAAATACATTTGCAAAGTCTTTGTTTCCCAGATTGAAATTTGCTGTATACACGCCGCCTTCGAATATCTTGTCAGAGGATGGAAGGACAGCAGTACGTGATACGCTAACCGATGTGACATCTTTGGCAGGCAGCTATTTTGGCAGTTCTTATGTGCAGGAACAGGAATTTGGCGTAGCCGGGGATGGGTTGATAGAGACTCCCAGAATAACTTCCGGCGTCAATATTAACAATGAAATGAAGCTGAGTTCACTGTCCGAATTAAATATGCATTATGTAAACTCACACTATATGTATCCATCCGATGCGTTAAACCCGGGGACAGACGAAGCTGGCTGGCCGTCTCTGTTGGAGCAGCTTGATAAGTATATGGAATGGCTGGAAGCTTCGGCCCCGTATATCCGCCGTCTGACGGGTTCAGAGATGGCAGGTGCAGTACAGCGTTTCCATTATGTACAATGCAGTTACAGAAGCATGGATGAAGGGGTGGAAATAGATTTAGATAACTTTCAGGATGAGGCATGGTTTATCGTTCGGCTCAATAAATGGAAGCCCCAGGCAGAAGAAGTGGAAGCAGAAGGAGGGGAACTGGTACATCTTCAGGGAAGCCTGTATCTTCTGAAAGCCTCTGAAAACCATGTAGAAATAGGAAAGAAGGCAGCAGAATGACAATCTGTGTAATATTAGAGGGTTGTTATCCTTATGTTACCGGAGGGGTCTCTACCTGGATCCATCAGTATATTAAGGCTATGCCCCAGCATAAATTCATTGTGTGGACAGTAGGAGCTTCTTCGGAATTAAAAGGTAAATTTAAGTATGATCTTCCTGAAAATGTGGTGGAGGTTCGGGAACTTTTTCTCAATGATGCGCTTACTATGGGATTTCAGAAGCAGAAATACAGATTTTCAGATAAGGAGTTTCATAACCTTCAGGAGTTTATTAACTGCCGGCATCCGGATTGGAATATATTGTTTCAGATGTATCATGACAGAGGAGTGTCTCCGATTGCCTTCCTTATGAGTGAGGAGTTTATGGACATTCTTGTAAATATCTGCCATGAGGAATATCCCTACACAGCTTTTGCTGATCTGTTCCATACCATTCGTTCCATGATGCTGCCTATTTTGTATATTCTCAGGTCAGATGTTCCCCAGGCGGATGTATACCATGCCATAGCCACCGGCTACAGCGGCATTCTTGCCCGGCTGGGCGGGTACGTATATAATGTTCCCTACATGATAACAGAGCATGGAATCTATACCAGGGAACGTGAGGAGGAGATTATCCGTGCCAAATGGGTCCCGCCCGCCTTTAAGCGTTATTGGGTACGTTTCTTCTATATGTTGTCTACCGGAGCATATGATAATGCATCTATGGTAACCAGTCTTTTTGAGCGGGCGATGGAAATACAGATCCAGATGGGATGTGTGAGACAAAAGTGCCGGTTTATTACGAACGGTATCCATTATGAACGTTTCTGTAATATGAAGCCAAAGGAGAACAATGGGTTTATTGACATTGGGGCAGTGCTGAGGATTGCACCCATAAAGGATGTCAAAACCTTGCTGTATGCCTTTGGGGATTTAAAAAAGAAGGTGCTGAATGCCCGGTTGTTTATTGCCGGGCCTGAGGATGATAAAGAATATGCAAAGGAGTGCTACGATTTAGCGGAACAGCTTCAGGTACCGGATTTGGTTTTTCTGGGGACTATCAATGTTCTGGAATATATGGAAAAGTTTGATTTTACTATCCTTACCAGTATCTCTGAAGGGCAGCCGCTGGCTGTGCTGGAATCCTTTGCGGCAGGCAGACCCTGTGTGACCACGGATGTGGGATGCTGCAAAGAATTGATCAATGGGATGGGGGAGGACACATTGGGAGCGGCAGGTTTTTGTGTACCGCCCATGCACAGGGGTGCTATCTGTGACGCTATGGAACAGATGTGCAGAAAAGATGAATTGCGCAGACAGATGGGGATTACGGCTAAAAAGCGGGTGGAATTATATTACAGGCATGAAGATATGGTGGACAATTACTTGCAGGCATATGACGAGGTGTTTAAAAGATGGCAGGAATCGGATTCAGTTTAAAGAGGCTTTTCAGCAAAAAGGGATTTTTCTCTCTTTGCAGGGCATATGGATATGCGGGGATCATCTGTGCGGGACCTATGATCCTGGGGGTGATCCTGCTTGCAGGAATTGCCATGGTGTCAAGATTAGCGGGGATGGAACAGCATGACAGGGAACTGATGAATTGTATGCTTACCTATAGCCTGCTGGCCTCCCTCACTGTGACCAGTTGGTTTAATATGGCCACCACAAGGTATGTATCAGATATGCTTTATGAAGAAAAAACAGAAAAAATCATGCCTTCTTTTTACGGCTGTTGTTCCATTATGCTGGTGGCAGGGGGGATCGCCTATGGCATATTTCTCCATTTTTCAGGTGTGGCTTTTAAATATAAGGCAGTCTGCCTGTGGTTTGCCCTGATATTGATCGTCGTCTGGATGGAAATGGTATATCTCACAGCGCTGAAAGATTATAAGGCGATTGTGCTGGCCTTTTGTGTATCACTGATGTTTGGTTTTTCCTGGCATTGGTACTGGTGATTTTAGGAAAAGTAAGTGTGGTAAGCCTGATGCTGTGTGTGATCGTGGCATACGGAATTTTGATGGCGTGGTATTTTAAACTGCTTTTGGATTATTTTCCCAAAAGTGACGGTAGTAAATATTCTTTTCTCCGATGGTTTCACCGTTACCGTTCTTTGGCATTTACAGGAGGATTTGTTAATATAGGGCTTTTTGCCCATCTTGTGATCATGTATTTCGGGCCGCTGAGGGTCCGGGTGGAGGGCTTGTTCTACGGTGCCCCTATGCATGATGTGCCTGCGCTGTTTGCATTTATGTCGATTTTAGTCACTACGATCAATTTTGTCACCTCTGTGGAAGTAAGGTTTTATCCTAAATACCGTAATTATTACAGCTTATTTAATGATAACGGGTCCATCCGGGACATTGAGCAGGCGGAGTCTGAGATGCTGGGAGTGCTGAAAAGAGAGCTTACATTCAGCGGGCATAAACAGTTGATCGCTGCAATAATTTTTATTGTACTTGGAAGCTATTTGCTGGAATGGCTGCCCTTAGGATTTACAGATGTTGCAGTAGGGATTTTCCGTTTTCTATGTGCCGGGTATGGTATTTATGCAATTGGAAACTCTATTATGCTGATCCTCCTTTATTTTGAGGATTATGCAGGCGCATTGCTGGGGACTGCTGCTTTTGCTGCCGTCAGTGTGATCGCCACCATCTGGCAGGTATTATATGGGTCTGTCAGCTTTTACGGACTGGGATTTTTGACAGGAGGAGCAGTGTTTTATTTCATTGTCTGGCTGCGGCTGGAATGGTATACAAAAAGGCTGCCCTATTTTTTATTATGCCGGCAGGAGATTATTGCGGGGCAGGAGAAGGGGTGGTTTATCAAATTGTGTGACTATCTGGATGCCCGGGACAAGAAGCGGGAAGAGGAGGAATTACATGGAGGATCAAGGTTGGAAAAAATGTAGAATGTCTGGGGGTATTGTGCTGATTTTGACCGTGTTTCTGCTGGCCGGCTGCGGTGTTACAACACGTGCAGCTGACGCTGCCGGAGATAATGGTCAGGAGTCTGTAAAAAAGGGGGACTATGTGGAAAAAGAGATAATCCGGAAGGAAGGCCCTTTGAGAGATAATGATGCAATTTATGCGGATGATGACGAAGATTCTGTGGTCACTATGTATCTTACGGTACGGGAGGGGAATCCAGCAGATAATACAGATCATACGTGGACAGAGATTAATTCCCATTCTGCTTATTATTATGAAGACAATGACCTTGAGCGATATAACTGCGAAGCTATTCTGCAGGTTGGAGATGAGAACGGACCGCTGGAGGGAGAGTTCGGCTATGGGGAGACAGTGCCCAATGCAGCGGTGCAGATCAGGGGACAGACCTCGTCAAAGTCAAAACAGAAGAATTATAAAATTCGTATTAAAGAAGGAAAGGGGGAGTGGAGAGGGCAGAGAACACTTGCTTTAAATAAACATGTATCAGACTCAGTGAGATTCCGAAATAAACTGGCATATGATTTTATTAAAAAAATCCCCCAGATGTTGAGCGCCAGAACACAGTTTGTACATTTGTATGTAAAGGATGAGACAACCGGAGGAAGTAATACATTTACAGATTATGGGCTTTATACCCAGGTAGAACAGATTAACAAGACTTATTTGAAAAACCATGGATTGGATAACCGGGGATATTTATATAAAATAAATTTTTTTGAGTGGTACAAATATGAACCGGTGATGAAATTGAAATCAGATTCAGATTATAATGTAAAAGAATTTGAAGAATATCTTGAGATCAAGGGCAGCGATGATCATGAAAAACTGCATAATATTTTGGGGGCTGTCAACGATTATACAATACCAATCCAGGAGATCGTAGAAGAGTATTTTGATGTAGAAAACATTTGTTATTGGATAGCGTTTCAATTGCTGATAGGCAATTATGACGTGGGCTCCAGAAATTTGTATATATATAGTCCGTTAAATTCTGAAAAGTGGTATTTTATATCCTGGGATAATGATGCTTCTTTTTCAAGAACCTATTATTCTACAACCAACTATGCAGAAGGGCAATCCTGGGAGCAAGGAATAACACAGTTTACTCATCTTGTTTTATTTAATCGTATGTTTCGGGAAGAAAAATACAGGGATGCTTTAAATAGTGCTATCGTAGATATAAAAGAAAACTATCTGACCTATGACAAAGCAGACAGCATGATACACAGTTATGCTGCTGTGGTCAAGCCGTTTGTGTACCGAACTCCCGACAGTGAATATGCACGTGTGTCAGAGGATGAATATGACGTGCTTGTAGAGGCAATGGCTTCAGAAATTGATGTGAATTACCAATACTATCTTGACAGTCTTAAGAAACCGTGGCCCTTTTTTGTGGGGACACCAGAGGTATCGGATGGTAAGCTGACAATACAATGGGATGCTTCTTACGATTTAGACCATGAAGATATTACATACAGTTTTGTACTGGCTTCAGATAATAAATTCAAGAATGTTTTGGTTGAGAAAGACGGTATAAGGATTCCCATGATAGAGTGTGAGATTCTGCCGCCTGGTGTATATTTCATCCGTGTAAGGGCAAAGAATGAATCTGGATATGAGCAGGATTGCTATGATTACCTATCCACAAGTGAAGGGAAAATATATGGGGCGAAAAACTTTATTATAAATGAGGATGGTGCAATTGTTGAAAGTAAAGATACTAATGCGGGGGAGGCAGAGGGAATTGAAGAAATTGAAGAGGAATAAAATTTTCTGCACGATACCGTATGCTGCAATGCTGCTGCTTTTTTCCTGTATACTGTTTTTCTCAGGCTGTGCAGTGGATTCGGAGTCTCAAACCTTGGTGAGTCCTGATGAAACCTACGAAAAAGCTTCTATGTCAGCCGACAATTATAAGCTGAAGGATAAAGCATCCCTTTATAAGGATTCCAATGACAGTGAGGTTATTACCATGTACCTGACTGTGGGCAGGGGAAATGAGGATGACGGCACAGATCATACCTGGACGGAGGTGAATGAATATCCGTTGTCCTATTATAAAGATAAGGGTATTGAGCCATATAAATGTGAGGCTGTGCTTCAGATCGGAGATGACACGGGGCCTGTGGAGGATGAGTTCGGCTATGGGGAAACAGCCGCAAATGCATCTGTACAGTTAAGGGGGGAAGGGGCTTCCGCCCAGTATCAGAAAAGCTATCGTATTAATATCAAGGATGGTAAAGGACGGTGGGAAAAGCAGAAGGCGGTGGTGCTGAACAAGCATGCAGGAGATCCCTTGCGTTTTACCAACAAGCTTGCGTACTCACTTATGCAGGAGATTCCTCAGATGGTGAGCGTGAGAACAAGGTTTGTCCATCTGTATGTTAAGGATAAAACAGAAGGGGAGAACGGCCTTTATAAGGACTATGGCTTGTACACCCAGGTGGAGCAGATAAATAAAACCTATCTGAAAAACCATGACTTTGACAAAGACGGTCAATTGTATAAGGCTGAGAATTTTGACTGGCAGAGGCACCCGGACAGCATCAGACTGGCAACCTCCCCGGAGTTCAGCCAGAAGGAGTTTGAAGAGCTTTTGGAAATCAAGGGCAGTGACGACCATACAAAGCTGTTGGAGATGCTGGATGCTGTGAATGACGAAGGACAGCCTGTCAGTGAGGTGATAGGCAAATATTTTGACAAGGATAACCTCTATTATTGGCTGGCCTTTCAGATGCTCACAGGAAACAAGGATGCAGCAAGAGGGAATTATTATCTTTACAGTCCTCAGGCAGTGACAAAATGGTTTTTTATTTCCTGGGATAATGATAATGCATTTTCCGATATTTATGAAAAACTGCGGGACGAGTTTTATAGTAATTCCTGGAATACAGGTATTTTTACATATACAGGCAGCAAATTATATGAAAGAATTTTCCGCGATGAACAATGCCGGGAAGAGTTTGCACAGGTTGTGGAGGACTTGAAAAATAATTATCTTACCAGGGAGATGATTGGAGGCAAAGCATCTGAATATCAGGACACAGTAAAGAAATATCTTTATCAGATGCCGGATCAAATGTATGCCCGGGTAACACCTGATGATTATGATTACATTGTTGAACATCTGTATGGAGAAGTGGAAGAAAATTATGGGGAATTTAAGGACAGCCTGGATCAGCCCTGGCCGTTCCATATTCTTGAACCTGAGAAAAAGGATGATTCCCTTGTGATCCAATGGGAAAATGCTTATATTTTTGAGGGGAAAGTTACCTATACAGTTGAACTGGGGGATACTTATAACTTTGAGAAGCCTATAGTGTATGAAGAAGGTGTGGCACAGGCAAGTCTGACAACAGATATGCTTCCGGCAGGCCAGTATTTCCTCAGGGTTCAGGCAAAAAGTGAAAGCGGGCTGAGCCAGGATGCGTATGAATATTATCATACAGAGCATGGCACCACAGTGGACAGTACTATGTGCTTCTATGTACAGGAGGATGGAAGTGTGGATGTGTCCGTCTATTATGAGGAAGAGCGATGATGACAGTTGAAACACGGAAAAAGGACGTATACCGTAATGAATGGAAATATATCATTTCACTGTGGGAGGCTGAGAGCCTTAAGAGGAGGCTGTCCCCTTTTTTGGAAAGGGATCCTAATACAGTAGACGGGAAATATATGATACGCAGTCTTTATTTTGACGATTTCTGGAACTCTTCCTATGAGGAGAAGCTTATGGGGGTGGCGGACAGAAAGAAGTGGAGAATCCGTATTTATAATTACAGCGATTCACAGATCAAACTGGAGAGAAAGAAGAAATACGGAAGCTACATACATAAGGATTCTGCTTCCCTTACCAGAGAAGAGTATGACAAAATAATGAACGGAGATTATTCTTTCCTGCTGCATCACAAAAATACTCTCTGTCAGGAATTTTTCTACGAGTGCACTGTAAATCTTCAGCGGCCTAAGGTGATCGTGGATTATGAGCGGGAGCCCATGATAAAGGAAGAAGGTGACGTACGTATCACCTTTGACAGCGATGTGAGGGCAGCCATATCAGGCTTTGATATATTTGATCCGGAGCTTCCCACCTTGTCTGTATTGGAGCAGAATACTCTGGTTCTTGAAGTGAAGTTTACAGAGTTTCTGCCGGGAGTGATACGCAAACTGCTTCCGTTGGACGGACAGGAGTTCTCAGCTGTTTCAAAATATACACTATGCTATGAGCGTGCCCATCATCTTACGGATGCATTGGCCGGAATTACGAAAACAAACAGGAGGGACATGAGATGAACCTGCAGGACTATTTTAAAAAATCCGTTTGGGAATCTTTTATGGGCAGTCAGGGACTGACCAGTGATTTTATTATGACTGCCGTGATTGCCATGACGCTGTCAGTTATATTGGGATTTTTGATCTATAAGATATATGGACATTATTTCGGAGGGGTTGTTTTTTCAAGCTCCTTTGCTGCTACACTTGTGGGAATGACTGTGCTTACATGTATGCTCACATTGGCTATCAGCAGCAATATTGTAATCTCCCTTGGTATGGTGGGTGCGCTTTCTATTGTGCGTTACAGGACAGCGATCAAGGATCCCATGGATCTGCTCTATCTTTTTTGGGCTATTTCTGTTGGAATCACTCTTGGCGCCGGTATGTATGTGCTGGCTATAGCAGCAATGCTTGTGATGACACTGGTGATACATATTTTCTACAGTAAGCGGAAGAGAGGTGCTGTTTTTATCCTTGTTGCACATTATGATTCAATGATGGCAGGAGATGAGATTGTGCGCATACTGGGCAAAATGAAGTTTCAGCTTAAGTCCAAGACCATCAGGGACAATATCACAGAGCTTACAATGGAAATCCTGTGTAAAAGCAGCAATACGGTATTCCTGGAAAATATCAAAGCTGTGGAAGGTGTAAAAGATGTCACTTTAATTCAGTATAACGGAGAATACCATGGATAAAAAAATCAGTTCAAAAATCCCCTATATTCTCATTGTAGTACTGGGGATCGCCATAGCAGGGATGTTGTTTTATATCCTTCCCTACAGATACCGCCTGAGTCAGACAATTACATTTGAAGAATCACAGGAGCCGCTTAAAAATCCTCTTACAGGTTTTGCCCCTCCTGCAGAGAACGTGGAGGAGTGCGAGGGGAACCGGCTGGTCTATATTGGCTTAACCTGGGCCGATTGGGAGCCAAGGCCGGGTGTTTACGATATACAGGGGCTGGAAGAGCGTTTCCATCTTGAGAAATGGAAGGAAGAAAACAAGCATGCAGTTCTTCGTTTTCTCTGTGATATCCCGGGAGATGATACCCATATGGATATTCCTGAGTGGCTTTATGCCAAAACAAGGGACGGTGCTTATTATGATACGGAATATGGACAAGGCTACTCACCTGATTATGGAAACAGTTATTTTCTGGAACGTCACGGTGAGGCATTAAAAGCCTTGGCGGATTACTGTAATGAGGATTATTTCGTATCCTATGTGGAGCTTGGAAGTCTGGGGCATTGGGGAGAGTGGCATACCAATACAGAGGAGGGGGTACCGGGACTTCCGGGTGCAGATGTCTGCTGGGAGTATGTACTTGATTATTCTGATAATTTCCACAATGCAAGACTGCTTATGCGCCGGAATTATGTTATGGCTGCAGAGGGCGGCCTTGGTGTGTACAATGATATGACAGGACATAAGGAGGATACGGAGGAATGGCTGGGATGGCTTAAGGAGGGCGGAAGCTTCGAGACAAGGGGAGAAGCCCTTGAGCTGGTTCCTATAGAAAATTTCTGGGAAAAAGCACCGGTAGGCGGGGAATTCACAAGCGAATATACTATGGAGGAGATGCTGGATGGACGTTTGTCAGAGACATTAGAGTTATTGGAGCGTTCCCATATGACCTTCCTGGGGCCTAAATGTCCTGACAGGGAACTTCTGGAGAGCAGCGGTGCTGAGTCTGTGGAGGAAAGACTGGGATACCGTTTCTATATATCAGAACTGAGGACCCAGTATGTCTTTGGAGCCAATGAACTGAAGGTGCATATGAAATGGAACAACACAGGGCTGGCACCTTTGTACTGGGACTGGCCGGTTACCATGTATGTGTATGATAAAGACGGAAACCTGCAGTATTGGGAGGGGCTTGACATTTCTCTATCCAAGCTTATGCCTGGGGGTGAAATTGAGACAGATGCAAAGATTCCCTTTACAGATTTGTTTCGGAAAGGCTATCAGATTGGAATCGGAATAACTGATCCTCAGGAAAAGGGAAGTCTTAAGCTTGCTATGGAGTCAGAGGAGAAAGAAGGGGTTCAGATCATCTATACCTATCAAAATGAATAGTAGGTATATTAGAAAGCCGCCGGCAATGTGAATACCGGCGGCTTTTTCTGATTACGGAGATGGAGAGATTTGAACTCTCGCACCGGTTGCCCGGCCTACCGCATTTCGAGTGCGGACCCTTCAGCCACTTGGGTACATCTCCAATATAACGCTCCGGTATTGTGGATACCGGACGTTTTTTATTATATCGGGATTAAGGAAAAAGGTCAAGTAAATCTTTCCGTTGCTGACAGCTTTATGTCGGTCTGCCTGATCATTACATCCAGGATAAAAAATCCGTTTTCAGTGTAGCAGGTAGCGTTGCCTCCAAGGGATTCTGCTGTGCGGCAGATAGTTGTCAATCCATACCCGTGTCCGGGGTTTGGTTTGGAAGTGTGTGGGTAGGTGCCTTTTTCCACAGTGAACTTATTGTCGCAGCGGTTCTTTATCCGCATGAGAAGATATACGCCTTTTCGAAGTATCTGCACACTGGCTTCCCGTTCCTCTTCAGGGAGAACAGAAACTGCTTCAAGAGCATTGTCTAAAGCATTTGACAGTATGAGACAAAGCTCAGTGCTATGGGGTTCTGTTCCAATTTTCACGTCGATATTCAGTCTGGCTCCGGCTGTACTGAACCGTGAGGAAAATTGTACCAGAACTGCATTGAGATAAGTGTCAGTGCAGTAATGATCTTTCCTTATTTGGCCGTTGAAATCTCCGGTTTCTGAAAGAAATGCCCGGGCATCTTCTAACTTATCTTCTGCCAAAAGTCCTGACAGGGTATTGCAGAAAGCTTTCATGTTATGATGAAGTTCCCGGATGGTATGCTGATTTTCAAGCTGTGACTCAAGCTGTTCTTTTTGGGCGGCAAGAATCCGGTCTGCTTCCTGAGCACGGAACAGAAGGATCTGTCTGTAAAGAGCCCATAGGATGGTGAGATAAGTGGTGGGCATAAGGGCCAGAACAAGCAGGAGCTTTATAATTTCTTCTGTGGACGGCAGTGTGGTACCTAACGGCACGGACATGGTTATGATCAAGAGATAGTAAATAGCAGCAATTAATGTGAACAGCCACCATCCTTTATTTGTTTCAGCCTGCAGCTCAAGATAAGGACGGCGAAGATAAAACCAGATAACAAATTCTAAGACAAGAAAACACACGATCCGGCTTACAAATAGTACCACATAGGTATCGCCGCTCAGCCGGTCAAGAAAATTTGTAAGCTGCATGATCCAGAAGCTGGTAGTATCTGCGACACAAAAAGTAAAGAAAAAACGTCCGTCCCTGTATTTGGAAAGCAGGAAACCCAGTATGAGAGTGGGTAAGGTGCAGGTGAACAGAGCAAGATCCATGAAAGTATCAAAGTCTGTGAGAGCAATGAGGAATAGATTCAGAACAACCAGGACTGTTGGGATACTAATACTGAACGCCAGAGTGACACGAAGGGAATATCTCCGCTGGAATAACAGCAGAAACAGGACTTCCACATGAAACAGTGACCAAAACATTGAGAGATTTTGTAATATTTCCATATGTCACCTCATTTCTTCGAATAAAAGGGTACGATATTTGGTTTTGATATGTGAATAACGCCGGGAAATGGGTACCCGGAGTCCTTGGCAGACAAAATCATCACCTTCCAGTGCATCTACATTATAAAGATTAACCATGTAACTTTGGTGACACCGTACAAATACACTGCTGTTTAACTGAGCAGCCAGATGATCCAGTTTTCCGGTGCAGTGTTCAGATTGTCCATCTTTGCACTGGATATATAAGGTATGCCCGCTGCTGAAGATAAACAGGATGCGTCCATAGGGGACGGATTTACTTTTACCCCTCCAAGTGAGAGTGACGGAATGCTCCCTGTCATGAGCCAGCCGTTCCGATGCCCGGTTAAGCAGCCGTTGGAAATCCCCCTGGTCAACAGGCTTCACCAAATACTGAAATGCATACAGATCAAATGCTTCTCTGTAAAAGTCATCGCTGGTAGAAACGAAACAGATCAAAGCATTGTTGTCCAGGAGACGGATACGCTTTGCCAGCTCCAGGCCATCCATTTTTTCCATGAAAATATCCAGCAGATAAAAATCAAAGCGCTTTCCTGCTTCTTCCAGTTCCAGCAGAAGAGTTTCGGCAGAGGAAAAAACAGCGGCATCATGAGAGCCTGCTATCATAGACACCAGCAGCCGGGTATCCGTCTGATTGTCGTCACAAATTGCTACATGCATTATACATCCTCCTAATAAATATCCAGCCTGCTTATAACTGGTTGTTGTATCGTGATCTACAACAGTATTTTTCAATATTTATATCATTATATCGAATAAAAGGGGCTGTCTCAATGCTAATTTTGTATGTTAATAAGTTAAATTTGAAAAGAATTCCCAAGCAATATATTTTGTGATAATGTCAGTTTATAGAGTTGGAAATGGAACAGGCATTCTGTTTAAGAGCTTTTGCCAGATATGCAGCGGCGGCATGATCTGTCTGTTCTGTACTGATTCTTATTTGATCTATGCCTCGGAGTATTTGCTTCCGGCTTTACTGCCACTCCCCTTGGATAGTATAATGCTCATCACACGGCCTCTTTTGATTTCTGCCATTCTTAAGGGGCAGTGTGATTCACGCAGGCAATGATGGGGTTTGGCGGCAAGGTGCATTTGTGAGGATCAAGGAAGATAAGAATGAAAGTAAGGGTGTTATAACAAAATATTGCTGTATAATGGTTAGCGGATTTTCTCTATATGGGAGGATCCGCTGTTATTATATCTGGGTAATAGTTAACGAAACTTAATTCTGAAGTGAATGTCTTTCTGGTTGACGAACTGCTTATACTGTAATAAGATAGAGTGATAAAATATGTTGATGTTCACATGTTGTGAAGGCTTGTCATATACCGGATGGGAGGGATTTTAATGGCAGGAATATATCAGTCAGCAGAAGAATTTATCGGTAAAACTCCGCTTTTGGAGGTGTGCCGTCTGGAACAAAGGTATCAGTTAAATGCCCGGGTTCTTGTTAAACTGGAGTACCTGAATCCCGGGGGAAGTGTGAAGGACCGTGCAGCCAAGTATATGCTTGAAGACGCTGAGAAAAACGGGCTTATCGGACCGGGTGCGGTGATAATCGAACCTACTTCCGGCAATACAGGTATCGGACTTGCAATGCTTTGTGCAGCCAGAGGCTACAGGATGATCCTTACCATGCCGGAGACAATGAGTGTGGAGCGTATCAATCTGCTGAAGGCCTACGGAGCAGAGGTGGTGCTTACTGAGGGCAGTGCAGGAATGGCGGGGGCTATTGAGAAAGCTGAGGAGTTATCATTAGAGATACCGGGCAGTTTTATTCCGGGACAGTTTGACAACCAGGCTAATGCCAGGGCGCATTATGAGACTACCGGACCAGAGTTGTGGGAAGATACAGAAGGAAAAATAGACTATTTTGTCGCAGGTGTGGGAAGCGGCGGCACGATCACCGGTGCAGGCCGTTACCTGAAGGAAAAGAACCCTGATATTTCAGTGATTGCCGTAGAGCCGGCAGAATCACCGCTGCTATCAGGAGGTAAGGCCGGTGCACACGGTATTCAGGGAATTGGTGCCAATTTTATTCCTGATTTATTAGATAGGCAGATTTATGACCAGGTACATACTGTAGAATTAGGGGATGCTTATAAATGGGCAAAGCGTTTGGCCAAGTATGAGGGCATCCTTACAGGCATCTCATCCGGCGCGGCTCTCTTTGCGGCGGTAAGACTTGCAGAGAAAGAGGAAAATAAGGGAAAGACTATCGTGGTATTGCTCCCGGATTCCGGAGACAGATACTTTTCCACCCCGCTTTTTACTGCGGAGTAACAATATAGCTGCAGTAAATGCAGCACTGGAGGTATGGGTATGACCCATCCCTGAATATAGCTGCAGTGAATGCAGCACTGGAGGTAATTGTAATTATGAGTGAGAAGAGGACGGCGATTCTGGGGGCGGTAGAGAGGTTGACGAGAAACTACCGCACGGAAGAGCTTTTTATGCCCAAGAACGG
This sequence comes from Eubacteriales bacterium, assembly GCA_030524175.1. Taxonomy (GTDB): domain Bacteria; phylum Bacillota; class Clostridia; order Lachnospirales; family Lachnospiraceae; genus Blautia_A. Next base: position 18,727 of record JAUNHC010000057.1, read on the forward strand.
GCGGAGCCTGCCCAGCAGGTCAGCAGTGATCGATATAGTGAGAGAGTTGAAATCAGTGATTTTTCCGGGATATTTTGGGATGGACGGCAGTGACGCCCGCATGTTTCCCGAGTATTATGTAGGATACAGGCTGAATGATCTATATGACAGGATAAAACGGCAGATTGAGATTGCACTGTTGTATCAGAATCAGGAGGAGAAGCAGGAGCAGGCAGAAGAGCAGGCTGAGGAAATCAGTGAGCGTTTTTTTGAGAAACTTCCGGAAATCCAGAGTATGCTTCTGAAAGATGTCCAGGCAGGTTTTGACGGGGACCCGGCAGCCAAGAGTAAAGAGGAGATAATTTTTTCTTATCCTGGATTATTTGCCATTTATGTGTACCGTCTTGCCCATGTGCTGTATTTAGAGAATGTACCGTTTATTCCAAGGATCATGACAGAGTATGCCCACGGGCGTACGGGAATTGATATCAATCCGGGCGCAGAGATCGGGGAATATTTTTTCATTGACCATGGTACTGGTGTGGTAATTGGAGAGACAACGGAGATCGGCAACAACGTGAAGTTATATCAGGGGGTCACACTTGGGGCGCTTTCTACAAGACAGGGGCAGCAGCTTGCCAATGTGAAGCGTCATCCTACCATTGGGGATAATGTAACGGTGTATTCTAATTCTACAGTTCTCGGCGGGGAGACGATCATTGGTGAAAATACAATAATCGGCGGAAATACCTTTATCACGGAATCTATTCCTGCCAACACAAAGGTCAACGCCAAAAGTCCTGAACTGGTGATCAAAAAGCCCAGGAAGGAAGTATCTGCTTCCAATGTATGGGATTGGGAAAATTAGCAGGTTTTCAGCATCAAAACATAGCAGGAGGCTGCCCAAGATTTCCTGAATATGGGAACACAGGCAGGCGGTAGGACCGCAGGGAGGGTTTGCCATGCGTGGATTTATTACTCAGTTCAGTGATGAAACAGAAGTTCTGCTGGTATTATCGGTAATTCTTTTGGCCGGTTTTCTGCTGACCAGGCTGACTAACAAGCTGAAGCTGCCAAGGGTGAGCGGGTATATCCTTACAGGAATACTTATAGGACCGTCCTGCCTGAATCTCATTCCTGGGAATATTATAGACCATATGGGATTTTTAAGTGATATGGCGCTTGCGTTCATTGCTTTCGGAGTGGGAAAATTTTTCAAAAAAGAGGTCCTGGAAAAAACGGGCAAAAAGATTATTTTGATAACAGTTTGTGAGTCACTTCTGGCAGGGATCATGGTCACAGCAGTGGTTTACTGGGGATTTTCCATGGAATGGGAGTTCGCCCTCATACTGGGATCTATCGCCACAGCCACAGCCCCGGCAAGTACGATGATGACCATCCGTCAGTATAAGGCAAAAGGTGAATTTGTCAATGTACTGCTGCAGGTGGTCGCCCTGGATGATGTTGTCTGTCTGCTGGCATTCAGTGTTGTCTCAGCAATGGCAAACAGAAGTGTACACGGCGGCCTGACAGCCCAAGACATTATACTTCCCATTGTGTATAATATACTTGCCCTTGTGCTGGGAGGTGTGTGCGGTGTGATATTAAGCCGTCTTTTGATATCACCAGGGAGAAGCAAGGATAACCGTTTGATCCTGGCGGTGGCTATGCTGCTGGGGATATCGGGTATCTGTGCCGCTGTGAATGTCTCGCCCCTTTTGTCATGCATGGTTTTTGGAGCATCTTATATAAATCTTACCAAAGATAAAAAGCTTTATCGTCAGATTGATAACTTTACACCGCCTATCATGTCAATTTTTTTCATCCTCTCGGGGATGAGTCTTGATCTTAAGATATTAAAAACAGTAGGTGTTGTGGGTGTTGCATATTTTCTGGTGCGTATTATAGGAAAATATCTTGGCACTTATTTAAGCTGTGCAGCCATGCATATGTCCAAGGAAATCAGCCGCTATATGGGGCTGGCGTTGATCCCTCAGGCAGGAGTGGCTATAGGCCTGGCTTTTTTAGGAAAAAGAATGCTTCCGGCAGATATGGGAGATTTGCTGCTGGCAATTATTCTTGCATCCTCAGTGCTTTATGAGCTTATAGGTCCGGCCAGTGCCAAATTTGCGCTATTGCGCTCCGGGACTGTTCCGGAAAAAAATATTAAATAGGACACCATATCAGGAATAATTGCTGAAAAGGTGCAGACATTAATTACAGCGCTGTACAGTTATTTGTATAATAATTGTACAGTGCTGTAGTTATATTACACACTGACCGCATGGAGTTTTGGTTTAGCCTGCAGGGATTTGGTTACTATTATAAATAATTCACAGGGTGATGTTTTTTCCTGTTATAGTACATAACGGTATAAAAAGGAGGAAACGATATTGGAAAAAGAAAATGAAAGCATAAGCATCACCCCGGAGCTGATCGACAGATATGTTGTATATCTTCAGGATCAAGAGAAAAGCATGGCTACTGTCAGTAAATATATTCATACATTGTCTGTATTGCACAGATACATTTCAGATTCGCCTCTTACTAAATCACAGCTTATCAATTGGAAAACCAGTCTGGCGGAAAAATACGCAGCGTCAAGCGTTAACACTATGCTTGCCGCTGTGAACAGTCTTCTTGATTTTGCAGGCCGGGAGACTTTAAAGGTAAAACCATTAAAGATACAAAAATCCATGTTCAGCGATGAAGCGAAAGAACTGACAAAGCAGGAGTATGTAAGGCTGGTGCAGGCGGCTGAACAGGAGGGGAATGAACGTCTTTCTCTGGTGATACAGACAATCTGTTCTACAGGTATCAGAGTGTCAGAACTGAGATTTGTCACAGCAGAATCTGTGAAAACCGGAAAAGCTGAGATAAACAATAAAGGCAAACGCCGGATGATATTCCTGCCCGTGAAGCTGAGACGGCGTCTGAAAAAATATCTGCAGGAACAAAAAATAACCGCCGGAGCGGTTTTTGTCACTAAAAATGGAAATTTCCTAAATCGTTCTAATATATGGCGGGATATGAAAGCTCTATGCCATACCGCAGGAGTTGCGCCTGAAAAGGTTTTTCCCCACAATCTAAGGCATCTGTTCGCCAGAACTTATTACAGCATAGAAAAGGATTTGTCACGGTTGGCCGACATCCTGGGCCATTCCAATGTAAACACAACCAGGATATACACAATGGAAAGCGGAAACATTCATGCAAGACAGATGGAACGGATGGGGCTGATAATAACATAATTTCCGTTCTGTAGTTTCAAGTGGGCTGTAGGAGACGACACAATTTCCGTTCTGTAGTCGTTTCATAAAAATATTATCTGTTTGAGAGGCTTGCCAAGAGATTCACATACTGTTTAATATAGTTTATCAAAAATATTCATTAAAATATAGGTGAATTGCAATTAAGCTTGCTTCTAAGCGAAACGAAGGCATAGATAAAAGGCAGAGTATAATTACAAAAAATATCTCTGCCGTTTATCTATGCCTAATTTTATTTTTCTTCATTTAATTTATATGTAATTTACAAAAATAGTAGCGTTTTGTTTCCTGATACGTTATAATAACTTCTGAATCGGGCGCACAGTTCTTGTTTTCGTGACTACAGAACGGAAATTGTGTAGTAAATCATAAGAAAAAGAGGGATAAACCAAGATGCTGAGAAACGGTAAAATAAAGAAAATGAACTATTGCAGAGAATGTCTGAATAAGCAGTATGGGATTCGTTTACGGAGAAATGACGTAATGATTTTTGAATTTCCATTACAATGCCGGAAATGTAAAAAAACCAAAAATATAGTAGCCAAAGTCAGGCCGATGAAACAATGGAAGCTGATATTTGCACATCCGCGTAATTAAGGAAATCTAACGAATCTGAGCGTTTGATCCTTTGCGGTTTACTGCTGTTTTTACTTTTGGTGGTTGACAGTCAATATTCAGCATGGCTGGTGTACTGACACGTTCATATGGGGCTCTCTTAGGTTGAATGAAATACGGGCAGTACACCAGGCACCGGCATCGGTCATTGTGAAAAATAATAAAAACAAACAAAAACAAAAAATAAAAAAAATTTGAAAAACCTGTTGACAAAGCATTAGAAATATTATATACTCATTATCGTTGCAGCGGACAACACAATGAAATGCGGGTGTGGTTCAATGGTAGAACATCAGCCTTCCAAGCTGAATACGTGGGTTCGATTCCCATCACCCGCTCTTATGCGATAGTGGCGTAGTTGGTAACGCGCGACCTTGCCAAGGTCGAGACCGCGGGTTCGAGCCCCGTCTATCGCTCTTAGAACTCTGAGAAATCAGGGTTCTTTTTGTTTTGTCAGAAAGACAAGTTTATCTTACTCATTGTTAGGTTATGTAAAACAGGAGCGCCGTTGATGTTCTGTTACATTGATATCCAGTATGGATTTACCGGATATCAATGTATCTTAACACCAGGGCACTCCTGCGTTCAGTCTTTCATCTGATAAGCGACCAGGGCAATATTGTAAAAGCCCTGCTTATTCAATTCTTTTTCACATTGTGTGATTTTTTCACGGCAGGCCTCGGAAATCTGGGCAATCTCTGCCTCATTCATTTCTGACCCGGAAGAATGTTTTTTCTGTTCTTCCATGATCAAACCTCCTGTTTTTCCCTGTCCACCAGTCCGTAGAACGTGAGCAGATAGAGACCGCACAGCCCTACCAGACCGTAGACGATCCTGGAAAGCCAGCTCATGCTGCCGAAAAGAAGGGAAACGAGGTTCAGGTTGAAAAATCCGATTAATCCCCAGTTAATTGCGCCGATAACGGCGATGGTCAGTGCAAAGTATTGTAAGAATTTATTTCCCATAAGTCACCATCCTTTCTGATGGATAGTATCTCGGGAACATGAAATAATATACACAAAAATTTAAAATATTTTTACCTTATATCATTTCCTGCGCCATGGGGAAGTTTCTCACTGTACCTTTAAAATCTGTGAAGTTGTCTCACCGCCGCCGAAACTGAAAGCTTCACCTGCACGAAGAGTAACATCGCTGTTATCTGCAAGAGAAAAGGCCTGACATACATTCACCGTTGCCCCCGGCTGTATTTCCGCCATGAAATTGTCGATTGCATCCTCGTTAGATTCAGGAATAGCGGCATCGCAGGCCTTATCATTCTGGTAAGCACGGATATTCACATCCACCATGGCACTGGAAGCGGCTGTTCCATTATTGGTATAATCATAATAAAGCAGGAGACAAGGATTGCCGGCGAAATCTTTGCCGATTCTATGCTGGGTATAATGAATAGTAAACTTCTCAGTTGTCATATCGATCGTATCGCCCTGACTTACATCCGGTGCCTGTCCTTCAGCAGAATCAGCACCTGAATCCATAACGTCCAGGGACTGGTTGATTTCATCTTCAACACTTTTGAAATTGGCAGACATGATTTTGACTGTCTCATCATCAAGGGAAACAATCTTCCATTCTCCGCCGGCCTTTATCAACGGATAAGTAATATCAGCTTCACTGAACTTATCCTCCACAGCTCCTGCCTTGTCACTTAGGATGGAAGCGAGCTTCTGCTGAGTCTGCACCTCACTAAGTTCCTCGCCGGAAAAAGCAGTAGAAACGATCTGTCTCAGAAACTCGCTGATAGTCTCTTTATAAATATCGGAACCATCAATATATTTAATCCGTGCTGTCACCTGTGCGGTACCATTTTGGATATCAAAATCGTTCTTTACAATTTTATAAGACATTTTCTCATTAATACCCTTAAAAAATTCCGAATAAGCATCATCACGGATATCTGCATTATCAAGTGCAGACAAGTCATTACTCTGGAGAAGACCCTCCATAGAAGCAAAATCCATCTTCTGCATTCCATCCAGAAACTGCTCAACAGCCTTCTCAGGCTTCAGCCTCTGCATAAAATAATATCCTCCGCCCCCGGCAACGGCAAGCAGCAGGATCACTGCCACTCCCACAACCCAAATACGCTTTTTTTTCTTTCCTTTTTTTCCTGAAATATCCTCGTTCATTTCTTTACGATCCATAAAACCTCCTGATCTACCTGTTATTCTTATTATTATTCCAAATCCTCGCCTGTTTATCCTGTCACAAGGTCATTGCCCATCCCATAAATTTCCTTTTCAGTATACCAGAATCCATTGACAATATCAATTGTGAGACATATAATTATACTATGACTGACCGGCCGGTCAGAACTGCCCGGCTGGATTTACCAGAATGGAGAGAAAACTATGATTTCACGTTACAGTGTCAAAAAGCCGTATACCGTGGTAGTGGCGATTGTGCTGGTTTTGATCTTGGGAGTGGTTTCCTTTGGGAAAATGAACACAGATCTCCTTCCAAGCATGAATCTGCCATACGCAATCGTTATGACTACATACCAGGGCGCAAGCCCGGAGACCGTGGAGACTGTGGTGACCAGACCCATTGAACAGTCAATGGCCACTGTCACAGATATAGAGAATGTAAGCTCTCAGTCCAGAGAGAATGTTTCTATGGTCATCCTGGAATTCCAAGAGACTACAGATATGGATTCCGCAACCATAGAGATGCGTGAGAAGCTGGATCAGATCAGCGGTTACTGGAGTGATTCTGTGGGCAAGCCCCTTATCATGAAGCTGAATCCTGATATGATGCCTATTATGGTGGCTGCTGTTGAGATTGATGATCTGGAGGCGACAGAGGTTACGGATTATGTTGAGAGCCACATACAGGCTGAGGTGGAGAGCGTGGCCGGTGTGGCAAGTGTGTCTACCACCGGGAATATCACCGAGAGCGTGGAAGTCCTGATCCGTGAGGATAAGGTAAAGAAGGCAAATAAAAAAGTAATGGCAGCTCTGGATAAGCAGTTCGAGGAAAAGGAACAGGAGCTTAAGGATGCTGAGGAGGAACTTGAAGAAGGCAAGGAGAAGCTTCAGGAAGGCAAGGACCAGCTTGTGGCAGGTGTTGCCCAAGGTGCAGAGCAGATGGCGGCAGCCGAGGATAAGGTGTCCTCAGGTGAAGCAGAGATTAATAAACAGCTGGCTGCATTGGATGAGAAGCAGGCACAGATTGAAGAGGGACTCAGTAAGATTGGGGAGGGAAGAACCCAGGCAGAGCAGGGGCTTGAGCAGCTTTCTTCTTCCAGGACAGGGCTTGAGAACCTGAGTCAGGCGGTTACGGCCCTGGAAGCGAAGGAGGCTGAGCTTAACCAGTCCCTGTCAGATGCCCAGGGAGGCATTGCCCTTATTGACGAGCAGCTTGCCCAGTTAGATGCAAATCCGGATATTCCGGATTATGAAACAACAAGAGCTGCCCTTGAGCAGCAGAGAGCAGAGCTTGAGCAAGGTGCGGCAGCTATATCCCAGGGACTGGCTGAGCTGGCGGAGAGTAAGGCTGGTCTTCAGGATCAGGTGAACCAGGTGCTTTCGGCTCTTGGTCAGGAATCCGTGGAAGGCGCCATTAATTATATTGATGAACAGTCAACAAATATATGGAACACCTTGGAAGAACTGGCACAGAATGAAGAGCAGCTCAATCAGGGCCTTGAACAGCTCAATCAGGGCCGGGAGCAGCTCAATGCTGCCAAGCAGGAGATCGTCTCCGGCAAGTCCCAGATTTCCTCCGGCAAAATCCAGATGGACACCCAGAAGCTTCTTGCGTCTATTGACATGAGTGTGGCTGAATCCAAACTTGATGCTGGAACTATGCAGATTGAGCAGAATGAGTCTAAGCTTGACGATGCCAAGAGTCAGCTGGATTCCGGTAAGGAACAGCTTCAGGATGCGAAAAAGCAGACAAAAAGCCAGACCAGTTTAAAGAAGCTTATAACTTCTGATCTTATCAAGGGTATCCTGGCAGGTGAGAATTTTTCTATGCCGGCAGGCTATATTCAGGAAGGCAATGATGATTATCTTATCCGTGTAGGAGATAAGCTGGAGAATACGAAAAATCTGGAGGAACTGGTTCTTCTTGATCTAGGGCTGGACGGCCTGGAGCCTATCCGTGTGAAGGATGTGGCGGACGTGACAAAGCAGGATGACAGCGATACGGTATACGCCCGTCTTAACGGCAGCCCGGGGGTGATGCTTACTATAGAGAAGCAGACAGGATATTCCACAGGAGATGTGACAAACCGGCTTCTGGACAGGATCAAGGAGATAGAGGAAGAACAGACAAATGTTCATTTTTCCGTGCTCATGGACCAGGGAGTTTATATAGACCTGGTGGTGGATTCAGTTTTACAGAATATGATTTCAGGAGCAATTCTGGCTGTCTTGATCTTGCTTCTGTTTTTGAAGGATATCAAGCCTACCTTAGTGATCGCCTGCTCTATTCCTATCAGTGTGGTTGCCGCCTTTGTACTTATGTATTTCAGCGGCATTACCCTGAATGTGATTTCTCTGTCAGGTCTTGCGCTTGGAATCGGTATGCTGGTGGATAACTCTATTGTTGTGATCGAGAATATTGACCGTCTCCGCCAGCAGGGAATGCCGGCCCGCAAGGCTGCTGTGGAGGGGGCTAGGCAGGTGGCAGGTGCCATTGCTGCGTCAACTCTTACCACTGTGTGCGTGTTTGCACCTATTGTGTTTACAGAGGGCGTTACCAGACAGTTATTTGTGGATATGGGGCTGACTATAGCATATTCTCTTCTGGCAAGTCTTGTGGTGGCATTGACACTTGTACCTATGATGTCAGCAGGTCTTTTAAGAAAAAGCAAGCCAAAGCAGTATAAGCTGCTGGATAAAATTAAGAATGTATATGCGAAAATGCTTGGTGCGGCTTTAAAGGTAAAATTCCTGGTATTACTTTTAGCCCTTGTTCTTCTGGGCGGAAGTGCATACCTTGCGGTGAGTAAGGGTACGGCCTTTATGCCGGCCATGGAGAGTACCCAGGTTTCCATGACGATCACAACTGAGAAAGGGACTCCGTTCGAAGAAACCACTGCCTGTGCAGATGAGGTGATTGCAAGTATTGAAGACATTGAGGATATTGAGAGTATCGGGGCAATGGCTGGCGGCAGCAGTATGTCCACTATGATGGGAGGGAGCGGCTCTGACAATTCTGTAAGTGTATATCTTTTGCTGAATGAGGATAAGAAGCTTACCGGTGAGGAACTGGAGGCGGAAATCATGAGGCGTACCAAGGATTTCCCCTGTGAGGTGGCTGTCACTACCCAGTCCATGGATATGAGTGCTTTGGGTGGAAGCGGCATCCAGGTACAAATAAAGGGAAAAGAGCTTGATGAACTTTCTGCCATCGCCAAAGATGTGGCGGCTATTGTGGAGAACACAGAAGGAACGCAGAATGTATCTGACGGTCAGGAGGATGCAGACAAGGAATACCGTATTATCATAAACAAGGCTAAGGCAATGGAGTATAAGCTCACTGTCGCTCAGGTGTATCAGGAGGTACAAGGGCGTCTGGCAGAGGCTTCTGCGGCTACAACCCTGTCCACTCCTGACAAGGATTACAGTGTTTATGTCAGGGACGAGAAGGACGAAAAACTGACACGTAAACAATTGAAAGATCTCACCATTGAAACCACAAACAACGAAGGCGAGACAGAGAAGATCAAGCTGTCAGATATTGCAGAGTTCCAGGAGGCAACAGGCCCTCAGTCCATCAGCAGAGATGCCCAGTCCAGGTATATGACAGTGTCGGCAGAGATTGCTTCAGGTCATAACATTGGCCTGGTAAGCGCAGACCTGGAAAAGAAACTGGCCGAGTATGAGGTTCCCAAGGGATATACTCTGGAGATGAAGGGAGAGGATGAGACCATCAACGATGCTATGGGGCAGTTATACCTGATGCTTGCGCTGGCCCTGGTATTTATGTATCTGATCATGGTAGCCCAGTTCCAGTCACTTATGTCGCCGTTTATTATCATGTTCACTATTCCGCTGGCCTTTACAGGCGGATTTATGGGCTTGCTGATAGCGGATTCAGAGGTAAGTGTCATAGCAATGATTGGATTTATCATGCTTTCCGGTATTATTGTAAATAATGGTATTGTGCTGGTGGATTACACCAACCAGCTGCGCACCGAGGGAATGGAGAAGCGGGCAGCGCTTATTCAGGCGGGTAAGGACCGTCTGCGCCCCATTATCATGACCGCACTCACCACCATACTGGGTCTGTCCACCATGGCAGCAGGAATGGGGATGGGCGGCGATATGGTCCAGCCCATGGCTATTGTAACGATCGGAGGACTGATTTACGGAACACTGCTCACATTATTTGTGGTACCATGTATCTATGAACTGCTTAACAGAAAGCAATACAAGAAAGATGAATTGAGATTGGAGGATGATGCAGATGGAAATGAAGCTCAATGATAAGGTGCTGGCGATGTATCAGGCAGTGTGGGCCTTACTTGAGGAGGGCTGTGACATCCACAAAATGAAGGTTGCCGACATTACCAACCGTGCCGGAATAGGAAAGGGCACTGCGTATGAATATTTCAGGACAAAGGAAGAATTGCTGGCAAATGCACTTGAGTATGATTTAGATATGAAATATTCTGCATTGGCTGCTGAGGTGGAAAAACAGAATACATTAAAGCAGGCGGTGGAAAGCTGTTTTGTATGGCTGGAAAAAAATATGGATAGGCGGTTTGCCATGCAGATTTTTGATATTTCCAGGGCAATCCAGGAAAGCGGAGCACAGATTCCATGCTCGTTTGATTCAGTGGAGAGACAGATGGACTGCGGTGTGGAAAAGTTCAGACCTATATTAGAGGCCATTGTGACGTTGGGCAGGGAAGAAGGACTTATCAGGCCTGAAGTGTCGGATAAATTAGCGCAGTTGGAGATATTCTCGAAAATTATAGGCTTCTTTGGTTTTCTGCAGTTCGGAGACTCTCAGAGTCAGGAGGAAATGAGGCAGACAAAAGCTTTCTTATATGATAATATAGTAAAAAGTCTGAAATAATATAAGAAAGAAATAACAGAGAGGAAGTGCAGGGATGAGCAGAAAGCATGATGGATTTTTTGTATCAGAAGCAGACGGTCTGCAGATATCCGCCATGGCAGTTTTGCCGGAAGGCGAGACTTACCGGGGGATCGTCCAGTTAGTTCACGGTATGAGTGAATATAAAGAGCGTTATCTGCCGCTGATGGAATTTCTGGCGGAACAAGGCTATGTGACAGTGATACACGACCACAGGGGCCACGGCAAAAGTATAAAGGTAAAAGAAGACCTAGGTTATATGTACGGAGGCGGCGCCCAGGCAATGCTCCGTGACATTGATACTGTTAATAAAAGAATCCATCATGATTTCCCGGATCTGCCCTTGATCTTAATGGGACACAGCATGGGTTCACTGGCGGTGCGCGCCTTTGCCAGACAGCATGATGATCGTATGGATATGCTTATTGTCTGCGGATCTCCAAGTTATAATGCAGCCCGGCCTTTGGGAGTGGCCATAGCCCATGCGGAGAAGGCGGTTCTGGGTCCAAAGCACAAGAGCAAGCTTCTGGAAGGAATATCTTTTGCAAGCTATGTGAGTCGTTTTAAGAACGATAAAAGCTGTACTGCATGGATCTGCTCTGACAAGGAAGTAGCAGATGAATATGCGGCTTCAGAGCTATGCGGATTCACATTTACAGACGATGCTTACCTTGCCTTGTTCCAATTGATGAAGGAAGCTTATGATGTAAAACACTGGAAATGTACAAAACCTCAAATGCCTGTTCTCTTTATCAGCGGAGAAGAGGATCCATGTATGGGGAATGTGCGACAGTTTGCAAAATCAGTCCAGGCCATGAGAAATGCAGGATATTACGATGTAAAAGGAAAACTCTATCCCGGTATGAGACATGAAATATTAAACGAAAAAGATAAGAATAAGGTTTACAGGGATATTGCAGTTTATCTGAAAAAGAAAGGATTTTGAGAACGGATGTCTTACATTTGATCAAAGAGATATACGGCTGAATAGGATAGAAGCCTTTTGTTCATACTAAGAGTAAGAAATAGATGAAGTCGGTTTGAAAAGGGAGCCGGGGCAGGCACTGTCCTCTCCGGCTCCCTTTTCAAACCGACATCAATAGATTTGTTTAGTATAAAGAAAGGAGCGGATATCGTGAGAAAAAATGCATGGATGCTTTTACTGATTCTTATCTGCGTGGCGTTTTTGGTCAGCTGCGGGAAGAAAAATGTACAGGATATGGAGAAGGGGGAGTTGGTTAGGGTGGAGGTTGTTGGGGGGAATTTGTGATGGTGAACGCCGGAGGGCGGGATAGTTGTGCAGGAGGCTGCCTCCACGTTTTCGGCAATAACTTTTTGGCAACTCTTGCGGGGGTGTTTGCTGTTTTTGCGGCTTTGTGTGTTCCGGCGTCGGCGGTCTGAAAATGCCGTTTGACGCCTTTTTGACGCCCGCATGCCCTTCTTTTTTCGGGGCTGCTGTGTCTTTTGCTGCCGGTCGGTCTGTTTGATTACGTTGTGGTAAGTGTCCAATACCTACTTTTTCTTTTCAAGCCGCACGTCCACATAACGGGCGGTAACGGCTTCAAAGTTCATAGACAGCCCAAGTGATGCGCCACTGCTCGCAAGTGTATGTCCTAAGACTTCTCCCATGGTGTAGAAGTCGTTCGTCAGTTGGTGCATATTGGTAGCCGCTGTATGGCGGAGACTGTGACGACAAAATTCAACAATCTGCAAAAGACACTTAAAAACTACATTTTAAACAAATGAGTTATTTTTATTATTTGGTATCAAACACAGATAGAGGTATATACTACATCATAGAAAGCATATGTATATAAAAATGCTTGTATTTTGCTTCTTGATGTAGTACAATAAAAGCACATGGAAAGTCCAGCTAATAAATGTCAATAGATAAATGAAAAATATTTTCTCCATAAAA
>JAUNHC010000058.1:0-18369 GCA_030524175.1 Eubacteriales bacterium
CGTACGGTTCTTAGAGGGGAAAGCGGTAGTAATACCGCCGACCCACTCGATTACACACTGTTGTCTGTTGCCTGTCAGCGGATCGGCAGACAGGACGATGCCCGGGAATACCTGAGAAAAGCCCAAATGCTAAAATGAAATTGCCTGCAATCCTTTATTGTGCTAAACTATAAAAAACATTCTTTTCAGCAATGATGATTCGCCAATGTCTCGGGCCGGCTGATGTGCTCTGCCGTACCGAAAGATTCATCGGCAATCCGGAAGAAATGAAATAATTTACAGAAACTAAAGAAAACCACAACAGACAGGTAATACAATGAAACGAGTAAAGAATTGGTTTATGAATTTAAGCATCCAGAGGAAGCTTCTTTACTGTGCCCTGGCCATTACGCTGGTGGTGCTGTTGTCCGCAAGCATTTCTCTCTATGTTGCAGCATCACGTATGGTCATGGCTCAGACTGAGAAGCAGTCAGCGGGGGTGATCAAGGAATTGTCGGTTAACCTGGATCATTATTTTGAAATGGTGGAAAATTCCTTTGATTATATTGCCAATAATAACACTGTGCAGGAGGAGTTAAAGTCTGACTCGCCTTATTGTTCAGACGGAGGGCAGTATTACAGTTATTATTCCAGGGCAGGACAGATACGGAGGCTGTTGCTTCAGGGGTATACCAGTGTATATATGAATGACATTCAGCTGTACGGATATAATGGGGCTGATCATCTCCTGTATAACGGAGAACAGATCACGCTCAGTGACAAGGAGATTGTTTATAAAAAAGCAGAGGAGGCCAATGGTAGGTGTGTTTATTATAATGCTTCCCAGGGAACCGGGCTGATCTACATTGCAAAGCAGATCAAGGATTCTCTTACTATGGAGCCTTTGGGGATTCTTCAGGCTTCCATTAAGGTGAGTTACCTGAAAAAGATGACCCAGTCGGCCAGGAGTTCTCTGACTGCAGAGATATTTTTGCTTGATGATGAAAATAAGGTAATATTGAACAGCTTAGACTACAGTGCGGATAAGCTGGCAGAACAGTATGTGGGTACAAGCGGCAGTTTTATGGAGAAAATCAATGATCAGTCTTATAACTGTGTTTACCAGAAGAGCTCTGATACAGGGTTTACTCTTGTGGGTATGATCCCTATGAGCTTTCTGCAGAGTACTGCCCGGCAGCTTCAGAATACAACGGTGATCCTTCTGATCATCAGTGTGATCCTTTGTGTGGTCCTCACTTCGTTTTTGGCGCGGGGAATTGCAGGGCCTATCGAGGGTACCAGCAATGCCATGAAGAAATTTGCAGGAGGTGATTTTACTGTGCGTCTCCCTGAGGGGAGGACAGATGAGATCGGTGCCATGAATTCTGTGTTTAACCATACAATAGAAGAGGTGGAAACTCTTCTGAAGAGGGTGGTTGAAATGGAGACAGTGAACAAGGACATTGAGTTTCAGGCACTTCAGGCCCAGATAAATCCTCATTTTCTCTATAATGTTCTGGATACCATTAATTGGATGGCCCGGAAAAAGGGGGAGGAGAATATCTGCCGTATGGTCACGGCTGTGAGCAGTCTTATGAGGGCCAGTATCAGTAATAAAAGAAGTATTGTAAGCATCCGCGAGGAAATGAAATATGTCCAGGATTATATCTATATCCAGAAGACGAGATATGGAGATAAATTTACGTCATATCTGGAGATAGATGATGAGCTGAACGATATTCCCATCCCTAAAATGACCGTACAGACCTTGGTGGAAAATGCAGTGGTCCACGGTGTGGAAAATGCCACCTGGGACTGTTTCCTGTCTGTTACAGGAGAGCTTGCAGGAGATATGGCTGTGATCACAGTAAAGGATAACGGCGTGGGAATCCCTGCCCAAAGGCTTGAACAATTGCTTAACCCTGAGGGGGAGCAGGAGGATAGCAGACAGAAAGAGGGGCGTACCCATACAAGCCTGGGTGTTTATGCAGTGAGAAAGAGACTTGATTATATATGACGGAAGAGCGGTAATGAACATTACATCTGAGGAAGGGAAAGGAACAGAGGTAATATTGAAAATACCATTAAAGGAAGTCAGGAGAATCGTGATCGATGGAACTTCGGGTGATGATATTAGATGATGAATATATAATACTGGATGGTTTGTGCTGTTTTCCGTGGGAGGAGTACGGATGTAAGGTTACGGCAATGGCTAAGAATGGTCTGGAGGGAGTGGATAAGCTTTCAGAAGCTTCACCGGATTTAATTCTCAGCGATGTGAAAATGCCGGGAATGGATGGACTGGAGTTTTCTGCAAAGGCCAGGGAAATGTTTCCGGATGTGACGATCGTGATCCTCACAGGCTATGACAGCTTTGCCTATGCCAAACAGGCTATCAGTATCGGCGTGGAAGAGTATCTCCTTAAGCCTATTGATTATGATGTGCTGAAAGAGACAGTAGGACGCCTTGCTGACTCCATCAGGGAAAAGAAGAACAAGCAGCAGCATGTCCGTGATCTGCAGAAATATTTTAACAGCTCCCTTCCCCAGCTTAGGGCAAAATTCGCCGCCAATCTTCTCTATGGAAGAATACAGGGGAAAGGTGAGATGAAGGCCCAGGAGGATTCTCTTCATCTGAAAATAGAAAAATATATTGTATGTGTGGGCAGAAAACTCAGCGGACAAGGGCGTATGGATGAGTGTGACAAATGGATAGAGGAATTTGCCTATATCAATATTTTTGAAGAGATTTTCCATGATCATGGAATCCATGTACTTAGTGATTATAATACAGCTACGATGGAGTATAATTTTGTCCTTCTTTTTCAGCGGGAAGAAGACAATACAGACTGTATGGCAAAGGCGCTGGAGGCCTGCGGCAAAATCCAGGGTGAGGTGGAACGGTATCTGAACATCTATATGAACTTTGGGCTGAGCGAGGTGGCGCAGGATGGATATGAGGCCAGCGCCCAGTACAGGAAGGCACAGAAGGCTTGCCGTCAATGTGTGTATCTGGGTACCAATGTGATATTAAAATATGAGGATCTGTGTCTGGATAATGAAAAGGAATTTGTCATTACAACAGGTGAAAAAAGCCATTTTATGATGACTTTGTTTCAAGGGAGTTTTGTAAATGCAGAGGAAGAATTGCGCCAGATGTTCCGCCGAGCTTCAGAGGATACTTCCGGGGCAAAGTTTGCGGCTATGGATCTGCTGATCAGCTGTATGAAGTTTCCTTATATCTGTGCAGTGGAAAGCGACATACAAAACAGAAGCTGGAATGTGTCTGTACTACAGGAGGGTGTGAAAAAAATCGCAGAGTGTGACTGTATAGAGGCTGTGATCGGTTGTCTTTTGAGAAATTTTGAAAGTATGATCAAGCTTAACACTGAGGGGGCAGATGAGCGGAACCTCAGGCTGGTCCGCAGTATACAGGATTATATTGACAGAAACTATGCCGGAGATTTGTCCATGGATGACTTGACGGACAGATTCCATGTAAGCCGTACTTATATCAGCCGTCTTTTGAAGAAATATATCGGACAGAGTTTTTTGGAATATCTGACGGAGGTACGGTTTAAGCGTGTGGAGCAGCTTATTGCTTCCAATAAATATAAGCAGTATGAAATCGCCGAGATGGTGGGATATAAGGATTTCGGCTATTATATCAAGGTGTTTAAAAAACGTTATGGAATGACGCCTAATGAATTTCGGAAGCATATTTAAAGTTTTATGTTTGTGACAGTTCAGGCCTGACTGAGCTGTTGCCTATGTTTTTAAATGGGAGATTTGTGTACGATGGTAAAATGTGCACAAATCTCCCATTTTGACTTGTATTTCCAATTGTTTCAAAAATACAGAAACGGTACAATAAAGTTACAAACAACAAGACAACTCACCAACAAGGAGGAAAAAGGAAATGAGGAAAATGAAAAAAGCATTGTCGCTTCTTATGACTGCAGCAATGACCGCAGGGCTTCTGACAGGCGCAAGCGCTGCCACTGCATTTGCAGGAGACGGAGAAAGAACGAAGATCACAGCACTGCTGAAGGGTACGGAATCAACAGAACAGTTTCTTGTTTTTGACCATCTGCTTCAGAACTTTTGTGAAGAAAAGGGACTGGATTACGAGATTGAGCTGGTAAATGATATGCAGGACTATTTTACAAAGCTTCAGATGTATATCAACAGCAATACCTTGCCGGATATTTATGGCTGTCCCAACGGAACGCTTTCCCAGGCTTGCCTTGACATTGATGCGCTGGTAGATGTGGGAGCTGAGCTGGAGAGAAACGGTTATGCGGAAAATCTTAACGGGGCAGTACGGGATTTCCTTACAGATGCCAATGACGGGAATCTTTATCTCTTCCCTCAGGGGCTGTATTGTGAGTACTTTATGTACAGAAAGGATATTTTTGAAAATGCAGGCATTACCGAGGCACCTACAACCTGGACAGAATTTGAAGAGGCCTGCCAGAAAATTGCAGATGTGGGAGAAATTCCTGTGGTAGTCGGCGGTTCCGATGCATGGCAGCTCATGAGATATCTTTCTTTCTCTCCGTGGAGAGTGACAGGCTCAGATTTTATCACTAATTATCAGAATGGCACAGATTCCTTCAGTGACAATGAGTCTGCCAAATACGCTGTCAACCTGCTTGCTGATTTAGGAACAAAGGGATATTTTGAACCTGGTTTTGCCAGTGTTGATTTTACTTCTGCATGTAACCTGTTCTTCGGCGGCACAGGTGCGATCTTCTATACAGGCTCCGGCCAGATTGGGCTTGCAGAAGAGATGTATGACAACGACGAGCTTGGATTCTTCCCGGTTCCGGATACGGAAGGAATGGAGAATATGTCTACAAATGTTCCTATCCACGCAGGCTTCGCAGAGGGCTTCAACAAGGCTACCTATGATGATACCATGCAGGAATTTTTTGACTATATGTGTGAGAATTTCTCCGATGCATGTTATAACCAGGCTCAGATTTTCTCTCCATTTAACGAAGAGCTGCCGGAAGGCCTGCCAAAACTCTATTATGACACCCAGCCAATGTTTGCAGAAGCAGATACTGCATGGACATCCTGGGATGACAAGCTGGATTCTGATGTGCTGACGAAAATTGTAGATGAGCAGCAGAAGCTGGCACAGGGAATCTCTTCACCTGACGAATTTATCGCTACCTGTGATTCATTTATTGAAAAATAAAGTGACAGCTTAAGTCTGACTCATCTGTTACATAATAAGAGCGTGACTTTCGGTTTCAGAAGTCGGAGAAGGGACTGGCGATCATCGTCAGTCTCTTTCAAAGAAAACCGAAAAGAGGATTTTAATGGCCTTGTGGCCTTCATTTAGGAAAGGAGGGGTTCTGTGCAAAAAGCATTTGGAAAAAAATCTGTTATATTTTTATTTGTTTTTCCGGCTTTTCTGATCTATACGGCATTTGTGATCGTTTCCATTGTATGGGCAGGTTATTACAGCTTTTTTGACTGGAGCGGTGTAGGGGAAAAGGTATTTGTGGGGTTCAAAAATTATATTGAACTTCTCACACAGGATAGTGTTTTCAGATCTACCATATGGCACACCCTGATATATACAGTGATCAATGTTGTGATCCAGGTATTCGGCGGACTGCTGTTTGCGGTACTTCTCAGCAGGATCAAAAAAGGGAGGGTTGTGCTTCAGACTTTGTATTATATTCCGGTGGTAATATCATCGGTGGCTATCTGCCAGATTTTCACCAAGCTATTGTCTGTTACTCCTACAGGAATAGTCAATCAGCTTCTTTCTTTTATTGATCCGTCCATGAAGTTAATGGAGTGGATTTCCAATCCTGCTATTTCGCTGTATGTCACGGCATTTGTGGAGGCATATAAATATCTTGGATTATATATGGTTATTTTCTATGCTGCCTTGATCGGCGTCCCGGATGAATTGGGAGAGGCGGCATTAATTGATGGGGCAACTACTTTCAAGGAATACCTTTATGTGAGGATTCCGTATATAAAGCCTGTGATCATCGCCAACTGTCTGCTGGTATTGAACGGTTCCCTGCGTTCTTTTGAGTTTTCCTACCTTTTGACACACGGCGGACCGGGAAATGCCTCGGAGCTGATGACAACTTATATGTATAAACAGGCGTTTACAAGTATGAAATACGGCTACGGAAGTTCAGTTGCGATCATGATCGTTATTATCTGTATGGTTGTAGGAATGATTTTCCGTAAGATGACGAGAGAGGGGGAGGAAGAATGAGAACAAAGAAAGTTTCTTTGGGCGGCGCAGTGAAATGGTTTCTGGCAATTGTTCTCGTGATCGTGCAGGTATATCCTTTCTTATATGTGTTCACTTCCAGCTTTAAGTCCTTGGATGATTTCAGGAAGCTGCCTGCATATGCATTGCCTTCAGCCCTTGACCTGAGCAATTACATTACTGTTTTTACGAAAAGCCACATGCTTACTTATTTTAAGAACAGTGTCATCGTTCTCATAGGTGTGCTGGTACCCCTTCTGCTCATTGCACTTATGGCAGGATTTGCCTTGAGTAAGATTAAATTCAAAGGGAAAAAGGTTCTGCTCAGTTATTTCCTGCTGGGGCTGATGCTCCCCATGCAGGTGGCCCTGATTCCTTTGTTTACCATATTTAACAAATTAGGCCTGATCAACACATACGCAGCCATTATTCTGCCTCAGATTGCTTTTTCACTGTCTTATTCTATCCAGCTTTTTTATTCCTTCAGTAAATTTTTTCCTGAGGAAATGCTGGAAGCTGCAATCATTGACGGGTGTTCCCCGGCAGGATGTTTCTTCAGGATGGTGGTTCCCCTGTCTATGAATTCCATTATCACGGTGGCTACCATGCAGGCTGTATTCTGCTGGAATGAATATATTAATGCCTATACATTCACAAGGTCAACGGATATGAAGACAGTTACGCTGGGATTAAACGATTATGTGGGCAGCATGGGGCTGACAGACTGGGGGGCAACCTTTGCGGCCATCACCGTGACGGTCATACCTGTTTTCATATTCTACTTCCTCAGCAGTAAAAAGATGCTTTCCGGGCTTACAGCGGGATCAGTAAAAGGGTGAGTGCAGGCGAAGATATAGATAAGATGAGAAGCTTAGAAGAATCTCGTTGGATTTGATCCAGAATTCAAATAATATAGAAAACACACAGGAGGTTACATTTATGAATCAATTATATTATCAGTTTCCGGGTACATGGTTTGGGGATTGCATGCCTTTTGGACATGGAAATGAATTTTATTTGTATCATCAGAGGGATACCAGAAACCCGGAGCCTTTCGGCGAACCATTCGGTTGGGATCTTGCCACGACTTCTGATTTTGTCCACTATGAGGACAGGGGCGTGGCAGTGCCAAGAGGCAGTGACGAGGCCCAGGACCAGTTTATTTTCGCGGGAAGCGTGTTTGAGGCAGAAGGACAGTATCATATCTTTTATACAGGCTATAACCGTGACTATCCGGCCCAGGGGAAGGCATCCCAGGTGCTGATGCACGCTTGCAGCGATGACCTTGTCCACTGGAGCAAAACAGAGGATAAGCTTACCTTCACCCCTCAGGAGGGATACGACCCGGATGACTGGAGAGATCCGTGGGTGATCCGGGATGAGGAAAATGAGCAGTATCTTCTTATCCTCGGTGCAAGACTGAAAGGGCCGAAAACCAGGCAGACCGGAAGGACAGTGAAATTTACTTCCAAGGATTTAAAAAACTGGAAGTTTGAGGGTGACTTCTGGGCACCGGATCTTTATACCATGCATGAGATGCCGGATCTTTTCAAAATTGGAGACTGGTGGTACCATATTGTTACGGAATACAGTGACAGAAGCAAGATGGTGTACCGTATGAGCAAAAGTCTCAACGGCCCCTGGACCGCACCGGAGGATGATGCCTTTGACGGAAGAGCTTATTATGCAGGGCGGACATTCTGTCTGAACGGGCAGAGAATCCTTTTTGGCTGGGTGGCATCCAAAGACCAGGATGACGATGATAACAACTTTATTTGGGGCGGTACCTTTATGGCACATGAGGTTTATCAGAGAGAGGATGGAACCCTTGGGGTGAGAATTCCGGAAACAGTATGGAATGCTTTTGAGAAAGAGGAAGTCACCCATGCTTTTGAAATCAATACTCCGGCTAAAAGATCAGAAAAAATCATTGCGGAAGATACAGGTGATATTTTCAGGTTTGAAGCAGATGTGGAATTTTCAGAAGGCACCAGGGCTTTCGGCGTGAGGTTTTATGAGGACGAAAATAATGGGGAAGCTTTCCAGTATATGTTCCACATCCCTGAAAACCGTTATGTCTTTGAGAAATGCCCTAACTGGCCGTGGCCGGCTAACCAGAATATTGGCCTGGAAAGACCTGTCAGCCTTCTTCCCGGAAAAAAATATAATATCCGCCTGATTGTTGATGACACCATTGCCACATTGTATGTGGACGGCGTGGCTTTGAATGTGAGGGCGTATAAAAAGCCGGGTGCTGCACTTTCGCTCTTTGCGTCAGAAGGTTCCCTTAAGGTTACTGACTGCAGTGTGGCAAAGGGGTTGAAAAAGTAATGGATGAGAAATAAAGAATTAAATTGGTCTGAAAAGAGAAAATGAGATGGAGCGAAAGCGCCAATAGGAAATACCTCGATTAGCGGAGAAATCTGCTGGTTGGGGTGTTTTTTCGTAATCAATATAAAAGATTGGAATTGGCAATTTAATATCACATTTAATTACGAAAGTCATCATAAAGTGAACACATTTTGCGGTTATATTAATTTCAGAAGCACGACAAAAATAAGCTTAAAGAAAGGTAAAACGTGTATGAAGCAGAGACATTTAGCTATATTAATGGGAATTATGATAACCGCATCATCTGTCAACGTATATGCAGCTGATGCAGCAGAGGCTGCGGCAGAAGTGGATCAGGAACAGGACGGAGAGAAGATATCGGAAGATACAGAACAGCAGGAAATTTTAGGTGAGGTGACAGAAGTCAGCGAAAATAGTATCACAATAGCGGTTGGCACAAGAAAAGAAAGGAGCCAGGACAATGGACAGGGAAAGCCTGGCGGAGAAGAGGAAGCGTCAGGAAAGTCTGGCGGAGATGACGAAGCCGCGGGAAAGCCTGGCGGAGATGACGAAGCTGCTGGAAAGCCGGATGGAGATGAACCGCCGGAAATGCCTTCGGGAGAGGGGCAGGGCGGCGGAGCGCCGTCTTTGCTGGAATTGACTGGAGAGGAGATGACTGTTGCAGTCACAGATGCTACTAAGATCGTGAAATCTTCAATGGGAAAGCCGGGCGGAGCTTCTGCGGACGGAGATGGCCAGGATGCGCCGGAGAAAGAAAATAATGTTTCGGACAGCTGGAAGACGGAACTTAGCCTTTCTGATATCAAAGAAGGGGATGTGGTATCTATTCTTCTGGATGCGGACGGTAATGCCGGGACAGTGTCAGTACAGTCCATGGAAATGGGGGACGGTATGGGCGGAGGTCCGGGAATGGGCGGCCCCGGAGGTCAGTCTTCTGGTGTGGACAGCTATGACGCAGTCAATGAATATACCAGTGATGAGGTGGTCGAGGATGCAGCGCTGGAATCAACAGGGACAGATGAGAATGCTGCACTTATTTCAGACGGGGCAGAGGTGAATTTTAACAATGTAACAGTCAGCAGAGTGTCTGAGGATAGTACCGGTGGTGATACCTCCAGCTTTTACGGAGTAGGTGCTGCAGTACTTGCCGCTGACGGGCAAGCATATGTGTCCAACAGCAGTGTCAGTACAGATGCGTCCGGGGCAGCAGGGCTTTTTGCTTACGGTGACGGTACTGTCTATGCTGCGGACACAACCATTCTAACACAGCAGAATACTTCCGGCGGTATTCATGCCGCAGGAGGCGGGACCTTGTATGCATGGAATCTGAATGTGGAGACAGACGGAGAATCAGCTGCTGCTGTCCGAAGTGACCGGGGCGGCGGCACTATGGTAGTGGATGGAGGAACCTATGTATCAAATGGAGTGGGGTCCCCGGCTGTTTATTGTACGGCTGATATTGCGGTGAATAATGCTGTCCTGACAGCAAACGGTTCAGAAGGTATCTGTATTGAGGGACTGAATTCTCTCCATTTATATGATTGTGATCTGACAGGAAATATGAAGGATTTGGATCAGAATGATACTACTTGGACAGTTATCCTTTACCAGAGTATGTCCGGGGATTCAGAAATCGGCAACAGCACTTTTCAGATGAATGGAGGCAGTATCACCTCACAGAACGGCGGACTTTTTTATACAACGAATACCGAATGTACAATTGCATTAAATGACGTTGATATTAATTACAATGATGACAGTGAATTTTTCCTGCAGTGTACCGGAAATAACAATGAAAGAGGCTGGGGACAGTCAGGGCAGAACGGTTCTGACTGTCATTTCACTGCAGTAAATCAGGAGATGAATGGAGATATTATTTGGGATTCTGCCAGTGATCTGGATTTCTATATGACAGAAGGCAGCAGTCTGACAGGAGCGTTTATAGATGACGAGTCATATGCAGGCAGCGGGGAAGATGGTTATTGTAATGTATATATTGGAAAGGATTCTTCCTGGACAGTAACAGGAGACAGTTTTATCAGTACACTTTCCAATGAAGGTTCTGTTTTGGATGCAGATGGCTGTACTGTCTCTGTGGTGGGGAATGACGGAACTGTTTATGTACAGGGGGACAGTGAATATATTATCACCGTAAATTCTTATGAGGAATCCGCCGATTTGTCTGAAAGCACAGCTATAGTTCCGTGGTCAGATTACCAGGTTGAAAGGCCTGTAGATTTGTAAGTATGAGCAATTTTAGGTATAGATTAAATATTTGAAGTTTACAGATTTTTTATGATTATAAAGAATTGGATAGAAAGAAAACACAATTTCTTAGTAAAATCATCACGGAATGAACACATTTTACAGTTATTGTTATTACATCAACGAAAACAAGAAAGGACATGATAATTATGAAACGTAAATATGCAGCAGTAATGTTAGGGTTAGCGTTGACAATCTCTTCTTTAAATGTATATGCAGCAGGTACCACATCAGCGGATACCTCAAAAGAAAGTACAGAAAGCAAAGAGGATACAACTACAGATGAAACTCCTTCGAGTGATACATCGGCAGACACATCAGCAGATATTCTGGCAGAGACAGTGTCGGGAGAAGTGAAAACAGTAGAAGAAGACAGCATTACCATTTCAGTGGGCACACTTAAAGACCGCGGACCTGGTATGGATGAAAATAGAGAAAAACCGGAGGGAGAAACCCCAGATGGTGAAGAACCGGATGAAACAGCTGCTGACGATACAGCTGCTGATGAAATGAATGCAGCGGACAGTGCTTCTGATACCCCAGAGGAAGAAGATACAGAAGAAACAACTGAGGAGGAAGAGACACAAGGCAGCGAAGATACTGCAAAAGACGAGAAGATGCCGGAAGAAGGACTTCAGCCTTTGACTTTAGAACTAACAGGCGAGGAGCAGACAATTACCATTACAGATGAAACTATTGTCCAGCGGGAAGTAAAGCCGGAGCTTCCGGAGGGTGAATCCCCTGATGAAGCTGCGGTACCGGATACAGCGGCAGACAGTGAGACAGAAGCGGACGATACAGATTCTGCAGATATAAGCACAGCTGCAGCGGATGAAGACACAACAGATGAGACTGCAGATGACAAAGATTTGTCAGAAAGTACAGCCGATGATACCGTAAACGCTGACGATGGACAAGTTATGATTGATGCATCGGCCGGATATGAAATGATGGGTGCAGAACCAATTGAACTTTCTGATATTATGGAAGGTGACATCGTAACTATTACTTTGGATGAAGACGGAAATGCAGCAATGATCACAGTGCTGTCACAAGGTGAGATTGAGGAAGAACCAATGAACCTTGGGGAGAATGATGGAGAGGAGATAAATGCTGAAGCAGATAAAAGCAGCATAGATACCTCTGGGACAGATGCGGCAGAAGAAAATACTGCAGATGATTCTGCTGAGTAGTAAAATATCAGGAATTTTTACAGCAATATAAAATATAAAAAAGAAAAAACGGAAGGCGCAGAATAACTGAAGAGACATTCAGTATCTGTGCCTTTCTCTATGAAAATTTCGGACGGAGCCAAGAGACAGCTCCTCTCTTTGGCGGGTTTATTGTGTATTGTACAATTTATTTATAAAATTCATTACAAAATCATATTAATTATTTGAAATGACATGGTTTGAAATAAGTAAGATGTGAAAAAACGACAATTTTCCATTGACTAAGGCTGCATTTTTTGGTACAATTCACTCTAATGAGGCTTATATAAGAGGAGGACATTTATATGGCAAAAAAGAGAAACATTATAGTAGGACAGTCCGGAGGGCCGACTTCCGTTATTAATTCCAGCTTAGCCGGTGTTTACAAGAACGCAATTGAGAGAGGCTTCGACAGGGTATATGGAATGCTCCACGGCATCCAAGGACTTCTGGATGAACAATATATCGACTTATCTTCCCAGATTCACTCAGAGCTGGACATTGAGCTGTTAAAAAGGACACCGTCAGCGTTTCTGGGCTCTTGCCGTTATAAACTCCCGGAAATCCATGAGGATAAAGCAATATATGAGAAAATTTTCGCTATCCTGAATAAACTGGACATTGACGCTTTTATTTACATAGGCGGAAATGATTCTATGGATACTATCAAGAAGCTGTCAGATTATGCTATTCTTACAGGACAGTCACAGAAATTCCTGGGTGTGCCTAAGACGATCGACAATGACCTGGCCCTGACAGACCACACTCCGGGATTCGGCAGCGCAGCGAAATACATCGGCGCTTCCACGAAGGAGGTTATCCGCGATGCACTGGGCCTTACTTATAAGAAAGATATGATCACCATCATGGAGATCATGGGACGTAATGCAGGCTGGCTTACAGGAGCCACAGCACTTGCAAAGACTGAGGACTGCGATGGGCCGGATCTGATCTATCTTCCTGAAGTACCCTTTGATATTGACAAATTCCTACAGAAGGTAAAAGAGCTTCTGAAGAAAAAGTCATCCATCGTTATTGCAGTGTCAGAGGGAATTAAGCTTGCAGACGGACGTTATGTATGTGAACTGGGAAGTGCAGGGGATTATGTAGATGCCTTCGGACACAAGCAGCTTACAGGGACAGGTACCTATCTTGCCAATTTCCTGGCGGCAGAGTGCGGGTGCAAGACAAGGGCAGTAGAGCTTTCCACCTTGCAGAGAAGTGCTTCCCATATGGCTTCCCGTGTGGATATTGACGAAGCCTTTATGGTAGGCGGTGCTGCAGTCAAGGCTGCCGATGAGGGCGATACAGGTAAGATGGTAGTTATTGACCGTCTGTCTGATGACCCGTATATGGCTGCAACAGGTATTTATGATGTCCACCGCATTGCCAACGAAGAGAAGCTGGTTCCCAGAAGCTGGATGAACAAAGAAGCAAATTATGTCACAAAGGATTTTATTGATTATATCAAACCATTGATTCAGGGTGATTATCAGCCTATCATGGTGAATGGTCTTCCGAGACATCTTGTATTAAATACGAAGAAAAAAAGATAAAATACAGAAGATACGAATGTAATGTATTGGGATATTAAGGGCGTGCCAAGGGGGTGGTGCGTCCTTTTTTGATGGATTTAAGTAAAATGACGGAAGTTTTTACGGATTTTTGCCAGTTTTACCTTGACTATTGGGAAAGAAGTCTATAAAATGGTTATGTGCGTATAGAAAACATATATCATGTTAAAAGAACAAAATATTAGGAGGAAAATGTAAAATGGCAAAATGGGTTTACATGTTTACAGAAGGTAATGCAACCATGAAAAATCTTCTGGGCGGTAAAGGTGCCAACCTTGCCGAGATGACTAACCTTGGCCTTCCGGTACCGCAGGGCTTCACTATTACAACTGAAGCTTGTACTCAGTACTATGAGGACGGAAGAAAGATCAATGATGAAATCATGGATCAGATCATGGAAGCAATTACCAAGATGGAAGGAGTTACCGGTAAGAAATTTGGTGACAAAGAAAATCCTCTGCTTGTTTCCGTTCGTTCTGGTGCGAGAGCATCTATGCCAGGTATGATGGATACTATCCTCAACCTTGGTTTAAATGAAGAAGTAGTAGAAGTATTGGCTAAGAAATCCGGCAATCCTCGCTGGGCTTACGACTGCTACAGAAGATTCATCCAGATGTACTCTGACGTGGTTATGGAAGTCGGCAAGAAATACTTCGAAGAGCTGATCGACAAAATGAAAGCTGAAAAAGGCGTGACACAGGATGTTGACCTTACAGCTGATGACTTAAAAGAGCTTGCTAACCAGTTTAAGGCTGAATATAAAGAGAAACTCGGCGAAGAATTCCCAACTGACCCGAAAGAGCAGTTAATGGGAGCTATCAAAGCCGTATTCCGTTCCTGGGACAACCCAAGAGCAAACGTTTACCGTCGTGACAATGATATCCCATATTCCTGGGGAACAGCTGTCAACGTACAGATGATGGCTTTCGGAAACATGGGTGAGACCTCCGGTACAGGTGTTGCATTTACACGTGACCCTGCTACAGGCGAGAAGAAACTTATGGGTGAGTTCCTGATGAACGCTCAGGGCGAGGACGTTGTTGCCGGTGTTCGTACACCGCAGAAGATCGCTCAGCTTCAGGAAGTTATGCCGGAAGTTTACGATCAGTTCGTAGGCATTTGCGGTAAACTGGAAGACCACTACAGAGATATGCAGGATATGGAGTTCACAATTGAGGACAAACACCTGTATATGCTTCAGACACGTAATGGTAAGAGAACAGCACAGGCTGCTCTGAAGATTGCCTGCGATTTAGTTGACGAAGGTATGATCTCAGAAGAGAAGGCTGTAGCTATGATCGATCCGCGTAACCTTGATACTCTGCTTCATCCTCAGTTTGATGCTGCTGCACTTAAGGCTGCTGTTCCGGTAGCAAAAGCACTTGGAGCATCACCGGGAGCTGCCTGCGGTAAAGTTGTCTTCACAGCAGAAGATGCGAAAGAGTGGGCTGCAAGAGGCGAGAAGGTTGTTCTTGTTCGTCTTGAGACTTCTCCGGAAGATATCGAAGGTATGAAGAGCGCTCAGGGTATCCTGACTGCCCGCGGCGGTATGACATCACATGCAGCTGTAGTTGCACGTGGAATGGGTACCTGCTGTGTATCCGGATGCGGCGAGATCGTTATGGATGAAGAAAACAAGAAATTCACACTTGTCGGCAAAGTATACAATGAAGGAGATTTCATTTCTCTTGACGGTTCTACCGGTAATATTTATGACGGACTTATCCCGACTGTAGATGCAACAATTGCAGGTGAATTCGGAAGAATCATGAGCTGGGCTGACAAATACAGAACTCTTAAAGTTCGTACAAACGCTGATACTCCGGCTGACGCTAAGAAGGCACGCGAGTTAGGTGCAGAAGGTATCGGTCTTTGCCGTACAGAGCATATGTTCTTCGAAGGCGACAGAATTGATGCATTCCGTGAGATGATCTGCGCTGAGACAGTAGAAGAAAGAGAAGCTGCTCTTGAGAAGATCCTTCCGGAACAGCAGGGAGATTTCGAGAAGCTGTACGAAGCTCTTGAAGGAAATCCTGTAACTATCCGTTTCCTTGACCCGCCGCTTCATGAGTTTGTACCTACCACAGAGGAAGACATCAAGAAACTGGCTGACTCTCAGGGCAAGACTGTTGAGCAGATCAAGACGATCATCGACTCTCTCCATGAGTTCAACCCAATGATGGGCCATCGTGGATGCCGTCTGGCAGTTACTTATCCGGAAATCGCTAAGATGCAGACAAAAGCAGTTATCCGTGCAGCTATCAATGTTAAGAAAGCACACGCTGACTGGAATGTATGCCCGGAGATCATGATCCCGCTTGTAGGCGATATCAAAGAGTTAAAATATGTTAAGAAAATGGTTGTTGAGACAGCAGACGCTGAAATCGCAGCAGCTGGTTCTGACCTGAAATACGAAGTTGGTACTATGATCGAGATCCCAAGAGCAGCTCTTACTGCTGATGAGATCGCTAAAGAAGCTGATTTCTTCTGCTTCGGAACCAACGATTTAACACAGATGACTTACGGTTTCTCCCGTGACGATGCTGGCAAATTCCTGGATGCATACTATGATGCCAAGATTTTCGAGAACGATCCATTCGCAAAACTTGACCAGGTTGGCGTTGGCAAGCTGATGGAAATGACCATCAAGTTAGGAAAACCTGTGAACCCGAACCTGCACATCGGTATCTGCGGTGAGCACGGCGGCGACCCGACATCCGTAGAATTCTGCCACAAGATTGGCTTAGACTACGTATCCTGCTCACCATTCCGTGTTCCGATCGCAAAACT
This sequence comes from Eubacteriales bacterium, assembly GCA_030524175.1. Taxonomy (GTDB): domain Bacteria; phylum Bacillota; class Clostridia; order Lachnospirales; family Lachnospiraceae; genus Blautia_A. The sequence continues at coordinate 16,422 of JAUNHC010000058.1, forward strand.
GGCAGCAGCTCAGGCAGCAATCAATAATAAATAATTTTTTAGTTGGAAATTATTAGGTAAAACAATTAAAAAATGGCTTGAAGTCATAGGATTTTAAGCATAAGAGGTTCACCAGACTGACTGGTGAACCTCTTTTTTTACCGTTATGCTGTTAATTCATATTTTGTTTTAAGGTCGTTGAACCGATTGTATTGGATAAATCCTTCCTTTTGAAGTCGTCCAACTACAATACCACAAAGGATTTCAATGGAGTCAGCAAATGCCAGAATGGATTCTTTTGAAAAATTCTTTTGTGCAGTAAAAGTATCGAATGCTTGTTTGGTAATTAATGTTTCCTTTGCAAAATTGTCAGCAGCAGTCTCATCCGCCTCGGTGGTACCATTAGGCTGATCGATGTGCCCTAGGAGAATGTGACCGAGTTCGTGAAACAAGCTGAACCAGAATTTATCTGCATCCTTGCCACGGACAGTCAATCCTAACACAATTTTATTACCATTGTAGAATGTGGCTCCGTGCAGGAAAGAACCTCCAATATGGGGAAGGAAAACCAGGGCAATTCCACAACTTGCCAGTATACTGTTCAGCATCGGGCAGAATTCAGCCGGATTCATGGTTGTAATCTTTCTGAGTTCTGGGATTTTCTTAGTGAGTGTTTTTAAATCTATAGGTGATGTTTCAATTGAACGTGATTCCAGCTTTGCTTTCTGTGCCCATGCCAAAAGGGCGAAATCACTTTTTTCTGTCTCAGACAATCTGCGGCAAGCAATTCTGGATAATTGCATATCTTCAATTATTTCAAGATTTACGACTTCGAAGTATTTTCTGAGATAGAAAACCTTTTCGGAGGGTTTTTTTGTTTCCGGAACCCAACCGTTCTTTGCCATTTCACGATAGGGTAATTTTTTTGCAAGTTCGATATCGGCATACATTTCATTTTCGGCATTTGCCTTAATGAGTTTCTCACGGTAGGTCGCCTCTAATTTATTCCAAAACTTTGCCGGAACACCCAAGACCATCTCTAAACGAACAGAAACATCTGGTGTCAACTGAACAGCTCCATTGATTAACTTACTAATATGCTTTTCAGACATATCCATACGAAATGCAAATTCTTTCTGGCTAAGTCCTCTCTCAAGCAACAGCTCTTTTATGGTTCTGCCCGGTGGTGTTGCGATAAAACTGTGACTTTTCACCATCGCAATACCTCCTAGTATAATAATGGATACTCAATGATAATCAACAATCTCTATTACGTTGGCAGTTTGAATTTCATTGCCTATTTTTTCTAATACAAGACGATAGGGATGAATTAAGTCCATAGCATATTGAACTTTTCGATTTCCCTTTAGCTGATGACAACGCCCAATATGGAATTGCAACATATCTTCAAAAGTGTCGGAAGCGCCTATTTCATCTATACGTTGATGGATTTTTTCTGCCATTTCAGAACCGTATTTTTTTCAGCTTCGTTAGCAATTGTGCATACCTTTTCAAGTTTGCGGGTCTTGTAAGTAATTTTCAATCCATCACCTCATTTGAATTTACCTTTGAGGTAAATTAATCATACTGCGAATGCAACAAAATGTCAATGAAATATATTAACCTCAAAGGTAAATTTTAGCGAAATTAAATGTTATGGTGTACATAAAAATGCAGGAAAACAGTGCATTTGTAAAATAGAGCCGAAAAGTATAAAAGTAACAGCCGCGCGGGAATGTTGTTTATGGATATCACGTAAAACATAATTTAGAAGCAAGGGAAAAGCTATTTGCAGGATATGGAAATGTAAGATTAGATAATTATCTGGTAATGTTAACAGAATAAAAAAGAAAGGAATAATCCGTTCAGATCAGAAAATTCTACTTGTCAAAAAATATTTCTTAGTATTAAGTATAAAATATACTCACCAGGTTGTAAAGTTAATTATTATACTGATCAGAAAAGCCTG
>JAUNHC010000058.1:18379-30261 GCA_030524175.1 Eubacteriales bacterium
CAGAAAAGAAGCCAAAGAAAACAAAAGGAATAGGAAACCAGGGGGCTGTCCGGATTGACAGCCCCCTGGTGATTCATCATATGATTACAGTGTATCATCCCGTCTGATATATCCCGGATGCTGGGGGTCAGCCACGATTTTATTTCCGTGGATGAGCCGTGCCCGTTTATCGATCACCTGGTTTTCCACATACACATCTTTGCCGATCTCGCAGCCCGGAAGGAGGATGCTGTTCTTGACAACTGCACCCTTGCCTATGATGCAGCCGCGGCCTACTACAGAGTTTTCCAGGGTGCCTTCAATGAGACAGCCGTTAGAAACCACAGATGTCTTCACATCTGCAGTATCGAAATACTGAGTGGGACAGGAGTCATTTGTCCTGGTATAAATAGGCCAGGCAGGATTAAACAAATCTTTTGCGGCATTGAAGTCAATAAGTGAAATATTGGCGTCGTAATAGCTCTTGAAATCAGTGATCGCAGCCAGATAACCTCTGTGTGCAACTCCCCGGATGTCAAGCTCTTCGCACTGGTTGTTTACAATCTGAGGAAGAGTGTACATGGAGGAAATTTTCTTTGCCTTATGTATGAGGTCTAAAAACAGTTCTTTCTTCATTACATAGGTGTCCATGAAGATATTTCTGTTTTTGGCGCTGCCCCGGTTTTTCTCAAGGGAGAGTACGCCCTTCTGACGGTTCAGGTTCAGGGTATCACAGTTGAGGAACGCTTCCTTTGCATTGTCCACTGAATGGTAGAGAAGGGTGATATCTGCACCTGATTCTATGTGTGTCTGGAGCAGGGAATTAAAATTCATGGAGTAAACCATATGGCTTGGTGCAATTACCACATAGGGATAATGCATTCTCTCGATATTGTCGATATTTTCCATGAAGCAGGCAATGTCAGTATTATAGATATCATTCTCAGAGCTGTTGTCGGAAAACAGAAGCTGCAGTTTTCCGCGCTTGGAGTTGATATTGTAATGCCGTCCCGTTCCGAGATGTTCAGCCAGAGAACGGGGTTTGTTTCTGATATATACCTGTATGCGGTCAATTCCGCTGTTGCTCATATTGGAAATAGGAAAGTCAATGATGCGGTATCTGCCCAGGAAGGAGAAAGCACCGATGGAGCGGTATGACTGCAGGCCCTCCACCCATATATGGTTACCAGAAGTATTTACAATTCCAAATGCTTTTGACATATTATTCTACCCCCTTTACACGTTTTGCCACAAGCTCGATGTGTTCGCTGTCAGCACTGCCCACAGTGGCTTGTTTTCCGATTTTTACTCCATCGGCAACAAGTGCGCGGCAGATTACAGCGCCCGGCTCAACTTCCACGCCCGGCATCAGGACACTGTCTATTACCTTTGCACCAAGTCCTACTTTCACTCCTGTAAACAGAACAGAGTTCTTAACTTCGCCGTCAATGACACAGCCCTGGGTAATAAAAGCGCGGGAGATGTCGGCTTCGGGTCCTATGTACTGAGGCAGAGCGGCTACATCCTCGGTGTAAATTTTCCAGGTTGGATCACTTAAATCAAGCTCGTTATTTTTGTCAAGGAGGTCCATGTTGGCTTCCCACAGGGAATCAATGGTTCCTACATCTTTCCAGTAGCCTTTGTATTTATATGCATAAAGGCTCTTCTGGTCATTTAAAAGAGTTGGGATGATATCTTTGCCGAAATCGTGGTTAGAATCTGGGTCTTTCATATCTGCCAGCAGCATTTTGCGAAGCAGTTTCCATTCGAAAATATAGATACCCATGGATGCCAGATTACTCTTGGGATTCTCCGGCTTCTCTTCAAATTCCACAATGCGTCCTGTATCATCTGTATTCATGATTCCGAAACGGCTGGCTTCCTTCATGGGAACTTCAATAACAGCAATCGTTGCATCTGCTTTGTTCTCTTTATGGTAGGCAAGCATTTTGTCGTAATCCATTTTATAAATGTGGTCACCTGAAAGGATAAGAACATATTCAGGGGAATAAGTATCGATAAAATCAATATTCTGTGAAATAGCATCAGCAGTTCCCCGGTAAACGTCAAGATTGGCATCTGCTTTTTCTCTTGGGGGGAGTACATATACACCGCTGTCCTTGGCGTCCAGTCCCCAGCGCCGTCCTGCAGCGACATAACTGTTTAATAAAATTGATTCATATTGTGTCAGAACCCCCACAACATCAATTCCGCTGTTTGCGCAATTGCTAAGGGGAAAGTCTATGATGCGGTACCTGCCGCCGTAGGACACGGCGGGTTTTGCTACTTTATTAGTCAAATCATGCAGACGACTGCCCCGACCGCCAGCCAAAATCATTGCCAACATATTATTGTGTTTCATAGTGAGCCCTCTCTTTCCTTGTATTGCACTTATTATACAATTTTTCTGCATAATTTTCCATATTTTTGTGCAAAAAAGTAGAAAAAATGTGGCGTTTATTAAGGAAACACATTGATATTTTGTGTTAGTATAGTGATAAAGGATTATCGGAAATATTTTTTAGATAAACAGTATATAACACTTGACAACAGTTATGCACTGTTATATACTGTTTGTATCATAGGAGGATAACTATGAAGATTATAATCAATCATACATCAATGCAGCCAATATATGAGCAGATAGTGGCCCAGCTCAAAGCAATGATAATTGACGGCACATTGAAAGAACAGGAAATGCTTCCCTCAGTACGTACATTGTCAAAGGACTTGAAGATCAGCGCGCTGACAGTGAAAAAGGCCTATGATTATCTTGAAGAAGAAGGATTCATAGTAACTGTCCATGGGAAAGGCAGTTTTATAGCCAATACAAACCAGGGATTATTGATGGAAGAACGGCGTAAGGAAGTGGAAACGGATTTGGAGCACGCCATTCAGAAAGGCCGCAGCAGCGGGCTTAAGGATGAGGAAATCCGGGAATTATTTAATTTGATCATGGAGGAGTAATCATGTTAGCTGAATTGAATCATGTGGAAAAACATTATAAAGGTTTTTCCCTGGACTGCTCATTAAAAGTGCAGGAAGGGTGCGTTACCGGGCTGATCGGGGCAAACGGTGCAGGGAAAAGTACAACCTTTAAGGCGCTTCTGGATTTGATAAAGACAGATGCAGGTGAAGTGAAAGTTTTTGGTAAATGCCCTAAGGATCTTCGGGCTGAGGATAAGGAGGATCTGGGAATCGTTCTGCCGGAGAGCTCATTTAGTTCGTATCTGAATGTGAAACAGATTACAGGAATTATGGATAAACTGTACACACGTTTTGACAGGCAGAAGTTCACAGAACAGTGCAGCCGTTTTTCTCTGCCTATGGATAAAAAGATAAAAGATTTTTCTACAGGAATGAAAGCAAAGCTGAAGGTCCTTATTGCAATGAGCCATCAGGCGAAACTGCTGATCCTTGACGAACCTACAGCGGGCCTTGACGTGATCGCCAGAGATGAGATTCTTGATATGCTCAGGGAATATATGGAAGAGGACGGGCGTGCTATTTTTATAAGCTCCCACATCTCCACCGACCTTGAGGGACTGTGTGATGATCTGTATATGATCGACAGAGGGAAAATTGTACTGCACGAAGACACAGATGTGCTGATGGATCAATATGGAATCCTGAAGGTGGACGACACTTGTTACCGCAGCCTGGATAAAAAATATATTATTCGGGTGAAAAAGGAATCCTTTGGATACTCTTGTCTCACAAATGAGAAGAGTTACTATCTGGAGAATTATCCATCTATTGTAATCGAGAAGAGTTCTGTGGATGATGTGATTTCTATGGTTGTAAAGGGGGAAGTGTTATGAAGGGACTGCTTCAGAAAGATATGGAATTGCTGAGGGGAAATCTGAAAGTTTTTGCAGGGATTTACCTGATTGCTGTTTTTTTACTGATAACCTCAGGGAAGGATAATGCTGAGTTTTTTGTTTCTTATGTGACAATGATATCGGGAATCTTGGTGCTGAATACAATTTCCTATGATGATATGGACAAGGGAATGATGTTCATATTCACTCTGCCTGTCACAAGAAATGAATACGTAAAAGAAAAATATGTCTTTGGTATTCTTGCAGGGATGGGAGGATGGATCATGGCGCTGGTTTTAGGAACCTTGTGGAACATCTCACAAAACCGTACCATAAGTATGGGAGAGTGGCTGATCGCATGTTTCCCGGGTGTTCTGATCATTGTATTTATTTTGACGGTTCTCATTCCCCTCCAGTTGAAATTTGGCTCAGAAAATAGTAGACTTGTAATGATAATCGCTATGGCAGGATGTGCTGGAGTTGTGGCGGTGATTGTCGCTGTAATAAAAAAATTAGGCGTGGATACAGCAGGTATGATTGCAAAAATAAATGCTATGAGCCTGCCGGTTTTAGGCTTGATCGTAGCGCTTATATGTGTGGCCTGTCTGGTTGTATCTGCTGGCATCAGTACCCGCATCATATATAAAAAAGAATTTTAGGATATCAGGAGGGAAGTCCGGTTATGGAGAAAAACCAGATTTTTATGAAGTATGGCACGGATTATAAGGAAATGACAAAGCAGCTTTTAGAGGAGTGTGCCTTGGATGAGCTGATCCGTGACCGTAAAACCAGGATCGGTATCAAGCCAAACCTTGTTTCGCCTACAGAGGCTTCCTTCGGAGCTACCACGCACCCTGAAATAGTGGCAGGAATTATAGAATATTTGAGAGAAAAGGGCTTTTCCAATCTTTTGATACTGGAAGGATCCTGGGTCGGAGATAAGACGGCAGATGCTTATGAGGTGTGCGGGTACAGGGAACTGAGCGATACTTATGGCGTTCCCTTCCGTGACACAAAGAAGGATAAAAGTATATCCAGGGATTGTGCCGGGATGAAGCTGAATCTGTGCGCAAGTGTGGATGACCTGGACTTCCTCATCAATGTGCCTGTGCTGAAAGGCCATTGTCAGACAAAAATCACCTGTGCCCTGAAAAATATGAAGGGTCTCATTCCTGATCCGGAGAAGCGCAGGTTTCACTCCATGGGACTTCATGATCCTATTGCACACTTGAATACAGGAATACATCAGGATTTTATTGTTGTGGATAATATTTGCGGTGACCTTGATTTTGAGGACGGAGGTAATCCTGTGGTGATGAACCGTATACTGGCAGGCTGTGATCCTGTGCTTGTGGATGCCTATGTCTGCCATATGATGCATTACGAAATACAGGAAGTACCCTATGTGGAGAAAGCACAGGAACTGGGAGTGGGATGTGCCGATCTGTCCCAGGCAGATATCCGCGTCTGTGGGGAAGATACCGGACTTAAGATACCGAAATCCAGGAAGGTGGTAGAGCTTAAGGATGCAGTGGAAGAAGTGGAGTCCTGCAGTGCCTGCTACGGTTATCTCATTCCCGCATTGGAAATGCTTAAGGAAGATGGTTTATTTGAAAAGCTGGACACAAAAATATGCATCGGCCAAGGCTTTCGGAAAAAGTCAGGAAAGCTGGGAATCGGACACTGCACCAGAAATTTTGCATGTCATTTGGAAGGCTGTCCCCCTACAGAAAACCAGATTTATAATTTTTTAAAGGAATATATTGAGTCCCATTGTAAATAAAGTCACAGCTGTCCTGGACGGCGGAATGGAGACTATTATGAAAAATACACGTATTTGCTGTAAGTGCGGCTCTTCAGATATCATACGGATTCCGGACAATCCCAGCCGTCATGCAAGCGGAAACAATATTTATACATCCACCTTTACATTAATGAAAAAAATTCCGGTCATCCGCTATGTCTGCTGTAGTTGTGGTTACGTTGAAAATTGGGTGGAAAATAAGAATGAGCTGATAGAAATTAAAAAGGTATTTGGTTAGTGAGAGTTCAGCAAAGCCTGAACTGTTGCGTTGACTAATGGAGATACAGAGTATAGAAAAAGAGCCTGCAAAGGCTCTTTTTCTATAGAATCTTAGATTAACAGGAGGGGCATATCTGCCGGTTACAGGGTTTCCTTCAGCATATGGACAATTTGCTCTCTGGTGAAACGGCTGCTGTCAATGCACAGGTTATATTGATTCAGGTCCAGCCATCTCTGGTCTGTGAAATACTCATAATAAGCGCGCCGCTCTTTATCCATTCTCTTTACCAGCTTGCGCACACTTTTTTCTTCCCGCCCTGTGCGGGTGATCACGTTTTTCACCCGGTCCTCAAAGGGTGCGTAGATGAATACGCTTAAGGTTTTATCCTTGAGAATGTGGTTGGCACAGCGTCCTACTATTACGCAGTCCTCTTTGTCTGCCAGGGACATGATGATCTTGCGCTGGACATCATAGAGCACATCGTTCATGGGAATGAAATGGAATTCCGGATCCATCTGTATCTCATGATCAATAGGAAAGCGCCACTGGCTGGCTTTTCGCTCATCTACCTTGGCAAATTCGTCAAAGGGAATATTCTTTTCCTGGCTTGCCAGATCAATAAGTTCCTTGTCGTAAAACTTAATTCCCAACTCCTCAGCAAGTGTCTTGCCAATCACGCGGCCGTTACTGCCGAACATACGGTTGATTGTGATAATTCGATTACTCATATCCCATACCTCCTTTTCCGTGTTGCGTTTACCTTTGTGGTTATTATAACACAATTATTAGATTATTTCCACTGATTTGTTTGAAAAGATAAGAAAAAATGAATTGTAAATGAAATAAAATCAGATAAATATAAGGACAAGGCTTTCCATATTTTCACAGGTTTTTCACAGCTAACTCAAAAACTTAACACATTTCTAATTTAAAGTAAATGCATGAGGCTGCCGGAAAAATATTACTATTCACAGGCTGTGGAGCTGTACATAGTAATGAAAAACCAGCGGCGAAACTATATCGGAGGAAGATCATATGGCAAAAGGAAGGGAAAAACCAGCAAAAAAAGGACGTAAAAAATCAAGAAAGAAGATTGCGGCGGGAGCTTTGGCCGGGGTACTGGTTATGGGCGGAATCGGGGCTGGAGTATACGCCAAGGTTAACCGGACGGGTAATGTACCACAGGAAATAAAAACAGCACAGTCGGCATCCGCACAGCTTGGCAGTATTTCCAATACTATTATAGGAACAGGAAATCTGGAGCTTCAGGAGGCAGAGGCTCTCACAGTGCCGTCAGGTATTAAGATCCAGGAGGTTCTGGTGGAGAGCGGCGATGTGATAGCCAAAGGTGAGACGTTGGCAACTGTGGATGAAGCATCTGTGCTGAAGGCAGTGGAGGAAACACAGGAAGAAATCAAAGAATTGGATGAGCAGATCAGTGAGTGCCAGGAGGACGAAGATGAGGACTGTATAGAGACAGGGGTGGCGGGCCGTGTAAAAATGATTTATACGGCGGCAGGTGATGAGGTTACTGATGTGATGCTGGAGCACGGGGCTTTGATGGTGCTCTCGCTGGATGGTAAAATGGCTGTGGACCTGGCTGGGGTTTCTGGTGCAGAAGAAGGTGGTATTGTCACGGTAGTTTTATCTTCCGGCACCGAAGTGACGGGAACTGTGGAAAGTGTATCCGGGAATAGCTATACTGTAACAGTGACAGATAACGGAACTTTATACGGGGATACGGTCACAGTAACAAACAGTGACGGTACATTGGCAGGAGAGGGAACTCTCTATATACATCAGCCGCTGGAGGTTACAGGTACAGTAGGTACAGTGGAATCTGTAGACGTATCTGAAAATGAAAGTGTAAGCGCAGGAGCACAGCTTCTTACCCTGGAAGGAACGGCCAGCCAGAGCCAGTACCAGGAGCTTCTGGCAGAAAGAGAAGCAAGATCCCAGACATTGAAAAAGCTTCTTCTTCTTACAAAAGACCAGAGGATTACAGCACAAGCCGGCGGAACGATTCAGAGTGTCAATATAGCGGCAAGTTCCTCTGCCTCGTCCGCAGACACCAGCGCTTCCGGGTCTTCTTCCGGTACTGTCTCGTCTGCTTCTTCAGGGGTTAAAGTTTCCCAGATGTCTTACACTTCCGGGAGAAGTACAGCCCCTATGGTTTCCTTGTCATTTACAGACGGATGCGGTGAGGCAGTACAGCAGGATATTTCAGAAGTGATAAATGATCCACAGGCAGCGGAATCTGTCTCTGGGGCAGGGCAGGCCATGGAGACAGCAGCAAGTCAGACACTTATGCTCATGGTTCAGAGCAGCGGTGAATGTACAGCATCCGGTTTAGCTGTTGAGGCCCCTGGGGCAGGAAATACTCCGGTCACAGAGGTTGCAGCCTCTGACGGAAGCTATGCCGGTATTGTGACCTGGAATCCTGCAGATACAGTTTTTGCGGAATCAGCAGACTATCAGGCATTAGTGGTCCTGTGGGCCGGCGAAGGATACCAATTTGACAGTGACAGTATCCAGGGAGCAGACGTGGGAACCATATCAGGGGTTTCTGTGTCTCAGGATGGTAAAACACTTGAGTTTCAGATTGCCTATCCGAGGACCGGGAGTTCCGGCAGTGATGATCCAGGGAATGATTCCGGTCATGATTCAGGAGATAGTTCCGGGGATAATGCAGCCCAGGATGAGGAAGACGGCAGTCAGAATGGCGGCGGTGAAGGTGAGTCAGGATTCACAGGAGGTGACAATGCAGGAGAGGGCGGCAATGGAGAAGGGAGCAGCGGACAGGGCGGCTCTGGAAACAGTAGTTCCGGTACCGGCGGCAGTGACGGCAATTCGGAAAACGGGGGCAGTTCAGGTCAGGGCAGTTCGGGAAGCGGCAGTTTCGGAACGAGCCAGTCAGGAACAGGGCAGAGCAGCAGCGGAACCCAAAGCGGCAGCGGGACACAGAACAGCAGTTCACAGTCGGCTTCGGGTACAGCGTCAGCAGAGGATGGGGAAAAAACTTCTTCTGAGATTTCAGCCTCTGCCTATAGTACGGATGTGACAGCTTTTACCATTTCCCCGGATGATTATATGCAGCTTTCAGTAAATGTAGATGAGCTGGATATTAATTCTGTTGAAGAAGGACAGAAGGCAGTTGTCACCTTTGATGCAATTGAAGATGAAGAATTTGAAGGTGAAGTTACCGGTATAGGAAATACGGCAAGTGTCAACGGCGGAGTAGCTAAATATACAGTGAGCCTGACAATTCTCAAGGATGACAGGATGCGGGAGGGAATGAACGCTTCTGCCACTATCACAATAGAAAGCAAGGAAAATGTCATTACCCTGCCGATGACAGCTCTTCAGGAGCAGGGCAGCAGAGTTTTTGTTTACACTCAGCAAAGTGAGGACGGTACTTTGTCCGGTGAAAAGGAGGTAAGTACAGGGCTTTCCGATGGCAGTACAGTGGAAATCTCAGAAGGATTGTCAGAAGGTGACACTGTGTACTATAACAGAACCGGCAACATACAAGGCGGCAGTTCTGGTCAGAACAGCGGCTTCGGCGATATGGGAGGCTTCGGCGGAGGTATGGGAGACTTTGGCGGCGATAGCGGAAGCCGTCCGGACAGAAGCGGCGGCAGCTCCGGCGGAATGGGCGGAGGCAATCCCGGTCAGGGCGGCGGAACACCGCCAGGAATGTAAGGCGGTGATGATATGATCGAATTAAAGGATGTTTGTAAAACCTACTATATTGGAGAGGAAGTGGTCCACGCCCTGGACCATGCAGATATGTTTATCGGCAAAGGAGAATTTGTCAGTATCATAGGGCCGTCCGGCAGCGGCAAATCAACCATGATGAATATTATCGGCTGTCTGGACACTGCAGATGAGGGAGAATATATACTTGACGGAATTTCTATAGAACAATACACAGAGCGGGAGCTTGCAAAAATAAGAAATAAAAAAATCGGGTTCATATTTCAGAATTTTAATTTGCTGCCCAAGCTTACGGCAGAGGAAAATGTGGAATTGCCGCTGATTTATCAAGGAATCAGTCATGGGGAGCGGAAGGCAAGGGTGAGGGTAGCAATGGAGCGGGTGGAGCTTTCCCATCGTATGAAGCATATGCCTACAGAGCTTTCCGGCGGACAGCAGCAGAGAGTTGCCATTGCCAGGGCGCTTGTCACCCAGCCTTCTTTGTTTCTGGCAGATGAGCCCACCGGAAATCTTGACACCCATACAGGGGAAGAAATCATGAGCCTTTTTCATGAACTGCACAATGCAGGAAATACTATAGTTCTCATTACTCATGACAATCAGGTGGCTGATGAGGCAGAACGGAAAATCCATATTCGGGATGGTAAGGTAAGTGAGGTGAGACAATGATTTTTCAATCAGTAAAAATGGCGTGGAATGCAGTGACTGCCAATAAGCTCCGGACTTTTCTTACCATGCTGGGTATTATTATCGGTGTGGTTGCCTTGATTGTTCTGGTATCTATTGCAGACGGTGCCACAACCTCTGTGACAGATGAAATATCCAATATGGGGTCCAGTTATCTGACGGTTTCTATTTCTGATGATAAAGAAAATCCTCTGCGCCTTAAGGAACTGTCTGATTTTACAGGGCCGGATGAGGTGGAAGCAGTAGCGCCCATAGCGCGCACCAGTGTCACGGCAAAAAGCGGATATACAAGCGGAACGATGACACTCATCGGCACAACGGGGAGCTATGCGGATATTCAGGATATGGAGCTGGCAAGCGGCCGTTTTCTGAAGAATGCAGATATCGAAAACAATTCCTATGTGGTGGTGCTCACACCAGACACAGCCACAGAGCTTTTGGGACGTACTGACGTTGAAGGTGAGACCATTGCACTTGATGGAAGAAGCTTTCTGGTAATCGGTGTTCTTGACGATGACAGCACTTCTTCTTTTACTGCAGGTATGGGGGGAAGCTCCGGGGATTCGGAAAGTACAACTGTTTCCCTGGAAGGATATATTCCTTACTCTACCATGACCAGGATCGCAGATAACATTCTGGATGTTACACAGTTTTACGCATCTGCATCAAGGGATGATACACTGGATCTTGCAAAGGCAGCCTTGACAAAAATGCTGCTGGAGAGATTTCAGGATGATGAAGATGCATTTTCTGTCACAGACCAGTCGGAAATCATGGAGGCAATGCAGAGTGTGACCAATACCATGTCACTGATGCTGGGCGGTATTGCAGCAATTTCACTTTTAGTGGGCGGAATCGGCATTATGAATATTATGCTGGTGTCCGTGACTGAACGTACCAGGGAAATCGGCATACGTAAGGCTATCGGCGCAGGGAGAGGAACGATCATGCTGCAGTTTTTAATTGAGGCCCTTCTTGTAAGCATGATAGGATGTGCCATTGGAATCGGGGCATCCTGGGGAATCCTGAAAATAGCAGGAAAGGTGATGGGGGACTCAATGAATTTTGCCATGTCCATGAACGTGGTGTGGACGTCTGTAGGATTCTCTGGGGTTATCGGTGTACTTTTCGGGCTGTATCCCGCAAATAAGGCTGCAAGAAAGAAGCCTATTGAGGCGCTTAGATATTCATAGGTAATTTCCGGGGCGGAATTTAAAATGTCTAAGGGAAAGCTAAGTAATCCGAGGAGAATACTTATAAACATACGGAAATATGAGAATTTATAGCATTTTCCGCGGCTGACACCAAGAAATCCAGGAAGACTACCTATAAATAGCGGCCGTAGGAGAAATTTATAGGTATTTTCCGAGGTCAACGCCAAGAAATGCAGGAAGAATACCTATAAATATCCGGTCAGAGGAGAATTTTATAGGTATTTTCTGTGGCTAACTCTAAGAAATCAGGGTAGAATACCTATAAATATGCGGCCATAGGAGAAAATTATAGGTAATATCCGAGGCCAAGTCCAAGAAATGCAGGGAAAATACCTATAAATATGCAGCCATAGAAGAAATTTATAGGTATTTTCCGAGGCCAAGTCCAAGAAATGCAGGAAGAATACCTATAAATATCCGGTCAGAGGAGAATTTTATAG
>JAUNHC010000059.1 GCA_030524175.1 Eubacteriales bacterium
AGCATCTGCCTTACAAGCAGAGGGTCATAGGTTCGAGCCCTATAGGCCCCATATACCTATTAGAAATGCCGCAGTGGCGGAACTGGCAGACGCACAGGACTTAAAATCCTGCGGGGCTAATCCCCCGTACCGGTTCGATTCCGGTCTGCGGCAGTATTAAAGGATTGATATACCATAAAAAGTATATTAATCCTTTTTTTGCATGTAAAAAAACGTTGTCTTCAAATTTGTATACCACCACATGATCCTGTTTTTATGGTTAAAATCCTTTTTTTAGACAGGGAAAAATATTACAACATAATTGCAAAAGAGAAATATGTTATTTAATTAATTTAAAATATATGTTAGAATGACCTTAAACGTTGGATACGCAAAATAAGCTTAGCAACCCGCCAATTTTGCATTTGGCTTGGATTGGGGATTTTTTGGAGCATAGAAGATTTTATTATATAAACATATAGGAAGATATTGTTAAAGTAATTGTGAAATGGATACACCCATTAATACAGAGTTTCAAACGTGGAAGTTATCTGAAGAGATTCACAATCTTAATAGGAGAGGGGGAAATATATGAAAACCGGAATTCGTTGTTATTGGATACGTTTGATGCCTGTGATACTGGCTGTAGTATTGTTTTTGGGAAGTACAGAAGTTATGGCAGAATCACAAAGCGGGAAACGTACTATCAGGGTTGCATTTCCGATTTTGAAAGGTATCAGTGAAATTGATAAAGACGGAACCCACACAGGACTTCTGGTTGATTATCTTAATGAAATTGCCAAATATACGGATTGGGAATATGAATATGTTGAGGCCGACGCAGATGAGGTAGTTCCTAATTTTATGGAGGGTGAGTATGACCTGATGGGCGGTACTTTCCCAGGGTTTGAAGAATATTTTGCATATCCCCAATATAATACAGGCAGAAGCCGTGCTGTTCTTCTTTCACGCCAGGATGATGATTCGCTGCGTGGATATGATCTGACGTCATTAAATGGAAAAACTATAGGTGTATTCGCTAAGGCAACCGACAAAATCCGCCATTTAAAGGATTTTCTCGCCAGTAATGATATAGAGTGTAATCTTAAATCCTATGCACGGGAAGAGATCGGGGAGGATGGAACCTTATATCCGCAGCTGCGAAGCGGAGAGGTTGATATGATATTAGGCAATGAATTGGAGGTAGGAGGAGAGTTTAGGTTGGTAACCTCCTTCCAGGCACAGCCTTATTATATCGTGACCACATTGGGCAATGATGAGATATTAGAGCAGCTGGATATGGCGCTGGGATACATATTGGAAGCACGTCCTAATTTTGCAGAAGAGACATATAATTCGAACTTTCCGGACATTAAGCTGGCAGATATACAGTTCAGTGAAGAAGAGAAAAGATATATTGAGGAAAAGCAAACAGTTACAGTGGCAGTCGTGAACAACTGGCATCCGCTCTATTGTGTTGGGAACACAGCA
Source organism: Eubacteriales bacterium (assembly GCA_030524175.1). Classification (GTDB taxonomy): domain Bacteria; phylum Bacillota; class Clostridia; order Lachnospirales; family Lachnospiraceae; genus Blautia_A. Next base: position 1,471 of record JAUNHC010000059.1, read on the forward strand.
GCCCATCACCAGGGATTGATTCCGGATCTTCTGGAATCGATCAGCGATTTTTCGGGACTGGATTTTTCTTATGTGTGTACAGAAACTTATGCTGAATCCATTGATATGGTAAAACAAGGGAAAGCAGATATCTTGGGTATATATATGGGGACGGATGAACAGGCTTTTTCCCAAGGTTTGGCTTTATCACAGCCATATATTAATTTAAATAATATAGTATTGAAAAATAAATCAGTCAGCTATCCCGGGACCGGGCTGACTTGTGGACTCTTGGATGGACGTATTGCTCCCTCAGGATTTGAGAACGATAAAATACGCCGGTATACCAGGCAGGAAGAAATGCTGGACGCAGTGAACAGGGGAGAAGTTGATTTTATTTACGGGGTGTCAGCCACTCTTGAACAGGAGATGCAGAATCACCGATACATGAATATAGTTCCTGTATCCCAGGTGAATGACAGCACAGAGGCAGCTTTGGCTATTGCAAGACCTGTGAAAATTGAGCTTTTGACTATATTGGATAAATCAATAGCAAATATGACTACCGAAGACAAGGATGTTATGCTTGACCGTAACTTGGTATCTGTGGGATATACGAACTTGTCACTTAAGGATATGATTTATGCCAATCCGGTGGCATTTATGATGATTTTGGGCGTTATTTTACTTTCGGTTATGGCTGGCATTTTGCTGGTGGTCAGGAGCAGGATGAGAAATTCCGTGATGCAAAGCAGACTGGAAGCTGCTGAAGTGAAAAATCAGGCAAAGAGCGAGTTCCTTTCCCGTATGAGCCACGAAATCCGTACACCTATGAATGCTATAGTAGGACTTACAGACTTGTCCTATATGGAACGTAACAATCATCAGAAGGTAGCAGAAAATTTGAAGAAAATCAGAGGTTCTTCCCAGTATTTGCTGGCATTGATCAACGATATTCTGGATATGTCAAGGATTGAGAATAATAAGATGGAGATCATGGCAGAAAATTTTTCTCTTGGGAGAATGTTGGATGATCTGGCAGAGATGATGGGAACCCAGGCAGAGCAAAAAGGAGTGGGATTTGATCAAACCCGCAGTCTCCGTCATGAATGGGTATATACTGATTCTGTCAGGCTTAGACAGGTTCTTATTAATCTGCTGTCAAATGCCATCAAATTTACGCCGCCGGGAGGAACCGTTTCTCTTTTGGCGGAGGAAATTGACTCTGACGGAGAAACCGCCCAATATCGTTTTTCTGTCCGGGACACAGGAGTTGGAATCCCGGCGGAGGAGCAGGAACGTATATTTTTAAGCTTTGAACAGGTAGGAGCGCCTATTTCCCGAAGTGCAGGGACTGGATTAGGGCTGCCCATCAGCCGCAGTATTGTTCAATTGATGGGCGGGGATTTAAAGGTTAAAAGTGAGCCTGGAAAGGGATCTGAATTTTATGCAGTCATACGTTTTCCTCTGGGGAAAGAAGAGACTCCGGCAGGAAAGACAGATGATGGAGAGGAACGGAATCTGGAGGGAATCCGCGTCTTGCTGGCAGAGGACAATGACCTTAATGCAGAGATTGCCCAGGAGTTGCTTGTGATGAAGGGGGTTAAGGTGCGCCGTGCGGCAGACGGGCAGGAAGCGGCAGACCTTTTTAAGTCCAGTGAACCTGGAGAGTTTCAGGCTATTTTGATGGATATCCGTATGCCTGTAATGGACGGACTGGAAGCTGCCAGAGAGATTCGGGCCAGCGGCCGGCCGGATAAGGATATTCCCATCATTGCAATGACAGCCAATTCCTTCAGGGAGGATGAGCAGGCAGCCATGGATGCAGGAATGAATGGATTTGTACCAAAGCCGGTAGAACCGGAGTATCTGTTTTCAGTGCTTCTGAAGAATCTGTAATGAAACCTTTATTAATTTTATAGAATTATTAGAAACAGGACAAAAATCTCTCACATTTTAGCAGTATAATAGGGTTATCTTAAAAGTGAAATACATTTTAAGATAACTCTTTCCTTTCCCTAAAAATGTAAAATTGAAAAATAAAACCACCACTTTACTGACAGGACCGTCAGTAAAGCGGTGGTTTTTTCATGGCCTTCGGTAGCGGTTAAAACAAGAATAGATTTCCTGAATGCGCGGAAGTGCATACCCACAGGAAATATAAGAGGAATCTGACAGAAAGGATAATCCTTTTTGGGTCAGCTGTGCATCCAGGAATTGTACAATTTCCGCCAGAGTACGTTTTCCGTCAATGAGATGCTCCACAGAATATTTCAGCAGCAGACCGAGAGAAGAAGTCTGTTCCGAATCTATAAGCTGTTCCAGATAGCGCAAATCCACATCCTGCTTTCCAATGGAAAAACCATCCCGGCCATGGGTTTTTACTTTCAGGCGGTCCGGCTGGCCGGAGGGTCCTCTGCGGGAGGGAGCTGCCGCACATTTTGTCATAATTCTGCGGCTTTGAGGCATATGAAACTCAGGTGTCCGGGACTCTGAAAGAGGATATTCCAGACAGAGTTCCTTGGTGGAAGCAGTGATATCTACAGGTCGGTAATTATCCATCTGAATGATCGTGTCAGCAATATGGAAAAAAGCACCTGAGCTTCCGGCTACAAGAATGGTGGAAATACCTGCTTTATCATAAAGGTCTGAGGCACGTTCTAAAAACGGTGTGATAGGCTCTTTTTCCCGGCGGATCACTTTTTGCATAAAAGAATCCCGGACCATAAAATTAGTAGCTGAGGTGTCTTCGTCTAATAGGAAAACCCTGCTACCGGCTTCCATTCCTTCCACAATCCCTGCCGCCTGGGAGGTGCTTCCGCTGGCGTCTTCTGTGGTGAAGCTGTGGGTGTCCTTCTGATTGGGAAGGTCATTGATAAACAGGGAAATATCTACATCCTTGATAAAACGCCCGTCTTCAGAGCGGAGTTTAAGGGCGGTGGCGTCAGTGATAACATATTCCCGCCCGTCGCCTGGAATATGATTGTATACGCCAAGCTCCAGGGCATTGAGGAGGGTGGATTTTCCATGGTATCCGCCGCCTACGATCAAAGTAATGCCTCTGGGAACTCCCATGCCGGTAATTACCCCTTTGTGGGGCAGGGTAAGTGAGATACGCAGGGTTTCCGGTGAGGAAAACGGGATGGAATCCTTCATGGGCCGTTGGGAAACTCCGCTTTCCCTTGGAAGGACTGAGCCGTCAGCCACAAACGCAGCCAGACTGCGGGCTTCCAATTCCTGACGGATATAAGCCTGATCCTCTGCAAGGAAGATTGTCTGCTCCAGATGTCCGGAATTAAGGCTGCGGTAAAAGAATGCTTTCTGTACGCAGACAGGCAGAAACTCAAAAAGTATTTTATCAAGTTCAGAGGCGTTAATGGTACGTCCGTTTGCCGGGAAGCCGATAAAGAAACGGGCAATGATACCCTGGGGGGTGATCTCACAAGCAGTCCGGGCCAGAATTTCCTGTCCGCACCGGCTCACGGAAATGAGACCGCTTTTGCCCGAGCCTTTTGCCCGGAAGGTATATCGGTTCACCTGCTGCTCAAACTGACGGGTGAGATAATCACTTAATGTAACCTTGGTCAGGGTATCTTTATAATAGGAAGAGGGAAAACCTGCATCCTTGTGGGAAATCTTCACGCTGATATGGGAAGGGGAAGCAAAGGGATCCCCCTGAACATGGTCAATGGATAAGATATACTTGTCAAACTGATAACAGCCCTTTAATGATTTATAGGCCGGATAACTTTTCCTGTCAATGGAATGCAGTAAGTCCTGCAATTGTCTCGATGACTGCATAATATAAAACCTCCTTTACATGAAAATGACAATACCATGATGTCGAGGTCAGAAGGGAGCCGGGGCGGGTGCTGTCCTCTCCAGACAGACTTGCGGAAGCGCGCCTGAAAATCCAGTGCTTACGAAGACTTAGGCGCGAAGGCTCTCCTGAGCGTCTTAGTCGCAGTTAGTACTTAGTTGAAGGGAAGCGAGTGTCTGCCTGAAGAGGACAGCACCCGCCCCGGCTCCCTTTTGACCTCGACATCATACTATTAATATAGACAATTCTTTCCGTTTTGTCCAGCTTTTCCAGGGTTGACAAACAGCACCGGGGGAGTTAGGCTTTAACCATAATAAGGGAAATTCCGGAGAAAATGATATGAAAGATAAAATATTGATCGTGGGAGCCGGTATAATTGATGTTCTGGTACAGCCGGTAAAGGCTGATGTATTTGAAAAAGGGTCTGTTCCTGTGGAAAATATCAGTATAACAACAGGAGGGGATGCTTTAAATGAAGCGACTATTCTGGCGCGTCTGGGGAAGAAGCCGCTGCTTGTAAGTCTTGTGGGGAAGGATCAGGCGGGGACAATGGTGCTTGACCACTGTGATAAAGAGGGGATTTCAACAAAGTACGTGACCCGGGATGACACCATACCGACAGGGGTGAATGTGGTGATGGTACAGGAGGACGGCAGCAGAAACTTTTTTACCAATCCGTCAGGCTCCCTTCGGAAACTTTCTCTTGACCATATTCCGTCAAGTTTTCCGGAGGATGTGGGAATACTTTGTTTTGCCAGTATTTTTGTGTCACCAATGCTTGACGGCAAAGGGCTGCAGGTAGTTTTTGCCAGGGCAAAAGATCAAGGGATGATAGTGTGTGCAGATATGACGAAATGTAAGAACCAGGAAACAGTGAGGGATATACATAAGGCTCTGTCTATGGTTGACTATCTCTTTGCCAATGAAGAGGAAGCACAGCTTGTGACCGGTGCAGATACCCCGGAAAGTATGGCACAGCTGTTTCTGGACTGCGGTGTAAAAAACGTGATCATCAAGAGAGGCGGAAAAGGCTGTTATTTCAGAAGTCAGGAAGGAGAGGCACATATTCCCGCCATTCCTGCATCTGTCTGTGTGGATACAACCGGGGCAGGAGATGCTTTTGCGGCAGGCTTCCTGTGTGCATTGTCAGAAAACAGAGATTTGTCTGAGTGTATCCGGTGGGCAAATGCCTGCGGGTCTCTTACAGTGGAGACCGTAGGTGCAGTGACAGGTATAAAAAACAGAGAACAGGTTGAAGCACGTATTTGTGAATAACAGTGGAAAAGATTTTTGAATTGTTCTATAATAATACGAGGCAGAGATTAAAAGGTATTTTGACTCTGGTATCATAATATGTATCAGTTTGGAAATACTATGAAAAATTATGGTGAAAGGCGGAAATGAAAATGGAACGCAGAAACGCATGGCTTACTTATACAGATGCAGAGGAAAAAGAGATGGAGGCAGTGGTAAAAGCATACCGCCATTTTCTGGATAAGGGCAAGACAGAAAGAGAATGTGTCACACAGATTGTCAAAGAGGCAGAGGCAGCAGGATATGTATCTCTGGAGGACAAACTGGCAGCCAACGGAAAAATCCAGGCAGGTGATAAAATATATACTGTGGGTATGAAGAAGATTGTAGCTCTTTTTCATATCGGACAGGAAGAGCTGGAGAATGGAATGAATATTCTGGGGGCACATATTGATTCCCCGCGTCTTGACATCAAGCAGAATCCTCTTTATGAGGACTCTGACCTGGCTTATCTGGACACTCACTATTACGGCGGTGTGAAGAAATACCAATGGGTGGCTCTTCCATTAGCTATGCACGGTGTGGTGGTGAAGAAAGACGGCACAGTTGTGGAAGTGAATATCGGTGAGGAAGAGGAAGATCCTGTTTTATACATTACAGATCTTCTCATACACCTGGCAGGAAAGCAGCTTCAGAAAAAAGCCGCAGAGGTGATCGATGGTGAGAGCCTGGATATCCTCATTGGCAGCAGACCCCTTAAAGACCTTCCGGATGAAAAGAAAAAAGAAGCTGTAAAAGAGAATGTACTCAAAATATTAAAAGAAAAATATGGTGTTGAGGAAGAAGATTTTCTTTCTGCAGAGCTGGAGATCGTTCCGGCGGGAAAAGCGAGAGAATGCGGACTTGATAGGAGTATGATCGCTGCTTACGGACAGGATGACAGGGTATGTGCATATACTTCCCTTCTGGCGCTGCTTGAAATGGAGGCACCGAAACGTACAAGCTGCTGTCTTCTTGTGGATAAAGAAGAGATTGGAAGTGTGGGAGCCACCGGCATGCAGTCGCGTTTCTTCGAAAACAGTGTGGCAGAGCTTCTGGAGGGTATGGGCAAGTATTCGGAGCTTACCTTAAGACGTGCTCTCAGAAGTTCCAGCATGCTTTCCTCCGATGTAAGCGCCGGCTTTGATCCGGCTTATGCTGAGGCATTTGAGAAAAAGAATGCAGCGTTTCTTGGGAGAGGGATCGTGCTCAATAAGTTTACAGGAGCCAGAGGAAAATCAGGATCCAATGATGCCAATGCAGAGTATGTTGCAAAGGTCCGGGCCATTCTGGACAGCCATGAGATTGCGTTCCAGACAGCGGAGCTTGGCAAGGTCGACATCGGCGGAGGCGGAACCATCGCTTATATAGCTGCTCTTTACGGTATGGAAGTGATCGACAGCGGTGTTGCTGTCCTGAGTATGCATGCACCTTGGGAGATTACCAGCAAGGCTGATGTATATGAAGCAAAGAAAGCGTACAAAGCATTTCTGCTGGATGCCTGATGTACTGGCGGGCATTGGAAAAAAATCAAAATATTAATATAAATTTGAATCCATGATGTGTGCTGCTTCGTTCTATTTAGTAGAGCCCCTGCTTTTCACAGAAGAAAAGCGGTAAAAGGATTTATTCAACACAGCGGCAGCATAAGCTGGAAATACAGAAGATACGAGGAAATGATTATGAGAAGACGTGCACCGGGGGATATCATGCTTAAGATGATAGGAATGCTTTTGCTGGTCTTGGGGATATTTATGGCATTCGGCGGCGCAGGTACCCTGGCATTGGTGTTTAAGGGAAGTTCGGATGAAGTGGTCCGGCAGTTTCTGGCGGAAAATAAGCTTACGTTCGTACAAATGACAGTCAGTGGTATCATTTCTGCTGTTGCAGGAATTATTTATCTGGCAGCGGGAATTTTCGGAGTGAAATACAGTAACCGCACAGATAAAGCAAACCAATGTGTTATCCTGGGGGTGCTGCTGGTTGTGGAAGTTCTTGTAGAGGTGGTGTACAATTATACTCTTGGACAGTTCCAATTGTACACGATTGTGAGTATGATGGCACTTCCGGCCCTGTATTTATGGGGGGCATTCCGGAATAAACAGGCACAGGGCAGCATACTCTAAAGGTGGGCGCTAGGGACAGACTTGTATTTGAGGGAATAAAAAGCGGGAATATTTCCGTAGCAGGATGGGGGCAGAGCAGAGGGGGATTATAATCCCCTTGCTTTGCCCTGTTACGATTTAAGAGACAGAAAAGAGGAGAGTTATGGAAGAATCACTGATACGAGTAGTAGATTTGTGTAAGGTTTATAATCCGGGAGAAAACGAAGTGCGGGCCTTGGATCATATAAATCTGGACATAAACAAAGGGGAATTTGTGGCAATTATCGGGCAGTCAGGTTCTGGTAAATCAACGTTTATGAATATGCTCGGCTGCCTGGATGTACCCACATCAGGTGAGTATTACTTAAACGGCACAGATGTTTCTACTATGAAGGATAATGACCTGTCTGTAGTGAGAAATAAGGAGATAGGATTTATTTTTCAGGGATTTAACCTGATCGCAAATCTTACAGCCATAGAAAATGTTGAGCTTCCCTTGATCTACAGGGGAATAGAAAGGAGAAAGAGGAAGGAGCTGGCAATTGAATCATTAAAGATGGTAGGACTTGAAAAGCGTATGACACATAAGCCAAACGAGATGTCAGGAGGACAACAGCAGAGGGTTGCAATTGCCAGGGCCATAGCTGCCAAGCCCCCGGTGATACTGGCAGATGAGCCTACCGGAAATTTGGATTCCGCTTCCAGTAAAGAAATTCTGGGGATTTTAAGGAACATGCACAAAACAGGAAAGACCGTCATTCTGATCACTCATGACAATGGAATTGCCGCACAGGCAAAGCGTGTGGTGCGTATTATGGATGGAAAGATAGAATCTGACAGAATCAATGAACAGTTTGACAGCGAGGAGGAGGACGTATGAAAAAAGCAAAGAAAAAAATTCTGATTGGTGTCGGCGTATTGGCAGTTGTGCTTGGGGGTGTGGTTGTGGTTGGAAAACCCGGAACACCGGAGGTACAGATTCCCCAGGTACAGGTGTTAAATGCAGAAATTGGTGATGTGGAACAGATGGTGGATGCTTCCGGAACTGTAGTCAGTGATGAACAAAAGACCTTTTTTTCACCAGTAAATGCGGGGATTAAAATGCTGTCTTTTGAACAGGGAGACAGTGTCACAAAAGGTGCTAAACTGGTTGAGTTCGACTTGAAAAATTTGGAGAAAGACAACCAGAAAGCTGAACTGAATGTAAAGTCAGGCAAATATGATTACAACAATTCCATGAAGAAATCAAATAAGGCAGAGAAAAAGCAAAAGGACGCAAAGACCAGTGTCAAGGAACTTGAGCAAAAAATAAAAGAACAGAAGGACTATGTTGCTTCTCTGAAGTCCCAGCTTTCTTCCGTAAACGCCCAGGCTCAGAGAGATGCCCAGGCCCAGGCCCAGGCGGAGGCTGAAAGAGCCCAGGCAGAGGCCCAGGCTCAGGCAGAAGCTGCAAGAAAGGCAGAAGAAGAAAAAAATAAAGAAATCCAGCGGTTGTACTATGACGCCCTTACTACATATAAAAACGAAACACTTCCACAGTACCAGAAGGAATTGGGACTGCGAAGCGCCACTTCCAACCAGGCACTCAGCGAATATAATCAGGCAGAGACAGCATACCAGATGGCATTTTCAAACTGGGAGCTTGATCCCTCAGAGGAAAATGCCCAGGCCTTAGAAGCGGCGGATCAGGCAAGAAGTAATGCACAGATAGCCTACCAGCAGGCAAATGAACAGTATGAGGAATGGAAGGCTCAGCCGCCCCAGATGCCTCTTATGTCTGATTTTATGAATCAAGGGCTGCAGGATGATCTGTGGACAGACGGCGAAGGAGAATCCGATCTCACTGACGCTCCGTCCGTAGATGCTTCTCAGGGAACATCACAAAGTTCTGGGAGCAGTTCTTATGCGGCACCAAATACCTCCAGTATTGAAAATGCATTGGAGCAGGCCAGCAGTGATCTGGCAGAGCTTCAGTCTGAGCTTGCATCACAAAAAGCAGTTGCAGAGTCTGACCCTTTAAGTCTTACAAAAGAAGAAAAAGAAAAACTAAGGATTACCAATAACCTTACAGAGCTGGATGCAAAATCAGCGGAAGAGCTTGTGGAAGAGGGTAAGAAAGGGATCAGCGCCGAATTTAACGGTGTTATCTCCAAGGTGGATGTGGTGGAAGGAGCCTCAGTTACCCAGGGAATGGAGCTGTTCACACTGCAGAATACAGAGGAAGTCAGTGTTGATATCAATGTTTCCAAATATGATTACGATAAGGTAAAAGAGGGTCAGAAGGCAGAAATAACACTTGCGGACAGAAAATATAGCGGAACTGTCACTAAGGTGAGTCATATAGCAGTGCCCAATGAAAAGGGAACTCCACTTATCTCTGCAGAAATCCATATTGAAAATCCGGATGAAAATATTTTCCTTGGTGTTGATGCAAAAGTGAAAATTCATGCTGCTACAGCAGCAGGAGTCTTGACGCTTCCTGTTGAAGTAGTGAATATCGGCAAGGAAGGTTCCTTCTGCTATGTATTGGAGAACGGAGTAGTTGCCCGGAGAGATATCACAACAGGAATCAGTTCAGAGAATTATGTGGAAGTAAAAGAAGGACTTTCTGAGGGAGATCAGGTGATCGTTGACTTGGGAATCCTGGAGGAAGGGATGCCGGCTCAGGCAGCTTCAGAGACAGGAGTTGTTGCCAATGAGTAGTATTTATGAATACATCAAGATGGCAGTGCATAACATTATGGCTAATAAAGGCCGGTCCTTTCTCACCATGCTTGGGATCATTATAGGAATTGCATCAGTAATTGCCATAGTTTCCATCGGTGAAGGAACCAAGAACCAGATGAACAGCGAGATCAATGATGCGGGAGGCGGCCAGATCTTCATCAATGTGAGCAGCGATGCACAGACAGATGATGAATGGATCCTTCCTGATGATATAGAAGCGGTGCGGGCCTTGGACGGTGTAGAGGGTGTGAGTATCTCTGAAAGCTATGAAGGAGAAACCATGACCGGAAAAGGTGATTTCAAACTTTATGTCACAGCGGAAGGGCAGGATGCAAAACTTATTAACAATGTTACTATGAAGCACGGTGTCTATTTCGGTGAGTCAGAAGTAACAGAAGGAAAAAATGTATGTGTCCTTTCTGATACAGATGCCAAACGATTATTCGGTACAGATGATGTGGTGGGTATGAGTCTGGATATCACCTGCTATGGACTGACGAAGAGTTTCCGTATCTGCGGCGTAACAACCCAGAAAGAAAACGGTGCTTTTGTCAGTTATACTTATGAAGGAATGCCTATATACATCAATGTACCTTATACCTCCATGGATGATTTTACCGGAAATATGGATTATTTTTATTCCATGACTGTTCAGGCGGATAAAAAGATGGATTCCCAGAAAATTGCCGATGATGTGGTTGCCCTGCTGGAAAAACGCCATCAAAGTTCAGGTAAAGAGTATTTCCAGGTTCAGAGCTTTCAGGATATGCTGAAATCCATGAATGATATGATGGGAATGGTGACTGCCTTCATTTCCTTTGTGGCAGGGATATCCCTCTTGGTTGGCGGTATCGGTGTCATGAACATCATGCTTGTGTCCGTCACAGAGCGTACCCGTGAAATCGGTATCCGTAAATCCCTGGGGGCAAAGACCACCTCCATCATGCTTCAGTTTCTGGCAGAGGCGGCAATTCTCACCGCTATAGGGGGAATTATCGGTATTATGGTAGGAGTTGCCGGAGGCTACGGCATCTGCACGATCATCAGCGCAAGCATGGGAATGACGATCACGCCGGGAATCAGTGTCTCAACAATTCTGGCAGCCACATTGTTTTCCTGCGTAGTAGGTATATTCTTTGGAATCTATCCCGCCCGCAAGGCTGCAAAACTCAGCCCCATTGAGGCTCTGAGAAGGAATTAAAAAAAGTTTAAAACAACCCTTGACAAATTGGCTCTCATAGAGTAAAATACTCATTGTTGCGAAGGTGATTCGCAAAGATGTGCGTTTAGCTCAGCTGGATAGAGCGTTTGGCTACGGACCAAAAGGTCGGGGGTTCGAATCCTCTAACGCACGTATTGAAATCAAGGGTTTTAACAACGAAAGCACTCCATAGAGGGGTGCTTTTTTCGTGTTTGACTGACATTTGGCTGAGATTACGCTTACATTTATAATTTAAGTGTTAGGTTTATTGTGCTGAAGGGTGTTACGATTTAACAAGACTGCGGTAAGCGCTTGGGGTTTTTCCGGTAATGCTTTTAAAAGTACGGCCAAAATAGTTGGAATCCCCGTATCCGCACATGAGGGCAATCTGTGTGATGCTGTAATTTTCCTGACGAAGATAATATTTAGACAGTTTGATACGCTCATAGTTGATGTATTCTGTGGGCGTTTTTCCCGTTTCTTTATGGAATTGGGAGGAAAGATACTGCCGTGTGATTCCTGCCATTTCCGCTAGGGAATCCACAGAAAGTGTATCGGTGAGATGCTGCTGGATATAAGAGACGCAGCGGCGCACCAGCGGACTGTATTCAGGGAGGGAGAAACTTTGCACCATTTCACAGGCATAGAGAACACAGGAATCAAGTGCTCCGTCCGGACTCTGGGTCAGAGCGGAGGGGGAAGGCCCTTTGACCGGGGAAAAGACAGCGGAGAGACAGTCCTTCTGCCGCAGTATCATCAAGGTGAGATAAGCCGGCGGAAGTCCGGCATCCCTGCAGGCAAAATGCAGGATTCCGCCCAGAATACCAAAGAGAGTGCTGGTTAACTCCCAAGGAGTCAAAATAGGAGAAAAGCGCTGCTTTACCGCTGACTTTAAGTCGGATAGGGCGGTGAGCGCCCCTTTTCCATCTCCACATTCCACACACTGTTTCAAACGGTCCTCCGCATGATACCACAGCTCGCTGGCTGTGTTATATTCCTGGTTCGTCAGATGTTCTGTATAAGACTGCTTCATAAGGAACCTCCTGTTTGGGATATCAGTTGCCGGATAATGTGCCGGCTCAATTTTAACCGTGGTGTCCATCTGATATTATATTACATTTGTGCGAATAACAGACAAAGGTGCGAGAAGTATTTCTTTTTATTTGTTAAAATCTTAGCATACTAATGAAGAAAAAGAAAGCAGGAGGATATATTTATGAACAAAAATCATGAGATTCTGTTCACTCCCATGCAGGTGGGGGCGGTGACAGTGAAAAATCGTTTTGTCCATGCACCCATGGAGGGAACTACCCCTGTGGAGTGGATGTCGGGCTACAAATTCAATGAGAATAGCCGGGAATATCTTCTGGAGAGAGCCAGGAGTGGCGTGGGGCTGATCATTCCGGGTATCACATGCGTGAAAAGTATGATGGGAAACAAGTGGCTTTACCAGAATGAGAAAATGTTCATGGGACCAGTCAAGGATCTGATGGATGAAATCCATCAGTACGGAACAAAATTTTTCCTGCAGATAGGGGCCGGATTCGGGCGTGTGCTGGTCATGCAGGAGATGCTGAAAAAAATGATGACCGGAAAGGTGATGGGCAAGCTTACCGGGACAAACAAGCTACTCACGGCTGCCAGCGATGACATCCCCAATGTGTGGGACCCTAATGTACGCCATCGTGCCATGACAGAGCAGGAAATCCAGGATATCATTGACGGTTATGTGAAATCCGCTGTTCTCTGTCAGAAAGCCGGAATCGACGGTATTGAGATTCACGCAGTCCATGAAGGGTATTTGCTGGACCAGTTTACCATTGCTAACACAAATAAGAGGACAGACCAGTATGGGGGAAGTCTGGAAAACAGATGCCGTTTTGTCACACAAATCATCCGTGGGATCAAAGAGGCTTGTGGGAAGGATTATCCTGTGGTGGTGCGCTACAGTGTGACCAGCAAGATGCGGGGATTTAACCAGGGGGCCCTTCCCGGGGAAGAGTATGAGGAATTTGGAAGGGACCGGGAGGAGAGCATTGCCTGTGCCAGAATCCTTGAGGAAGCAGGGGCAGACGCACTGGATGCGGATAATGGAAGCTATGATTCCTGGTTTTGGGCACATCCACCCATGTACATGCCTCTTGCCTGTAATCTTGATGACGCGGCATTTATTAAGCAGTATGTGAAGATTCCGGTGTTCTGCGCAGGACGTATGGAGGATCCGGATATTTCATCGGAAGCCATTGCCTCAGGCAAAATAGACGGCGTGACCATCGGCCGCCAGCTTCTGGCGGACGGGGAATACTGCAAAAAGGTGGAGGAGGGCAGACTTGCCGATATCCGGCCCTGCATAGCCTGCCACAACGGGTGTTTTGCCATCAGTAAGGAACCAAACGGAATTACAGGCACCAACCCTGTGGGAAACGGACACTGTGCGATCAATCCCCAGACACTTGAGGAGAACAAAAAGGCGATCACCCCCGCTTCTGTGAAGAAAAAGGTGGCAATCGTTGGCGGAGGTATCGGCGGCATGGAGGCTGCCCGTGTGGCAGCACTGCGGGGCCATGAGGTGACAATTTACGAAAAAAGCGGAGAATTGGGCGGAGTCTTTATTGCCGCTGCGGCTCCTGACTTCAAAGAGAAGGATAAGATGCTGATTCAGTGGTATATCCGGCAGATGGAAACCTTGAAGGTAAAGATTTGCCTGCATACAGATATGACTCCGCAAATGCTTTCTGACCTGGATGCAGAGGAAGTGATCGTGGCTACAGGCGCAAGCCCCCGCCGATTGAAAGTGGAGGGTGCTGACAGTGAGAAGGTTATGAATGCAGTGGAATATCTGCGGGGATACAAGGAATGCGGAGAGCGGGTGGTCATTATCGGCGGCGGACTGACTGGATGTGAGATCGCTTACGATGCAGTGCGTAAAGGGAAAAAGCCGGTGATCGTGGAAATGCTGGACGATATTTTAAATGTCCCCCACCTCTGCGCAGCAAACAGCAATATGCTGAGAGAAATCATACGGTGCTATAAGATACCTGTTTATACAGGGGTAAAGACTACCGCCATAACAGAGGACGGAGTTGTGATAGAGGGAAAAGACGGAAGAAGGACGATTCCCGCCGACAGCGTGGTCACCTCCATCGGATACATTCCGGAGAACAAACTGGCTGAAGCCGGAAAAAGCGTCCATGTGATCGGAGATGCTTCCAAAGTAGGCAATTTGATGAATGCTGTATGGCAGGCCAATGAGACTGCCAGGGCAATCTAAAATCAGAATATAAGAGCAGAGAACAAGAAACAGCGCAGATAGCTTCAGACCTGCGCTGTTTTTATATTTCGAAAATATTGCACCTTTTTGAAAATTAGTTATCTGTTACCCCGGTCTTTCAGGTGCTATAATCATCTCAACAACAAAACAAAGGGAGGATTTACCAGATGAAGAAAAAAGTTCTTGCAACTGTATTATCCGTAGCAATGGGAGTTACCGCAATCACTGGCTATGGAACTGTCGTCAGCGCGGCAGAAGAGGATGTGACCTTAAAAGTGTTCTCCAACCTTCCGGACCGGAAAAACGGACAGGGCCTTGTAGAGCAGATGATCATTGATGAATACATGGAAGCAAATCCCAATGTAACAATAGAGGTTGAGGCATTGGACGAGGAAGCCTACAAAACAAAATTCAAAGCTTATGCAATGGATGGAATGCCGGACGTTGTAAGTGTGTGGGGCCAGCCGGCTTTTCTGGATGAAGTACTTGATGCAGGTGTCCTGACAGAGCTGAACGAAGCAGACTACGCAGATTACAAATTTGTGGAAGGCTCTCTGGACGGATTCAAGAAGGACGGCAAATTATACGGACTTCCAAGAAATACAGACGTTGCTGTATTCTACTACAACCAGAAAATTTTCGATGACAACGGCTGGAAGGTTCCGGCTACATATGATG
Organism: Eubacteriales bacterium; assembly: GCA_030524175.1. Taxonomy (GTDB): domain Bacteria; phylum Bacillota; class Clostridia; order Lachnospirales; family Lachnospiraceae; genus Blautia_A. Next base: position 16,545 of record JAUNHC010000059.1, read on the forward strand.
AACTGCTCACACTTGCTGAGGACATCAAAGGAAAAGATATCATTCCTCTTGCCATGGACGGTGGAGACGGATGGCCTATGGCAATCTACCTCACTGACCTGGTAAACAAAATCGGCGGAAATACAAAGGAAATCGTTTCTGATGCAGTAAAGAACGGCGATTTTACAGCACCAGAATTTAAAGAAGCAGCAGACCTGTTGAAAAAATCTGCAGATGCAGGACTTTTCCAGGACGGATATGATTCACAGGATTACGGAACAGCCATGAACCTGTTTACCAACGGACAGGCAGCCATGTTCTACATGGGAAGCTGGGAATCCTCCATGGCACTGAACGAGGACATTCCGGAAGAAGTAAGAAATAACATCCGCGTATTTACCATGCCGGTAGTAGCTGACGGAAAAGGCCAGGCGAATGACATCGCGGCATGGAACGGCGGTGGATATGCAGTGGCATCCGACTCAGAAGTAAAAGAAGAAGCAGTCAAATTCCTGAACTATATGTATCAGCCGGATAAGCTTTCCAAATATGGCTGGGAGAATGGTGTGGGAATGTCCGCACAAGACCAGTCTGAATACATGACCGGTGAAGAGACAGAACTTCAGAAACAGATCGTGCAGATCGTAAAAGACGCTACGAGTCTTTCTGGAACACCAATTAACGACTGCGGTCCTTCCGCTTTTAAGACCAGTATTGAAAGTGAAATCCAGAGCATGTCAAATGGTACCGGCACAGTGGATGAATTTTTGGATACTATTGGAAAAGCTTGTAAATAAAGGATTGTAAGTTTAGGGCTGTCCTGAAGCAGCGTTTTCAGGGCAGCCTTTTCATTGAAAGAAGGAGCGGAAAATGAAGAAATTATACAGCAATAAGATGGTTATTGCAAGCCTGATATTGCCGGGGTTACTGGTGTTCGTCTTCGCAATTCTGGCGCCAATCTGCCTGAGTGTCTATTATGGATTTACGGATTACTCAGGAATGGGCACGGCCGAGTATATAGGACTTGAGAATTATAAGAATCTTATACATGATTCAACTTTTTGGAAATCACTTTGGCATTCTCTGCTGCTGGCAGTGGGGTTTATCTGTATCCAGCATCCGTTGGCTCTGATTGTTGCTGCAGTTTTGGATAAGCTTCAGGGAAAAGCGGAAGGTGTGTTCCGTTGTATCTATTTTATTCCAAATGTGATATCTGTGGCCGTAATTGCCTATCTGTGGAAATTTATTTACAACCCGGACTTTGGTCTTTTGAACAATATCTTCAAGGCTTTCGGCTACACGGGAAAGATTAACTGGTTTGATTCCCGAATTGCCATCTGGTCTGTTCTGATCGTCCTCATTTGGCACGGCTTTGGATGGGGTATGCTGATTTATTACACGGGAATCAAGAACATTGACCCTGTTCTCTATGAAGCGGCGTCTATCGATGGTGCAAACCACACACAGACCTTCCTGAAAATCACTTTGCCGCAGATGAAATCTGTCATCCAGGTGAATGTGACAATGGCCATCATTTCTGCCCTGAAGCAGATGGAAACGGTATACCTTCTCACAAACGGCGGGCCGGGAGACAGTACCCAGTTCACAGCCAACTATCTGTACCAGCAGGCTTTTAAAGCATTCAAATACGGTTATGGAAATGCTATCAGTGTGGTGTTTATCATCATATGTATTGCAGCCACTGTGTTGCTGAATATTGTTTTTGCGGAAAGATCTGAGAAGAGAAAGGCGGTGCGGAGATGAAAACTGGAAAAAGAAAACTCACACCGGGAAGAACGGCTCTCTGGATTGTTCTGCTTATTGTTGCCGTTATCCAGATTTTCCCGCTTATCTGGCTGACAGATTTTTCTTTGGCAAGCAGCACAGAAATGTTTACCAAAGGCCTTTTGATCATACCGGAAAAAATACAGTGGGGGAACTATGTCAAGGCATTTACTGACGGACATTTTCTGCAGTATCTGAAAAACAGTGCGCTCATCAACGGACTGGCGGTACTCTTCGTCATCCTGATTTCCATCATGGCGGCATACGCCTGCAGAAGGATGCAGTGGAGACTGAGCACTACGGTAAAAACCATTTTACTGCTGGGAATGATGATACCAATTCATGCAACCTTATTGCCAAATTACAAAATTTATAATATGCTGGGGATAACAGATACCATATGGGCACTTCTGATTCCCTACATTGCATTTTCTCTGCCCCAGGCAATGTTTCTGATGACCAGCTTTCTGGATTCCATTCCTATGGAGCTGGAAGAGGCGGCAGTCATGGACGGATGCGGTATTTACAGGATTGTATTCCAGATTGTAACACCTCTCCTGAAACCATCTATCGCCACAGTGTCAATCATGACATTCCTGAACAACTGGAATGAGTTCATGATGGCAAGTACCTACTTAAGCTCCCCGAAATGGAAGACACTTCCGTTTTCCGTGCTTGAGTTTACAGGACAGTATTCCTCCAACTATGCTGTCCAATTTGCCGTAATGGCACTTACCGCCGCGCCCGCTGTTATCGTGTATATTATTTTGAATAAGCATATCACCAAAGGTGTTGCAATGGGGGCAGTGAAAGGTTAAGAGACATGAAATGGAAGCAACGTATCAATAATCTAAGCATTAAGAAGAAAATCATATTTTATACTTATATGGTAGTGGCACCCATCCTCGTGCTGATCAGCGTTGTAATGTTCGGGCATAATTACACAAAAATGTCGGAGGAACTGAATCAGCGTGGGCAGAGCCGGGTACAGAGTTTGGAAAACAGCCTGGGGGAGTTGAACCAAAGTGTTTCGGAAATGGCTACCTACATTTGTATTAACAGTGATATTTCTCGGATTTTAAATGCCTCGGACCCGGAGGAAATGAACAAAAATCCTCAAATATGGCTGGATGAAGCGCCTATGCGTTTTATCCAGGATACGCTTGCAATTAAAGGCTACATGAAAACCCTGGCCATTTATCCGGAAAACGGAATTTCGCCTTATCTGCGCTGTATGGATTCCAGTGCGTACCTGCCCACACTTGACCAGGTAAAGGAGACTGAAATGTACAAAAAGGCAGTGGAGAGCAAAGGCAGAAAGTGGTGGAAGCTGGCGGAGAAAAATGCTTCGGAGGTTTTCTGGGCCAACCAGAGTGACAAGATTGTACTTTACAGGGAAATTTTTGATCTGTCAAAGAAAAAGCCTTTGGCTTATCTGGCCATCGGTGCGGACGCCGGAAAATATCTCACACTCTGCCAGTCTATACTGGACAATGAGAAGGAGAGTATGGTCCTTCTAAATGCGGATAGGGAGAAGCTTTTGTCCTGCGGGGCAATTTCCGGGGAACAGGAAGCAGGTTTTGCTAAACGTGTCCTTGAAAAGAATCCCTTCCGAAATAAAGTGGGAATTTATGAATACAAGAATCAAAGAGTATATTATCAGACCAATGAAGAAAACGGACAGATAATCTGTCTTTTTATACCAAGGAGTGTAATCACAGACCAGCTTCAAAGCATTGCCTATACGCCGCTTCTCATGCTGTTAGGTGTCCTTGTGGGCCTTTTTCCGGTTATCAGCCTTGTATCTAATATTGTCACTAAGCCCCTGAAAAAGGTGAATGAGGCCATGGCGAAATTTCGTAAGGGGGATTTCAGGCAGCAGGTGCAGGTAGATACGCATGATGAGGTGGGAGAGGTGGCCATCTGCTTTAACAAGATGGTGAAGGACATTAAGCAGCTCATTGATGAGAAGTACGTCATAGAACTGCGGGAAAAAGAGAGTGAGCTTACTGCCCTCCAAGCCCAGATAAATCCTCATTTTCTATATAATACACTGGACTCGCTCTACTGGCAGGCTGAAGAGGCGGGCAATGAGGAAGTGGCGGAGAACATTCTGGCACTCAGTAATCTTTTCCGTCAGGTGTTGGGAGAGGGTAAAAGCGTGACCACGGTCAGGCAGGAATGCAACCTGGTGTCTGCGTATTTGTCGGTACAGAAGATGCGCTTCACAAAACGTCTGGAATATAAGATTGAAGTAGAAAAGGAAATTGAAGAGCAGAGGATTCCCAAGCTGATTCTCCAACCTTTTGTAGAGAATGCGGTGGTTCATGGCTTCGAGAATATTGATACCCCCTGCAGCATTTATGTGGCTGTCAGAAAGATAGAAGGTGGCATAGAATTTGTGGTAGAGGATACCGGTATCGGAATGACGAAAGAGCAGGTACAGGCAATTCTTGATACAGATGACGGGGAAGAGTATAAAGGACACCGTATAGGACGCTATGCCATCAAAAATGTAAAAGAGCGCCTGAAACTTATGTATCACGAACGTTTTCAAATGGTGGTGGAAAGCGCCCCCGGAAAGGGAACAAAAATTATATTGCGGATATTTGCGGAGGAAGCGGACAGAGAAAGATGACAAAAAAATTATTAATTGCGGATGACGAAGATGCAGTACGTTTAGGAATCAGTAAGTATATACAGCTTCACACAGACCGTTTCGATAAAATCTATACAGCAGAAAACGGGCAGAAGGCCATAGATCTCATTGTTCTGCACAGGCCGGATATTATGCTGCTGGACGTGCGGATGCCTCTGAAAAACGGAGTGGAGGTGATGCAGGAGGCATCAGCCATGGGAATTATGCCTGCTACGATTGTTCTCAGCGGCTATGATGAATTTGAGTATGCCAGGCAGGCAATCCGCTGCGGTGCCAGGGAATACCTTTTAAAGCCCACCCGCTCATCAGATATCCTGGCCCAGGTAAACCGGCTTGCGGAGGAGATTTTCGGAAAAGAAGCGGAGAAGGAAATTACAAAGGGAGAAAGCATCCCCACCGCTGTTCTGCGGGCGGAGCAGTATATTAAGGAGCATTATCATGAAGAGATATCTGCACAGCAGGCGGCAGAATATGCCGGAATTACGGCGGGATATCTTTCCACACTTTTCTCCCAGTACCGGGGATATGGGTTCAGTGATCTTGTGAATTCCATAAGAGTTGAGCGGGCTTGTGACTATCTAGCCCAGGGATACCTGAAAAATTATGAGATTGCCTACAAGGTTGGCTACCGTGATGAAAAATATTTTTCCAAGACCTTCAAAAAAATAAAGGGGATATCCCCGGCAGAATATAAGAAAAGTATCAAAGAAAATTGACAAGTCAGGGAGAACGTGTATGAAATTTAAATATACCAGCACTGTCTTTACGCAGGGCATAAAAAAACAGGAGACAATCGTAAAGGAACTGACAAATATTGACGAGGAAGAAAATCAGGTTCTGAATCTTTACCCGCAGTTTCGTTACCAGACCTTCAACGGCTTCGGCGGGGCGGTCACGGACTCTGCCGCCTATATTTATTCTCTTCTTGACAGGTCACAGAAAGATCAGGTGCTCCATGATTATTTCGACGAGGATAAATTGAATTACCAGATGGTGAGGATTCCTATTGACAGCTGCGATTTTTCACTGGGACATTATGAGGCATCAGGGAAAGAAAACCAGCAGGGATTTACTCTGGAGCGGATGGGCAAATATATTTTTCCTATGATGGAGGACATCAAGAGCGTTTGCGGGGAGAAACTGCAGGTGATGCTGACCCCCTGGAGTCCGCCGGCCTTTATGAAGACAAACAAGGAGCGGAACAACGGCGGCAAGCTGATAAAAGCATATTACGGCCAATGGGCGGAGTATATATGCCGTTATATCCTGGAGTTGAAAGAAAGGGAAATCCCGGTGACTGCGCTCTCCGTACAGAATGAACCTAAGGCCGTGCAGACCTGGGATTCCTGCGTTTTCACCCCGGAGGAGGAAAAAGAATTTCTAAGGGATTATCTGGTTCCCGCTCTGAAGAAGAATGAAATTCAAGTGCGCCTTTATATCTGGGACCACAACAAGGAACGTGCCCTGGATCGTGCAATGGCCGTCATTGATGAGGAGACCGACGCCATGATCCACGGAATCGCGGTGCATTGGTACAGCGGGGACCACTTCGAGGCACTGCGGATGCTCCGGGAGAGATTTCCGGATAAGGAAATTATTCTCTCCGAGGCCTGCATCGAGTACAGCAAATACCAGCAGGGGGACTGTCTGGAAAACGCCAAGAAATATGCCCATGACCTGATCGGTGATTTAAAGAACGGACTGGGCGCATTCTATGACTGGAATCTGATTCTTGACGAAAAGGGAGGTCCCAACCATGTGGGTAATTACTGCGATGCACCATATTTGTTCCACACTGACGATCGGCAGATTGAAGAGCGGACCACCTTTTCCTATCTGTGGCATTTCTGCAGGAGTATCTGCCCGGGAGCAGTGCGGATTGGCAGCAGCAGTTATTCAGAGAAGCTGGAGGCGGTGGCTTTTGACAACAATGGGACTTATACGGTTGTTATGCTCAACCGCACAAAAGAAAAACTGCAGGTGAATCTGCGGATTGATGGTCATACGGCAGCCTTCTGTCTGGCACCGGATTCTATTGCAAGCGGCAGAGTGATTCTGTGATAATAGGGAATTATGTCATTAGGGGTAAGAACGCCGGGCAGGCATATCTTATAAGGGATATGTCTGCCCGGTATTTTAGTCCTCATGTAAGCATTGGATCATCTTTATAATTTTCGTATTCCGTGTACTAATCGAGCCGCATATCTGTACGCAGCCTTGGATGTTGCCAACAGGACTTATCCGCAATTTATCAGTACACAGGATAAAAAGACGGAACCCCCTGTTTGTATAATGGTGAAATATGTTATGTGATAAAGTGAACTTTACTATATATTGGAAAATTACTTCGTATAATACCAAAAAAATAAACTTGACATACAACTGGATGAAGAATAACCTATATTTAAAAAATATAACAGAAAAGAGAAGAAAAATGGAAATATCATTTTCAAGCAAGCTTCTGCACAAACTAAGGATAAAATCGGCTCAGAACCGTGTTGTTTTGGCATGTGCCTGTTTCATGTTTATTTCCATGATGATCATCGGCATTTATACATATACGATTATGTATGGAAAATTATTTCAGCAGAAATCAGATGAAATGAAGATGTATGCACAGAAAACAGTGGGTAATCTAGAACAGGTTTTTTCTTTTGCCTCAAATACGGCAATGGCTGTGGCAACCTCAGAAACCATCATGGAGTGGCTGGATACGCCTTTGACCTTTCATGAGGAAAACAGCGGATATTATGAGCATGTATATGAACTTAAGGATGAGATCATGCATATCCTGGCTTATTCCAACGCCTGGAAAAATGACTATATCAGTTACATAGCTGTATTTTCCAATGACGAAATGCTTATGTATTCTGCTTCAAAGCCCATGGCGGAAAGTACCATTAAAAAGACGGCAGGAGAGATATATACAAAATCCAGGAATTCAGAGGAAGGACTTCTGGACGGCAAGCGGTTTATGGTAGGCAATGGTATGATCTATCATATACGGACCATGAAACCAGTATTTGAAGGAGAAGAATCCTTGTCCATAATGATTGCCATAGATGAAAAATCTCTGCGCAGGCAATACAGTGAGACGGAGGTGATGAAGACCTACCTCATTGACAGTGACGGCACTATTTTTTCTTCCTCACAGGAAGATGAGGGCGGGAAAAGTTGTGATAAAGATTTAATGGAGGTTTTGGAAAAAGGAGAGTCCAGGGTAAAACTGAAAAATACTACCTACATGTGTGAAGCTAAGCCGTTAGATGGTGTGGGATTGACTTTTTTAAGCCTTATGCCCAGGAATGAGATCATACGGCAGGCGTTTTCAGGGATGCCTGTTTATATTGCAATCTCCGGAGCTTTATGCTGTTTGCTGCTTGCCGTTGGAGTGGTTATTTCCCTTAGGAGCACCAGTTTTATCCGGGATATGGCACAAGGTATGGAGGAGATTAAAAAGAAAAATTACGATGTGAAAATGCCTCATTACAATAACGAGGCAGTGGATTATCTCAGCGATTCCTTCAATTCCATGACAGAATCTATGAAAATATTGGTGAGAGATACCTATGAATCAAAGATCATGCTGCAGGAGATGCAATTGGAGTTTCTGCAGCAGCAGGTAAATCCTCATTTTTTGTTTAATATTCTGCTTACTATCCAGGTTAAAGCCAAGATGTGCTCAGACGAGAGTGTTTACAATATGCTGGCATCCCTTTCCGGATTTCTGCGGGCAGGCTTGTATTTTAGTCAAAATACATTTACAACCTTGGGGGCGGAGGTGGAATATATTCAGTTTTACTTATACCTCCAACAGCAGAGATTTGAAGAAAAGCTCCAGTATGTGATCCAAATCCCGGAGGAATTGCTAAAGTGGGAAATTCCCCGTCTAACCATTGAACCGCTGGTGGAAAATGCAGTAGTTCACGGAGCGGAAAATGTTGACAGCCTGGTGACTGTAATGGTCAGTGCTAAAATCGCAGGGGATGATCTGGAAATAGTGGTTGAAGATGACGGAGGAGGTTTTTGTGCGGAAGATTTAAATCTGGAGGACAGGGTAATAGAGGAGGGAGAGCAGTTGGAAAACATGACCAGAGATAAGATTGGAGTCCGAAACACAAACAGCCGTCTTAAATTACTGTATGGAGATGCCTATGGGCTTAAAATAAACAGTGAAATCGGAAAAGGAACCAGGGTTGTCGTACATATCCCCAAAAAAACGAATAAAAGACTGGAGGGATAAAATGTATCAGGTAGTAATTGCAGATGATGAGAAATCTATCCGTAACGGTATTGTGTGTTTGGTGGACTGGAATGCCTTGGATTGTCAGGTGGCGGGAGAGTGCAGCAATGGTACACAGGTACTGGAAATATTAAAGGATCGTCGTGTGGATATAGTGGTGAGCGATATTAAGATGCCGGTTATGGACGGCCTTGAACTGGCTAAGTGCATGCAGAAGGAATACCCTGATGTGGCCGTAATTATTCTCACGGCTTACTCGGATTTCAACTTTGCAAAAGAAGCTCTGCAGTGCAGTGTATATGATTATATTATCAAAAATGAATTTATGACCCAGCTTCCGGAGGCAGTGGAGAAGCTGACGAGCAGGCTGAAAAAGAAGGCAAGCTGCAAGAAAAAGGAACAGCTGAATGAAAAAAGTATGAAGGCATATCTTCTGGAATCGCTTGTTCTTGGAAAAATCTTACCTGTAGAAAATGGAATTGAGACATATGGGCTTGGAAAAAAGATGTATTGTGTATGCTGCTGCCGTTTTGCCTACGAAGAGGAAGAAAGAGAAAAGCCTAATATATTAAAGGCCATGGAAAATTTCCTCGGCATGGCATCTGTGTCCTTTGAACATTATTTTATCAATACCAGCGTGGAAAATATGACGATCCTTTTTGTAAGAGACGGACAGGAGGCCTTTGAAGTAAAAGATATACTGATTCTTTTCAGTGAAATCTTGCATATTGCAGAGGAATTCATGCGTGTACATATCAAAGTGGGGATCAGCAATGTTTTTCCGGCAGAGAAGCTCCATCAGGGGTATGAGGAAGCCAGGGAGGCATTGTTTACAATAATCTCTCCCGGAAACGAGGTCGCTCTTTACAGCGCCAGGCACACGGAGGGCGGACGGTATGACTCCTTTTCAAAATCCGGAAGTGAAGCTGTGAAACTGCTGTTCGAAAAGGATTATACAAGAGCAGATGAAAAGCTTCGGGAGCAGCAGGAGTGGCTGGTTAATGGGGCATTTCCGCTGGAAACAGTCAGGGCGAACGTAATTAATTTTTGTGCAATGGTTTTCTGCAGTCTTGATGAGAAATATGAGGTGGAAGATTTACAGAAGATGGAAACAGAGATTTATAACCGGATTTACGGCTCAGATACCTTGTATAATTTAATCAAAATATGTGATGAAATTTTTGGGTGGGCAAAGAAGATACTGGAGACCGATTCCCTGGATAAGCATTACCTCGTTCAGATGATCGATGATTATATTAAAAAAAATTGCTGCCAAAATATCAGCCTGCAGCAGATAAGTGAAGAAATTCATGTGAGTGCCAGCTATATCAGCCGGCTTTACAAGAAGAAAACCGGGATGACACTTACTGCCGCCATCAATCATTTACGGCTGCAGCGGGCAAAGGAACTGCTTGACGGAAGTACTTACAAAATATATGAAATTGCACAGATGGTAGGAATTGAGGATGCAGGGTATTTTACTAATCTTTTTATTAAATATGAGGGGTGCAGTCCCAGTGAATATAGAGGGATGTCACGGGGAGAGGAGTGACAGTATTTCCGAAAAACAGAAATTCCCGGGACAGAGAACAAAATAGCCGTATAAAAAGCAAAAAAACACAAGTATTTTCTCAAAGTGAAAACAAGGGGAAATGCCTGTGTTTTTTTGAGCAAGATAGCCGGAGAAATGGTAACTGTCTCCATGGGATAAAGGAAAAGGATATGCTATGATACAGTCACAATAAACAAGCAAGAAATAATAAAAGGGAGGAATTAATTATGATGAGAAAGAGCTTTAGATCACTGACGGCTATTCTTATGGCTGGATGTATGACGGCAGGCATTGCAGGAGGAGCTGTCAGCGTATTTGCGGCAGAAGAGCCAAAGGGAGATTTTCCGGAGCCGGTGGAACTGACAATTGCGACTTTCCGTGTGGGAACTCATAACGCAGCGGCAGCTGAGGAGAGATACTTCAGAGAATTCCAGGAGAAATACAATGGGATCGACAATCAGAAAATCACATTAAAGATTGAGGAAATGCCAAGTGATGAGGAATATTACAAACAGATGAAAATACGGGCCACATCCAATGACCTTCCGGATGTTTTTGAAGGAAACGGCGGTGTTCTGGAAATGGCGATCAAGAACGGGATCGCAGTGGACATGAGTTCTTATGTGGATGCAGATGAACAGTATAAAAAAGAACTGGGAGCTGCATATGATTACGGAAAAGAGTGGGAAGACGGCGGACTTTATAATATTTCCTACGGCCTTCAGGCAATTGGATATTTCTATAATAAAGAAATGTATGAGGCAGCAGGTATTACTCCGGCCAAGACCTGGGACGAATGGATGTCCAATCTTGAGAAACTGAAAGAGTCAGGCGTTTGTAAAGCCCCTGTTTCGATGATGACAGGAGAAAACGGATGGACAACCAATCTGATCCTGGCGTCAAAAATAGGGACAAACGGGGAAACCGGAAATACGTTTATGAACACGAAATATGTGGATACCTATCAGACACCGGAGTTTATTGATGGACTTACCATGGTTCAGAAAATGCTTCAGGAATATTCACTTCCGGATGCGGTAGGCTCTGATTATGCAACGGCAGCGAATCATTTCTTAAATGAGGAAACAGCGATCATTGCCAATGGACCCTGGATGACACCGGATTTCGCAAATCCTGACAAAGCACCGGAAGGCTTTGCGGACAAGGTGGGAATTGCTTTATTCCCGGAAAACGGGGCGGTATCCCAGTACGAGAGAGGATATTCTATTGCTAAAAGTGACAAAGCCCATGAGGATGCTGCTTTCAAGTTTATCCAGTTTAAAACTTCAGAATATGGACAGTCCATCCATCTGGAAGAGGCAGGTGTTCTGCCATTGACCTCAGATGTGGAAATGTCTGAAGAATATAAAGTTGAGAACCCTCTGGTGGTTGAATTTGTAGGGCTGTTGGACAGTATTTCATATAAATACCAGACAATTGACACAATCAGCTATGCGACTGCTTTAAATGCTTTTCCCACTTTGTATCCGGAACTGGTTCAAGGTTCCCTGACACCGGAGGATATGGCAAAGCAACTGGATGAATTGGCAGCAAAGGATGCCTTGTACGAAAAATAGTAAATGAACAGCGAAATGCAGGAGCTGGATCAAGCAGTTCCTGCATTTTAAAATTTGACCACATAGTGAAAGGAAAGCTGACAAAATGAAAGTAAAAAAGAAATTTTTAATATTGTTTTTGCTTCCGGCCACGACAGCATTTATTTTTGTATATGCCATTCCGTTGGTGATGCTGGCGGGTACCTCATTCACCGATTGGCGGGTAGGCTCAGCGCCCATATTCAACGGACTTTCAAATTATATAAAGCTGTTCACGGAGGACAGACAGTTTATAAGCGCAGGACTTAACACGATTGTATGGATTTTGCTGCAGTCCACGGTTCACGTGGGGATTGGTGTGGCAGTGGCATTGGTACTTGCCAGAAAAAAGTTTTATTGGAAATTTGTGCGTACAGTTTATATGCTGCCTAATATTATTTCAAGTGCTGCAGTAGGAATGATGTTTGTGATGCTGCTGAATCCGTCCTTTGGTGCGGTGAATGCACTGCTGGGGGCATTAGGATTTGAAAATCTGCCAAACTGGTTTATGGATCCGGGAACAGCATTCGGTACAGTTACGATTACCTGGCTCCCTTTTGCAGCAACCGTCACAATCCTGGTTATGGCTGAAATGACCTCCATAGATGAAGGAATTTTAGAAGCAGCCAAAATTGACGGCGCAAAGGAGTGGCAGATCAACTGGTATATCATACTTCCCCTGATGAAAAATATTATAGGGACCACGACTATTCTGGCAGCCACAAGTATGCTGCAGAAGCTGGACATTATTATGATGACGACCAAAGGAGGTCCCGGAGACAGGACGCTGAACCTTCCGGCCTATGTATACCAGACCGCATTTACGTCCAACAATTTTGGCATTGCCAATTCCATAGGTGTCATTATGATCATTGCGGGTCTTATTGTAGTAGGAATGATCAACAGAATCTATAAAATCGGAAAAAGCAGTGAGGAGGCATAGAGATGAAGACAAAAAAAGTAATAGTAAAAACAGGTATTTTTATATTTGTCTCTTTCATCATTTTAATTTCCATTGCTCCGTTGATGTGGGTTTTTTTATCCTCTTTTAAGACAAACAGGGAAATTTTAAGCGGGGGTCTGGGACTTCCGGAAGTTTTCAGCCTGAAAAATTATGCCGATGCGCTGAAACTGGCGCCTATCACTCAGTTTTATGTAAACAGTATTCTTGTGGCTGTCATATCTACAGCAGCCAGCGTACTGCTGTTTGGAATGGGAGCTTATGTATTGGGACATTTTGAATGGAAATATAAGAATACTTTCCGCACATTGTTTTCTATAGGTTTGCTGATACCCGGTGCAGCGTTGCTCCAGCCATTGTATCAGACATTTACATCCACGAACCTGAACGATTCCCTTATAGGGCTTATTCTTGTATATATGGCCTTTGGCCTGCCTACTACCATTTATATTATGAGCAGTTACTTTCGAACGATCCCCAAGGAACTGGAGGAATCTGCATATCTGGACGGAGCAGGATTTTTTATGACCTTTGCCAGGATCATCCTGCCTATAGCCAAGCCGGCTATGGGGACTGCAGGCGTACTGCAGTTTCTGCTGTCATGGAATGAATTTCAGTTCGCTCTGACTTTGACAACTTCCAATACAAAAAGGACACTGCCCATTGCGCTGTATTATTTTAAGAGTCAGTTTGCAAGTAATTATGGAGCCATGTTTGCGGCCACGATCATGGTGGTGATCCCAAGTATTATCGTGTATAATCGAGTGGGTCGGCGGTATTACTACCGCTTTCCCCTCTAAGAACCGTACGT
>JAUNHC010000111.1 GCA_030524175.1 Eubacteriales bacterium
TAAAGACCTGCCCTCCCCCTGCATAGCAGGGGGATTATTTTTTCTGTCACACATATATAATGATGCCAGGGTCAAGAAGTAGTTTGACCCTGGCATCATTATATCATCTGTGAGGCATTTTCTCAATTCTGTGATCGTGGTAGTTTATTCCTTCCCTCTTCCACCGGTTGACATATGAGGGAGAAATATACATGCCTGACAGACTTTTACAGAGGGTCAGCGTCATGCAGCCCTTTCCTGCCTGTTTTTCCTGCGGCGCATTTTTTCCCGGCGTTTCTGTCTGCGCAACCGTTCTCTTCTGATACGGAAATGAATCATACCGGCTCCGGCCAGCAACGCTGCACCGGCTGTGATCCCAAGCCCCCACATAAGGCCGTGCCCAGTTGCCCCCTCACTGTCAGACTTCTGCTGATCTTCCTCCGGCTCTGCCTGCCCGGAAGACTCTTGTTCAGAAGTAAGCTTTGCAGGCATCAGCGCTCTCTCGTCAAGAGCCTGAAATCCATACTCAAACAATTGCATGGTATCCTCATAATGTGTCTGGTCACTTTTGAGGATCACAGCAATCAGTTCATCTCCGTTTCTTTCCGCCTCGGTGACAAGGGTATTGCCCGCCAGGGATGTATATCCTGTTTTTCCTGCCACAGCATAGTCATACTCATAGGCCGTACTGTCATTGATCAGCTGATGCTCCATGGACAACGGATATCCCTGAGGATTGTGAAGAGTGGCCGGAAGCTCGTACTCCTTTGCAGAACAAATACGCCTCACCACCTCATTATGAAAAGCTGCCCCGGCGATCACGGCCATCTCCTCCGCGGAAGTTTTCTGCTGGGGATCATTAAGACCCGAGGGGTTGGTAAATCTGCTTTTCGTACATCCAAGAGCCCTTATTTTCCCATTCATTTCCTCCACAAAGGCCTCTCTGCTGCCGGCGGCATATTCTGCCAGTGCGTTCGCCGCCTGATTGGAGGATTCCAGGAGCATGGCATAAAGACAGTCTTCCACTGTCAGCTTGTCTCCAGCCTCAAGCTGAAGCTTATTGCCGCTGCCTTCCTCCACGTCATAAACTGCATCATAAGAAAATATCACAGTATCCTCCAAATTACATTGCTCAGAAACAACCAAAGCGGTCAAGAGCTTTATGATACTGGCAGGATAATATAATTCACTTCCGTTCTTCTCATATAAAATGTCCCCGCTTCCGGCATCCATGACAACCGCAGCCTGAGACTTTATGGCAGGTGTATCACTCCCCCAGACTGCAGTAAGCCCTATCTGGAAAACAGCAAACACTCCCACAAAAAAACTCCATCCTTTTTTCATACTTAAATTTCCTGTAACTATTCAGTTCCTTCATAGTTACCGCATCGCGGAATACTGCCTGCTGAATAGTAACAATTTCCTTTACATAGAATTTGGGTGCTATTCTAGCATCTTATTGTGTAATTTTTGTGAAATATTTAGTTAACATTTATTTTGGTAAATACTGTCACACTATTTCTCAGAATCACCAAATCGTCTTGGAAACCCAAGGATTTTTAAGGTTTTCATTTCCCAAACCACATATAAAAAATGTTAAAACCTTATAAAAACTTCGAAATTTATCTTTTAAAAATGCCTAGCAGATGTTACACTGATTAAAAGCACCTGTTTTAGTATCAAACTTTTCCGGCTCATAAGCCATAACGAAATACAAAAAACAGCAGTGCTGATCATCAAGGAGGATATATCAATGAAAAGAAAAAGTGTGAAACTTATGACAGCAGTCCTGGCATGCGTGGGACTCCTGGCTCTTGCAGGATGCGGCAAGAAAGATCCCTATACTGTATATGAGGAAGCTTCCAAGAAGTCTTCCGCACTGGAATCCATGGAACTCAACTCAGATATGGATATGACCCTGTCCGCAGCAGGACAGAGCATGGACATCAGTTCATCCACAAAGGCTAAAATGAGCGGTGTGAACTCTGAGAACATGCTGGCAGATATGGATGTCACTTTAGAAACGGGCGGCCAGTCAATGACCATGAAGTCCTATTATAAGGATGGCTATTACTTTACAGAATCCGGCGGCCAGAAAATCAAATATGCCATGGACCTTGCACAAATGCAGGCGCAGCTGGAATCCAGCGCTCTGAAGACAGACCTGAAAAAAGAAGATTTCAAGGAAATTTCCATGGAAAAGAAAGACAAAGACTATGTGATCACCTTTAATCTCAGCGGCGAAACCATGAGCAGCCTTGTAGATTCCACCCTCAGCTCTCTTGGGGATTTCCTCAATTCCGCTGATCTGAAAATGGAAATTGCAGACATTGCCGGCACAGCCACTGTAAATAAGGACGGCTATTTCTCTGATATGACCATGAAAATGCCTCTCACCATCACTATCCAGGACCAGGAAATGACAATGGATATGAACCTCAGTGCAACCTATGTTAACCCTGGAAAAGAAGTGACAGTAGAAATTCCGGATAATTTAGATGATTACCTGGAAATAGATATGAGTGCATTAGGTATTCAGGGAGATACAGGTGCAGCCGGCGGCGCAGAAGGCAGCAATGGGGAGGACGCGGCAGACGGTGAAGATGCACAGGACGGCGCATTCACTGACGATACACAGACAGGTGCTGACGGCACACAGGATAACGCTGATGCTGACAGCACAGACACTGCCGGCAATACAGATGAAGCAGCATAAATCACCATCAGGAGGAAATACACTTTCATGGATGTTCACAGCATAAGCACTCACTGCACACGAACGGAGTTTGTAGGAACTGCAGTTCTTGACAGCATCGGCCTGGTAATTTCCGGAATTGACGACTCGCTTCTCAAGGAAATGAATGTTGGCACCAAGTACCGCGCCCTCGGGCTTTTCAGTTCCCGCACAGGCGCAGCAGGACAGATCACAGCCATTGATGATGCTGTCAAGGCCACTAACACAGAGGTTCTGTCCATCGAACTTCCCAGAGATACTAAGGGATGGGGCGGACACGGAAATTACATTGTCCTTGGGGGCAAGGATATCTCTGATGTAAGGCACGCAGTTGAGCTGGCTCTTGAGCTGACAAACAAATATGCAGGTGAGCTGTATATCAGTGAATCCGGTCATCTGGAGTTTGCATTTTCAGCCAGCGCCGGCCCGGCCCTGCAGAAAGCCTTCCAGGCTGTTCCCGGAGAAGCTTTCGGTTTCATGGCAGGCTCACCGGCCGCTATCGGTCTGGTAATGGCGGATACAGCATTGAAGGCCTCCTCTGTACGAATCATCCGGTACATGACTCCCAGTATAGGGACCAGCCACTCAAATGAGGTCATTCTGGCTGTCTCCGGCGATGCCAGTGCTGTAAAGGAAGCAGTGCTTGAAGCCCGCCAGGTTGGCCTGGAACTGCTTATCGGCATGGGAAGCTACCCTGATATCCCCGGAACGCCCTACCTGTGATCCTGCCGTCCCAGAGGCGGAAGTGCGACGTGAAGTCGCGTAATGAATTGCTAACTGTTAGCTACCCTATC
>JAUNHC010000018.1 GCA_030524175.1 Eubacteriales bacterium
GTCGAGACGAAAAAGGTGGAACCTGCCAAAGTCGAGACAAAAAAGACAGAACCGACTATGGTGGAAACAAAAAAAGTAGAACCTGTTAAAGTTGCCACAAATAAAACTGAACCCGTCAAGGTGGAAACTTCGAAGACAGAGCCTGTAATGGTGGAAACCTCCAAAGTAGAACCCATCCGCATTTCAGCGGATGAGGAGGACGAAAGTATTTACAAACAGCGGTTTACACACCATTACGATGAGCTGAAATGGCTTTATTGTGAGTTGTACCAGGACAATCCCTATGTTCTGATGCACTTTGATGACCTGACAGACACGATCAAAAAATTCTATGACAGCAGAAACGCTGCACTTAAAGCTTCTGACAGAAAGCGTGAAGCTGATCCTCAGTGGTATAAGCGCAATGATCTTCTTGGCATGATGATGTATGTGAATGCATTTGCCAAAACACTGAAAGGGTTGGAGGAAAAGCTTGATTACATCCAGGAATGTAATGTGAACTATCTTCATCTGATGCCTCTTCTCTCCTCACCAAAGGGCAGAAGTGACGGTGGCTATGCTGTGGCTGATTTCCGGAAAGTTCAGGAAGAGCTGGGTACCATGGATGATTTCTCCCATCTCACAGAAAAATGCCATGAGCGGGGAATCAATATATGTCTGGACTTTGTGATGAACCATACATCAGAGGATCATGAGTGGGCAAGACGGGCACGGGCAGGAGAAAAAGAATTCCAGGACCGCTACTTCTTCTTTGACAGCTATGATATCCCTGCCTTATATGAGAAAACCTGTCCTCAGGTCTTCCCCACCACAGCACCCGGAAACTTCACCTGGCTGGACGATATAAAGAAACACGTTATGACCACTTTTTACCCCTATCAGTGGGATTTGAATTACCGCAATCCCATTGTCCTCAATGAGATGATCTACAACCTTCTCTATCTGGCGAATCAGGGTGTGGACATTGTCCGCCTGGATGCAGTACCTTATATCTGGAAGCAGCTTGGCACAAACTGCCGTAACCTTCCTCAGGTACACTCCATGGTCCGTATGATGCGTATGATCTGTGAGATTGTATGCCCCGGAGTGTTACTGTTAGGGGAAGTGGTAATGGCACCTGAGAAGGTAGTTCCTTATTTCGGCACGGTTGAGAAGCCGGAATGCCACATTTTATATAACGTGACAACAATGGCCAGCACCTGGCACACTGTGGCTGCAAGAGATGTGTCTCTCCTCCGCCGCCAGCTGGATACGGTTGCCTCCCTCCCCAGAGATTATGTGTTCCAGAATTATCTGCGCTGTCATGATGACATCGGCTGGGGCCTGGACTATGATTACCTGAAAAACTTCGCCATACAGGAGGTTCCACACAAGAAGTTCCTCAATGACTACCTGACCGGAAAATATCCTGATTCCTTTGCCAGGGGAGAATTGTACAATGATGATCCCAGGCTTGGTGATGCAAGGCTGTGCGGTACTACTGCTTCTCTGTGCGGCATTGAGCGTTTCGGTTTTGAGGGCGATCAGGAAGGTGTTGACCGGGGTATCCGCTACGATATCACCCTCCACGCGTTTATGCTCTCCCAGTCAGGCATCCCTGTTATCTACAGCGGTGACGAAATAGGACAGCTCAATGATTATTCCTATAAAAACGACCCGGAAAAAGCCTCCGATTCCAGATACCTTCACAGAGGCGATTTCAGTTGGGAGCTGGCAGAAAACCGCAAACTGTCCAATACTGTCCAGGGAAAACTTTTCCCTGTATTAGACAGGCTTGAGCACATCCGTGCCTCCCACAGTGTCTTTGATTCCAACGTAGAGCTTCGGACTATTGATACCTGGGATTCCTCAATTTTAGCCCTTGTAAGGGAAAATGATGAAGAAAAATTCATCGGTCTTTACAACTTCTCTGAAAATGACAGAGTGGCATGGATCAATGAGGAGGACGGAATGTACATGGATTTGATCACCGGCCATGAAATGGAGGCAAAAGGCGTTATGATGCCGGCCTTCGGATGCTTCTGGCTCTGCCGTAAGAAAAAATAACAGCTTATGCTTCAAACAATATAAAATACTTTTTCTTTATCCCAAAAACAGCGCTTTTAAACAGCGCTGTTTTTTATTCCCCTCCCATTCCATCCTCAAAAATATATACAGAATAAATCGGAGTTTTTTAGTTAAATACTGAAAAGAAAATATTGATTAGTAATTCTCAGAATTCTATGTTAAAATAGATTTAATAATAAATCAGAAAGATCAGGAAGGCATACCGATATGGATAAAATATGGGAGTTTTTTGAGAACCTGCAAGAGCTTGTTTATGTCATTGATATTGAGACTCAAACTTTTGTGTATATGAACCATTATACAAAGAAGAAGATATCCCTCCCGCAAGATCAGGATTATCACGGCAAAAAATGTTATGAAGTGCTTCTGGGTTTATCTTCTCCTTGTCCGTTTTGCTCTGACTATCAGCTTATTCCCGGTATTTTCCATGAAAGCAGATACACTACTCCTCTTACCCAGAAAACCTACGCGATAAAAGCCACTGCAATAGAGTATGACGGTAAAATATACCGCATGGAAATAGCTGTTGACGTCACTAAAGTTATCTCTTCTGAAGCGGAAAGCAGTACGGTCATCCTGAACCCATTGTTTGCCAACAATGCACATAAGGATTATGTATCTCCCCATGACAGCATCTATGAAACATTGTTTCAAAAATTTGTCAGAGAAAATTATTTTGATGCTGAAGCCTTTTTTCAGTCTGTGGCTATCCCGGACGCTCCATACTATTTATATTTTGGAGACCTCCAGACCAAACTTTATTATATCTCAGATAACATGCGGGATGACTTTAAATTTTCTTCCAATGTAGTTTATGATCTTATTGAGAAGTGGGGAGAGCTTATCAGTGACCCCCAGGACAAGCTTCTGTATCATCAGGATCTGGAACAGATCATGGAACAGAAAAAGGGAATCCACAGTCTTCGCTACCGTGTTACAGACAAGAACGGCCGCTCAACCTGGGTCCACTGCCGCGGTATTGTAAAATGGTCCATTGACAAGAATGTTCCTCTATTCTTTTCCGGCTGCGTGTCCCGCCTTGAAAGCAATTTTTCACTGGACCCGGTCACTGGCTTACTGAGGGTACAGGCAGCATTAAATGAACTGGCTTCTCTCAGTGCCAGAAACTCTTCAGCCTGTATCATCAGCTTCAGTCTCAATCATTTTACATATATTAATGAGTCCAGAGGACGGATTGAAGGTGACAATCTTCTGCAGAACATTGCAAATGCACTGCTTGAAGAGTTGGATGACAAATATATTTTTTACCGTTTGGACGGCATCCGTTTTATGGCTATATCAAGGCACAGCACTTGTATGGGCAGCAATAATGCTGTCAGACGGATCCGGAGCATTATTGAAAAGTGCTACACAGAGGAGAATCTGGCCCCCAAACAATCCGCCTCCTTCGGCGTCCTTCATTTTCCGGAAAACGCCAGGCTTCCCCAGGAGGTTCTGGAAAATGCCACAATGCTCATCAATATTGCCAAGATGAATCCGGAGTTGGAATTCTGCGAATTTTCCCAGGATTTAATCTCCAAACAAAAGGATAAGTCAAAAATGACCCTTCACTTAAGTGACAGTGTTGCCAACAACTGTGAAGGATTCCGTATAGTGGTACAGCCTATTGTGTGCAAGGATACAGGCCGCATCATAGGCGGGGAGACTCTGCTTCGCTGGAAGTACCAGGGACAGGATGTTTCACCTATAGTATTTATCCCGCTGCTGGAGCAGACCCACATGATCCTCCAGGTAGGCAAATGGGTTTTTGAACAAGTGGTACATGTGTGTCAAAGACTTATGGCCTTCCAACAGGAGTTTCTTTTATCATTTAATGTGAGTTATCTTCAGATTTTGGATGAGACCTTTCTTCCTTTTATGAAGAATACCTTGGAAGCAAGCGGTGTACCCGGAAGCCGGCTTATGCTGGAGCTCACCGAGACGCACTTTGACGATATGCCCAGCAGTCTCCATGATTTCGTGATCGAATGCCAGAAAATGGGGATTAAATTTGCCCTGGACGATTTCGGCAACGGCTTTTCTTCCCTTCAGCTGCTTTTTAAATATCCTGTAAATGTGATCAAGCTTGACCGTACCCTGATGAGTGAAATCACTCATTCTACAGAGAATCTTGATTTCATTATGAGTATCGTTTACGCATGTCACCGCTCGGGGAAGCAAGTATGTGTGGAAGGTGTGGAGACAAACGCAGAGCTTTCCATTGTGCGTCAGACAGACTGTGATATGATTCAGGGCTTTTATTTCTACAGGCCCCTTGAATTAGATGATCTATTCAGCAAATTTGCACCGGATGAGCAGATTTAGCCATACCCGGAGCAAGCTGTCAAAAAGGGGCTGCCGTACCTGTGATGATCATTCGATCATACAGGTACAGCAGCCCTCTGTCTGCTCTTATTTTTGTAGTTTGTCCAAAAATGTGCCGAATCTGCCTTTCACCTCTTTGTCCAGAGATTTGACATACATCTTGCGGAGCCAGTCGGTAATGGCATCGATGACAATCGGCGAAAACGTCATCAGAATGAACACAAGAATGATCATACCAAATTCCAGAGATCCAAGCGTCAGCAGCTTCTGAAGGATAACAGCTGCTGCAAAGAAAATGAACTGCATACCGTAAATGATCACCTTGCGGTATCTGTTTAACGGCGCATATACAGTCTTCAATGCTGCCATGTAATTCCAGCCTGTAACAAGCACGCAAGCTGTGTTCAGCATCGCATTGGAATGATACACATCCTGACAGACAAGCATCACTGCAAACACACAGCCGGTGATGGTGACAGCTGCCGGGAATGCATTCATAAATACATGCCGCAGGAAGGTGTGGTCAATCTTATCATAGTTATTCTCCTGAGCCAGAAGAAAAGTAGGAATCCCCACAGCACAGGCACTGATCAGAGACATCTGGATTGGTTCAAAGGGGTACGCCTCCCCAAAGAAAATCGTAAGCAATGCCAGACATACGGAAAAGATTGTCTTGATCAAAAACATGGAAGCGGCTGTACGGATATTGTTTACCACCCTCCGCCCCTGATTCACTATATGGGGCATGGAAGCAAAGTTGGAATCAAGAAGAACTACATTGGCAATATTTTTTGCTGCATCGCTTCCCTCTGCCATTGCCACACTGCAGTCAGCTTCTTTAAGGGCAAGTACATCATTCACACCATCACCAGTCATGGCCACTGTATGACCCTGGGATTTCAGCGCCTGGACCATTGCCTTTTTCTGCTGGGGAGTCACTCGTCCGAATACACTGCACTCTGACACTGCTCTCTCCAGTTCCTCCTGGGTTGTAATGGTGGTGGCATCTATATAATGGTCTGCATTTTTAAGTCCGGCCTTTCTGGCTATGGATGATACAGTCACAGGATCATCACCGGAAATAACTTTTAAATCCACTCCCTGGCTGTCAAAGAATTTCAGTGTGTCAGGAGCTTCTTGGCGGATTACGTCTGTGAGAAGCAAAAGAGCTATGGGCATAAGCTCCTTGGGAAGCTCTGTGCCTTCATTTGCCTCGGCGCTATGGGCCAGGACCAGGATTCGGAATCCCTGTTTCGCATATCCTGAGCATCTGTTCAGGAGACTCTCATTGCCCTCGGGAAAGAGAAACTGGGCGGCACCCATAAGATATGTGCCCTGGTTCTGAAATGCCGCACCACTGTATTTACGGTCTGAAGAGAAGGGGATCACATGATCCAGCGTCATATCCGTACGTCTTGAAAAACGCTTATGAAGGGCTTCTGCAGTGGCATTCTGGTCTTTCAGCACTGCCATAAGATTTCCCATCACCCGGTCTACTTCTTCCTCTGAGACAGCCCTGGCATTGTCTACAGGCACCAGCACTTCCGTCCCGCTGCTGTCCTCTGTATCCCCACTGTTTTCCATCTCTGACGCCCGGTCAGATTCAACTTCTGCAGGCACCTCACCGGAATCACATTCCCTCTCTGCGATCTTACGCGGGTCATTGCCGGACTCCGGAGAAATATCCTCCTCCTCATCACTGACAAATGTCTCCACACGTTCCACGCACATTGTGCCTTCCGTGATGGTTCCGGTCTTGTCAAGACAAAGAGTGTCCACCCGGGCCAATGTCTCAATACAATACAATTCCTGCACCAAAGTATTCTTTCGGGCAAGAGTGAGGGAACCAAGTGTCAAAGCCACACTGGTGAGAAGAACAAGGCCTTCCGGAATCATACCAAGCACTGCAGCCACCATGCTGACCACGGAATCTTTCATATTATCGCCCACCAGATAAAACTGCTTATAAAACAGCAGGATACCCAGGGGGACAATAATGATACTGATAACCTTCAGGATGGCATTCAGGGAATTTCTAAGCTCAGAATTATGACGTTTGAATTCCTTGGCTTCGCTGGTGATCTGAGATGCATAATTATCCTTGCCCACATGGATAACCTGGCAGCAAGCTTCCCCTGCCGTCACAAAGCTTCCTGAAAACAGCTCATCTCCCTGGTTTTTCACCAGGTTGTCAGCCTCACCGGTCAACAGTGATTCATTAACCTCCAGGATACCTTCGATCACTTTCGCATCTGCCGGAACCTGCTCGCCCGCTTTCAGATAGATCAGATCATCCAGCACAAGCTTTTCTGTGGATATGGTCCACTTCTTGCCTTCGCGAAGGACTATGGACTTGCTCTCCGTAAGGATAGCCAGCTTGTCCAGGGTCTTTTTTGCACGCACCTCCTGAAAAATCCCGATCACAGTATTAATAATAATAATCCCCATGAACATAGAGTTCTTGTAGGAACCTACCAGGAGCACTAAAACCAGCAACGCAATATTGAGAAAGTTAAAAAACGTCAGGGTATTCTCCAGGATGATCTGCTTGTAGGTCCTGGTATTGGGATTATCACTGACGTTTATTTTCCCTTCTTCAATTCTTTCTTTTACCTGTTCATTCGTAAGTCCTGTCATCTTTTCACCACACATTTCGTTTATTCCATCCGCCGAATATCTTTTATTCCTTTACGGAACCGTCTATGATACCGCCTCCTGCCACATAATCATTCTGATAGAAAACCACAGCCTGTCCAGGTGTGACCGCTCTCTGTGGTTCCCGGAATCTTACCAGCAGTTCATCCGGACCGATCCTCTCAAGAACCCCCGGGGCTCCCTTATGATTATAGCGGATTTTGGCAAATACCTCCATACCATCTTCAAAATCAGGTACAGACATTGGATTCAAATGGCTGCAGCGAAGGGCCGGAGCAAAGACATCTTCATTATCTCCGATAACCACCTCATTGGTATCCGGACGGATCTCCGTCACAAATACAGGATGGCCCATTGCAAGGTTAAGGCCTTTTCTCTGGCCTACGGTATAATGGATAATACCCTGGTGCTGTCCCAGGACTTCCCCTGTCTTACTTACATAATTACCTTTAGGAAGGGAAATATCCGTATTTTCTTCAATAAACCTTGCATAATCTTTATCCGGTATAAAACAGATTTCCATGCTGTCCGGTTTCTTCGCCACCGGAAGTCCTATTGCAGCTGCAATCTCCCGTATCTCATCCTTTGTATAACTCCCAAGAGGCATCCTGGTCCTGGACAACTGTTCCTGGGTAAGTCCGTATAAGGCATACGTCTGGTCTTTGGCGGCAGTCACGGAGCATTTAAGGGCGAACCTGCCGTTGGACAGCTGTTCCACCCGGGCATAATGCCCTGTTGCCATAAGAGAAGCACCAAGCTTCTCTCCCTGCTCCATCATTGCCTTCCACTTAATATAACGATTACAAACCACACAAGGATTCGGAGTTCTGCCAAAAAGATATTCTTTTATGAAATAATCGACGACGCTCTCCTGGAATTGAGGGCAAAAATCAACCACATGGTGAGGTATTCCGAGAAAATGTGCCACCTTTCCTGCATCCTCCACAATTTTGGAAGCACTGCTTCTCTCACCCTCAGGAAGGTTCTTTTCCCGAAAGTTAACCATAGTCACACCTATGACCTCATAACCCTGTTCTTTCAAGAGATACGCTGCCACGGAGGAATCCACTCCTCCTGACAGCCCTACGACTATTTTTTCTTTTTCCATTAATATGCTTCCTCGTCCTCTTCTTCTCCTTCATGGATATCGGACTTAGGTTTGTCAAGACCTTCAATGGTGATGTCATGCTTCTGTGCGTAATCCCACAGAGCTGCATGAATGGCTTCTTCTGCCAGCAGAGAACAGTGTACCTTCACAGGCGGAAGACCGTCCAGTGCCTCCATAACTGCCTTGTTTGTCACCTTCATGGCCTCCTCAACAGTTCTTCCCTTTACCAGCTCTGTAGCCATGCTGCTGGTGGCAACTGCGGCTCCGCACCCAAAAGTTTTGAACTTACAGTCTTTGATAATATGTGTTTCATCATCAATATCCAAAAAGATCCTCATGATGTCTCCGCACTTGGCATTTCCCACTGTGCCCACACCGCTTGCGTCCTCTATCTCTCCCACATTACGCGGGTTCTGAAAATGGTCCATTACTTTCTCACTATACATGTTTTTTTCCTCCTGACAAGTGTTTTTCTTATTTTTTCATCTTTTTTATAAAATCTTCATACAATGGTGACATATTCCTCAGATTCTGCACAATTTCTTTTAATTTATCCACAGTAAAATCAATATCTTCCTTTGTTGTCTCCTCGCTTAAAGTGAGCCGAAGGGAACCATGTGCGATCTCATGAGGCAGGCCTATGGTAAGAAGCACATGGGACGGGTCCAGAGAACCGGAGGTACAGGCAGAACCGCTGGAACCGCAGATGCCGTAATTGTCCAGCATAAGCAGCAATGACTCTCCCTCGATAAACTGAAAGCTCACATTCACATTATTTGGAAGACGCTTCACAGGATCTCCGTTCAGTCTCACATAAGGAATCTCTGTGGTGATACGGCTGATCATGTAGTCTCTCAGCTCTTTTTCCTTTTTCGTGCGCTCCTCCATGGTCTCATGGGCTCTCTTTGCAGCAGCACCGTAACCCACAATACCCGGCACATTTTCAGTACCTGCACGGCGCTTGCGCTCCTGGGCGCCTCCGTGGATGAAGGAACGGTTTTTCACACCTTTTCTTATATACAAAAAGCCGATTCCTTTTGGTCCGTTGATCTTATGGGCGCTTGAGCTTAACATATCGATGTTGCACTCATCTACATTAACAGGCACCTGACAGAATGCCTGTACGGCATCCGTGTGGAAAAGTATCCCGTGCTCTCTGGCAATCATCCCGATCTCCTTGATGGGCTGAATGGAGCCGATTTCATTATTGGCAAACATAATGGATATGAGGATCGTTTCAGGCGTAATGGCTTTCTCCAGATCTTCCAGACGGATGATCCCATTCTCGTCCACATCAAGATAAGTGATTTTCGCCCCCCGCTGCTTCTCCAGGTAATCACAGGTATGAAGGATTGCATGATGCTCGATCTTTGTAGTGATAATATGGTTTCCTTTTGATTTATATGCTTCAAATGCAGCTTTCAAAGCCCAGTTATCAGACTCTGTCCCGCCGGCGGTAAAATAAATTTCATCTCTTCCTGCCCCCAGAACTTCTGCGATCTGCTCCCTGGCATTTGTAACTGCCTCTTTGCTCTTTCCTGCAAAATCATAAACGCTGGAAGGATTCCCGTATAATTCTGAAAAATACGGCAGCATTGCCTCGACTACTTCCGGCGCTGTCTTTGTGGTAGCTGCGTTATCCAGATATATCATTTTTCCCATTTTCTTGTCCTCCTATAATCAGTAACAGTAACAACTCTTTCCTAAAAATCTGCCCTCAGGCCTGCGTGATGTCTCTGCTTTTTTCATCCTGTATCCTGCGGCTCTCCTCAATGAGCTCACTCAGCATCATGGTATCTACCGCATCCGTAATACTGTCATTGATTCGTTTCCACACGAATTTTGCCACGCAAAGATCCGAGTCCTGGCAGCCTCCTTCGCTCTCGTTTCCCGGACAAGCTGCTGCGTCCAGGCCGCCTTCCAGCACCCGCAGGATGTCTCCCACGGAAATTTCCTCTGCCGGCTTGCCCAGGCGATATCCTCCGCAGGCACCCCGGCTGCTGGTAACAATATTGGCCTTCTTAAGCAAAGCCATCAACTGTTCTAAATAGCCCACTGAGATACTCTGCCGTCCCGCTATGCTCTGAAGAGAGACTGTTTCCTTTTCGCTGTATAATCCCAAATCGATGAGTGCCCGAAGGCCGTATCGTGCTCTTGTTGACAGTTTCATTCACTCACCTCTTTTTCAATTCCTAGTGTTTTCCTCGGATTTCATTTTCACTTTACCAGAAACTTACTGTTCTGTCAAGGAGGTTTTATGAATATACTGACAAAAAAGGTACAGGTTGTAAATTATGTCGAAAAAGCGTTTTTTAAGGGGGACTCTGATTCTGACCTGCACCGGGCTTTTAAGCCGGCTCATCGGATTCTTCTATAGGATATTCCTTTCACACTCCATTGGTGCACAGGGCCTTGGCATCTATCAGCTCGTTGTTCCCATCCAGACTCTTATCCTCGCCGTCACTACTGCAGGAGTACAGACCGCCATTTCCAGGCTGGCAGCTTCGCGCATCGCACTTGGAAAAGAAAAAGAAGCCAGGGATTATTTTTCACTTGGTACTGCATTTGCCGTTGTATTTTCTGTGGCAGCCTCCTGTCTTGTGTACGAAAATGCAGCCTTTTTTGCTGTCCAGATATTAAAGGAACCCAGGACACTTTCTCTCATCCGTCTGCTGGCTTTTAGCTTTCCCTTAAGCACCCTGCATTCATGCATCAACAGCTACTATTTCGCCCAAAAACGCACCGGGCTTCCATCCGGTATCCAGCTCCTTGAACAGATCATACGAGTGGGAACTTGTTATCTTCTTTATCTTATTTTTCTCTCTGAAGGGCGGGAAATAACTCCTTTGATCGCTATAGGAGGCACCCTGGCAAGTGAAGTGGCCGCTTCACTCGTGTCTGTATTTGCCATCTGTCTTAATTTCCGTAAACATGGATATACGCCTTTGAAGATCAGCCGCCCGCTGCATGGAATGAAAGACATCTTACATATGTCTCTTCCTCTTTCCCTGAACAGGCTGCTCCTCACACTCCTGGGGAGCATTGAGGTTGTCCTGATCCCCCAAAGGCTCCGTATGTCAGGACTCAGCTCCGCAGATGCCTTAAGTATCTATGGAGTGTTCACCGGTATGGCCCTGCCGCTTATACTCTTCCCCTCCACAGTGACCAACTCTGCCTCTGTCATGCTGATGCCCTCCATAGCCGAACTGCAGGCCTTGGGATATAAACGGCGCATCAACTATGTCATCGGCCATACTGCCCGGTATTGCATGATTCTGGGAGGTGTCTGCGGAGTAGCATTTTTCCTTTTCGGAAAGCCTATGGGGACTTTCATGTTTAAAAGTCCTACTGCCGGTGTTTATATACAGACCATGTCCTTCATCTGTCCTTTTCTGTATATGAACACCACACTGTCCAGTGTTCTAAACGGTCTTGGCAAGCCCGGCCTTTGTCTGATCCACAGTGTAGTAGGAATCAGTATCCGAATAGGTTTCGTCCTGTTCGCGATCCCTGTAATGGGAATCCGGGGGTATTTATATGGTATTCTGCTCAGTGAACTCATACTTACTGTACTGCATGTAACAGCACTTTACCGGTATCTGGGCGACAAAAACGGCAGCAATCCTGTGACAGCTGATAACCGATAATTCCCGGTGCAAACAATAAAAAAGGAACCCAAAACACTTGTTTGGCCGCTGTCTGCGTGGTACAATCTATCTGATATGTAAATTCCGGTCAAAGGAGAAGGATGATGCCCAAATTAAGAAAAATGCTTGGCAGTGCGGATTCTCAGGAGTGCATTTCCCTCTTGCGTCTGATGGAAACACAGAATAAAACAACTCTGGCTGCCTGGGCTGTTGACTTTGCAAAAAACAATTATCTGAAAATCTATGAAAATGAATGTCCCGGAGATACACGGCTTACCCATACGGTAACAGCCTGTGAAGAATGTATCAAGGGCAGCCGCAAACTGACTGAAATAAAGCCCCTGCTGAAAGCTTCCGTACAGCTTGCCCGTGAAGCTGCTGATAACCCTACAGCTCAGGCTGCTGCCCGGGCAGTCTCCACTGCCTGCTCTGCCCTCCAGACGCCTACAAACGCACTGGGCTTTCTGTTTTACGGTGCAGCCGCGTCAGCATACAGCCAGGCCGGGCTTGCGGCAGAGACGGAGGTTTATGAACATATAGCCTGTGAAGAGTTTAAAAAGGCTCTGCAGGCATTACAGCAGGCTGCTGTTGCTGATGAACCCAATCCTGTGAAAATCAAGTGGAATTGCTGAATGTGTTTCACTTTACCACTGCAAGCAATTACATCGTGACAATTTCCTATCGACAATTCCCAAAGAATGGTTTATAATAAGTCCCGGAAAACAAAGGGAAAATACAGAAGGAGATAAAAATATGGGATTCGAATTCATAAAAAAATTACCTACACCTGAGGAAATCCGCAACCAATATCCCATTGATGCAGGCATTCAGGCCCTGAAGAAAAAGCGTGACCAGGAAATCCGTGATGTCTTTACAGGAAAAACTGATAAATTCCTTGCAATAATAGGGCCATGCTCCGCGGATAACGAAGATGCATTATGTGATTATGTCCTGAGACTCCGTGAGGTTCAGGAAAAAATTGCTGATAAAGTATTGATTATTCCAAGAGTTTATACAAATAAGCCAAGAACTACAGGCGAAGGCTATAAGGGTATGGTCCATCAGCCGGACCCTGAGAAAAAACCGGACATGCTCGCCGGACTTATCGCAATCCGGAAAATGCATATACGTGCCATCCAGGAAAGCGGGTTCACCTGCGCAGATGAGATGCTCTATCCTGAGAACTGGCGTTATCTGTCTGATCTCTTGTCTTACGTGGCAGTAGGTGCACGTTCCGTGGAAGACCAGCAGCACCGTCTGACTGTCAGCGGCATGGATGTGCCTGCGGGAATGAAGAACCCCACCAGCGGTGACTTCAGCGTTATGCTTAATTCTGTTGTGGCTGCCCAGGGCGCCCACAGCTTTATCTACAGAAGCTGGGAGGTTGAAACTACAGGAAACGAACTGGCACATACCATCCTCCGCGGAGCAGTAAATAAGCATGGAGAAGCAATCCCCAATTACCATTATGAGGATCTGCAGCTTCTTTTGGAGAAATACCAGGAGAAGAATCTGAAAAACCCGGCTGTGATCGTTGACACCAATCATTCCAATTCCAACAAGCAGTATGAACAGCAGATACGGATTGCCAAAGAGGTACTTCACAGCCGTACTGTAAATCCTGAACTTCACAAGCTGGTAAAGGGACTGATGATTGAAAGCTACATTGAACCGGGAAGCCAGAAAATCGGCTGCAATATATATGGAAAATCCATCACAGACCCATGTCTTGGCTGGGATGACACTGAAAAATTGTTATACACCATCGCAGAAATGTGCTGATCATAAACAATGCTGTAAAAGAAGCCGGTATCCTGTACTGTTATCCACAGTTACAGCATACCGGCTCTCCATATAGCTATCTTCTAATGACGGGGATGGGCTTTCATATACACATCCCTCATTTTATTCATATTCATGCCTAGATAAACCTGGGTGGTAGAAATGTCTGAATGTCCAAGCATCTCCTGTACGCTCTTGATATCCGCTCCATTCTGCAGCATATGCACAGCAAAAGAATGCCTGAGCGTATGAGGAGTGATATCTCTCTTGATCCCTGCATCGTCTGCGTAGCCCTTGAGAACCTTCCAGAATCCCTGGCGGCTCATGGCCTTACCTGCACAATTAGTGAAAAGTGCCGTCTCATTCTCATCCTTCACGAAAGCGGATCTCCCAAGCTCAATATAGCGAATCAACGCCTTCCTGCTCACGTTGCCAATAGGAATGATCCGTTCCTTGCCATTATCGTGACAGGTGACATATCCGAACTGAAGATTTAAGTCCGTCGTCTTCAGATGGATAAGCTCGCTCACACGCATTCCGGTAGCATAGAGAAGCTCAAGCATTGCCGTATCCCGGATACCCTTAGGTGCATCCTGATCCGGCTGTTTTAACAGTCTGTCCACTTCCTCTACAGACAGGATCTCCGGTGCCTTCTTCTCAACCTTAGGAGGCTTAAGACTGCCGGAAGGATCTCTCTGTATTCTACCCTCTTTAGCCAGAAACTGAAATAAAGCCCGGATAGATGCCACGCTCCTGGAAATAGTGGAGGAAGCAAAATTCTCCCGCTCCATATAATTGAGATAACTCTCCAAATCTAATTCTCTTACATCTTTCGTGTCTCTGATACCCCGGTCACTTAAAAATGCGGCCATCTTCTTCAAATCTCTCTGATAAGATACTTCCGTATTATTCGAGGTTTTCTTCGTGTTATGCAAATATGCAATAAATTCTCGTATGTCTCTCTCCATTGACCTTACTTCCTGCTTCTATATATTGTAGAAGTAACTTATCCTTCAAAAATTGTCACTGCTCACTCCGTGACCAGCACCCAAAAATGTAACTGTATTATACTTTGAATTTGACATAAAATCAAATGCTTTTTTCACCACAATCCCTTGTAAAATGCGGGGTTTTCGACTAAAAGCACCAAATGTCGAAAATTTTATGGCAACCTCTACTATATCTGGTATAAAAAATATTTTAAAATATTTTCAGTGCTCCAAAAATCTTTTCTACGATCCAGGGATTACAATAACTTTCCAGAACAATCCCCCCGAAATAGAGAACCGCGGCAACACATGCCCTGGTGCCGTAGCGGTAGGCTTTCTGAGGAAAAATCCCATGATTCCTCCAGATATCAAGTGACTGTTGATACACCAGCGCCATGAAAAAGAAGGACACAGGGATATAAACCAAATATTGAGGGAACAGAAGCCCCAGTCCCACTGCCCCTCCGGCCAGTCCGAACTGAAGGATAGACATGGTAAGCATGGCTCCGATCTCCACTCCCAGTATAATAACACCCAGCACAGCCAGCGGAACACCGAATACAGAAACTCCGCACAGTATGCACAAAAGAAAATAGCTGCCTCTCATCCGCAGAACTTCGAAGAAATATTCCTTTCCCGAAACACTGCTGTGCGCAAATGCCCCCAACAAATAGACGGAAGCCATTGTCTTCTGCTGCCACTGAAGCTTCCAGGCGATGTTAGGAAGCAGTGAACCTATGAGAAAACCGCACAGGAAAAGAATACCTGCCGGAAACTCACCTTTTCTTTTAAATCTCAATCTTCTTTTTTCCATTTCTTCACCCTGTACCAGTCTACGAAACAAGGATTGAAATTATGCCAAGAAGCAATTCCTCTGAGTCAAACTTATAGCTCTCCTCATATACAAAAACATAGGACAGTGTAAAATAAAATATCAACACAAAAACAAAGCCCCGGAAATGTATTACTCATTTGAATAATACATCTCCAGGGCTGCTATTTAATAAGAGTTTGTCGTGAGAGTTTACTTCGCGTAATCAACCGCTCTGCTCTCTCTTATGACATTGACCTTGATCTGACCAGGATATTCTAATTCTGCCTCAATCTGTTTTGCTATATCTCTTGCCAGAAGAACCATATCCGCATCGCTGACATGATCCGGAACTACCATTACACGGATTTCCCTGCCCGCCTGAATGGCAAATGACTTGTCCACACCTTTGAATTCGTTAGTAATATCCTCCAACTGTTTCAAACGATTGGTGTAAGTCTCCAGAGTTTCTCGTCTTGCACCCGGCCTTGCTGCTGATATAGCATCTGCGGCCTGTACAATACATGCAACCAATGTCTCCGGCTCCACATCGCCGTGATGTGATGCCACTGCATTAATTACAGTTGCGGACTCCTTGTACTTCCTGCAAAGGTCCACACCTATCTGGATATGGGAACCTTCTACTTCGTGGTCAATAGATTTACCTATGTCATGAAGAAGTCCGGCACGTTTTGCAATACGCACATCCACACCGATTTCTCCAGCCAGAAGACCTGACAGCTGTGCCACTTCAATAGAATGCTTTAATGCATTCTGTCCGTAGCTTGAACGGAATTTCATTCTTCCCAGAAGTTTCAATAACTCCGGATGGATTCCATGGACGCCAACGTCCATAGCTGCTGTCTCACCTTCTTCGCGGATCTGTGACTCAACTTCTTTCTGGGCTTTCTCAACCATCTCTTCGATTCTGGCAGGATGAATTCTGCCGTCCACGATCAATTTCTCAAGTGCCACTCTGGCAACTTCCCTGCGGATCGGATCAAACGCTGACAGAACCACCGCTTCCGGTGTATCATCGATGATCAGATCGACACCTGTCATAGTCTCCAGCGTACGGATATTACGTCCTTCACGCCCGATAATCCTGCCCTTCATCTCGTCACTTGGAAGCTGCACCACAGAAATCGTAGCCTCAGACACATGGTCAACCGCACATTTCTGAATGGCACTTACCACATATTCCTTAGCTTTCTTACCGGCTTCATCCTTTGCCCTGCTCTCCAATTCCTTGTAAAGTCTGGCAACATCCACTTTGACATCATCTTCCACGGATTTGAGCAACTCTTCTTTTGCCTGTTCGGAGGTCAGACCGGAAACACGTTCCAGTTCCTGTACTCCTTTCAGCTCAAGTTCTTCCACTCTTTTTTCCTTTTTCTGTAAATCAACAATTCTCGCTGCACATTCAGCCTCACGCTTTTCCACTGCATCTGCTTTCTTGTCTACAGATTCCTCTTTCGATAAGACACGCTTTTCGTATTTCTGCAGTTCGTTTCTTCGTTCCTTGGTTTCTTTCTCCAATTCATTCTTTGTACGGAGAGATTCTTCCTTTACTTCCAATAAAGCTTCCCGTTTTTTAGTTTCAGCTGTTTTCAGAGCTTCATCTATTATGCTTCTTGCTTTCTCTTCTGCTGTTCCGACAATTTCAGCATCTTTTTTTACTTTATTGTCCACAGCAATTTTGCAAGTAATAGGAACCGCAATAAGTAGCGCGACTACCACAGCGACAATCGCAACAATAATTGTGCTTGTCACAGGAGCACCTCCTTATTTAGTTTTCATTGTACAAATACAACAATATAAGTTTAGCTGTTTTTGATACTTATGTCAAGTTTTTCTAATGAATTGTTTCAAGAATTTTCACAAATAGTTACGGTAGACTCCGTGACCAATAACCTCAAAATCATCATCATGCACTCCCTAATCGGCAACATACTCCGCCGTGCCGGAAAGATAAAAAGAACACCAGATCATACAGGACAAAGCCTATAAAATCTGGTGCTAATTTATCCACGTTTCGCGTAGTTAATGCGCAGACCTCTATGGTCTGTCCTGTTAAAACGCTATTCAAATTCACTGTATTCTTTTTTCTGGGTTATGTTCAGCTCTTCCAGCACATGTATGATATCTCCGAATTGGAAGCCTCTGCGTGCCAGATAGCCGTGCAGACGGCGCATTTCTTTCTCATCAAGCTCTGAACCCGGCCTGTACCGCTTCTCCACTGCAGCACGAAGGACAGCACACTCATCCGGCTCCTCTGTCTCCGCGGCTTCCTCCCAGGCTTCAAGAGCTGTCTGCCTGTCTATACCTTTCTGCTGGAGCTCCTGAAGGATCTTCTGTCTGCTCTTGGAATTCATTCTGTAGGAGATGTAATTCTGCGCATAACGGGCATCGTTGATATAACCGTATGACTTCACATAATCCATGGCATCGGCAACAGCCTCAGGAGAGAATCCTGCCTGTCTGAGTCTGTCATTAAGCCCCTTCTCGGTGCGGTCCATATGCTCCAGAAGCAGCATGGCCTTCCTGCGCGCGTTCTTCTGTTCTTCCAGAGTGATGGCCATATCTTACTCCTCTTCTTCTGTTTCTTCCTCTGAGGGGGCCTCAACGTCCTTCTGAGGCATCTCATCATCCGGCAGAAGATGATACTGGATCCTTACCTTCTTCTCAACCTCCTCGCACATCTCCGGGTGCTCTTTAAGGAAATTCTTGGCATTCTCCCGGCCCTGGCCGATCTTCTCTCCTTCATAGGCATACCAGGCGCCGCTCTTGTTGATGATAGAGCACTCGGCTGCCAGATCCAGGATATCTCCCTCTTTAGAGATACCGGTTCCGAACATGATATCAAACTCTGCCTGCTTAAAAGGAGGAGCCACCTTATTCTTCACCACTTTGATCCTTGTATGGTTTCCTACCATTTCTCCGCCCTGCTTCAGTGTCTCAACCCTGCGTACATCAAGACGGATGGAGGCATAGAATTTAAGGGCACGGCCGCCTGTGGTAGTCTCCGGGCTTCCGAACATCACACCAACCTTCTCACGAAGCTGGTTGATAAAAATAACAACACAGTTAGACTTACTGATAACAGCTGTCAGCTTACGCAGAGCCTGGGACATCAGCCTGGCCTGAAGACCTACATGGCTGTCTCCCATAT
Source organism: Eubacteriales bacterium (assembly GCA_030524175.1). Taxonomy (GTDB): domain Bacteria; phylum Bacillota; class Clostridia; order Lachnospirales; family Lachnospiraceae; genus Blautia_A. Next base: position 18,557 of record JAUNHC010000018.1, read on the forward strand.
CTCCATCAATCTCTGCCTTGGGTACAAGTGCTGCCACAGAGTCCACAATAACAATATCCACTGCACCGGAACGCACCATAGTCTCTGTAATTTCAAGAGCCTGCTCCCCGTTGTCCGGCTGGGAAATGTACAGGTTGTCAATATCGACGCCGATATTCTTGGCATATGCAGGGTCAAGAGCATGCTCTGCGTCAATAAAGCCGGCGATCCCGCCCCGCTTCTGCACCTCAGCTACCATATGTAAGGCTACCGTCGTCTTACCGCTGGACTCAGGTCCGTAGATTTCTATGATACGTCCCTTAGGCACGCCGCCTACACCAAGAGCGATATCAAGGCTCAAGGAACCGGTGGGCACTGTCTCTACCTGCATGTTGGCTCTGGATTCCCCTAACTTCATCACTGAGCCTTTCCCGTATTGCTTTTCAATATTTGCAAGGGCTGAATCCAGCGCCTTCTGTCTTTCTTCGCTTATCATTCTATAGTAATCTCCTATTCATTGATTATTATGCGAACCTATGTTCGTGTTTTCTAATTAACATAGTATTATAAATCCGGCCGGATGTCAAGTCTTTCATTCCATAAATCAAATGCTTTTTATGACCCTCAGAGAAAGGACGGCCCCTAAACCTAAGAAACCCATAGTAACACAAACACAGGGACTGGTGTACAATGTCATTGTACACCAGTCCCTGGCGGTGTGTTATGCCGGATTCCTGATCACTGTCCTTTAAGACAGCTCTCAGGCGCTCATCCCTGAGTCAGTACGGAACGTACGTGGTCGACTTCCTCTCTGGTGGCCTGCGCTGCCGGAACATAATAGCTTCTCTCCCGGGCAATCTTATAAATCTCTTCCTGAGACATCTCGCACTGATTACGCATCTGTTTTAAGGTCTGCTTCAGCTGGGGATTCTCAGACTGGGAAATCATCTCACCGTAACGTACTAATTCTCCGTTGATTCCTGCAAGTGTATCTGCTACCATTGTTTTTTCATTCATATCGGCTGCCTCCTTATTGTAAAAACTGCATTAACTGCTGTTTACTCTGCATTGCAGACTGTGCGGATTTCTGGAAGAACTGTTTTACTTCCATGTCCGTTGCCTGCTGGGCATAGGCTTCCATTTTGCAGTGAGTAGTTTCAAAGCCGCCGATCAAATGGCGCAGATTCTGTAAATCTAATTCTGAAATTTGTGTCATGATACTACCTCCTCATATATGATGGCAGAGGTCAAAAGATATTTTGGCCCTGCATGATTGCAGTAGATAGTATCCCAAATATTATTTTTATTATTCGTTTTTTTATGATCGGCAGCAGGCTGAGCTGCCGTGCTTATTCTGTTACTGTTCACCGGCAATGGCGAAGTGCGCCACCGGGCACAGAGTAACAGTAATCTTATTCTCCGATGAGCCAGTTATACATCTCTTCATACTGGCGTGCAGAGCTGTTCCATGAAAAGTCCTTAGCCATGGCTCTGTCTACCATTTTGTTCCACTCACGTTTTTTATCGTAATAAATACGCTCTGCAGAACGGATGGTACTCAGCATCTCATGTGCATTATAATTGCGGAAGCTGAAACCAGTACCTGTTCCCTCATATTCATTGAATGGTTCCACAGTATCCTTCAAACCGCCTGTCTCCCTGACAATGGGGATCGTGCCGTAGCGGAGACTCATAAGCTGGCTTAAACCGCAGGGTTCAAACAATGAAGGCATAAGGAAAGCATCCGATGCCGCATAGATACGGTGGGACATTGCCTCATCATAATAAATCTGGGCGGAAACCTTCCCGTGATATTTCCAGTCAAAGTGACGGAACATATTTTCGTAACGCTCGTCACCGGTACCAAGGGCAACAATCTGAACCGCATCCTGACACAGTTCGTCCATAATGTAGGCGATAAGGTCAAAACCTTTCTGGTCAGTCAGACGTGACACGATACCGATCATCATTGCCTTCGGGTCTTCATCAAGGCCCAGGTCTTTCTGAAGCTGTATTTTATTCTTTACCTTTTCCTTGCGGAATGTGGTAGCATTGTAATTCTTAGTGATGCACTGATCTGTCTCCGGGTTAAAGAGATCATAATCTATTCCGTTTACAATGCCGCGCAGGCTGTTGGCACGGGCGCACATGAGTCCGTCCAGTTTCTCCCCGTAGAAAGGAGTCTTGATTTCCTCGGCATACGTATTGCTCACCGTGGTGATGGCATCTGCAAAGACAATTCCGCCCTTTAAGAAGTTAGCGTCCTTATATGCCTCAAGCTTATCCGGAGCGAAATAATAGTCAGGCAGTCCTGTGATTCCTTTAACAGTCTTCACATCCCACACTCCCTGGAACTTCAGGTTATGTATGGTCATGACTGTTTTAATTCCCCAGAAGAAATCATTCTGCTGGAAGCTGTCATGAAGATATACGGGCACAAGGCCGGTCTGCCAGTCATGACAGTGAATGATATCCGGACGGAAACCGATAACAGGAAGCACAGACAAAACAGCCTTGGAGAAAAATGCGAATTTCTCCAGATCCCAGGGGGCAGAATCATATGGCTTCGGTCCGCTGAAATAATATTCATTGTCAATAAAATAAAACTGAATGCCATCGTACTCCATCTGCATGATTCCCACATAGCAGTTCTTAAAGCCAAGATCCATATAGAAGTGTGTGACATACTCCATTTTATCTTTCCATTCCTGCTTCATACAGGCGTACTTGGGCAGAATCACACGAATATCAAAATACCGTTTATCGAAACATTTAGGCAGTGCACCGGCTACGTCAGCCAATCCTCCTGTCTTGATAAATGGTACTGCTTCCGATGTTGCAAATAAAATCCTCTTCATCTGAAAAACCCTCCTTAGTAGCAACTTCTTAGAACCACGGCCTCTGTAAGCCTTACGGCTTGTCTGGGAGATAAATCTTTGTCCTACGGCTCATCAATATACTTTATTATACCCTAAAAACTCTTTATTGGAAAGAGCGATTTTTATATTCCAGTCTGATCTTGTCGGCGATAAGGGCAATAAATTCAGAGTTTGTGGGTTTTCCTTTCCCTGTGCTGACAGTATATCCGAATAATTCATCGATGGTATCCATTTTCCCGCGGCTCCAGGCCACTTCTATGGCATGGCGGATAGCTCTTTCCACACGGCTTGGGGTAGTCTGGTGCTTCTTGGCTATGGTTGGATAGAGTATTTTTGTGATGGAATTCAGCATTTCCATATCATTTACTGCAAGTATGATCGCATCTCTTAAGTATTGGTATCCTTTAATATGTGCAGGCACTCCGATTTCATGGATCACATTTGTGACATCTGACTCCAGGTTCCCCTTGGTGTATGTGTTCATATCCTCTTTCACCTGCTGGCGCCCCATTTCACGTGTCCTCTTATCCCCCACCCTTCGGATGTGCTTGATCCTGTTCAAAAGCATTCTGTTGTCAAAGGGCTTAAGCATATAATAATCTGCACCCAGGCTGAAGGCATCCTCTGTGATACGCTCCTGCCCTACTGCAGATACTATAATGAACGATGGCGCCTTTTTAATTGTTTCGTCATGGTAAAAGCGCTCCATTACTGACAAGCCGTCTACCTTTGGCATGATGATATCCAGCACCACCACATCCGGTTCCTTTTCCTTGATTATATTACAGATTTCCTCTCCGTTGTGTGCTTTACCGACCAATTCAAGGTCATTATCCTCTTCGATCATTCGACCGAGTAATTCTACCATTTTCTCGTTATCATCTGCAATTGCCACATTTAATTTCTCCATGAGGCTTGTCTCCTCCTAACTACATTTCGAATATATTTGTACAAAACAGCGGGGCCCTTCCAGTTTGCTCTTGCACATCAATGACATTATAGTAGAACGTGGATGGGGAAATCAAGCCGAAAGTGGCCGTTTTACTGCTTTTTCGTTCGATATCTTTCGACTTTTATTCTCCCGCATTCCGACAAAATAATGGCTTTTTTGAGTATTTTCTTACCCTTGTTTCAACATATTTTCTATAAATATACCATATCCGCTTGTGGAATCCTGGACGAAAACATGAGTCACCGCACCCACGATTTTCCCATTCTGAAGCACCGGACTGCCACTCATACCCTGTACGATCCCTCCTGTCGCAGAAAGTAATTTTTCGTCTGTCACTCTTATGACAAAACTCTTGTTGCTGTCTTCGTGATTCATGTCGATTTTTGTAATTTCCGCCTGGTATTCTTCCACTTGATTTTCGACGCAGCACAGAATGGATGCCGGTCCTATTTCCATTTCCTGCTTATAACCGACGGGCATCTGCCGCAGAGAAATCCCTTCTCCGGCATTCCCTTCAAACTCTCCGTAAATACCATTTTTGCTGTTGGTATCTATTGTTCCAATAATATTTTTCGGCTCATATCTTATTAATCCTGATAATTCACCAGGACTTCCCTTACTGCCCTTGTGAATCCCCAGTATCTGAGCCTGGTACAGAGAACCCTCCTTAATGTTCAGCAATTCTCCTGTGTCAACATCACTGATCCCATGTCCCAATGCCCCGTAATGGCCTTTAGTGTCTACAAAGGTAAGCGTCCCGATCCCTTGTGTATCATCCCTCACCCATATACCAAGCTTATACTCTCCCTGCATATCCTTTACCGGGGTGACAGACACTGGAATTGTTTCGCCGTTTCTTTTAATCCCCAGTGTGACATCATCACCGTCCAGTGTTTCCAGATCATCCATCAGTTCCCTTTTACTGGTGATTTCCTGCTGGTTGAAAGCTACTATATAGTCTCCTGACTTTACTATATTCTTTGCCGGTTCTTCAGGCACTCCGCTTTCCGAAACGATCTCCCCGGTGTCTATGATAAGGACACCCTGGGTCTCCATATAGATTCCCACTGTACTGCCGCTGACCATAAGATCCGTACTCTCTGTAGGGATCACCTTAATGTCTTTAAATGGTATCAGCCCCAACAGCTTACAGGGAAGAAGATAGCTTCCTTCCCCTGAAACAGTGATCGCATCTTCAAAGGTGAGAAGAGGATGCTCAAGAAGCTTTTCCACATCCTGATCCTGTCCTTTGACTACATGGATTTCATCAGGGATCTTTCTGTCCAGATAACGGTAGCCAAGCCACACCATAGCCGCCAGATCCAGGCATAGGCACCATAATACAAAATGCCGGTATTTCTTCTTTTTATCCATACTGTCACATCCTTTGCAAACTTTTTTTCTTAAAAAAAGAGAGGATATCCTCTCGGATTATCCTCCCTTAGTATGCGGTGAATAGTTTCATTTCAGTCTTGTATTTTTATGTACCTGTGCCAATTCTTTCATCTCTCTTGCATTCTCCGAAACAGCGGCAGTGATCTCTGCTCCGCCCAACAATCTGGCAAGTTCTTTTATAGAAGCTTCCGGGGAAAGTACATGGATTTCTGTTGTTGTTTCCGACCCTTTTACATGCTTTTCAATCTCAAAATGAGTGTCAGCCATTGCCGCGATCTGAGGCAGATGAGTGATGCACAAAACCTGGTGATGCTGTCCGATAACTGCCATCTTTTCGGAAACCTTCTGGGCTGTCCTGCCGCTGATCCCTGTGTCGATTTCGTCAAATATAAGAGTTTCTATCTGGTCACGGTCTGCCAGGATTGCTTTCAATGCAAGCATGATTCTTGAGAGTTCACCGCCGGAAACGATCTTGCCTAATGGTTTCAGGCGCTCTCCCGGATTTGTGGAAATCTCATATTCGATATCATCAAAACCATTGTCCGTAAACCCTTTTTTTCGATTGAAACTGATTGAAAAATCCACCTCAGAAAAATTCAGATCCTTCAGTCCTTGGATTATTTTTATCTCTAGCTGTTTACTATATTCTTTCCTGATTTTAGACAAATCATTCGAAACTTTTTCTAGTTTTTTCTCAGAAGAACTTAATTTATCTTTAGCCTTCTGGTAATTTTCTTCATATTTTAATAATTTTTCCAGTTTTTCCTGCTGATTTTTTTCGTATACAAGGATATCCTCAATCCTGCGCCCGTACTTGGCCTTCAGTCCGTTGATCAAATCAAGACGCCGTTCTGTCTCATAGAAGGCTGATTCGTCAAAAGTAAGGCTGCCAAGATAGGCAGACAGCTCTCTGTTAAAATCATTGAGAAGACCATCCACCTCTCCCAGCATCTGTTCCAAAGAGGCAAGAGCTTCGTCATACTGGACTACCCTGGACAAGTCACGCAGCGCATTTCCTACCAGTTCCCCGGCTCCCTGCTGCCCTTCGTATCCGGTGATCCCATGGACATTTTGGAGCACCTCCACAATCTGTCTCGCATTGCTCAGCCTGCGGAACTGCCGTTCCAGCGTATCATCCTCACCGGGACAGAGCTGTGCTTTCCGGATTTCCTTGATCTCAAACTCAAGAAAAGCTTTCTCCCTGTTTCTCTGCTCCTCATCCATATCAAGAGCCTTCAGTTCTCCCATACATTTCCTGTAATCTTTATATGCCTCCTGCACCTTCTCCTTTGCTTCAAGGATACGTTCCCGCCCATAGGCATCCAGGATTTCAAGCTGCTTATCCTGATATAGCAGGGACTGATGCTCATGCTGTCCGTGAATGTCAAGAAGACAAGCCGCGGCAGCCTTCATCTGGCTCACCGTGCTTGTCTCCCCGTTTATTTTATTAATACTGCGGCCATCCATGATCTTACGAGACAACAGCACCTGAGAATCCTCAGGGTAAATATCCAGCGCCTTCAATGCTTCCTGTGCTTTAGTATTTTCAATCTGGAACAACAATTCCACAAGTGCGTAAGGGGCATTTTCCCTTATCATATTCCTTGAGATTTTTCCACCCAGGATCAATTGGATGGAGCCTAAAAGAATGGATTTTCCCGCACCTGTCTCGCCGGTGAGAATATTAAGCCCCGGCCTGAATTCCACTTCTATTTCCTCTATCAATGCAAGATTTTTCACATGAAGATGAACTAACATTTTTACCTCCTGAATCTAAGAAAGGTTACTTGTCAAGGATACTCCGCAGCTTCTCCACCACACCCAGCGCCTGGTCAGATGTCCTTGCCACACACATAATAGTATCATCGCCTGCTATGCAGCCCAGCAATTCCGGCCACTTCAAAGCGTCAAGGGCCGCCGCCACCCCCATAGCCATGCCCGGCACCGTCTTGATCACCACAAGGTTCTGTCCCACATCCATGGAAATCAGGGCTTCCTTCAGCACTCTTGTATATTTGTCTCCTAAACTGCCCGGCTCGTCATGCAGAATGGCATAGCGGGATTTTCCGTCTTTTCCTGCCACCTTTGTCATCTTAAGTGCACGGATATCCCGGGAAACAGTGGCCTGTGTCACCTTGAACCCTGCCTCGTTAAGCCTGGCTGCCAATTCCTCCTGGGTATCAACATCATATTTATGAATCAATTCGATTATCTTCTCATGTCTTGCTGATTTCATGTTCCAACCTCCTAGATGTTGCGCATTTTCTGCCGAAGAACCTCCACAAAATTCAAATGATTCAATTTAAGGATTTTCGTTTTTACTGAAGCCTTGCGGATGACGATCCTGTCCCCTGTGACCATAGGAACCGTTGTGTCCCCGTCAAAAGCGGCCAGGCCTTTCTCATAATCCTGGTGCCGCCCTTTTCCCACCTCCACTGTGATCACATCCTCAGCGGGAAAAACAATACTTCTCGTATTCAATGTATGAGGTGCAATAGGTGTCATAATTGTCATGGACGCGCTGGGAGACACAATGGGCCCTCCCACTGACAGACTGTAGCCTGTGGAACCTGTGGGTGTGGAAATAATGATCCCGTCCGCATTATAAGAGTTAAGATACTCATTGTTCACATAATTCTTAAAGCGGATCACCCGCATAGGGCCTTCCCGTCCGATCACAATATCATTGAGGGCAATATCACTGCCTGTCACAACATCTCCCCGGTAGACAGTACCTGTGAGCATCATCCTCTCTTCCAATTCATAGTCATCCATCATAAGCTGGTCCAGGGCAGGATAAAGAGACTGCTTGTCCACACCCGCCAGAAATCCAAGGGTACCCAGATTAATTCCAAGAAGAGGGATTTCCCTATGCACCACATCTCTGGCTGCCTGCAGAAGAGTTCCGTCTCCCCCCAGTACAATAATGCACTGGGTATCCTCCGGAATCAGATCAGGATCAGTATAATGAAAAGAGCCGTCATACTTGCGCTCTGCCTGCTGGACCTCACATGACCTTCCATGCTTCTCCAGATAAGAAACTATCTTCTCTGTACATACCAGTCCATGATCTTTTTGGCTGTTGGTAATAATATAAAACTTTTCCATTGTTCCCGTCCCTTAATCCAGTTGTTCGTGCGCCTCTGCCACCACAGCCTCAACCGTTACGTCAAGGGTGTCTGCAACTTCTGTTCCATCTGCATGTTTCTTCAGATGAAGAAGGTACTCTATGTTTCCTTCCGGTCCCTTAATAGGTGAAAAAGACAGATGCTTCGGCTCCATGGCGATACTCAATGCATAATCCCGCACCTTTTCTATCACTTCCCTGTGAACAGCCGGGTCTCGGACAACCCCTTTCTTTCCCACCTTTTCTCTCCCTGCCTCAAACTGTGGTTTGATCAGGCACACGATCTCCCCCTCATCAGTGAGCAGTTCCCGTACAGGAAGAAGCACTTTGGTAAGAGAGATAAAAGATACGTCGATGGAGGCAAAGGCTGCAGGCTCCTCAATATGCTCAGGAAGCACATACCTGATATTTGTCTTCTCCATGCACACCACTCTGCTGTCATTGCGAAGCTTCCAGTCAAGCTGTCCGTATCCCACATCAATGGAATATACCTTCACAGCCCCGTTCTGGAGCATACAGTCAGTAAAACCGCCGGTGGAAGCGCCCACATCCATACATACCTTCCCGGCCAGAGTCACTCCAAAATTTTCCATGGCTTTTTCAAGCTTCAGTCCGCCCCTGCTTACATAGGGAAGAGTATTACCCCGCACCTCGATTTTTACATTCTCCTGGAACATGGAGCCTGCCTTATCTTCCTTCTGTCCCTCCACATACACGTCTCCGGACATAATATACGCTTTTGCTTTTTCTCTGGAGGGCGCAAGGGAACGCTCCACCAGCAGCAAATCCAATCGTTTCTTCATATTATAATATCAATCCTCATATTCTTCTATGGCTCTCTGGATTTCCGGAGCGGAAAGGCCAATCTTCGCTCTCAGACTGTCCACACTGCCGTGTTCTACAAAACGGTCCCATATGGCCACAGGCAGTACCCGGCAATTTCTGTGACATGCCTCCATGTACGCCGCAACATGCTCGCCGTATCCGCCGTTTTTCACATTCTCTTCCACTGTCACAAACAAGTCATGGTCTGCTGCCAGCTCATCCAAAAGCTCCGTGTCCAGTGGTTTTACAAACCGCACATTCACAAAGGTGGGATCATATCCATTTCCCTTAAGACCTTCACAAACCTGCTCGCACACAGCAGTCATACTGCCCACACCCAGTACGGCAATCCTGCGTCCCCGGTACAGTACCTCGCTTTTCCCCTTCTCAACAGGAGCCTGATACTGTGCCAATCCCTGGTAAGCCGCACCTTTAGGGTACCGGACAGCGCACGGGCCTTTTAAGTTCACCGCAAATTTCATCATTTCCTCAAGCTCCCAGGCATTCTTGGGCGCCATTACCGTCATATTCGGCATCATAGTCAGATATGACAGGTCAAAACAGCCATGATGAGTCTCACCGTCAGCCCCCACCAAACCTGCCCTGTCCACTGCAAATATCACGTGAAGATTTTGCATACACACATCATGGAGAATCTGATCCACCGCTCTCTGCAGGAAGGAGGAATAGACGGCAACCACGGGAATCATACCGCCCAGGGCCAGTCCTGCCCCGAAGGTGACGGCATGTTCCTCTGCAATCCCCACATCAAAAAAACGGTCCGGAAAAGCCTTGGAAAAATGCTTAAGGCCTGTTCCTTCCGGCATGGCCGCCGTGATGGCAACCACCTTTTTATTCTTCTCTGCACACCTGCAGACCGCCCGTGAAAATACATCTGTGTAACTGGATTCTTTCTTTTCTTCCAGTGCCTTGCCGGTTTTAATATCAAACGGCCCTGTCCCGTGAAAACGGTCAGGATGATTACATGCCGGCGTATATCCTCTGCCCTTTTGAGTGAGCACATGGACCACTACAGGGCCTTCCACACGTTTTGCCTCATTAAACAATTTCATCATCTGACGCATATTGTGTCCGTCCACAGGTCCCAGGTAAGTAAGCCCCATATTTTCAAACAGCATTCCGGGAATGAAAAGCTGCTTAATGCTGCTCTTAGTCTTTCTCACGGTATCCACAATAGCAGTGCCTACCCTTGGTATCTTCTTCAGGGTCTTTGTCACATTCAGTTTCATTCCCGTATAGACCTCTGCAGTCCGCAGCGCACTTAAATACGTGGAGATACCGCCCACATTTTGGGAGATAGACATATTGTTGTCATTAATGATTATGATAAAATTTGTATCCAGCTCTGCCGCATTGTTCAGAGCCTCGTAAGCCATTCCGCCGGTGAGGGCACCGTCTCCTATGACTGACACCACATGATGCTTCTGCTTAAGCAGATCCCGTGCACGCACATACCCAAGTCCTGCAGAGACAGAATTAGAGCTGTGTCCCGTGTCAAAGGAGTCGCAGCTGCTTTCTTTCCTTTTTGGAAAACCACTTAAGCCGCCCTCTTTCCGCAGGGTTTTAAAATCATCCTTCCTGCCTGTGAGTATTTTATGAGTGTAGGCCTGATGTCCCACATCCCATATCAGCTTATCTTCCGGAAAATCCAGGACATTGTGCAGAGCAAGGGTCAGCTCTACCACTCCCAGGTTGGAAGCCAGATGTCCTCCTGTATGACTTACTGATTCGATTAAAAAGCGTCTGATTTCCTCTGCAAGCTGAGGAAAATCTGCCAATGCGATCTTATGGATATCATTGGGCTTTTTGATTTTTTCCAGAATCATTGGTATCCTTCTTTCACTTCCTGCGGTGGATCAATGATCTGATCAACTCACACAGGAATTCGTTTTTTTGTTCCAGACTCTCCAGCAAGGCTATGGCTTCGTTAGAGAGCTGATTTACCTGACGGGAAGCCTGCTCGATTCCCATGAGGGATACATACGTGACTTTATGGTTCTTTTCATCACTGTGTACTGGCTTCCCAAGCTCCTTCTCTGAGCTTACCACATCAAGAATATCATCCTGTATTTGAAAAGCCAGGCCTATATCTTCCGCTGCCTTGCACACAAGTGCGGTTTGCCGCTGATCTGCCCCTGCCAAAACAGCACCTGCCATCATGGATGCCTCGATCAGGGCTGATGTCTTATTCTTATATATATAATCCAGCATTTCTTTGGTTATTGGCTTGCCGTCATTCTCCACATCTACGCTCTGACCTCCCAGCATTCCGTTAATACCGGTTTTCTCTGCCATTATACGCAGAGCACTGATCACGCGTTCAGTCTCCTGAGTAAGGTCAAAAGCCTTAAGCATTACTTCATAGGCGTAATTGAGAAGGGAAACGCCGCTTAACACTCCCATTGCCTCCCCATAAACCTTATGGGTGGTAAGCCTGCCCCTCCGGTAGTCATCATTATCTATCGCAGGCAGGTCATCGTGAATGAGAGAGTGGGTATGGATCATCTCTATGGCAGCAATAAAAGGCTCTGCTGCTCTCCCCTCTCCTCCGAACAGACAATATGTTTCCTTAAGAAGCATAGGCCGCAGGCGTTTGCCTCCTGCAAGCATACTGTAATTCATAGCCTGTGCCATAGTCATGGCAAAGCCTTCTTCTTCCGGCAGATACTGCCTGATCACATTCTCTATCTCTTTTGTCCGTTTTATCAATTCATCTTGAAAATTCACTGAACGTACCATCCTCATTCATCTGCAGCATCTTCTTTTCCACTGTGTCCAGCTTCTGGCTGCAATACTTTAAAAGTTCCATACCCTGCTTATAAAGAAGAAAGGATTCTTCCAGGGATGTTTCCCTGTCTTCCAGACGCTGTGCAAGACTGTCCAGCTTTGAAAAAGCTTCCTCTATGGACTGCTCCCCGTTCTTCTCTTCTATGCTGTCATTTACCTGAATTTCATCTGTCTCAGCCATTGTCCCTTGATTCCTTCCTGATACTTTTTACTGTTGCCTCTATGGTACCGTCAGTGACGGACACCATCAGGCAGTCCCCTGTTTTAACCTGCTCCACACTGGTCACTGTATTTCCCTTATCATCTGCCACATAGGAAAAACCCTGATTCAGCTTCCGCAGAGGGGATAATCCTGAGAACCGTTCCAGGTAAATAGAAAGCCGGTACCTGAAATCCTGCATTTTCCCTTCCATAGAGCCACGCACAGCATCCTCAAGCTCTGCAAGGTGCTGTCTCTTTTCCCGCAGCCTGCTCTCCGGGCTTAAATACTGCATTTTCAGACGGTACTGCTCCAGGCTGCTTCTCATAAGGTCCACACGGTTCCACATGGCACGGTGCAGTCTCTCCTGATAATTTCCCAATGTGTCCACAATACTTCTGTAATCATCCACAGCAAGCTCCGCAGCAGCTGACGGGGTAGGTGCTCTTAAGTCAGCCACAAAATCAGCAATGGTAAAATCCGTCTCATGACCTACTGCCGATATGACAGGTGTCTTACAGTCGAATATTGCCCTGGCGACATTCTCCTCATTAAAAGCCCATAAATCCTCTATGGAACCGCCGCCTCTGCCCACAATGATCACATCCACCCCGGCTTCATCCAGCATTTCTATCCCCCGGACAATACTTTGGGAAGCACCTTCCCCCTGTACAAGGGCCGGGTAAAGAATGATCTCAAGGTAAGGGTTTCTCCTGTATGAAATATTCCTTATATCCTGGACTGCCGCCCCCGTAGGAGCTGTCACCACACCCAGGCGTTTGATAAACTTTGGTATGGGCTGCTTGTATTCCTTGGCAAACATGCCCATATCTTCAAGCTCCTGCTTCAACGCCAAAAAGCGCTCATAGAGAGCGCCTGCACCTTCAAGGCTGATTTCTTTGGCATAAAGCTGGTAACGGCCGTCACGCTCGTACACATCAACAGAGCCGCCCACGACTACCTTGTCGCCGTCCTTCATACGGAAAGCAAGTCCCCGCCTCTGTCCGGCAAACATGACACAGCTAAGGGTGCCTGTCTCATCCTTAAGTGAAAAGTAAATATGACCGCTTGTGTGGTATTTACAGTTGGAAACTTCACCCTTCACATAAACTTTCTGCAGAAAAAAATCCTGGGTAAACATATTCTTCACATAGCGGTTCACCTGTCCCACAGAATAAACATTTTTCATCGTTCTTCCCTTTTATGGACCACCACTATTTTTCCTTCTGAATGGGTGAATGCTTTCTTAGCCGGTATTTCTTCTTCCGGCTCTTTAATGTCTTCTGCGTCTGCAGCAGCCGCTTCCTCACCGCCGTTTGCAATCTTTCCTAATATACCGTTTACAAAGGAACCGGAGGTCTCACCGCCGAAGCGTTTCGCAAGCTCCACCGCCTCATTTATGGCTACTCCCACAGGTACCTCGCCGTCAAATTTCAGTTCATAGACAGCCAGACGCAGCGCTGTCAGATCCACACGGTTCATACGCTTTGTCTTCCAGCCCTTACTGGTGCCCTCCAGCAAAGCATCTATCTCAGGCAGATGCTCCAGAACCTGGCCGTATTTCTCCTGGATATAATCCTGATCCTTCTCTTCCAGCTCATCCATGCCTTCAAAATAAAAAGAAAGCTGTCCCGGCATCTCCTCTGTGGAATTAAACTCTGTCATAAACAGCAGCTTAAAAACATGTTCTCTCTGTTCTCGTCTTCGCATTCTTTCCTCCTAATGCATAAAGAAAAAAGGAAAGGTTTACTTTCCTTTTTCATTCTCCATATCTACGCTTGCAATGTGGATATTGACGTCAGCCACTTCCAGACCAGTCATATTTTCAATGGAAGACTTAACCTTCTCCTGAACCTTCTTGCTCGTCTCAAGGATATTCTTTCCATATTCAATATTGAGAGCTAAGTCTACAGTAACCACTCCTTCCAGCACTGTAACCTTCACACCCTTTGACAGGTTCTTCATACCAAGCTTGCTCACAAGCTCATTGGTGATGTTCCCTGCCATTGAGGCCACTCCCTCTACTTCTGTCGCTGCCAGTCCGGCGATGATGGCCACTACCTCGTCAGCCATGTGTACCTCGCCTATTCCGCCTAAATCCTGTATCTTATAGGTTGTTCTCTTTTCTGCCATGTCAAACCCTCCTGATTCATCCGTCACTGTTCAATCTGTGACCAGCAACAATCTCTGATATCCTCTGAACAGCAACACTAACTGCACTTATTAAATCTCTGTTCATTATACCAAATAGCAATTTAAAATAAAAGGGTTATTTACTGAATTCTGTCAATATTAAATCCGGGTTTCTGTCCTGAGTCATTCCCACACTCCAGGCATTGATAAACAGCAGAAGAGGATTTCCTTTTAAATCAGTAACTTTCTTCATATCTGAAGTTCCGGTGATCTTGTCAACCTGAATCTCATCTTTATTTTCAATCCAGCGGATATGCTCATAAGGAAGATTTTCAAGACGGATCTCCACATTATACTCATTTTCCAGGCGGTATTTCAGTACATCGAACTGAAGCACACCCACAACGCCTACTATGATCTCTTCCATACCGGAATTAATTTCCTGGAAAATCTGAATGGCACCTTCCTGTGCGATCTGATTGATACCTTTTACAAACTGCTTTCTCTTCATGGTGTCGATCTGGCGTACCCTTGCAAAATGCTCCGGTGCAAAGGTAGGGATTCCTTCAAAAGCAAATTTGTTTCCAGGGGCACAGATGGTGTCTCCAATAGAAAAAATACCCGGGTCAAACACACCGATAATGTCCCCTGCATAAGCCTCTTCCACAATATGCCGGGACTCCGCCATCATCTGCTGAGGCTGCAGGAGTCTCATTTTTTTATCACCTTGAACATGAAATACCTCCTGGGACGCATCAAATTTTCCTGAACAGATACGCATAAACGCAATCCTGTCCCTGTGGGCTTTATTCATATTGGCCTGGATTTTGAAAACAAAGGCAGAAAAATCATCATCCATAGGATCGACGTAACCGCAGTCAGCATTTCTTGGCAAAGGTGAAGTAGTCATGTTGAGGAAATGCTCAAGAAAAGTCTCCACACCGAAATTAGTAAGGGCAGAGCCGAAAAATACAGGCGTAAGCTTTCCCTTGCTCACAAGCTCCTGGTCAAAATCAGCACTGGCTCCGTCCAGAAGTTCAATTTCCTCCAGCAGCTGTTCCTTCTGTTCCGGGTCCATGATATCGTCCGCATGGCTGTCTTCCAGATCAATCTCCTCAATAACCCCTTCCTTAGTCCCCTTCTGGGTGTCAGAGAAGGTAAGGATCTTCTGTGTGTTTCTGTCATAAACGCCACGGAACTTCTTGCCGGAACCAATGGGCCAGTTCACAGGACAGGTGGCAATGCCAAGCTCCTTCTCTATTTCATCCAGCAGGTCAAAGGTGTCGTTGGCATCTCTGTCCATTTTATTTATAAAAGTAAAGATGGGGATATGGCGCATGACACACACCTTGAACAGCTTTCTTGTCTGCGCCTCCACACCCTTTGAACCGTCGATCACCATGACAGCAGAATCCGCCGCCATCAGTGTACGGTAAGTATCTTCTGAGAAGTCCTGGTGTCCAGGTGTGTCCAGGATATTGATGCAGTATCCGTCATAGTGGAACTGCAGCACAGATGAGGTAACCGAGATACCCCTCTCTTTCTCTATCTCCATCCAGTCAGACACTGCATGGCGGGCTGTTGCCTTACCCTTCACACTCCCGGCCAGATTAATAGCCCCGCCGTACAGCAGGAACTTTTCTGTGAGTGTGGTCTTGCCCGCATCCGGGTGGGAGATGATGGCAAAGGTTCTTCTTTTTTCTATTTCTTTCGTATACTTCGACACGATTGGCCTCCTATACTCATTTCCGATTATTATTTCCAAATATTACAACGTTACTATTCTAGTATATGGAATACTGAACTGTCAAGGGATTTTCAGAGGTACATGCACGGTGTACTCCATTTATGGCAAAAGGCTTTCTATGATTTTCAGTCACAGAAAGCCTTACCCTTTTTCAGGCAGCTCTTTTTGCTTGTTGGTCAGTAAGGGGCTTTCGGACTCAATCGTAAATCCCTTCCGTATCAATCTCATATCCGTCATAGGTCTGTGCAGAGGTTTCGCTGTCCTCTGCCTCATCGCTGTCATCATCTGAATCATCGTCATCAGTGTCAGAGTCATCGTCTGCATCGGACACGCCTGTATCCTTATTCCCGTTTTCCTCCTGAGTCTGACTTAAGGGTGTGATTATGATATTCTCTGCAGCAATTCCTGTCTTACGTTTAACAATATCTTCTATCTGGGCACGCTGTGCCTCCCCCAGTTCAATATCAGGGACAACCACATCTGCTGTTTCTCCTGTAAGGTTCACGATCACATTCTCAAATCCTTTGGCTTCCAGAAGAAGTTCTGCCGCTGCTTCCTTCTCTGTCAGCTCAGTCATGGATACCATTGTGTTGATAGCCTCCTGTTTCTGCTCATCTCCAATATCCTGATTATTGATAATATCCTGTAAATCTGCCTTGTTCTGAGAACGTATCTGTTCCCTGGAAAGTTTTGCCTGGGCCGCAAAATTAGAAGACCCTGTAAGTACGGCTTCACCGGGTGTACTGGTGTCCTGGCTCTCCATTCCCGTTATCCCGCCATCTGCCCCGTTCTCATCCAGAAGGGCTGTTTCATCTGTCAGGTCATAATTGACTTCGTCCAGGATACTGCTGCTGTCCGTACTTGCCTCCTTATCCCTGAATCCCAGATCCACATCAGCGAAGTTGAGATATCCGGCTACTGCAATCAGGATTGCCAGTGAGGTGATGATGACCTGATTCTTTTTCATGATTTTTTTCACTTTTTCTCTCCTCATTTCATTTTCAT
Source organism: Eubacteriales bacterium (assembly GCA_030524175.1). GTDB lineage: Bacteria > Bacillota > Clostridia > Lachnospirales > Lachnospiraceae > Blautia_A. Next base: position 35,606 of record JAUNHC010000018.1, read on the forward strand.
TACTTTAATTTTATGGGCTTCCACCTGAAATAATGCCATAACTGCCTGCTGAATATTCTGTATCACCACAGAATTATCTCCGCCTTCCGCTGCGATCAGGACTCCTGTCACAACCGTTCCTCCGGAATTGTAAAATCCTTGAGCGTCTTTCTCTTCCCCGGTCATAAGGATGACCTGTACACGTCCCACTCCTTCCACATTGGAAAGGAGGGATTCCAGTTTTTTCTCAAGCTCACTTTTATCTTCTGCATCCAGACTGCTCCCGGCGCTGTCCTTCACGATTCCCGGCGTACTCTCCCCGCTCTTATGAGACACCGGCAGCGCCATCACGGCCAGAAGCACCCCCAGAAGCAGCAGTACCACCCACTGTGTTCGGCTCATGTTCAGCAATTTTGATTTGATACTCTCCTTGCCGGATTCCGCAGGCTTCCATGAGTCCATCTGCAATCCCCCTTTCCTGCTCCTCGTTTGGTTGTTCTTCCACGCAGAGCGCAGCAGTCACACGCTCTCCTTCTATATGTACTTCCACATCTGTCAGCTCTATGCCTCTATTTTTCAAAGATTGTAAAATTTTTTCTTCAATTTCCGAGGCATACCCCTGTTTCAGATATAGTTCCTGCAGATTCGACATTTCCTGTTCTTCTCTCAGTGCAGATTCCTGCCTATAGAAAGACTGGAATGTATCCCGAAGTTCCTGGCTCTTTCCGAAAATAGAAAAAATAGGGGTGCACAGCATAAAGATCAGCAGCAGCCCCATAAAGAACCGTACATAACGTTCATATTTATCATTAGGCACCAGATGAAGCACAGCAGTGAGCAAAATATAAAACACTGCCAGGTTTTTCATCCACTCATAAATTTCTTCTTTCATCTGCCACCTCCAAAGCTTGCCATGAGAATCACAAAGGTGAGCATACACAAGACTTCTGCTGTGAGAAGGATCCGCAAAAGAATGGCACACCCCTCCCCCATGGTACTGAGGCATCCCACCATACGCTTGTCCGATACCGGCTGGGACAATGCGGCAAGCAGGCGGTAAGCAAGGGACATCATGGTATAATGGATCACAGGGCCTGCACCGATAAGCACCAGGACCACAAGCACCACAACTCCCAGGGAATTCCGCACCAGTACAGCACTTGTCACCACCAGCTCTGTGACCATATTGATGGCATTTCCGATTCCGGGAATGGCGCTGGCCGTCTTGCCAATGGCACTTCTCTTTAAGGAGTCCATCACCGGTGCCACCAGATTCTTCACTACCTGAAGCCCTACCACAAGTCCCAGAAGCGTTTTCAATGCCCAGCCTATGGCTGTTCCCAGAAGTTCTGCCAGCTTACTGAGCATTTCTTCTCTTGACAGGTTATTTACAAGCTGCAGCAAAATGTAGAGATTTGCCCCCGGCAGCAGCACAGTGACAAGTATCCACTGGATCAGCCATACAAGAAGCAGGACTCCCTGATAAAAAACGGCTGCGGTAGCTGCTCCGGAGGATGCGGCCACTGCCATAAAGTACGCAGGTGACAAGGCTTTCATAAACTCTGACATCCATGACAGATTCTCTGACAGGGAGGTACTCAAAGCAGAAAAGGTATCCATCAGCATCATGAACAAGAGAAGATATACCACATAAAAACTAATCTCCCCAATCTGCCCGTTGTCAAATACCTGGGCAAAATTTGAAAAGATAGCTGCCAGCAGCACTAACAGAAGAATTTTAAAAAATGTGCCTTTCTCCTGTTCTAAACGGGAAAAGAAAAGGCCATGCAGAAATTCCTGCACCGCCTCTTTTGAAAATACCTCCTCCCCTGCCAAAAGGCCTTTCAACGCCTTGGAAAAGGAGAAGCTGTTCTTTCCCAGCATCCCGTCTATCATATTCTGGACCTCTGAAAAATCCATATCCTCCACAAGATCTTCCTGAAGTTCCATGCCCTGCACATCTTCCGTTTCACTTCCCTTTGTTTCCTGCCCAATCTGCTGCTGGATTTCCTGCCCTGTTCCCGCTGTTCTTTCTTCCCCGGAAACAGCCCCCATGACCGTAACTGTACAGACAAAGCCAAGGATGAGAAACATCGCCGCCAGCACTATTGTCTCCCTCATCTTCCCCCTCACGCAAGAAACTCCTGGATCGTCTCCAGCAGCGCCAGAAGAATAGGCATACTCAGCACCATAATAGAAAGTTTGCAGAACAGTTCGATCTGCGCCCCCGTAGCCTGGTATCCTGCATCCTTACAAATACCGGACGAAAATTGTCCTATATATGTAATTCCGATCATCTTTACCAAAGTGCCGATATAACTGCTGTCCACCGGAAGGCTTTCACGTAATTTTTCCAGAGTTTCGAAAAGATACCTGAGCTTTCCCACTGCCAGTCCCAGAATCAAAAGCCCTATCCCCATGGTGATAAAGCAGGCGTATTCCGGCTTGGTACCCTTCAAAAGGAATCCCAGCATGACGCCACCCACACCCAGAAGAGAAATCTTCACAATATCCATAGTTACCTCCTGCGCTGCATTTACTGCAGCTTCATTCTGGTACAGGTTGTACCTGTTACCTCCCATGCTGCATTCACTGCAGCTTCATTCTGGTACAGGCCTTGCCTGTTACCTCCTGCGCTGCTTTTTATAATGCGAATAGCTGCTGAATACTTTGAAAAAGATCATAAATATATGGCACGATCCAGAATAAAACGATCAGCAGCCCGGAAAGGCTTACCAGAAATGCCTGTTCTTCCCTGCCGCTGTGTTTGAGTATCTGCGAAAGAACGGAGACCAGGATTCCAACCGCCGCGATTTTAAATATAATACTGACCTCCAATTACTCCTCCTTTCCCCCACCTGGAAGCCGTGAAGATCCACAGCCGCCTCTGCCTACCATACCAGAACCGCCAGAAGGATACCCCCAAGAATCCCCAGGCTTTGATATACCTTCTTTTTTGCCGGCATCTCTGTCTTAAGCTCCTGTATTGACCGCTCCAGCTCCTGTTCATAAAGCTCCAGCTGTTTCATCTGCATATCCAGGTCAAGATATCCCAGATGCTCCCCCAGGGAAAAGAATTTCTCCCGTTCCTCCTCAGTAAGTCCAATCCCATCCAGATACTGTACAGCACAATTTCGGAAAATCTCACCGAAGGGCTGTCCTGTATTATTCCTCATTTCCCCGGCAACTGCCTTCATAAATGCAGCGTATTCCCCCGGAAGCTTACGGGCAGCACCGCCGAATGCATCGTGAAGGGAAGCATTTCCGTAACGGATCTCACCTTTCAGATATATGACCATACGCAAAAGCATGCCCATGGCCCGCTCCCGTCTTGTAAGGGCAAAGCTGCTGCAAAAGCCAAGTCCCGCTCCCGCTGTCATTATAAGGATCAAGCCGGTCATCTTCAGCATAAACAGCCGTCCCCGTCAAAAATACCTTCCACAACCCCTGCCCTGTCCGTCTTTCCGAGAAGAATGTACCTCTCAAAAACCTTCTCCTCCAAGAGTCTCCGGAAAAAGGGCTGGTTGAGAATATCCTCCAGTGAATTCCCATGTGCCGTTGCAATAAGCTTACATCCACAATGGATCACTGATTCCACTGCCTTGAAATCTTCTTCTTTTCCCAGCTCATCCACCGCCACCACTGACGGAGACATGGAACGGATGAGCATCTGCATCCCTTCTGCCTTCGGACAGCCGTCCAGAATATCTGTACGCATACCCAGGTCATTCTGGGGAATACCCTGGTAACAGCCTGCCAGCTCACTCCTCTCATCAACCACTCCCACAGTCAGTCCGGGAATCCCATCCCTCCCGTTGCTCAGCTGCCTGATAATATCTCTGAGAAGTGTTGTCTTGCCGCAGCGGGGCGGAGAGACGATCAAGGTATGGGCCACCCAGTCTTTTTTCTGGATATACGGCATCACTGTTTCCGCACATCCCGGTATTTGGTGCGCCAGACGTACATTGATACAGGAGATATATTTCATTCCCCGTATACGGTCCCCGTCCAAAATGACTTTTCCGGTAACCCCCACACGATGTCCCCCTTGAACACTTAAAAATCCTTGACGCACTTCATCCTCATATGCATATAGTGAGTACCCGCTTACGTACTCCAAGGTTTCTTTTAAATCCTCCTGGGTGACAAGATACTGCCCCTTCCCTCTCTTCCGGAGAAAACACTCTCCTCCGTCATAGGTAAGAAACAAGGGCCTTCCCACCCGCAAACGTATTTCATATAATTTATCATAATCAAGGTCTGCCTCCATCAAAAGCTGACGGATGCTTCCGGCAAACAGGTTTTGAATCTGATTTGCATCCATTTGACTCACCTCTTACACTTAATATATGTGGACAATCTCAAATTAGTACACAGAAAGGATCACGCCTTACTGATTCTCCTTCTGTGATCCGGACAATACCGGCCCGCTTCCATTCCCTCCACAAAAAAGAGCAAACGTCCGGGTCTTTCTTAATCCTGAAAGACCCGTTCATTTGCCCTGCGTTCTTCATGCTCTTCCATTTTAGGAAGACTAAGCTTTAATACCCTGTCCACAATATTAGCAGAGGAGGCGCGGTATGCATAGGCGCCTGACTCAAATAAAATATACAGATTATCTCCTTCTACGAAAATCTGTTCCATCCGCTCCGGAAAGCGATAACTTTTGGCAGAGTTCTCGTTTACATACAGCCGTTTGTCCGACTGTTCATAGAACACCACCCGGGATGGCAGGATACCAAAGGAATGAGAAAGCAGCAGCTTATCCTTATAGAACGCCATCCCTTGAGCTTGTTCCGAAATAGTTGAATAATCCAAAGGGACTGCCATTTCGAAATCCATACCAAGTCCCTGATCAAACTTTGTCACCAGTTTACCCTCATTGTCTACGGCATATCTGGCGATACTGCTCTGGGTGTACTTATTAAAGCACCCAACATAAAGGCAGCCCTCATAAAATGTCATAAAGGAGTCTCTCACAATACCGTAAAGGCTGATCGACTGGTTTATTGTGATCGGTCTGTGACCCTCCATATAGTCATATGCCTTTACGGCATCCAGGGTAATGCTCACAGCCTGGGCAATACCGCTGGTATTGGAGGAATACCAGATCATCTTATGTTCAGCGTCATAAGCCAAACCGCCCACATGAGGCCGGCCCGGCAGAATGATTTCCTTTACAAATCTGTGGCTGTCTTTATTGATCACATAAATCACAGAGTTGTGCTTTCCGGTATGGCAGTATGCGCTGATCAGCACATACTCTTCCGTGACCGCAAGCCCCTGGGGTGTCATAGACGTACAGGTAGCCTGGGTACCGCCCTCAGCAGTCAGAAGAGTCCTGGTATACTTTAAGCCTGGGATGATATACGTTCCATATTCTTTTTCATTTTTCCTGTCTTCAAATGCAAATGCTATCAAATCCTCTTTCTGGGACAGCATCTGCACTTGCCCGCGCAGCGAATACACTGCTGCATCCTGATTCGTCACATGATACTTAGCCGGCGGCTCTGTCTTCCCTCTGTACACAAATGCATACCCGAAAAAAGAAGCCACAAGCACTATGACGATCATCAGAAGCTTCAGCACGAATATCCGTATTTCCCTCTTCTTCTCTCTGTTCATTATGTCTCTCAGCTCTGTAGTTTTTTTATTTCTGTTCCTGTCCGTTTAACCGGCAGTCCAGATTCTGCTCCAAATGTATCTCTTCATATTCCCACCGGATATCAAGTACATCCTTTGACCACACTGCCCCGCTGTAGCCGGGATCTAAGTCCAGCAGGATATAATGGCCGCTGTCCATAGGAATGGTGCGCAGATCCCTTGACAAGCCTTCGCCGGTCCATTTAATATATGCCTCCCTGAGCACCCACTGGGCAAAAAAAGCCTTCTCCGGCTCGTCAGCCTCCAGAATCTCCCGGATCATATGAGCCGGTACCATTCGCTCCAGCATTCTCTCATAATTTGCCTTTTTATGCTTCTGTATATCAATTCCCACTTCCTCACCGGCGAAAATACAGGCCACATACTCTCCTGAGTGGGTGATATTATAATGGATCTGCGGCTGGAGGGTAAAAAAAGGTTTTCCATGTTCCCCTGCCGCCCTTGGTTCAAAGGCCAGGTCAAGCCCGTACTCTCTTCGAAGCCCTGTCTCCAATAGCTTTTCCCCGATCATGTGCTCCATATTCCGGTTGGCATATTCTTCTCCCGGTCTGGTAAAATAAATGACACTTTTCATAGCTCCGTCTCCTCTAAGAAACGGGAAGGCTCCCGCTCCTTCTCAAACTGACGCTTCACATAACACAGGGCCAGCCTCTTTCTGGCACGTGTCATACCTACATAAAAAAGCCTGCGCTCCTCTTCCACGGCTTCCTCGAGAACTGCTTTTTTATAAGGGATGCTTCCTTCATTTACATTCAGGATATAAACCTGGTCATATTCCAGGCCCTTCACAGCATGAAGAGTTGATATGACAACCCCTTCTCTCTTTGTCTTCTGCTTCCTGGCCTGCTCTGCTAATTTAAGAGTGTAATCTTCTATATGATCTTCCCACTCCTTTAGGGTTTTCATCCCTTTGGTACTCTCCTGTATCCTGTCAAGTACCTCCATAAGTTCCTCTGGTTTTATTTTACGATATCCTGCATATTCCCGCAAGTATTCTTCATATCCCATACCTTTCCGGATAAAATTAACGGCAGCATAGGGAGTAAGCGTGCCCAGGATACGGAGATGAGTCTCCAGGGTAGTGATGCGGTCGCACATCCAGTCCTTATCCTTATAATATACCCGCAAAGCATCAAAAGAAACTACATTTTCCTGAAGGGCATCCCTGGCAATATACCTGTTTGGCCGGTTCATCACTTCTAGAAAGGTTCTGCGGCTGTTGTCCCCTCCTGCAAGCCGCAGATAAGCCAGCATATTTCTGCAGACCCAATGGCGGAACAGATTAGGAAGCTGTTCCTTCATTGTAAAGGGCACCTGATACTCCATTAACGCTCCAAGAAGCCCTTCTGCCTCCTGGTTTGTCCGGAAAAGTATTGCTGTATCCTCCAGGCTCTCCCCCATATCCAGCCTTCTTTTCAGTTCCTGTACAACTGTTATGTACTCTTCCCTCAGATTCTGGAATTCCCGAAGTGCCACAGGCGCACCATCCTCATTTGGGGTGGACAGCTTCTTTTCAAAACGGTTCTCATTCACATTGATCACTTTCATCGCCGTTCTCAGCACATTCCCGCTGCACCTGTAATTTACATTGAGAAGCACTGTCTCTGCTTTCGGGTAATCTTTAGTGAAATTCAGCATGATCTCCGGCCGTGCTCCCCGGAAATGATAAATAGACTGGTCATCGTCCCCTACGATAAAAAGATTATCCAAAGGGGCTGCCAGCATACGCACAATATCATACTGAAGCCTGTTAATATCCTGGAATTCATCCACCAATATGTATTGAAACTTTCTTCTCCAGGCTTCCAGAATATCCTTTCTCTGGGCAAAAAGCTCATAACAGAAAAGAAGCATATCGTCAAAATCCAGCTTTCTCCTCTGCCTCAAGGTCCTGCGGTATCCCATAAAAATATCTCTAAAAACCTCATCCGAGCAGCAGGAGGCATAATAATGCTCAAGGGAAATCCTGTTACCTTTTACAACACTGATCTCCTTTGCTATTTCTTCAAGGAAATCTCCTTCCTGTGCCATCTCTTCCCCGTAAGTAAGTGTCATCTCCCTTAAAATATCATATTTCTCTTCCTCAGACAAAATATTCCCTGCTCCCAGACCGTAGGCCTGCTTGAGGATGCCGTAAAATACACCGTGGAAAGTACCGAAGGTGACTGCCGTCCTTTCCTCCTGTATGAATTTCAGGAATCTTTCCTTCATCTCTAAAGCCGCCGCTCTGGAAAAAGTCACAACTAAAACAGAAGAAGCCGGTATCTTCCCCTCTCTGATCAAATATGCTGTTCTTTCCACAATGACGGAGGTTTTCCCCGAACCGGGGCCTGCCAGAACCATCATAGGTCCTGACAGGTGGGCGACTGCCCTTGCTTGAGATGGATTTTTCTTCATATTTATCTGCTCAGTTTTTCTATAGCTGCCTTGACACGTTTGATAGTCTCATCCTTACCGATGATCTCCATGATCTCCGTAGCTCCTGCCGGTGTCATCTGCTTTCCTGACACTGCTGTACGAAGAGGCCACATCACATAGCCGTTCTTATATCCCTTTTCCTTCACGAAACCGCTTAATGCCCCAAATAAAGCATCATTGGTGTAATCTTCCTGGGATTCCAGAAGGGGCATCACTTCCTGAAGAACAGAAAGGGAAGTCTCTTCTGTTGTTTTCATTTTCTTATGGCAGTACATAGATGCGTCATATTCCGGCACTTCCTCAAAGAAATCGATGAGCTCAGGGATATCAGGGAATACCTCGATCCTTGTCTGCACCATTCCGGCAATTTTCCTGAAGTTATAATCCTTTTTCAGTACCTGCTTCATAAAGGGAAGGGCCTTCTCATAAAATGCATCCGGGTCCATCTTTTTGACGTATTCCCCATTCATCCAGCGAAGCTTGGTGATATCGAATACAGCAGGTGATTTATTGATATGATGATAGTCAAAAGCCTCTACAAGCTCCTCAAGGCTGAAAATCTCTCTGTTATCTGCAGGACTCCACCCAAGGAGTGCCACATAGTTCACAATGGCTTCAGACAAAAAGCCCTGCTCCAGCAGATCCTCATAAGAGGAATGTCCGGAACGCTTGGACAGCTTCTGATGATCCTCATCTGTGATCAGAGGGCAATGTACATAAACAGGAATCTCCCAGCCGAAGGCTTCATAAATACGGTTATACTTAGGCGCAGAGGAAAGATACTCATTTCCTCTCACCACATGAGTGATCCCCATAAGATGATCGTCAATAACATTGGCAAAATTGTAAGTGGGATAACCGTCTGATTTGATCAGGATCAAATCTTCCAGCTCCTCATTGTTTACTGTGATATCTCCGTAGATCACATCCTGGAAGGTGGTAGTCCCTTCTGTGGGCATATTGAACCGGATAACATGAGGCTCCCCTGCTGCCAGACGCTTCTCCACTTCTTCTTTTGTGAGCTTCAGACAGCGCTTGTCATAGATGGAAATCTCTTTTCCTGCAACCACGCGCTTCATATTCTCCAGCTCATCCTTCTGGCAGAAGCAATAATAAGCATCTCCCTGTTCAACCAGCTTCCTGGCATATTCCAGATAAACACCTGATGCCTGACGCTCGCTCTGCACATAAGGGCCAAAGCCTCCGTCCTTGTCAGGGCCTTCATCATGGATCAGACCTGTCTTCTCCATTGTACGGTAAATAATGTCCACGGCGCCTTCCATATAGCGTTCCTGGTCTGTATCTTCTATACGGAGAATGAAATCCCCGCCCTCGTGTTTGGTGATCAGATATGCATATAATGCAGTTCTTAAATTTCCCACATGCATTCTTCCGGTGGGACTCGGTGCAAATCTTGTCCTAAGTTTACTCATGACCTTCTCAGCTCTCCTATGATTATTCTTTCAACCTGCCTATTATATACCTAAATCCTTCAAAATGTCCATAGGTTTTCCGTGGATTACCAAATCTGCCTTTTTATCGGCAAAATGCTCCTGACTGTTAAGAAGCACCAGCTGTTCCCCTGTAAAATATCTGAGGAATGTATTCGCCAGCTGGGATTTCAGATTACAGCCCATGACAAGAAGTGTATCTGCCTTCTGCACCTCCTCTGCAGCCCTGGAGATCAATCCATTGTCCACCATCTCTCCGATCATGGAAACACCCGGACGGATCACGGTTCCGCACACCTGGCATTTAGGTACTCCGTCGCTCTGCTGTATGTATTCCAGGGAATACTGCTTCCCGCAATGGGGACAATGGTTGCTGAACACGCTCCCATGGAGTTCATATACATTTCTGCACCCGGCTCTTTTGGGCAGAGAAAAAATATCTCTGGTTATAATGCTTTTTAATTTTCCTCTGGCTTCAAGTCTCTGCATAGTCTTGAGACCCTCACCAACCTCACCCAGCACATTTATCATATCGTTCTTATAAAACTCATAAAACTGCTCTACTCTTGTATTGTAAAATGTTGCATTGAACATTTCTTCGGGGGAATATCCGTATTTACCTTCAATAACGTATGCATCATGCTCATCCCGATAATTGGTGCACCCGCATTGAGAACTGACCCGTACGCCCATAAGGCATACCATGTAATTACTCCTTTCTATCGTTTGTCTCAGCCAACTGATCTTTTCTTTGTAATATTCCATATTCTTCCCTCCCGTTCCTGTAGATAACTGCAAATTTCCGTTAACAGTCAAGGCTGGCCTGGACTGTTACAATTTCCGGGCTATACAGGAAAAGATGCCGCAATACGCAAGCATCTTTTTCCCTTTTCATATTTAATATTATACGCTGTAACAGGCATGTTTTCAACATAAAACAATACATTTTGGTAACTGTTCAGAACCATGAACAGTTACGCCGCAAGCCCATGAAAGATGAATCCCATAAGGGTTCACATCCTCCGGAACCTTTCATAGCGCTGGGCAGCAATTTCATCCTTACTTTTTCCCTCCTGTGCGGAAAGAAATTTTTTCATACGGATCTTCATATACTCGGAAATCTCATCCAGATTTTCTTCCCCTGCCGGATATTCTTCCGGGATGATCCTCTCGATGATCCCCATCTCCTTCAGCTGGGCGGCAGTGACTTTCATAACCTCCGAAGCCTCAGGAGCACGCTTGCTGTCTTTCCACAAAATAGATGCAAAACCTTCCGGGGACAGAATGGTATAAGTTGAATTTTCCATCATCCACACTTCATTTCCCACTCCTAAGGCCAAGGCTCCTCCGCTGCCTCCTTCTCCAATGACGATAGAGAGGACAGGCACTGTCAAATCCGACATTTCCATAAGATTCCTTGCAATGGCTTCCCCTTGTCCACGTTCTTCCGCCTCCACTCCGCAGAAAGCGCCGGGTGTATCGATAAAGGCGATCACTGCTCTTTGGAATTTCTCAGCCTGCTTCATGAGACGTAAGGCTTTTCTGTATCCTTCCGGAGAAGGCATACCGAAATTACGGCTGATATTCTCCTTGGTGGTCCGGCCTTTCTGGATGCCGATGACTGTCACCGGCTGTCCGTCCAGCATGGCGATTCCTCCCACCACTGCACCGTCATCACGGAACGCTCTGTCTCCGTGCAATTCCATAAAGTTGTCAAAAATACTGTATATATATTCAAGGCTTGTGGGCCGCTGGCTGCTTCTCGCTGTGAGCACTCTGTCCCAAGCCGTCATATCTGAAGATTTCCTTACCTTTTTCTTTTTGCCGAAGGTTTCTATTGTCCTTGCAGGAATTTCTGCCGGAAAATTTCCATAGGCACAGGGTTTCCCATGGATCTTCACTAGGCTGCAAAGAACCTTCCTCATCTGCTCTCTCGGCACGATTCCGTCAATAATGCCGTGGTCTACCAGAAATTCTGACCGTTGGAATCCCTCCGGCAGCTTCTGCCCGATGGTCTGCTGGATCACTCTTGGCCCGGCAAAGCCGATCAAGGCTCCCGGTTCCGCCAGGATAATATCCCCCAGCATGGCAAAGCTTGCCGTCACGCCCCCGGTGGTGGGGTCGGTAAGCACGGGAATGTAAAGGAGTCCTTCCCTGGAATGTCGTTTAATTGCCGCAGAGGTCTTTGCCATCTGCATCAATGACACCATTCCTTCCTGCATCCTGGCACCGCCGGAACAACAGAAGAGGATCACCGGCAGTCTGCGCTTTGAAGCTTCTTCAAATGCTCTGGTGATCTTTTCACCTACAACGTAACCCATGCTGGCCATGAGAAAACGGGCATCCATGGCACCGATAACAACAGGAACACCGTCCATTGTAGCTTCTCCGATACGGATTGCCTCGTCAAGATGCGTCTTTTCTTTCAGCGCCTGAATTTTTTCCGGATATCCCGGATACTCCAGAGGATTCCCGTTCTCTATACCGGTAAACCACTCTTTAAAAGAGTCCTTGTCCACCACGGAACGGATTCTTGTCTTTGCCTTAATGCGGAAATATCCTCCGCATTTTGGACATACATAGGAGTGGCCGGAAACATCTTCTTTATACACCATCTCACCGCATTTCGGGCAGTTTACCCATAAGCCTTCAGGCACAGAAGGGGCTTTGGCCGGCTCCTCCTGAGGAACTGTTTTTTTAAAAAATTTCTTCAAGTCCGCCATTTTCATTCTCCTTTATCTCTGGGCACATTTGCTTATAAATCCGGATAATGCTCAGGAATGAAATTCGTTGTTACCTCCCCGGACTGAAAATCAGGATTGTTCAAAAGCTCATACTGGAAATCTATATTGGTTTTCACACCCTCCACAACTACTTCCCCCAGGGTGCTGATCATTTTCCTGATGGCACTGTCACGGTCACGGTCATGTACGATCACTTTCACGATCATAGAATCATAGTGAGGAGGAATAGCATATCCGGTGTACATAGCTGTATCTGTCCGCACGCCGTTGCCTCCGGGAAGGTGAAGTCTTGTGATCGTCCCCGGGCAGGGAAGGAAATGGTTGTCAGGATCTTCTGCATTGATCCTGCACTCAATGGCATGTCCCCGAAGGACAATATCCTCCTGAAGCACACTGAGCTTCTCCCCTGCTGCCACACGGATCTGTTCCTTCACCAGATCCACTCCTGACACAAATTCGGAAACAGGATGCTCTACCTGTATCCTGGTGTTCATCTCCATAAAATAAAAGTCGCCGGATTTATCAAGAAGAAATTCTATGGTTCCTGCGTTTTCATATCCCACAGCCTTAGCTGCACGTACAGCCGTATCTCCCATCTTTTTCCGAAGTTCCTCTGAGAGGGCCACACAAGGAGATTCCTCTATCATTTTCTGGTGGCGTCTCTGAATGGAACAGTCACGCTCTCCCAAATGGATCACATTGCCATGCTTGTCTGCCATGATCTGCACTTCCACATGGCGGGGTGCTTCCACAAAACGCTCAAGGTACATAGTGTCATCCCCGAAGCCATGTATGGATTCCTGCTGGGCTGTCACAAAATTAGTCTCTAGCTCCGCCTCATTGTATGCAACGCGCATCCCTTTGCCGCCGCCTCCTGAGGAGGCTTTGATCATAATGGGAAAACCGATGCTCTGCGCCGCTTTCTTGGCCGCCTCAACCGTATAGACAGGGTCTTCTGTCCCCGGTACCACCGGAACACCTGCCTGACGCATGGTATTCTTTGCCTCGGATTTATTTCCCATCCTGGAAATAAGCTCTGCGGAAGGCCCGATAAAACTCACATTACATTTCTCGCACATTTCCACGAAACGGCTGTTTTCTGAGAGAAATCCGAATCCCGGATGGATGGCTTCTGCCCGGGATGCCACAGTGGCACTCAAGATACGCTCCATATTAAGATAGCTGTCCCTGGACGCTGCCTTGCCGATACACACTGCCTCATCTGCAAGCTGTGTATGAAGGGCTTCTCTGTCTGCCTCAGAGTAAACGGCAACTGTCCGTATCCCCATCTCCCTGCAGGCCCGTATGATACGCACCGCGATCTCCCCGCGGTTTGCAATTAATATCTTACTAAACATAGGCTTATGCTCCCACTGCAAAGGTCAGCTCAGCGATCACTGCCACTTTGCCGTCCTGTTTTACTGCTTTTGCCCTGCCCACTCCGATGGGGCCTTTTTCTTTAATGATTTCCACTTCCAGAGTAAGGACATCACCGGGCAGCACTTTATTTTTGAATTTCGCACTGTTGATGGCCCCGAAATATCCGATTTTTCCTTTATTCTCCGGCTTGCTTAATATGGCAACCGATCCAACCTGAGCCAGCGCCTCCACGATGAGAACTCCCGGCATAACCGGCTCGCCCGGGAAATGGCCGGCAAAATACGGTTCATTGTAGGACACACATTTCCTTCCTACAGCACGGATCCCCGGTTCCAGCTCCTCGATGGTGTCAATGAGCAGAAATGGCTGTCTGTGGGGGATGATCTCCATAATTTCCTTCGTGTTTAATTTCATTGCCGCTCCTCCTTATCCAATGACGAACATAGGCTGTCCGAATTCCACCATCTGTTCGTTTTCCACAAGAATTTCTTTCACTGTTCCGTCAAATTCTGACTCTATCTCATTCATCAGCTTCATGGCCTCCACAATTCCAAGGACCTGTCCTTTTTTCACTGTGTCACCTACCTGCACAAAGGGGGGATTGTCCGGCGATGAGGACTGATAGTAGGTTCCCACCAGCGGGGACTTCACAACCTTGCCTTTGATCTCCTCTTTCTCTTCTCCGCCCATGGAGGTTCCTGCGGGAACTGCCATATCCGCAAGTGTTTCTCCCGGGGCAGCCCCCGGAGCGGGAGTTCCGGGACATCCTGCCTGTATGGGAGGTGCTGTCACCGTTATCTGCTTGATTTCCTTGTCTGTTTTCATGGAGATTTTAAAATCTCCGTCCTGTATCTGAAACTGTGTCAGATTCGAATCACTGACCGCATGAATCAATTCTATGATCTTTTCAAATTCCATTTTGTTCTGTCCTCCCGGATTTTTTTTGACGTATCCGCTGTAGAGTGTGTCGGAATGAATTTTCAAACGCGCTCTAGTATTTTTTAAGAAGAAGGGTTGCGTTGTGTCCCCCAAAGCCAAGGGAATTGCTGAGGGCATATTTGATATCCATTTTTTCCGGTCCATTTGTCACATAGTCCAGGTCACAGTCCTCATCCGGCACCTGATATCCCACAGTCTCATGGATAAATCCTTCCTGAAGCTCTTTCACACAGGTGATCGCCTCAACAGCTCCTGCTGCTCCCAGAAGATGACCGATCATTGACTTTGTGGAATTTATTTTCATTTCCTTTGCATGTTCGCCGAAAACGTTCTTAATGGCATTTGTCTCAAATAAATCATTGTGGTGAGTGCTTGTTCCATGGGCATTGATATACCATAATTCATCTGTGGTGATCCCTGCCTCGGCTACTGCCATTTCCATGGCTTTTGCCGCACCTGAACCGTCTTCAATGGGTGATGTGATGTGATATGCATCCGCTGTGGCTCCATATCCAACCACTTCGGCAAGGATTTTTGCTCCTCTGGCTTTCGCCCGTTCCAGTTCTTCAAGAACAAGAATACCTGCACCCTCTCCCATAACAAATCCGTCTCTTTCCTTATCAAAAGGAATGGAGCATCTCTTGGGATCTGTGGAAGCAGAAAGTGCTGTAAGGGCGGCAAAGCCTCCCAGTCCTACGGGTGAAATGGCTGCCTCTGTTCCCCCGGCCACCATCACATCAGCATCTCCGCACTGAATGCTGCGGAAAGCTTCGCCGATACAGTTGGTTCCTGATGCACAGGCAGTCACCACATTGATATTTTTCCCTCTAAGACCAAACTGGATAGAAATATTACCTGCCGCCATATTGGAGATCATCAAAGGTACCATCAAAGGGTTAAGTCTTCTGGGGCCTTTCTCCATCAGCTTCTGATGTTCCTGCTCAACAACCTGCAGGCTTCCGATTCCGCTTCCCACGGCACAGCCCACACGGAAAGGGTCTTCCGCATTCATATCCAGACCGGAATCCTCCATTGCCTCTTTCGCGGCAGCTACCGCATACTGGCTGAAAAGAGCCATACGCTTGGCAGCTTTAAAATCCATATAGTCCTTGGCGTTAAACCCCTTAACCTCTGCTGCCAGATGTGCTTTATAATCCGCCGTGTCGAAATAAGTAACTTCCCCGAAGCCTGTCTTTCCTTCTTTTACACTGTTCCAAAATTCTTCTACATTAAGGCCGATAGGGGTGATTGCTCCCATACCCGTTACCACAACTCTTCTCATATTGCCTGTTTCCTCCTAAATATTCATGCCGCCATCCACACTGATGACCTGTCCGGTAATATAATCTGCTTTCTCTGATGCCAAATACGCCACCATATTGGCAATATCTGACGGTTTTCCGAATCTTCCCAGAGGAATCTGGCCGCAGGCCGCCTCCTTCACATCACCGGATAAAACCTCTGTCATCTCCGTGTCAACAAATCCCGGTGCCACAGCATTTACAGTAATACCCCGGCTTGCAAGCTCTCTTGCCATGGTTTTTGTAAGGCCGATGACCCCTGCCTTGGATGCGGCATAGTTGGCCTGTCCAGCATTTCCAAGAATTCCTGACACAGAAGAAATATTAATGATCTTTCCGCTTCTCTGCTTCAGCATCTGACGGGAAAGATGACGGATGGTATTGAAGGTTCCTTTCAGATTGATATTAAGGACTGCATCGAAATCTTCTTCCTTCATTTTCATGATCAGATTGTCCCTGGTGATTCCTGCATTGTTCACAAGAATGTCAACGCGGCCGAATTCCTTGATGATATCTTTCACCATAGTCTCGCAGGCAGCAAAATCACTGACATTACACTGGTACAGATATGCCTGTCCACCCTGTGCTTCGATTGTTTCTTTTACTTCCCGGGCACGTTCCTGGGAACCATTATAATTCACGATCACCGCTGCACCTTCTTTTGCAAGTGTAAGGGCGATTTCTCTTCCGATTCCCCTGCTTGCTCCGGTCACAAGTGCTACTTTATCTTTTAACATTTACAGACACTCCTTTACTGCTTTCTCCAAGTCTTCTATTTTCTCAACATTCAAAACCTTCACACTCCGGTCAATTTTACGCATAAAACCGGCAAGGGTTTTGCCCGGCCCGATTTCCACGAAGGTATCTGCTCCGTCAGCTATCATCTTCTCCACACACTGCTGCCAGCGGACAGAAGAAGAAACCTGCTGTACCAAAAGCTCTTTTACCTTGGAAGGCTCTGTCACATATTCGGCTGTCACATTTGTCACATAAGGAACTGAAAATTCACGGATCTCCACATCCTTCAAAACCTCTCCCAGCTTTTCTCCTGCACCGGTAAGCATTTGGGAATGGAAAGGTCCGCTTACCTTAAGGGGCACGATTCTTCTTGCTCCGGCAGCTTTCAGGCTTTCTCCTGCTTTTGCCACAGCACCTTCCTCCCCGGTAATGACAATCTGTCCCGGACAGTTATAATTTGCAACAGACACAATTCCCTCAGTGTTTTTACACACTTCTTCAATCAATGCAGCATCTGTACCCATCACCGCTGCCATAGCACCTCCATGGGGCACTGCTTCCTGCATAAAGATACCTCTCTTACGGACAACACGGAATGCATCCTCCTCACTCATAACCCCTGAGGCGATAAGTGCACCGTACTCTCCAAGGCTTAAGCCTCCGTTTACCTGGGAATGGATCCCCCGCTCCTCCAGAGCACGGAGTATGGCTGTCTCCACAGCCAGCATGGCAATCTGTGTATATTCTGTAATATGTAGCTTCTCATTTTCCTCAAAGCAAAGAGCCGGGATATCAAGTCCGCTGACTTTTGATGCCTTATCAATAATATCCCGGCACACCGGTACCTGTTCGTAGAAATCTTTTCCCATGCCTGCATACTGTGCACCCTGGCCTGGAAATATAAAAGCTGTTTTGCCCATTTATTTGTCCTTCCTTTTTCTGTG
This sequence comes from Eubacteriales bacterium, assembly GCA_030524175.1. GTDB lineage: Bacteria > Bacillota > Clostridia > Lachnospirales > Lachnospiraceae > Blautia_A. The sequence continues at coordinate 53,164 of JAUNHC010000018.1, forward strand.
TGATTTATTATGAAAGCCCCTGACATCCTCTGCCTCACAGCAGCTCCCTATTGGTTCCCGGATTCCTGTCACATGGCTATGTCAATATCTGTCGAATCTTTTGACTGCTAAATATTTTGATATACAAAGTAATTAGATAGAAAAATTCTCCTTAAGGCTGTTACGGCCTTAAGGAGACCTATGCAGATTATGCCTCTACGCCTTTATTTTTCAGGTACTCAATCACAGAGCCTACGGTGGTAAGATCATTCAGTTCTTCTGCCGGGATCTCTACGCCGTACTCATCCTCCAGTGCCATTACCAGTTCAAACAAGTCCAGGGAATCTGCTCCCAGGTCATCCTTGAAAGAGGTCTCAGATGTGATGCCTGCTGCTTCACAATTTAACTGCTCTGCGATCATTTCACTCATTTTTTCTAACATTTGTTTTTTCTCCTTTATCAAGTATCTTAACTTTCACAATTACTTTGATGACCAAAGTATATATGCTGCACCCCTATTTGTCAAGAGGATTTTGCCAATTTTGGAAAACATACGAAACACCTACAAAAGAACCTCCGGTTCCTGGAATTTAATCTGCCTTGCCACACTTAATGCCAGCCCCATCTCTGCCATGAGGAACAGAATGGAAGTACCTCCGTAACTGATAAACGGCAAAGTTACACCTGTATTGGGCAGCAGATTTACCACAACTGCGATGTTAAAAATAACCTGCAGGGCAATGTGTATGAAAATCCCGCTCACCATCAAAGATCCAAACATATCCGGTGCATTCTGGGCAATGAAAAACAGCCGATACAATAAATAGGCGAACAGCAGAAGCACGATGATTCCTCCGAAAATCCCCAATTCCTCACAGATAATGGAAAAAATCATATCGTTCTGGGCCTCAGGCACACTTCCAAGCTTCTGAATACTGTTCCCCAGTCCACGGCCGAAAAATCCGCCTGATCCGATCGCATACAGTGCCTGCAAAGTCTGATACCCGTCTCCGTCCGCATAATCCTCCGGCCGCAGCCATACAAGCACACGGCGGATACGGAAGCTGCTGCTGGTCTCCAATGTACTGGACAAGAAGATTACAGCGGCGGCGATCACAACAATTGCCACAGCCAGAATGATCAAAAACGGCCTCATTTCCGGATGGGCGATAAAAATAAGCCCTGCGGTAATACAAAAGATGATGATAGCTGTACTTAAGTTGTCGGTTCCTACATAGGCGATAAGTGCCAGAAGACCGCCCATACTCCCAAGGACCATACAAGCCCTCAAGGTCTTGATCTGCTTTCCCATCTTCACGATCATATAGGACAGACAGACGATCACAGCAATCTTCGCCACTTCTGCAGGCTGGAACTGAACCGGGCCGAGCTGGAGCCATCTCCTGGCTCCGTGGGACTCATATCCAAGGGGTGTCTTGACCAGCACCATCAGCAGGATTGCCGCACCGTACAGCAATGTGGTGAAATACGTAAGAATATGGTAATCGATCTTAGAGATCACCAGTGCTGCTATAATACACACAAGGCTGATTATGGCCTGTTTTTTAAAATAATACATGTCGTCGTTATATGTCACCTGTGCCATATAGGCACTTGTACTGTACAGCATGATCAGACCAAAACAGGTCAGAAGCACAATAACCGCCACCAAATTGAAATCGTAATAATCCGTTCCTGATTTTCTTCTTATCCTGCTTTTTTTGGCGGATGTGATCAACGGCTGCCTTTGCTGCCGAGCTTTTTCCATTATATCACCTTACACTTTCTCTTCATTCCCTCACTTTTGGGAACCTAAAAACTACGGCAAAAATCTCTTCAGCCTTTTAGGTGTTCTCATTATAGCAGAATCTTTTTACAGACGCAAGACAAGAGGGCAGGTTTCTGCCCTCTTGTAAATTCCGTAAATTCCGGGAGGTAATACCATTACTGCTTACTCCGGCTGCAGGATTTTTGGCAAAGATATTTATTCATCCCGGACTTCGATCGGTGCTGTCTCTATAATAAATTTCACACTTCCGTCCATATCCTCTTTCTTTCCGGAGAATGAAGTATATGCCGCTTCATCGGAACGTATGGCTTCCAGACGGTCCAAAACTTCAGAAAGCTCATCATCTATGGTATCCTTCAGCTTCTTGATCCCTTCCTTATGGAATTTCTCAGCGCCTTCATTCAGATCCTTTGCACCGTCCTTTAACTCTGAAATACCATCCTTAAGCTGTGCACTTCCATCTGACAATTTATCCGTTCCGTCCAAGAGTTCTTTTGTACCTGACACAAGCTGGCCGGCTCCGCTTACAAGGCTGGAGCTGTTAGAGGACAATTGCCGTGCCCCGCTTTGCAGCTGTCCTGTGGCCCCGCTTACCTGCTGTATGCCGCCGCTGATCTGCCCGCCAGCTGCTTCCAGCTCATCAGCCCCCTTTACAAGGGCAGTGCTGGAGCTCTGTAGCTTAGATGCACCTGCATTGAGAGTCTTACCGGTAGATTTCAGTGTTTTTGCACCCTTTACAAGTTCCTTTGAAGATGCTGCTGCAGTCTCATAACCGCTCTTTAGCTGGCTGCTTGCCTGATTCAGTTGTTCCGCACCCTCCTGGAGTACCGGAGCACTTTCTATCAATTGTGATGCCCCTTCCATCAGCTGGGGAACTGCCCCTTTCAACTGTTCAGCCCCCTCATTTAATTCCTGCCCTTTCTCTATAAGCTGGTCAGCACCGCCGAGAAGCTGGTCATTCCGGGAGGTAAGCTGATCCAGCCCGTTTTTCACACGGCCTGCGCCTTCTGCCAAAGCACCTGCTCCGCTGTTCAGCTGTTCCAGACCGCCCTGCATCTGTTCAAGGCCGCTCTGAAGCGCTCCTGCGGATGCCAATGCACCCTGTACCTGCTCTGCCCCGGCGCTTATAGCTCCTGCTGCCTGGTTTAAGGCTGCCGCAGCCTCCTGTACGCCATTAGCCTGACCGGCGATCTCTGCCATGACCGCTTCATCGGACTGTAATGCACCAAGTCCGCTTTGGGCTGTGCCCACACCGCTTTCAATCACACCAATTGCCTGGCTGATAGCCGCCTGAGTCCCCTCATCCAGCTGAGAGGTATCAATACTGCTTAGAATATCAATGGCTGAACCTGCAGTTCCAAGGCCGCTTTCAACTGTACCTGCACCGCCGGAAAGAGAAATCCCGCCTCCTCCGCCTAAAGAACCTGCCAGTTCAGAAAGCTGCCCTGACAGCCCCTGCATCTGAGCCACGATCTCCCCGCCATTTCCTGCCAGCGCATCAGCACCTGCTTTCGCTGTCTCAAGTCCCTCAGCCATAGCTCCTGCGGCTGCAGGAAGTGCAGAGGCGTTTTCTGCCAGATCACCTGCTCCTTCAGCCACAGCAGACACACCGCCCACATACTGCCTGGCCCCTTCTGCCAAAGCGGAAACGCCATTTGTATAAGCAATAACTCCCTCTGCCACCTGGCTGGTACCGCCTTCATACTGCTTAAGCCCTTCGCTCAAAGCCCCTACTCCCTGAGAATATTGGGAAATACCGTCAGTTTCCTTCGCTATTCCCTGGACACAGCTGCCAATCCCGTCCACAAGCTGCCCTGTACCGTCCACATACTGTTCAATACCGCCTGCCAGAGTGACTGCTCCTTTCACATAAGTCTGCACGCCGCCTGCCAAGGTGGTACTTCCGCCGACATATGTCTTAACTCCGTCAGCCAAGGTATTCACCCCGTCACTGTACTGCCCCAGTGCTCCGGACAGAGTTCCCACACCGCCGGTATATTCCTGTACCCCTGAAGCAAGGGTGTCGGCACCTTGTGTATAAGCAGAAATCCCGTCCTTCAATGAGGACGCCCCATCATTTAAATCCGTTACTCCTGTTTTTAATGTTCCGATCCCATCATAAAATTCCTGGTATTTCTCATCCAGTTCAGAAGTTCCATCGTACATTTTCTTCGTACCGTCAACAAGATCAAGAGATGCATCCGTAAGCTTATCTATGGCCTCGTTTAAGTCATCCATATCCCCGATACTGTCCACATCTAGATCCTTTAATATATCAGCACTCCCCATGGTAAAAGTAGATCCCATGGTGAAATCCGTCACATCTGCTTCCACAGTAAAGCCTTCCGGTATCTCCACCTTATCATCCAGTTCTTTCACATTCAGGCTGTCCTTCAGACCAGGCATTGCAATACCCATGACAATATTTTTGTCACCGTCTGATACCACTTTCCCATTCTCAACTGTGACATTTGTAAAATGCTCTGTGGACAGGAACATACCCGTTACCATTACAAAGGGAGCATACACCTCCACTATTTTCCCATCCACCTTAGTCTTATTTTTAACATTATTATTATAGGAAACCTGCATCCTGAGATGACCGTTCCTGCCTGCCAGTTCCTCCGGGGAAACCTGTACTCCGTCCAGATAATAAGTAATTTTCATTGCCACAGGCAGTTCTTTATTTGTGGTTCCCTGGTAATAAATATCTGACTGATCTGTGTTCCAGGTAAGAAGCTCTCCATCCTGTGAAAAAGTCTCCTCCCCCTTCACATTCTTAATATCTTCCAGCTCTGACACATCAGTCACATCTTTTGCTTCCCCTGAGTTTTTCAGCCAGTCGGATACTGTGATATCCTCTGCCTCACCGTCTGCTGCCGCATTTACATATACAGTCTCTTCCTTGGACACACCAGCACCCTGGGCTGCAGCCAGAACCGGCCCGGCTCCCAGCACCACTGCCACCCCGGCCGCCAAGGAGGCGGCTGCTATTTTTCTGTTTCTGTTCATATCTTACAACTCCTTTCCTGAACTTGCTGCTGTCCTCATACACGCTCCAGGGACAGCTGTCTGACTTGAGATTCTCTTCAATATTTTTATCATCAATTCCCTGCACCCTGACTCACCGTAGTCTGACCTGCTTTCTTGGTTTTCTCCTTCTTTGGCAGAAAGCCCACAGAGGTATGACAGATAACAGGATCAAAAATCATGAACATGGCCGGAAGCACCAGCAGAACAACTAATGTACTTATGATCGCCCCCCGGGAAAGTAAGGTACAGATGGCGCCGATCATATCCACCTGGGAATACAGCCCCACTCCAAAGGTTGCCGCAAAAAAGCTGCATCCGCTGATTAAAATGGATTTCATGGAACTCTTATGGGCAATGGCAATAGCTTCTTTTTTACTCCTGCCAAGATGCCGCTCCTTCTGATATCTGCTTGTCATCAAAATAGCATAATCCACTGTAGCGCCCAGCTGTATGGTGCCGATGACAATACTTGCCACAAAAGGTAAGGTGGTTCCCTGGAAATAGGGAACTGCCATGTTAACGCAGATGGCAAACTCGATCACCGCCACAAGGATAAAGGGTAAGGATATGGATTTGAATACGATCATGATGATCACAAATATAGCAGCAATGGAAATAATATTTACATTTTTCAGATCCACATCTGTCACATCTGCCAAATCCTTGGTAAGAGGCGCTTCACCGATCACCATGGAAGATGGACTATACTTCTTAACGATCTTCTGGATATCTTCGATCTGTGCGTTTACCTCGTCCGTAGCCGCCCTGTAGTCAGAGCAGACAAACTGAAGCTCATAATTGTCACTTTCCAGCATCTTGCGGATATCCTTGGGGATCATAGTGTCCGGAAATGCCGGCCCGATAAAGGAGTTCACACCCAGAGCCCACTTCACACCGTCCACATCCTCGATCTGCTTCAGCATATTGGATTTATCCTTTGCATCCATTCCCTTTTCCAGAAGAACCATGTGTACTGTATTCATCTGAAACACATCCTCAAGCTCGGCATTTGCCGTATTGCTGGGCAGGCTGGCCGGAAGAGATTTATCAATATTATAATATACCTGTGTATGGTTATTTCCATAAATGGCAGGATAAAGCATTACCAGAAAAAGCAGGATCCAGATTTTATAATGCTTTGTGAGAAATCCTGACACCTTATCCAGATTAGGGATGATCGATCTGTGCCGGGTTTTCTCAATGGCCTTATCACACACTAAGATCATGGACGGAAGTAAGGTCACACAACATATCACGCCTATGATGACACCCTTTGACATGACAATTCCGATATCACGTCCCAGGGTAAAGGTCATAAAGCACAATGCAATAAATCCGGCCACCGTGGTCACAGAGCTTCCCACCACGGATTTAAAGGTATTGGAAATAGCATGAGCCATAGCCCTCTCATTATCACCGGGAAATCTCTTCTTATTTTCTTCATAACAATTTAATAAGAAGATAGAGTAATCCATTGTAACCCCAAGCTGCAGTACCGCAGTCAAGGCCTGGGTAATATAAGAAATCTCCCCCAGGAAAATATTACTTCCCAGATTGTAGAGAATTGCCACTCCTATACTGACCAGAAACAATACAGGAACCACCAGGGAATCCATTGCCAGGCACAGTACCAAAAGCGATAATACTGCAGCGATCACTACATAAACCGGCATTTCTTTCAATGAAATATTCTTAATATCCGTGACTACACCTGTCATACCGCTGACAAAACATTTCTCTGAGGTGATTTTCCTCATCTGGCTTACTGCTTCCATTGCTTCATCGGAGGAGGTTGTATTGTCAAACAAAGCGATCATCATAGTCGCATCCCCTTTGAAAAAAGCCTCCTTCAGATTATTGGGAAGCATCTCCACCGGGACACTCAGATCCATCACACTGTCATACCACAGCACATCCTTCACATGGTCAACACCTTCAATATCCTCTTTTAAGGCTGCCACATCCTTTAACTCCATATCCTCCACAACCACCATGGAAAATGCGCCCATTCCAAACTCATCCACCATGATATCCTGCCCCTTCACTGTCTCCAGCGAATCCGGCAGATAACTCAGGATATCGTAATTCACCCTTGTACCTATAACCCCCATAACCGAAGGAATCAACAGCAATATTCCCAAGAAAATTATAAATTTCTTATGCTTCGCTATCCACTTGCCCGCCTTGATCATCATATCCTCCTTCTTCCTCTATTAGATACATCACCTTATTTTATGACTAATGGTCATTTTTTAACACAAGGAATGTTATATACCAAAAATGACTAATAGTCAATATCTATTTTTGAATTTATATAAATTTAATATATTGACTTCTAGTCATTTTTGTTTAAAATAAAAGATAACATGAAAACGCAAAATGAACCATTTGATTTCAAAGGAGGTTTTCGTTTGGGAAAATTGGAATTAAATAAGAAGAAGAAAAAAGATGCCCTGTACAATACCGCCTTTGAGCTGTTCACCACAAAAGGCATTGCCAAGACCACAATTTCAGACATTGTAGAAAAAGCCGGGGTCGCTAAGGGAACCTTTTATTTGTATTTCAAAGATAAGTACGATATCCGCAACAAACTTGTTTCCCATAAGACAGGGGAACTGTTTTTCAAGGCTCATGAAGCTTTAAAGAAAACAACCCTGACAGAGTTTGAAGATCAGCTTTACTTCATTATTGATTACATTCTTACTGTGCTGGACCAGAACCGCTCCCTCTTGCTTTTTATCTCCAAAAATTTGGCCTGGGGTGTGTTTAAGGGTGCCTTTGAAGAAAAAATGCCGGATGAGGACTACCATTTCTACCAGTCCTATCTTGATCTTTTGTCAAAAAACGGCCGCACTTATGACAATCCTGAGCTTATGCTTTTTACCATCATTGAACTGGTCGGCTCCACCTGCTACAGCTGCATCCTTTACCAGCAGCCTGTGCCCCTTTCGGAGTATAAACCTTATCTCCATACGGCCATTGCGGGGATTTTGAAGAGCTTTTCCGGGGAAATTTTATAAAATCATCTTCTGCACACCTTTTTCTCCTTATAACATAAAATATAGAGTAACATAAGTTTTAATATAGAAAGGATTTGTTCATGGAAAATTGTCAAATGAACCGTCCGGGCTGCCGCCCTTATAATAACACCTGCGGCATGGGAAGAGCACAATGCCACTCCCAAATGCCCATAGCTGACAGGACGCCTTGTCAGTCTGACCGAACACCTTGCAGATACGAAAGACAGCAGAATGATAACTGTTCCTGCCGCATGCCCGGAACAGTTTCTCCTGAAGCTGAAATGTATGCACATGTGGATCATATGCCTGTTGCCATGGCTTATGTACCATGCCAGGAGTTTACCACAACCTTTGATTTATGCTATGCATTAAATGTAGGAACTATTTTCCCGCAATTATGCAAACCATTCTGCGGAAGGAGAGGTGGCTGCCGATGATGTACAGTAATAATAATCAGAATTCCAGAAACCAGCTTCTTAAGAACCTTAATGAAGTAAGCTTTGCTGTAGATGATATTCTGCTGTACCTGGACACTCATCCCTGTGATGAGAAAGCTCTTGACTTCTATGAAAAAATGGCCCTGAAGCGCAATGAATTGTTGGCGGAATATGCCAAATGCTTTGGCCCCCTGACAATTGACAGTGCAGCAGAGTCCTGCGGTGACACCTGGAAATGGATGCAGCAGCCATTCCCATGGGAAAAGGAAGGAGCGTGCAGATAATCTATGTGGAATTATGAAAAGCGATTACAGTATCCAATTAACATTACAACACCTAATGCCAAGATTGCTCAGTTTATTATGAGTCAATACGGCGGTCCTGACTGCAGCAACCTATAATAAAAAGTCTCTTACATTAATTGTCTGTCTGAATCCTTCCGTGTTCATTGCGTTTCTCTGTCTGTATTCCCCCGGCGTACATCCCATATATTTTTTAAACTGACGTGAAAAGTAATTCTGACTGGAAAATCCGCATCTTATAGCCACAGAGTATATGGAAGTTTCGGGACTGCACAGACTTTCGCAGGCTTTCTGAATCCGCACAGACATTAGATAATGGTACACGGACATCCCTGTATATTTCTGGAAAAGCTGATTCAAGCGTGTTTTGCCATAGCCCATTCCCCGGCAAAGATCTTCCAGGGTTATCTGCTCTTTGTAATGCTCATCCAGATAAGCACACAATTCTTTTGCCATATGGGTATCCGGTACAGGAAACTTGTGATGGTTTGTGATATAGTCGGCACAAACCCGGCACATAGTAACAAAAGATTCAAGACTGTGAAGATCAATTTCTACCAGCTGATCTAAAGCTTTGTTTATTTCTTCATCACTTTCTATCTTCATCCTGCGGGCCTTTTGGAACACCTCTGCCCTTGCCTTGGGATTCTTTTCCAGCATCTGTCCTGCCATCATATAACCTGCCAGTGTTCCATAATGATACAACGGAACCACTGCCTCATAAAGACCCATATGACATTTATAAAGATGAAATCTTCGTTCCTTTTTAACTGTTTCAAAATTTTCTCTGTCTGCTTTTTGGCATTTTAGGAGACCATCAGGAAGGGCTGCTACAAGATTGCAGAAATGTGCACCTTTATCCGGATACTCTGCCAGAGGGTTCCCGTGTAAATCATAAACCACTATCACGATTCCCGATATGGTATATAAGTCCTTTAAAATATCCTCCAAAGATATCTCTTCATTCATTTTCTTTACCCCTTTTTATCACAAGTGGTCGAATGTGCTAATAATAATCCTATTATACATTGTTTTTAGGAAGAATACCACCTATGATTGTCGTAACAAAATCAAATAACCAAACAGCTGCAACGGATCTAGAGTATTTGGTTTGGCATGAAGGAAGGTATTATTTTATGCAGTTTATACAGGATATGACACATGGTTCACCACTAAAACTTCTCGTTCGTTTCTCTCTTCCGATGATAATAGGAAACCTGTTTCAGCAGTTATATACCATGACTGATTCCATTATTGTGGGGAAATTTATAGGTGCGGATGCATTGGCATCAGTGGGCGCATGTAATTCCGTCACTTACTTGTTATTTTCCTTATGTCTGGGACTTTCCTCCGGAATCGGAATTGTCATTTCCCAACATTTCGGCTCCGGAAACGAAAAAAATATACGCAAAGCAATCGGCAATTCCATCTATCTTCTTTTATCCTGTGCAATCGTACTAACCGTTTTGGGGCTTCTGTGTGCAAAGCCCGTCATGGAGCTGCTCGGCACGCCGAAGGAAATCATGGGGAATGCTGTATCCTATTTTCAGATTGTCACAGCCGGAACTATTGCCGTAGCCTTTTATAACGGTATTTCTTCCATTCTGCGCGCATTGGGAGACAGCAGGACACCTTTATTTTTTTTGATTCTGGCAGCACTGCTTAACATCGGACTGGATTTGCTCTTTGTGCTCATTTTCCATATGGGTGTTGCAGGCACTGCCCTGGCAACAACACTGGCACAGCTTGTTTCTGCCTGCAGCTGTCTGGCATTTGCCATACACACCAATCCTTATTTCCGCCTGACCAAAACCTGCTTTGCCCCTGACAGGGAACTGATAACCCAAATGCTCCATATCGGACTTCCCTTGTCCCTTCAAAATGCTATGATCGCTTTATCATGTACTGTCCTGCAGGGAATCATCAACACCTTCGGCACAACCGTAGTGGCAGCCTTTACTTCCACCAACCGCATCGAAAGCCTCATTGCCCAGGTTTTCCTTTCTCTAAATACTGCTCTGTCCAGCTATACGGCCCAAAATCTGGGTGCGGAAAATCCAGACCGGGTAAGGCAGGGCACCCGGTGCAGTGTTGGCATTGTATGTGTATTTTCTATAATCATGCTTTTATTCATATATCTTTTTGGAAAGTCTGTTATGGGCTGGTTTGTTCAAGAGCCGGATGTAATTCAAACAGGCAGCCGTGCTCTGAAACTCATAAGCTGTTTCTTTGCTGCATGGGGGCTTCTCTATGTATTCCGCGGTGTATTAAACGGTGCAGGAAATGCAGGCTTTGCCTATGTCAGCGGACTTCTGGAAATTATAGGACGAGTAGGATTTGCCCTGCTTTTTACCCGGATGGACTCCGTAGGTGTATGGGGGATTTGGCTGGCAGAAGGATGCACCTGGATCCTTATAACCGTTGCAGGCATCTATTGTTATCGGCGGGGGAACTGGAAGCACTCAAAGCTCATCCGTGTATCTGCCGGAAAATATTCCCTGCGATGATTTCTGCAATGTATTCCTGCAGCACATGCAAAACCTCTTCATATATTTTATTAAGTTTTGGAAAGTGTGACCTGAATTTGTGCGTTTTTGTCTCATCCCGCAAAAAATATTCTTTTTTTCTTTTCATTTCTCTTGATCCCCATTTAAAATCGCACATATTTGTCCTCTTACATTCATTGACTTTTAGTGATTTTGCCTATAAAATCAAGACATCAATTTATTCTTCCGTCCGGACAAAGAGTATAAAAATATCATTATCGGAGGAATTTTTCATGAAAAGAAAATCAGCATCAATCATTCTCACCTCCCTGTTGATCGGCTGCTTTCCCATTGCTGTAAGTGCAGCGGAAGCACCTGTTCTTGAGGTAGAAAGCCATCTTTTGGGAAGTGCTTATACCAACGGAAAAAGCACATTAAAATATCACCTGAATACAGGGGTATCCTACGGCGAAGATTCACAATGTATCTTTACCCTCTCCTTGCCTGACGGTTCGTCTGTGGATGACAGCAAAATCGACTGCAGCAGTGCCTCCGTATCTCTTACCAACGGAGACGGATACTATCCGGAAGAATATACCTTCCAGGCAGTTGAATTAAATGGTGAATGGAAAAACGGTCAATTCATCTACCGTTTAGACCAAGGTGACCTAGAGCTAAATCTTGACCTTTATCCACTGGAAGATAAGGACAGCGGACGTGAATGGAGCTGTCTGGGAGGAGACGGTCATGGTAATTATCATTTTAACCTGACAGTCAGCGGTATTGTCTATGACGGTGCTGAAGTGGAAAGCCAGTCTTTCCCTGTTGATATTTCTATTTTTGGTTATAATTATACCAGCGATGCGCAAAAACTGTACGGAGAGGAAGGCTCACCAACTATTCAGCCTGTATTCTCTTCTTTAAAGGAAAAAACAAATACTTCTCCGGAGGTAAAAGACGAACCCGTCTGGACTTGGGTTGGTGATGGTGAAAAGCCTATTCTCTGCGACGCTTTGGCCGATGATTTTTATATAAGCTGGCCGGAAAATATCGATGCCTCTTCCCTTACCAACAGCGATGTCACCATCACCTTATCAAATAATAATGGTGAAACACTTGCCCTGAGTGCTGACAAAGACTTTTACATACAGTCTGAGGGTTCTGAAACCCAAATTGCACTGACCTTCCAAAACTGGGCATTCACTCCAGTCTATACTTCTATGACCATTGATGTTGACGGCACCGCAAAGGCTTCTGAAACTTATGATATCGGCAGTGTATATGTGTACGAAGCACAGCAGGGCGGCGGCGGCCAGACTGTAGATGGTACCGTAACTGCCTACAGTTTTTATGGATTTGCAAATCTGGAATCCTGGGAGCAAATACTGGGGACTCCGGCTTATTTGTTAAAAACCGAAAAAGACGGTGCAGAATACTATTATGCAGAAGATGCCGACAGCAATGGTTATCTGACCCAGGCTCCGGAAGAAGCATTAACTTTTGATGCTGTTGAGGAACGTAATCCCCAGCTTATCGGCAATACAGTGTATATTACTACGAGAACTGATTTAAAGGAAATTGAAAAAACAGTGGATGGAGAGAACATTGTATTTACACAAGCTTATCCCGGCTGGGATTTCCCTCTGCCATTAGGCAGCCTGCTAAGTCCCAATGCCTGCGATGAGAGCTTGGAGGCAGCTCCCGGATATGTCATCCCCTGGGGAACTGAAAACTGGATCACAAATGAAAAATGGGCCTGGCAGAAAGGTATAGAAGAAGGCTGGACCGGAATCGAAGTCACCCCTTATGAAGGCAAATACGAGTGGAAAGTTGCCAAAGGCGCTTCCCAGCAGTTCTCTGCCGAAACCGACAGCTTAACATGGGAAATCATCGGTGATATTGATGAAGGAACCTCTGTTACCCAAGAAGGACTCCTTACTGTAGCTGAAGACGAGTCTCACCCATCCTTTGCCGTAACTGTAACAGATCCTGACGGCAATCTTGGCACAGTTACTATTAAAGTAACAAACCCGGAATAAGCTTCCGGCTGATCTGCAAAAAGTTTCAGCGCTTCTGCCTGTTATTAAGGCAGAAGCGCTGTTTTCATATCTTCTTTACGGCAAATCGATCATCACTTTTAACCCTTTGTCCATCCCTTCCAGACTGATTTCAGCCCTTCCGTCAAAGAACTCTTTCAGCCTGTATGCTACACTGCGCAATCCAATCCCCCGTTCCCCTGATTCAAAAGGACGATACATTTCCCGCTCTATTTCATAAAGGGTTTCTTGATCCACCCCTTCTCCATTATCCTTCACTTCAATCACAGTCTGCTTGTTCTTTTCATAAATATTGACCTCCACTGACCCATGTCCGCTGTGATTCTTCAAACCGTGGGAAAGGCTGTTTTCAATCAACGGCTGGAGGAGTAAGGCCGGAATCTTCTTCTCTGAACAAGCTTCCTCACACTGTACTGTGAAACCCACCCTGTCTCCAAACCGTATTCTCTGAAGATCCAGATATGCCTCTGTATGCTCTACCTCCTCCTGGATCGTCACACTTTTTCCAATACGGTCCAGAAAGGTTCTGAGATAATCTGCCAGTTGTATAGAACATTCCTCTGTACGCTCTGCCTTTTCAATAAAAGCCAGACTGGATAAAGTGCTCAGACAATTAAACAGGAAATGGGGGCTGATCAGAGACTGAAGAAGGCTCATTTCTGTCTGCTTCAGTGCTACCTTTGTCTGCATATGCTCCATCTCCAACTGATGAAGTTCTTTGGTGACTCGGATTTTTTCCAACAATTCGTCCATCTGACGCCGGATCACAGATATCATTTCCTCAAACGCGTGTGTTAAAATAACCGTTTCCCGGCAAGTGTCCGGCACAAACTCCCCTTGCTGTGATTCCTTAAAATTATTTTCCGTTGCCATTCTCACTCTTTCCGTTAATTCTATGATAGGTCTTGATAAATTATCAACAAACCTGGCTCCTTGAAAAAATACTATAATGCAAACCAGAATCCCCAATAACAGCAAAAACTGCTGCTGTTTATACCAGTCTCTGCTGTTATTGTGAATACTTTCCGAAATCAGCTGGTGTTCTATACTTCCCGTAGTTTCATAGCTCTCCAATACCAGCCGGTACCATGACATGGTTTGACTATAATAGGGAAAAGCCGTGTCCTCCGGATTCTCTTTCCTGGCTCTCATAAAGTCATCCACTGCTTCCAGATAACTCTGTACAATATAATAATTATCAACCATCTGGGCATGAGGAAAGTCAGTTGTCAACTGCCTGACATATTGCAAAAATTGTGTTTTTTCCGCTTCCAGACTCTCCGCAGTAATCATTCCGGAATGATTAAAATATCCTGTTACTGTCTCCTGCAACTTGTCTGCTTTTGATTGATAAGAATCATAAGAAAGCTGAACGTTTAAAATATGATTCAGATTTTTCACAGTCTGATAATTCAAATATACCGTCACCATATAAAATACAATCATTGTCCCCAGAATGCCACCAATAATATAAATCATCTTACGGCGTATTGACTGATTTTTCATTTATACTTACCTCGCTGATATTCCGTTACACTTACTCCCGTCACACGCTTAAAAACCTCCAGGAAATACTTTTTATTATAATAACCACAGGCAGAAGCTACTTCATCTAAATCGGCCTTTTCATTTTTCAGACACTCCCTGGCCTTTTCAATCCTTATTTCATTGAGCATCTGCGCAAATCCCTTTCCTGTTTCCTTTTTAAACAAATGACTGAAATAGGTATCTGTAAAACCCAACATTTCTGCCATTGAATCCCGGGAGATTTCTTCAGAACAATGTTTTTTCATATAGGATACCGCAAAAGCAATGGGGCTTTGACCGCCCTGCTGCCGATAATATTTAGCCAGCCAGCATTCCAGGCCGGCATAAGTTTTTTTACCCCGCAATAATTCCAACAGGAGTATCTGATCGACAGACGGATCCATTTGATAAAACACTTGGCACAGCAAAGACGCATATTCCCAATAGCATCCGCTGGCTGTTATTTTCCGTCTGAACATGCGAACGAAATTTTCCGCCTGTTTTTCTCTCAGCCGCTGCTGCCACTTCTTTTCCTGTTTCTCTCTGTCCCTTACAGGCAGATCATGGGAAGCCAGCCGTTGAAAATCTATCTCTTCCCTACTTTGTTCCTGGATTTTTATTAAACAATTGTCACAGACACTTTTAAGAAGCTCATAGGTATCGCAATAATCACTGACAAAAAGACTCCCCTTACCGGACTTTTTCCAAACCTCCATCAGACAGCACTGCAAAATAAGCCTCTGTTCCTGTCTGTCTCTGCCCTCTCGTTCTTTCAAAAAATATAACGCTGTCCCATCTATGTTCCCCTCAAAAGCTGAAAAGAAGGGCGAAAATAACTTTTTATCCACACTACATCCCTTCGCAGCCACCACACAGACTCCCAGTTCCCCGTCTACTGCCCATCCATAAGCCGTCTCTAATGTGGACCGCGGATAATTTCCCCCTATAATATCTGCAGTCAGATACGGTTCCGCATAAGACGATACTTCAGTGCGCACAAACTCCCCACGGGCAATCTCACGTTCCTTTTCCAATTGTGCCAGACATTTATCCATCGCTGCCTCTAATTTCCTTCTATGTACTGGTTTTAAAAGATATTCTACTACCCCTAACGTCAGTGCCTCCCGAATGTATCCTGTCATATCATAAGCCGTTATGATTAAAATTTTGCCTGAATATTGCTCTTCTTTTAACTTTGTGATCAGTTCCAGGCCTGATATACCGGGAATATTAATGTCTACCAGCATGATTTCCGGTTTTTCCTGCCTGCATAGTTCCAGTGCCTTCCACCCGTCTCCTGCAGCAAAAACATCCATTTGCTCCCCGTATATGCGTTTTACATTTCCGCAA
The DNA here is from genome assembly GCA_030524175.1 of Eubacteriales bacterium. Classification (GTDB taxonomy): domain Bacteria; phylum Bacillota; class Clostridia; order Lachnospirales; family Lachnospiraceae; genus Blautia_A. The sequence continues at coordinate 69,144 of JAUNHC010000018.1, forward strand.
AGTGCCGTCTGTTCCAGCAGCTCGTCCTCTACGATCAGTACCTTATTCACTGTTCCTTCCCCCCGTTCCCTCTTCTGCAGTAATCAGCGTACTATCCACATATGACTGCTTCTTTTCCAGTTTTTCTTCATCTAAAAGCTTCTTCATCTGGCAGACTGCCATTTCACCTATCTGATCATTATCCTGCAGCAAAAGGGCCGATATGACACCATTTTCCAGATACTGTTCCGCCTCCTGTGATTCCCCAAAACCTACCAGACTGATTTCCCCCTCCAATTTCATTCTGCAAAGCGTCTCTGCAGCCTGCACTGTACAGGAAGGATCAAAAGACACAATCCATTTTAGATTCTCTGACGTCTGGATGCCTTGCTCTATTCCCTCCAGCCGTTCTTCATTTTCTTCTTTTAAAGGCAGCAAGGTTACTTCACTTTCTCCCTGTGCCGTCATATAATCCAGAAAAGCATTTTTTCTTTTTTCTACTGCACCAGAGGCAGAAGGATTCAAAACTAAAATATGCTCCTCAGGTATTTTCCGTTTACAGACATATTCCGCCAGCTGCCGGCCTGCCATCTCATTATCTATGCCTACAAATGCATCGTAAAGTTCGCTTTCTATATCTGTATCCACCACCACGATTTTAATACCGCTTTCCCGCACGGAACGAAGCACTTGAAAAACTTCTTCATCCCCATTATCGGACACAAATAAAATGATTCCTTCCGGCTTTGCCGCATAAGCCAGCACCAGCCGGTCAATAATGGGATCATTTGCACTTGAAGGATATTCCGACAAGGCAATCCCCTCTTCCTTAATACTGCTATGAATACCGTTCCATACCTGCTGCCAGAAATCTGTCACTCTGATTTTTCCGTTTTCCGGCAATACTGCCGCTACCCTGTATCCTGAATCTTTCACATCCTGCTTTACAGCGCAGCCCGTCATCAACGCCATGGATAACAGACAGATACCACATTGATATTTTTTCAACTCTTCTCCTCCAACAATCCCACAAAGCCTGGATTCTCTCCTATATCAGTCTTATACAGCGATACCCAAAATATATCTGTCAGCCAGTCAACGATCACTTTTAGCCAGAAACCCAAAAACACCGTTAGCCACTAACCCCTGTGCCATTTTGAAAAACTCATCATCTGTCAGGTCATTGCCGTTTTCAAACCATTTTGTCATTAAGCCGATCATGGCAGAGTAAGCGTATTCCATCAGATAATCCAGGTGCTCCATCTGTTCCGGCAGATTCCAAAACCGCATTAGAAGCACCTGGAAGCTTTCTCTGAACTTACCGGTAAATTTAGGGTCTCCGTTTTTCCCAAGCAATGTAAAAATCTTGTCCTCATGCTTTTTAAATATAGGCATACTCATTGAATATAAACAATCAATGTCTCTTGGGTTTTCTTCAAAATTATGATTGTTTAAAACATCGGTTACTTCTCTGCGCACTTCTTCTATAAGATCATTTTCGATCTGTTCTAAGACCTCATAGATATCTTTAAAATAATTATAAAAGGTTCCTCTGTTATTTCCGGTTATACTTGTAATCTCAGCGATTGATATCTTATCAATGGCTTTTTCTTTATAAACGTTCCAGAACGCGTCCATTAATTTTTTCCTTGTAGCAGCTGTGACTTCCGGTTGTTTTTTCACAGTATTACCCTCCTCTCTTTTGTCATTCTGAATAAAATCCCTCTCAGCATCAGGCAACAATACCCGAAAGATTGTTGCTTGATAAAAAATACAGCTTCAACTATAATCGCATCATACAACACATTGTTGCACAAATCAAGTATAAGGAGAGATACAAATGTCAGTTATAGAGGTCAATAAGTTGACAAAAGACTACGGACATGGCAGAGGTGTGTTCGATGTATCTGCTCATGTGAATGAAGGAGAGTGCTTTGGATTTCTTGGGCCAAACGGAGCCGGTAAGAGCACAACCATCAGACATTTGATGGGTTTTTCAAAGCCACAGAGCGGAACTGCCGCCATTGACGGAAAGGACTGCTGGGAATATTCTGCTGAGCTTCAGCGTGAAGTGGGATATTTACCCGGAGAGATTGCCCTGCCTTCGGGAATGACGGGAACACAGTTTTTAAAAATGCAGATGAAAATGAGAGGTGTGACAGATGCCTCCTATTTAGAAAAATTACTGGAAACTTTTGATCTGGACCCTGACATCGGATTAAAACAGATGAGTCTGGGTACCAAGCGAAAACTGGCGGTTGTCACTGCATTTATGCACGACCCCCGAATATTGATCCTGGATGAACCAACCTCCGGACTTGACCCTATCATGCAGGAAATCTTCATTGAATATATTCTTGAAGAAAAGAAAAGAGGGAAAACCATATTTCTGTCCTCCCATATTTTCCATGAGGTAGATGCTTCCTGCGACAGAATTGCCATTATCAAGGACGGAAAAATCGTTTCAGAGTTTGACCCGGAGATACTAAAAAAAGAAAGTGACAAGATTTACAGAGTTACTTTCCACGAAAAAAAACAGTGGAAGGAATTTACCTCACATACTTATCATTTTACTTCCGTAAACGAAAGAAAGCTGCGTGCCAGAATCCAGCTGAAAAACAGGGAAATCACACCATTCCTCGCAGATATCTCCCAATATCATATCACCGATTTTACGGAGTTCCCCTTTTCGCTGGAAGATTATTTTATGCAGTTTTATCATGAGGATAAGATATTTGAGGGGGTGAAGTGATGAACGATGTTATAATACAAACAACCGGACTGACCAAGGACTACGGCAAATGCCGGGGGATTTTCGATATAAATCTTGAGATTCACAGGGGCGAGGTATTCGGCTTTATCGGAACAAACGGTTCCGGAAAGACCACCACCATCCGTAATATGATGGGTTTTATCCGGCCGGACCGGGGAAATTCTGTCATTAACGGTCTTGACTCATGGAACAGTTCTGCGGATATCATGAAAAATGTCAGCTATGTCCCTGGTGAAATCGCTTTTCCTGCTCTGAAAACAGGAACTGAATTCCTGAAATCCCAAGCAAAATATCTGGGTGTTACAGATTTTAAATATATGAATCATGTAATCGAGCTGCTCCAATTAGACCCTACGGCAAATCTAAAAAGAATGAGCAAGGGCATGAAGCAGAAGACAGCTATTGTTGCCGCATTAATGGGAGAAAAAGAAATTCTTGTGTTAGACGAACCCACCACCGGCCTTGACCCGCTCATGCGTGAATCATTTTTGGAGCTGATTCGTGAAGAAAAACAGAAGGGCCATACCATTTTTATGTCCAGCCATATTTTTGAGGAGATAGAAGCCGTATGCGACAGAGTTTCAATGATAAAAAACGGCCATATCATTGATACCACCTCACTGTATGATCTGCGCCATCCTTCTACCAAGAATTTTATCATTGAATTCAAACAAAAGGAGGATCAGGAACAGTTCATTGAAAACCGCCTGTTCGCAATCACCTGTACTGAAATAAACACCTGTACTGTTCAATGTTCCGTTGACCAATTGGATGCTTTATTCAATATCCTTAAAAACTACCAGATTACAAATTTACGTGAAATCCACCTCTCACTGCAGCAGCAGTTTATGAGAGCATATAAGGAGGGAATCGCTCATAATGGAAACAAATAAAAAAACAGCCCGATTTTTTTCTAAGCCTTTAATGGGGCAGACGATCAAGGCCAACTGGGGATTATGCCTTGCAATATTACTTATCATGATACTTCTTGGAAACGTCATGAACTATGCCATGAGCATGATGGCAACGGAAAAGTCCGATGTGGACGTCACAGAGTACCAGGAAAACTTCTACTCCTATTTGGGAGCGTTAGCCACCTATGACACAATGACCCAGCAGGAATTGTCTTACGATGATTTTGTAAACGGAAACAATGAGGCAGCATATGAAACAGCTTTTGAGATGCTGAATGCACAGGCTGACATGGACCTTAGTACAGACGGTTTCCGCCAGTCCATAGACGGACTGTCACAATCCGACATAAGCCTTGACAAATATGTAAAGCAATTTGAATATGTGTATGCTCTGAACCAATCGGAAGGTGTGTTTGACAAAGAAGAACTGACAATTTCTGAAATGCTTACCGTCACACTGGATATGATGGGGGTTTCCTCAGATATGGTGGAGAAAATGAGTGAAATGAATCCCGCCTCCATGATGAACCAAATGTATTATACGGCAATGGGCTTACTTCCCATTTTCATTCTTATTGTAATCCTGGCAAATTCTCTCATTGCCAATCAGGTTGACCGGGGTTCCATGGCATATGTACTGTCCACACCTACCAAACGCTCAGCAGTTGCCATAACACAGATGGTATTTATGATCGTTGTACCGTTTTTGATGGTCGCTATTGTCTGTGCAACCCGGGTGGGAACTTCCCTGCTGTTTTACGATGAAGTAAATGTACCGGGAATCATTGCCTTGTTCGGCGGAATGTATATTCTTGTTGAAGCAGTATGTGCACTGTGCTTTATGGGAAGCTGCCTGTTCTCACAAAGCAAAAAATCAATGGCTTTTGGCGGCGGACTTGCAGTTTGGTTTTTCCTTGCATCCATGATCGGTCTGTTTGGATCAGAAAATATGGTCAATACGGGAATGGGTGTGGAGGAACTTAGCGTATTTAACAAGCTCACTCTGGTGGGTTTATATGATGTGGACTCCTTGTCAACCATCGGCACCGGCAATGTGGATACCACCTTTGTATGGAAGCTGTTAGTTTTAATCGCTGTGGCAATTGTTTGTTATACAGTGGGCGCAGTGAGATTTTCTAAAAAAGATTTACCGCTGTAATATAAAAGAAAACGCCAGGGATAAATCTCTTTCACTAAAGAAATTTATCTCTGGTGAATTTTATTTATACAGGGTACTGTTCAATTTTCAGACACTCTGAAAATCTTCTTATTCTCCTGATCTTCCCACATTTCTCCCGTCTCACACATTCTTACCGTTCTTGCAGACTGTCCCATTTACGCACCTTTCATAATTAATCCCTGCCATAGCCAAATCCACTCTTTGTTCAATAATCTCATCAACCTTTTCTTTCGGCAATTGATCAAATGTATAATATTTCCCATCTATGCGGATCCGGGGGACAATTTCAATCTTTTTCATTTTGACACCTCCCTTGATTATGTTATGAAACTCAGTCCCCTATGGTTCCTAACAACTTACTAATACCCTCTCAATTACTCCGATGAAAATATGGCGTAGACCCTGGCAGGATATTGCCGGTGGCAGTAAGGGCGTACCCAATTCTGAGGCAGTCTTTTTTACGGAAACTTTCCATATATTAGTGATGCCAGGGGCAAAAGGCCCTGCCATGCATAGCGACATGTGCTTTTAGCCCCTGTCATCCTATTAATAAGAGGTGATATAATGTCAGAAAAAGAAATACAAAGAATAAAAACCGGGGCATTATATATACGAGTTTCCACTCACGACCAGGATGATCTGTCTCCTGATGCGCAAAAACGCCTTTTACAGGAATATGCTGAAAAAAATTATATTCACATTCCAAAAGAATTCATCTTTGTTGAAAGTGTTTCCGGACGAAACGTGAAAAAACGTCTTGAATTTCAACGTATGATATCCATGGCAAAAACTCCGGAACATCCCTTCGATATCATTCTCGTGTGGAAATACAGCCGTTTTGCCAGGAACCAGGAAGAATCCATTGTATATAAAAGCATGTTAAAAAAAGATAATGTGGATGTTATCAGTATCTCGGAGCCTGTGATAGACGGCCCCTTCGGAAGCCTGATAGAACGTATCATAGAATGGATGGACGAATATTATTCAATCCGTCTTTCCGGTGAGGTCATTCGAGGTATGAAAGAAAAAGCACTTAAACATGGCTATCAGACCACACCGCCTCTGGGGTATAAAGCTGTGGGAAACGGCAAGCCTTTTATTATAGATGAGGAGGAATTTAAAATCGTGTCTTTTATATTCTCTCAATATGATGACTATGCACAAGACTGTACAGCAATTGCAAGAAAATGCAATGACCTGGGATATCGTACGAAACGGGGAAATCTTTTTGAAAAAAGAACCATAGATTATATCCTTCACAATCCTTTCTATACAGGAACTGTGACCTGGAACGGACAAAGCTTTGAAGGCTCTCATGAAGTACGATACACCAAAGAACAGTTTGCCGGCCGGATCAAACTTATGGACGCCCGCAAGCGCCCGTCTAATCACAGAAATCCGTCCGTCTGCAGGCACTGGCTTTCCGGTTTGATCAAATGCTCGGTATGCGGTGCCACCCTGGCTTATTCCGGCAGTTCCGGGACCCCTAACTTTCAGTGCTGGAAATATGCCAAGGGTATTCATAAGACCTCCAGCAGCATCACGGTCAAAAAAATGGAACGGCTGATCCTGGAATATTTTGAAGAGATCCTCAATGGAAAGGACTTTCACTATGTTCAGAAAAAAAATCCCGAAAAAAATATTAACCGATCAGAGATATTGCAGTCAGAATTGTCCCGTCTCTCTGCTAAAGAACAGCGGATCAAATTGGCTTACGAAAATGAAGTGGACACTCTGGAGGAATATTGTGTAAATAAACAACGCCTGCAAAATCAACGTACTGCCATAATGCAAGAGTTATCTTCCCTGGATTGCGGATCACCTGTTATTTCTAAAGAAGACGTGCTGGCCCGTATACAATCCGTATATGACGTTATACGAAATCCTGATGTCAGTTATGATATTAAAGGAAATTTTATACGTACGGTGATCAATGAAATTGTATACGATAAAAATACAGGAAAAGCATATTTTGACGTCATCATTTCTTAGTCCCTGTCAATCTCCGTTTTCTTATAGGCTGCCGCAATTGGGCGGTCCGGATGGAGAGATAAGTGCATCCATGCGTTATCTTTCCCAGCGTTTTACTATGCCAAACCGTATGTCTATGGCTGTTCTCAATGACATCGGCACCGAGGAGCTCGCTCATTTAGAAATGGTTTCCACTATTGTCCATCAGTTGACCCGTGACCTCAGTATGGAAGAAATCGAAAAATCCGGTTTCGGAAACTATTATATTGACCATGCAGTTGCCATATGGCCCCAGGCAGCGGGCGGAATTCCTTTTAACGCATGTGAATTCCAGTCAAAAGGCGATCCTATCACAGATCTTCACGAGGACCTGGCTGCAGAACAGAAAGCCCGCTCCACTTACGATAATATTCTACGTGTAGTACGCGACATGCCGGAAATTGCTGACCCCATTAAGTTCCTCCGTGCCCGTGAAGTAGTTCATTACCAGCGATTTGGCGAAGCTCTCCGTTCCATTCAGGAGCAGTTGGATTCCAACAACTTCTATGCGTTCAACCCAAGCTTCGACAATCCTTGTAAAGCAAGCTGCAAAGACTGCAAGTAGTGCGTATGGCTGGTTATGGAAATACTGACTGCTTGATGGATCATCAGGCTATCGTATTTTCCACTCCTGTAAAGCAAACAGAATGCCGGAGATATATCCGGCACTCTGTTTGTTACAATAATGTAAATCACGATGCCAAGGTCAAAACTTCCGGGCCTCTGTATCCTCATAGGAAAATGATTTATTATGCGGGGGATAAGGATATTTTATCCTCACATATTCCAAAATTTATTGAATCAACAGGGATATCTCCGCATATAAAAAAAATAAAATTTTAACCCCCCGGGTAGCTTGTAATCTCACCAAAGTTTGTTAAAATAGTATCAACAACACAAAGAATGTGTTGAAATTCACTCTTAATTGCATGTCATACCTCCACCCATAAAGACATGCTGCACGCAATCAATAATCAGGAAATCATCCTATAAGAAAAGCAGCTATAGAAGACTCTATAACTGCTTTTCTTATACACTTTATCCCATTACAGCCAGGTTACCTCTGGTGTTTTCCTGGGTGCAGTCCGGTGATATGTAACATCAGGATATCCCGCAAGAATACATGCAAGAATCTCCCTGTCTCCTGTACCGAGAAACTGTCTCACCTGCGGAAGCATCATGGATATTCTTGCCAAATATCCATTATACATAAACCCAAGTCCCAAAGAACAGGCCATCAACTCCATATTCTGAGCGGCAAGCCCTGCATCCAGAGCCCTGTCACCTAATATATAAATAACAGCCGGAGCATTCCGAAAAAGCATTTCCTTCTCTTCCAAAGTATTTCTATCTTCATAAAAAGTCTTTAGCTTTCTCCAGAAAAACTCTTGCCCTTTCATCACTTCCGGCATTTCGCCGAAAACCACCTGTCCCAGTTCTTCAAAAACCAGTCTCTTCAGCTCATCCCTGTTTTCCTGTACCATGATATAAGATACTTCCTGCCGATTGGAGGCTGTAGCGGTATGCATACCTGCATCTATGAGCAATTCAAGCTTTTTCCGCTCAATTACCTGATCCTTAAATCTCCGTATACTCCTGCGGAATTTGATTGCGTGCAGCATATTATCAGGCTCCACCGAAAAGCTTTCCCTACAGTATTCCTCAGGTTTATCCTCATAATTGTCAATGGACACTGCACCTGCCGGACATACTGCCACACAATGTCCGCACAAGAGACAGGGCTGCATTGCCCTCATCTCTTTGCCCTCCTGCCAAATGGCCTGCTGAATGCAGTCCCGTGCACATTCTCCGCACAAGATACATTTTTCTTTATCAAATAAAATCATAGCTTACTCTCCTGTTTCCACGAATTTAAAATTATAGCTGCCATATTTTCCGCCAGTTCTCTACCTCCATAGACTGCCTCAATTCTATTTAAAAGTAATGTCCGGATTTACTTTCTTTAACTCTTCCAAAAATCCTGCCTTATCCACAACCGAACACATAAACTCGTTACGTCTGCCTTTCACCGCTATGCGGTCCAGCGAGGCGGCAGTAGATGACAATGGGTTATGTGTTTCATACACCTCTATGATATCACAAATTTTTATAGTATCCTTGAAAAAACCAAAAACAACTGTAAGAGACTCCTGCGTCAGCAAAACATAATTCCTTAAGGCAATGGGCAAAAAAACCAGCTCATAAATCACCAGCCCGGCAAGGAGTGTAGTAGATTCTTTTGGAGAAAATAACAACTGATACACAAAACTCCCAGTGCCATGCAAATATATTCCCCAAAACCATATTGCAATTTTTCCCTTAAATCTCATGGAAAGTTCTCCTTTTTCTGACCTGCGTCTTTCCAACATTGATATAAATCTCAGACAAAGTCTAAATAAAATTATACAGCAACTGAATCACATGTATATGTTATTAAAAAAGCAGGAAGCAATTTTCAATTGCTGAGATTTCTCTCTTCATTACTCACTTCCGAAAATGGTTGATTTTAGGGCATAAAAAAATGGAGCATACGGGATTCGAACCCGTGACCTCCACACTGCCAGTGTGGCGCGCTCCCAGCTGCGCTAATGCCCCGTCAGGTAGTTATTATAACATATCTTCTTTTCCATGTGAAGTAGATAATACTTTTTTTTACATTTTTTTCAGTCCCTTTTTCAGCTATTTTAATCCTCCCCGTATCACCGTTCCCTCCTCCCCGCAGCTGTATCCTCTATGATCCACTTGCTCGTGCTTCCTTGTCTCTGTTACCACGAAAAATAGTCCATTAACACAGTGGTTATAATAAGATTGTCATACTTTACCTGGAATCTTATTTTTAATCATGATAACTTGATAGTGAGACTATTATTATAGGCGTCTGTTATTTTACCATGTTGACTTTAACCTTAGGGCAAGGTGTAACATAAAGGCAGCACATAAAAAGCCATAAAGGAGAGCAAAGGTGTTATCTATTGGAGAATTTTCAAATATATGTAAAGTATCAACGAAAACACTTCGGTATTATGCCGAAATAGGATTAATCCATCCCAATGAAATCAATCCTGAAAACGGATATAGGTATTATTCTATTGAACAGTTAGAGACTATGTTGTTTATCAACCGCCTGAAATCCTACAATTTTTCTCTGGAGGAAATCAAAACAATTCTTCAGTCACAGGAACTCCAGGACGAAGTGCTCTACTTTGAACTTCTGAAAAAGAAAAAAGAAATTGAAAAACAAGTACAGGAATATGAAAGAAGTTTAGAGCAGCTAAATCATGATATGTCAGTGCTGAAGCAGGGAAAATCCATTATGTCATATCTTGACAATATTGATGTTCAGCTTGTTGAAATACCGGATATGAATCTTCTTTTTATCCGGAAGATGGTTCTTAAATGTGATTTTGCTGCAGCATATGCTGATAACTTTGGGAAATTGCTTAGAAAGATTGGAAATGAAAAGTTGACGGCCATTGCTGCCCCAATGGTTCTTTTCCACAGCAGTGAATTCAGCCCGTTTGGCCTGGATACGGAATTTGCTGTCCCGGTTAAGGAACGTGTAAAAGGGACAAGGGACTTTCGACCCGGCCTTTGTCTGAAAACGGTTCTCCACGGTTCTTACTGCAATCTTCCCTCTGTATACGCGAAACAGCGTGAATGGGCTGACCAGGAAGGCTATGAGAATGATAATGCTCTTTATGAAGTATATGTCACTGATCCGTCGGTTGTGTCAGATGACAATGAGCTTATAACGGAAATCTATTATCCCGTAAAGATAAAATCACCCAATACCCGCCCAAAACAATAAGGGACACAAAGGAGATAAATCAATGAGTCAAGAAGAGATTTTAAAACTGGAAAAACTAATATCAAAGGAATATAGTAATATCGCCGGTATTGTTGTACGCAAAGACAATAAAACTTTATATGAGAATTATTTTAATGAATGTACAGATACCAGCCATATCCATGTCTATTCTGTATCCAAAAGCATAGTCTCCATATTGATCGGGATTGCTTTAGACAAAAACTATATCAAGGATATAGATCAAAAGGTATTGGATTTTTTCCCGGATTACAAAGTGAAAAGAGGGGAGACCACTATACAGCAGATCACTGTCAGGAATCTGCTGACAATGACGGCTCCGTATAAATATAAAGCAGCTCCGTTAACCTATATAAAATATTTCATGAGTAATGACTGGTTAAAATTCACCCTGGATTTGTTAGGAGGGAAACAGCCAATAGGCAAATTTCAATATACTCCCCTTGTGGGCCCGGATATTTTGACAGGCATACTTGTTAAGGCAACAGGACAGTCCGTATTTGATTTTGCAGCAGAAAATTTATTCACTCCCCTGGGGATTACAGTGGAAAAAAACATAGTCTTACATAGCGCAAAAGAACAAAGTGCTTTTAATAAATCAACAGACATCAGCGGCTGGGTCACCGACCTAACAGGATTAAATTCAGGCGGGTGGGGACTTACACTTTCCCCATGTGATATGGCAAAACTAGGACAATTATATGTAAACGATGGGGTATGGAACAACACACAGATCATATCTTCAAAATGGATAAATGAAAGTATAACGGAACACAGCCGATGGGAAGAGAATGATCTGCCTTACGGATATTTATGGTGGATCATTGATGAGAAGGAACAAGCATGTGCCGCCATGGGAGACGGAGGAAATGTCATTTATTTTAATAGGAAGAAAAAAATAGTAATCTCTATTGCATCTTTATTTGTGCAAAATCCAAAGGATCGTATCGGCCTTATCAGAGATTATATTGAGCCAATGTTTGAACACCTAATATAATATAAAGAAATGTTTTTCACTGACACCTCTGTAGACTAGGATGCATATTCTATCATACGGCAGTGTATAAACTGCTGGGCAAGAATATCACAATATTTATTACTGTTCACTTTCTGACCGGTAACCAATATTTTAATATAAGTCCCGAAAAGGAGGTTTCATGGAACAGATTTTAAATTACGTAAAACCGGAATTAATTGTTGTCACAGTGGTACTCTATTTTATTGGTATGGCCGTTAAACAGCTTCCCGGCATCAAGGATAAGTTTATTCCCTCCATTCTTGGGGCTGTTGGAATTGTTATCTGTGCCATTTATGTATTTGCATCCTGCCATTGCCATAATGGCCAGGACATCGCTATGGCTGCTTTTACAGCTATAACCCAGGGTGTTCTGGTAGCCGGACTTTCCACCTATGTGAATCAGCTTTTAAAGCAGTCTTCAAAAAAAGAATAACTTGTGTTTATCCTGAAACAAGCAAGTCCCCCTCCGCTTATTTCCTGCGGCACAACGGGGGACTTGTCTTTTACTTTAAATAAGCATATAGGCAGCGATGAAAACTGAGAACACCGCCACGAAAATTTTAAGTCCCTTAACCGGTACTTTATCTGCATAATGGCTACCGATAAGCACACCTGCTCCGTGGGTAACTGCTATGATCACTAAAATAAGAAGACTGTTTTTCCAGTCTATTCTGGACAGATATCCAATACAAGCCGGAATGGCAATAAACACGGAATCAAATAAGGCAACTCCCACTGCTGTCCTTGCTGATACACCTACAGTGATAAGCAGCGGCATCACCAGCACGGGACCTCCTGCACCGGAAAGGGAACAAATTGCTCCGGTGACAATTCCCAGAATAAGCAGAAACCATAGCTGTCCTGTAAGCTTACTCTCCTTTTCCGCCTTATCCTCTCCTGACTTTTTCTTATCGCTCCACATCCTGTACAATATAGAAAGTCCTGAAAACAGGACTACAAAATACAGGATTGTCTTTGCAGTTTCCTTTGATATCATTGCCTGCAGGAGCACTCCTGCAACCGCTCCTATAAGACTTCCCGCTCCCAGCTTGATGGAAAGAGGAATATCCAGATTGCCGGCCTTATGATAGTTCATGGAACCCAAAATTCCGGACACAAAAAATGCAAGAAAGCTGAACGCCAATGCCTGATCTACCGGAAAGCCCAGCGCTCCGGTATATAACATGGGCAGTAAGAAGCCTGCTATCCCACAGATACCAATCAGGCCGCCGATAATCCCGTTGGCGGCCCCGATAATGATCAGTACCGTGAGTGAACCTGTAAAAAGAGCACTCATAAAGGCACCTCCTGATTTTCAAAGTATTTCTTTGCCTGATACAGGATTTTCTCCTCATCCAGTGTCAGGACTTCTCTGTTCCTCATGAGGAATTTTCCATTCACCATGCTGTCCGCCACATCTTCTGCCGTAACACATTCCAAAAGTGTATTCATACGGTTTAATGTAGGAAACAGATGTGGTTTGTTCCAGTCTATGGAAATCATGTCCGCACGGTATCCTTTTTTTAGTACACCAAGCTGTCCCTTCTCTCCAAGTATCTCCGCACCGCCAGCCGTAGCCATGGCAAGAATCTTTCTGGCAGGCATCACTGCAGGATCAGCATTTCTCACTCCCCAGACAGCATTCATCACAGAGCGGAAAATCTTCATTTCATTCCAAAGGCTTAATCCTCCATGGGCAGCACCATCAGTACCCAGCCCCACACAGATTCCACGTTCCATCAAAGAAGGCGTATCGGGAACTCCTTTTCCGCAATTGCTGAAAGGACAATGAACCACTTTGGCTTTATTTCGGGCAAGCAGTTCTCTTTCCCCGGGGGAAAGCATAATACCATGTGCCGCTACAAAATTGTCTCCAAGCACATCCAGGGAATCAAGATACTCTACAGGATGCATCTGAAATTTTTCCAGAGTATAATTCACTTCTCCCGGATATTCATTCATGTGTGCCTGCAGACAGGTTTCTCTTTCTTTCGCCCTGAAAGCCATTCCTTCTGTCAGTTCCCTGGAGCAGTTCATAAGAGCCCTGAGAGAATAAAAAACTTTCAGGTTTCCTTTGCCGTGAAATGAGTCGTAAAGACAGTCTGCAGAATGTAATGCTTCTTTGGCATTCTGGCGGATAGACGGAGGAAAATTCCCCTGGTCCATAGATGAACAGGAAAGCGCCCCCCGAATCCCGCAGGCCTCATAAACCGACGCTGCATTCTCCATGAAATAACTTCCTGCGTCCACAAACCCGGTGGTGCCCGATTTTATCATTTCCAGAGCTGCAAGCTGTGCGCTAAGTGTCATCTTCTCCGGAGTCAGGGTGCTCTCAAACGGAAGCATGATCCTTGTCCATATCATAGGCAGCTCATCAAGTATTCTGCCTTTGAGAAGCTGCTGGCCTGTATGCATATGGCCGTCGATCAGCCCCGGCATCCACAGCCTGCCCTTCTCCGCCACTATATGGTCACACTGATAAAGCTTATCCGCCTCACTCTGGGGACACACCGCCAGGATTCTTCCATCCTTTATTGCTATAGCCTGATCATCTGCCACTGAAAAATCTTCTGTCAGACAAGATGCCTCTTTTATTAAAATATCACAGGATATCATTTCTTTCATAAACTATCTGCCTCTTTTTCTTAAATTGCTGCTGTTGCCGTCCGTAGCTGTCAGCACCATTCTTATATTACATTTGTCAAAGATAATGTGATCTGAGCAATGACAGCAGAGCCCACAAATGTCCCCACCATAACAAGACAGGCAATGAGAAGCATCTTCCAGCCTTGCTTCACAAACTCTTTTAACTGGTCGCTGATGGAGATTCCTGCAAATGCCCCTACCATTGTAAGCGGTGCTGTGAAATTGATTTTCCCAGCTGACTCGATAACGAAATCCCGGACCGGGCATAAGGGACATGCCAGAAACAATCCAAGCAAGGAGCAGTAAGCGATGACCGGCAATTTAATGGGAATAAGTTTACTGATCACCACTGCTGCCAGTGAAATTAAAAGCAGAATAACGATTCCCGGAAGTGAGTCTAAAAATCCCACCTGAAACCCCACAAAGTTGGCCAGGCCAATCCCAAGGCCAGCCACAATAAACATTACAATCCACTCTATGTATCTCATGCTATCTCTCCTTTTCCTCTTGTAATTGGTTACAGGCTTTGCCAATCTTCGGTTCCAGCTTACGGTACAGCCAATTGCAGAGCGGAATACCCACGAAAATCGCAATGTAAATTCCGTCTATTCCGGAAATCGTCTCACTGGCACTGGCCAAGGCTGAAATCTGGTCCGCCATTGCCGGATACATTGCTGACAGGCTTGCTGTAGCAGAAGCCATCATAATACCTGCCCCAACCCCTGATGCCATTCCCAGGGAATATGGGTGAAAAAGTCCTGTAGCAGCTATCACCGTAGCCATAAATCCGAAGAAAATCGTCCCCACCATACCACCGATGATATATACGGATAAGCTTCCTCTTGCCTCCGGGGAATCCGGCCCGAACATATCCTGCATCAATGCCAGATTTGTTTCACGGTTGATAGAATGACAGGCACCGATAGCCTCCCGCTTCAAACCGAGCATTAAGGCCACAGGCAATGACAGGAATATAGTTCCGAGATTTCCGAATTCCTGTAAGATCAACGCGGGACCTGCTGATATCACAGTCTCGATACTTGCCCCTGCGTTGATCCCAAGCTTGGCGATAAACGGACAGATACACACAATAACCAGCTTTGACGCAGCCTTCACTTCTGATTTTTTGAAAAACTTAAGTACCTGAGGACCGGATAAAATACCCATCAGTATAGAATAAAAGATGGGGAACAAAATTAAAGTCCCTGGCCCCAGCGGAATCTTGATCTGGCCGATAGAATCTGCAACAATGATAAACAAAAATGCTGCCAGATAAACTTTCCATTCCTTACGGAACCGCTCGGCCAGGCCTGAATACATGTAACCTTCTTGGTTCATATTGCTCCTCCTTAACATCTCCCTGCGGGAGTCTTTATTATAGTTAAATTCTACTAAAAAACACAAAGCAAAAAAAAGGACAAAGGTACTTTTTTATAAAAAAATGTAGAAATGTGGTATAATGAAGATTAACTGTGAGCCGTAGGAGCGAACAGTTAATCGCTGCTGCTTGACCTTTAGGTCAAGCAGATACCTTAAGAGCACTGTGAGCCGTAGAGCGAACAGTTAATCGCTGCTGCTTGACCTTCAGGTCAAGCAGATACCTTAAGAGTTAAGAGCACAAACCAAGGAGGCTGCCATGACACTGGAAGAATTGATGGTGCGTTATCCGGACACGCGCACCTATTTTGAATTTATGCCCCAGGAGTTAAAATCACGGTATACGATCCGTACATATCCCCCGGGAACCATAATCCACCAAAAGGATTATCCCCTGGATTATTTCGGAATTGTGTGCAGCGGTGATCACAGGGTCATCAATGAATTTGAAAACGGAAATGTGTATATGATAGAAAAGAACGAGGCCATTGATTTTGTAGGCGAAGTTACAATCCTGGCCGGCAAGGAGAAAACTTCAGTAACCATTGAAACTCTCACAGAATGTGTTGTCTTTATGATAGCCCGCTCTGATTTTGAAATGTGGATATCAAAAGATATACATTTCCTTCGCCTTGTTTCCCATAAAATAGCTTATAAACTGTATCGTTCCTCATATAACCGGGGTGCACGACTGTTTTATCCGCCTAACTTTCTTCTCCTTGATCATCTGCTGAAATATGCTGCAACAAACAATATAGAAGAAAAAGGTGAAATTATTCTCCGAAAAACAAGAGAAGACCTTCGGGAGGAGCTTGGCATGACGGTAAAGACCATAAACAGGACAATCGCCAAATTAAAAGAATCCGGTCTTATCGGTACCTATAAAGGCAAGGTAACCATGACTCTCCGGCAATACCAGCAGGCAAAAAATGAAATTACCTACTATGTTAATTAGAAACAAAAAATTCATATTTAAAAAAGGACAGGACAGTGCTATAATAGCTTTACCTTGTAAAAAAGGTTATACTAAAATAAACCGGAAAACACAGGAAAACTGCCGGTAAATACATTTAAACTTGGAGGAACTATGCAGATAATCATAGTCGGGTGCGGAAAAGTCGGGCGTACCCTAGCAGAACAGTTACAGGAAGAAGATACCGACCTAACCCTGATCGATACCGTTGCAGATAAGATCAATACTCTCTCGGAAGATATAGATGCCATGGGTATTGTAGGCAATGGAGCCAGCATCAACACCTTAATAGATGCCGGAATTGAAACAGCGGATATTTTAATTGCTGTCACAGCTTCTGATGAGCTGAATCTTTTGTGTTGTCTCATCGCCCAGAAAACAGGACATTGTCAGACGATCGCCAGAGTCCGCAACCCAATTTACAATAAGGAGATTGGTTTTATTAAGAAACGGCTTGGAGTATCCATGATCATCAATCCTGAATTCGCAGCGGCATCTGAGATGTCCCGCCTGCTCCGTTTCCCGTCAGCAATTAAGATCGATACCTTCGCCAGAGGACGAGTTGAGCTATTGAAATTTAAGGTTGTTCCGGAATTTAATCTGGATGGGATGAGTATTTCTCAGATAACTGACTCACTCCGCTGTGACATTCTGTTCTGTGCCATAGAAAACAAGAACTCCGTCTCAATTCCCGGCGGCAATCATGTGATCCATAACGGTGACATGGTTTCCATTTTAGCCACTCCCCAGAACGGAGCCACTTTTTTCAAAAAAATCGGGCTTAAAACACATCAGGTAAAAAACACCATTATTGTAGGCGGCGGTACTATTTCCTACTATCTGGCCCGTACGCTGCTGGCTATGAAAATCAATGTAAAGATAATCGAAAAGGATAAGGTTCGGTGTGAGACTTTGAGCGAACTGCTTCCTGAAGCCACAATCATCAATGGGGACGGCACGGATCGTGCTCTTCTTCTGGAGGAAGGACTGTCTCAGGCGGAATCTTTTGTGGCGCTGACCAATCTTGATGAAGAGAATGTTTTCCTGGCTCTTTTTGCCAAAACCTACTCCAATGCCAAGCTTATCGCCAAGGTGAACCGTCTTGCATTTGATGACGTCATTGATAATCTGGATATAGGCAGTGTCATTTATCCTAAGTATATAACTGCGGATTACATCCTTCAGTACGTCCGCGCCATGCAGAACAGTATCGGAAGTAACGTGGAGACCTTATACCACATATTGGATAATCAGGCTGAGGCTCTGGAATTTGCAATCCATGAGAATTCACCTGTCATCGGTAAATCCCTTTCTGAACTGAATCTTAAAAAGAACCTGCTGGTAGGCTGCCTGAACCGCAACGGTGAAGTGCGCATACCAAGAGGTCATGACACCATACGTGTTGGAGATACCGTTATCATAGTAACTACAGTCAAAGGCCTTCGTGACATCAGTGATATTTTGGAAAAATAGAGGAGATTGAATCATGAATTATTCCATTATTATATATATCATTGGATGGATACTTAAACTGGAAGCTGCTTTTATGGCCCTTCCAGGCATCACGGCCATCATCTACCGTGAAGAGGCCGGTTATGCCTTTTTAATCACAATGGCCTTATGTCTTCTTGCCGGTATTCCTCTTACAGCCAAGAAGCCTACAAATAAAGTATTTTACACCAAGGAAGGTTTCGTAACAGTTGCCTTGAGTTGGATCGTCCTGAGTATTGTGGGAGCTTTGCCATTTATGTTCAGCAGAACGATCCCCCACCCCATAGACGCCATCTTTGAGACAGTATCAGGCTTCACTACCACAGGGGCCAGTATTCTGGCTGAGGTTGAATCACTGCCCCACTGCATTCTTTTCTGGAGAAGTTTCACCCACTGGATAGGCGGTATGGGAGTGCTGGTATTTATTCTCTGCCTTCTTCCCCTCGCCGGCGGCTACCATATGAATCTCATGAAGGCAGAGAGCCCCGGACCTTCTGTGAGTAAGCTTGTGCCGAAAGTGCAGTCCACGGCCAAAATACTTTATGCTATTTATTTCAGTCTTACATTACTGGAGATCATTTTACTTCTTATAGGAAAAATGCCCCTATTCGATACTCTGTGTACCGCCTTCGGTACCGCGGGTACCGGCGGCTTCGGTGTAAGAAACAGCAGTATTGCAGATTACAGTACCTATCTGCAGGTGGTAATTACCGTTTTTATGATTTTATTTGGTATTAACTTTAACTTTTATTTCCTTCTCCTGACCAAGAAATTTATGCAGGCCTTTAAGACAGAGGAGGTACGTTATTACCTGGGAATTATAGCAATTTCCATTATAGTCATCGCATTTAATATCCGGCATATGTTTGGAAGTGTAGGCGCTGCCATACAGCAGGCATCCTTCCAGGTTGGGTCCATAATCACAACCACCGGGTTTGCCACTGCTGACTTTAACCAATGGCCTGTGGTGTCCAGGACCATACTTGTAATGCTTATGTTCGTAGGAGCCTGCGCAGGCAGTACAGGAGGCGGCATTAAGGTTTCCCGTTTTGTCATTCTGTGCAAAACAGTAAGCAAAGAGCTTCATTTATACCTGCATCCAAATGCAGTAAAAAAAGTGAAAATGGACCAGAAGTCCATTCCCCACGAAGTAGTTCGTGCAACAAATATTTTTATGATAGTATATGTTTTAATATTTGCTGTCTCTGTACTGCTGATCGGGTTTAACAATTTTGACCTGACCACCAATTTCACGGCTGTGGCTGCAACCTTGAACAACATAGGTCCCGGTCTTGAATTAGTGGGGCCCACACAGAACTTTGGAATGTTTTCCTTTGGCTCCAAACTCATTCTGATTTTTGATATGCTTGCAGGACGTCTTGAGATCTTCCCTATCCTGCTCCTGTTTGTAAGAGATACATGGAAGAAATTTTAACTTTTAACAGCAAGCCATTTTATCCTTCTGAGGAAAATGGCTTGCTGTTTTTATGCAATAAAGGCTCTGTCGTATTATGAGCTGTCTCGCTGTCATCTGCAGAAAACCCGCTGGCTGCGGATGTCGGAATACAGCTCTGCATTTTTTCCGTCAAAAACCTTAATTATCTTTGAATACTCAGCAGCTTCGGGAATGAGGATATCCAGCAGATTCTCCCCGTCCAATCTTTCCTCATGGAAAATAACCCCTTCCTGTTCTTTAAATAGTGCAATATAAAAAACACCTGATTCTACCAAGTCCTGAAAGAAGTGGCTGCCGTAGGACAATTCCGGCATCAATCCCTCTGACTGATAGGAAATCTCGCACATAGCTGTCATATTGCTGATTTCGGTAAAATGTACAGGAACCCCTAAGGAAGGCGTAGTCGTTCCCCATCTCCCCGGCCCCATGAGCAATACTTTTTCATTTTTCAATACGGTGTTGAGCATTCCGATGTTTCTGGCCACCTGATACTTATCCTGTTCAGAACAGGAGAGATATTCATGAACATCCACGAATATGATCTTATCGATCGCCACCCGCAGATTCCCTCCCATAAAATTCCCTTCCGAATAGAACAAACACTCATCCATGGTATCCAGCTTAGGAATTTCCACTGTTTTTCCAAGCCCTCTTGTCTGCAGCGGCCTGCACTGGACCAGATTAAAGAAAAACTGTTTCTCATTCTTAAAATTCACCGTAAATTCAATGTCTACCGGATAATCATACTCTTCTGACAAGAGTTTCAGCAGATTTTTCATAATACGGGGGAATTCTGTCTGCGTAAGCATCCTTTTAAAATTCAGAGTGGAAGGGACAGGAAGATCCGTATAGCCCAGTTCACGCAGACGGTCCGCCTCTGCATAGTCCATTGTCATAAACAGGCTGCTGCTCACCTTGATATCCTCCTTCATCAGCTCTGAAACCTCCTTGCTGCACCATATATTATTCTGCAGATCCAATACATCAGCTTTATGCTGGGAGAATTTCCTTTCATCCTGAGCTGTGAGCAAAGGCAGACGGGAAGGGGCATCCAGCGCCACTATTTTCACATAGTCTCCGATCACCCGGTCCACTGCCCTGGTACCCAGACCAAAAACCAGCCGCAACATACCTGCCTCCATATCCATATGCTTATCCCACACATAGAGATTGGACGAATTCCCCACTCCCGCTGCATGAGGAAAAAAGTAATTCCCGTAGTAATCACCTGACACTCTTTGAACTAAAATTGCCATCTGTTCATCCTTTAGTTCCAGCCCCCTCTGTCTGCGGTAATGTAGGGCATCCGGATTCATGGTACTTGCATAAACGCGGCGCACCGCATCCTCAAATGCCTGCAGGCGTTCCTCCGGTGTTCCCTGGTTAACACAGAAGACACTTTCATATTTCCCGGCAAAGGCATTTCCGAAATTATCCTCCTGAAGTGAGCTGGAACGTACTATGACGGGGGACTGACCAAAATACTCAAGCATACGTACAAATTCTTCTTCAATGATCTCAGGAAAGCTTCCTGAAAGCAAATGAGCCCGAAAGGATTCTGCTGCGGAAAAATACCCCTCTTGTGTTTTCTGCTCCAGCCTCTGCTCCCACCATCCGTTCTGGACAATATAAGTATAATATACATCCGCACCAATAAAAAAGGAATCATCCGGCTCCAGGTATTCCTGAATTTCCTTCCGCTCTCCCTTGGCATTCTTGACAATTTTACGGGCCAGCAGCATTCCGATGCTTTTTCCTCCAATATATCCTGTGCCCACCTCCCTGGAAACAATCTTCAGCAAATCTTCTAGTTCAAAATGTTTTGTACAAAGCTCCCGGATTCTTTTTTCACGTCCGATAAACAGGCTGATCAGAAGGTTTTTCATCTCTTCCTGCTCTTCTTTGCTTTTCTTTAAATATTCCTTTGCATGATCCATTGTCACATTCCAGTAATCCAGTCTCTTCTTATCCCACTCGAAACCGGAAAAAAGCTCCGCCGCTTCTGTGCTTGATGTAATACTTACTGATTTGTCCCCTTCAATCCTATGAGGGAAAAACATAGTGGGCGAATACCTTCCGTCCGCCTTCAAAGGATGGATATACATACTTTCCTGTATGATATATAATCCAAAAAGACATTGTGTTGTCTCACGGATACGTGCTATGGTATCAAATGTATGATGATTTCTCCTGATCGCAAAATATGCTACTGTGTCCATATAATAAAGAAACGGACAAGTAACCTTAAAAAAATTGCCTATCATTAAATCGGAATACCAGAACTTCAATAACTCAGTAAGACAGTCAAACACATAGAATACTTTTCTTCCCTCTTTCTGTGCAATATGATGAACTGTTGTGGCAAACTGTTCAAAGCCCTGGGCCGCATCAACATAATATAACTGAATATCCTCAGTGTGCTCCACCACAGGCTGATGGCTGCCAAAGCGCAGATAAACAATTTTCCGCCGGTCCTCTCTTGCTTTCTTCACGTATGGCTCCACGACCTTGGCATAATCGCTGATATCATCAATTTGCCACACTACATTATCCCCCATGCGAAGCAGGTCAATAGTCTCATCAAATCCCGGCATCCCCGTACTTACCTTTTCATGATATTTCATAAGCTTCCTCCGTTCTTTTCCCCCTGTCTTATGCGGACAGGGCAGTTCAGCTTACGCCAGACATTTGCATGAACACGCAAAAAGGCGCTCTGCTTCACGCAAAACGCCTTCGTTTCTATCTAAAATAATAGTGTGTGCACAAGTGGTTTGTCAAGATTTTTTTATGGTTTCCAACTATTGTTATGGTTTCCAGCGATTGTATATCATAGGTATACGGATCACTATTTCACTTGCGGCAAACAAGATGAATATTATGCATCAACATAGACATACTATAAAAAAACATAACAGGAGGTATGAACTAATATGAAAGAAAAAGAAACCCACAAAGATTCTTCCCCGAAAAACACCGCCCCCATGATTCCCAGTGCTTTTCCAGATGAAATTCCCTTCACGCGCACAGACGCACCGGCTGATGTGATTCCTGATGAAGTCCCCCGCCGCGACGGCCCGGGCGGTGAATGATCATTTCTGTCCATTCTGTGAACATCATCTGAAAATTTTCACAGTTTCTTCAAATGCTTATCACATAGATTTCACAATCCATGAGTATAGTATCAATCATAGAAAGATTAGTCTTTCTTAATTAAATATTTTTCTTTTTCATACGCGCCGGTACGAAAGTACCGGCCTCCTTCCATTTATGGACATTTTTAATTCTGTTATATATTGGTAACTCGCGGACAGTCACATATCTTTTATGTTTTCCCTTCTTGCAGACTCCTTAATTTTGGTAATACAATCATACTCCCTCATAGTCAAAGGCTGGAATAAAGCTTTCCTCCGCAGTTTCTCCTTCCTGAATAAATCCATTTGAAATTCCAAGGCTCACTGCATGATCAAGAACCTTTTCATACTCACGCCGTGTAACCCTTCTGTTCAGTTCCTGATATGTCTTGTGCTCCAGGACAGGAGTGTACTGGTTCATGATACTGATATAAATCTTTTCACCATAGGTCCTGTTGAGGTATTCCAGAACCTGAAGGGAATTCTTCGTATGTCCGGGAAGGATGAGATGACGTACAATAGTCCCTTTTCTTATATATCCCTCATTGTCAAAACAGCAGGCACCAGTCTGTCTTACCATCTCTTCTATGGCCAGCTTTGCCTTCTCAGGATATCCGGGGGCATTTGAATATGCCTTAGCCAGATTGATATCCATATATTTAAAATCCGGGAGATACACATCCACATATCCTTCCAGCATCCTCAAGGTATCTGTTTCCTCAAATCCGCTTGAATTATATATAACAGGCAGGTCCATACCCTTTCCCTTGGAAATTTCCAGTCCTTCTATAATATGAGGTACATAATGAGCACCTGTGACAAGATTAATATTTGCTGCACCTTTTTCTTTCAACTCCAGAAATATGTCTGCAAGCCTTTGGACTGTAATCTCTTTTCCTCTGTCTCCCACTGCAATATCATGGTTCTGACAAAAGCAGCAGCGAAGTCCGCAGCCTGTAAAAAACACAGTACCAGACCCCTTATCCCCTGAGATGCAAGGCTCCTCCCACATGTGCAAAGCGGCACGGGCAGCAAAAATCGTGCTGCTCATGCCGCAGTAACCTCTTTCACCATGTGAACGGTCCGCATGACATCTCCTTGGACATAAGGTGCAGTCTGAAAGCAGTGTCTGAAGCTCTGTCCCAGTCATACATTTCCTCCTTGTATCCCGCCGAATGTAAGCATATGCTGCGCTCATTGAATGTTATTCACCATGATGGCCGCAGCCGTGACCTGCCCCATGGCCGCCGCAGCCGTGATGGCCCTCTTCGTGACCGCCGCAGCCATGATGCCCTTCCCCATGACTGCCACCGTGACTTCCGCAGCTGTGGCCTTCCCCGTGGCTGCCGCAGCCCTGGTGCTCTTCATGGTGATGTGTACACATAGTATCGGGATCATAATTTAAGCTTCCTGCAAGATAGGATGCCACCTGTGCGTCTGCATCACCGCCGGCTCCCGGGAACAGACGGATTCCGGCTTCTGCCAGAGCATTCCTGGCACCTCCGCCAATACCGCCGCAGATTAAAGTATCTACTCCCTGTGCCTTTAAAAATCCTGCAAGTGCTCCGTGTCCGTTTCCATTAGTGTCAATAACTTCTTCACCAATGATTTTTCCATCCTGTACCTCATAAATTTTAAACTGCTCTGTGTGTCCGAAATGCTGAAATACCTGTCCGTTTTCATAAGTCACTGCTATTTTCATTGTAGAATCCCCTTTCAAATCTTTTTCATGTTTTCTGATGCCAATTTCATCTTTCCCGGGACAAAGATTATAATTTCCGCCCTCGATGCGAAGTCTGGTTGCCTCCACCAAGAAACGGGACAGTTTCTTCCTCGCCTCCACATATAAAGTCTGTACTGTGGCACGTCCCACATCCATCTGCCCGGCACATTCCTCCTGGGTAAGTCCTGCATAGTCAATGAGACGGATCGTCTCATATTCTTCCACAGTCATTACAATTTCATGGCTGCAGTCACATTGATCCTCCGCATAATACGTGGTGCATCTGGGCATCCGGCAGACTTTTTTTGGTTTACTTGGTCTTGGCATCATTAGGCCTCCGTTTTTTATTGGCATATGTTAATTATTATTATAACATGTTATTAGCATATGTCAATAATAGTTTTGACATTTCCTGGATTCTATGTTTTTACATCTCCTGAACTCTTATGATTTCCTGAGTTCTTATGATCTTCGGTATCCCAAACCTATAATATATTACGGAATTCCGGATATCTAATATTATTCGAAATTCCAGGCTTCCTGCAGCGATGCTGTCAGCAATTCCGGACACCGGGCTTTCATCAGACCGCTCATAATGCATACCCCGGCAATGCCGCAGTCCCGTATTTCCCTTACATTAGAAACATTGATCCCACCGATGGCATATACAGGAATACTGACAGCACTTGACACTTCCCGGAGAAACCCGGCTCCTCTCCCCGGAATGCCCTTCTTGCACTCCGTGGGAAAAACATGTCCGGCGATAATATAATCTGCCCCCAGCATTTCTGCTTCTTCCGCCTCTTCCGCACTGTGAACGGAAGCTCCCAGACACTTAAACAAAGGCTCAGGATGCTCCTTCTTCCAACAGCGCAGCCCTTCCACGGAAAGATGCAGTGACTCTGCCCCTGCCCGCAATGCGGCATTCCCGTAACTGTGGAGAGTCCCCTTCACATTATATAACTGACAAAGATTCACAAATTTTTCTGCTAGCTGGGTGTATTCCATCTCAGATAAATCTTTCTCCCTGAGAACGATCCTGGTGATACCTGACCGGACAATCTTTTCCAACTGCTCCATGAAAGGAGCGGTACATAATTTCCGGTTCGTCACACAGATGATGGGCAGTGTACTGCCTTCACTTCCATTTTCCATAACTCCCCCTTTGATCAGACAAAAATATAATCACTCATCACCGGCTGCAGGCCCTGTTCTTTAATTGCCTGGTATATCTGAGGTACCGTTCTTCCATCCTCAATCTCAAACTGCTCATCGCCTTTAGGTTCATTCTGGGAATGGCCCCCAATCCCCACATCTACTCCGGCAGAAATCTTGGTAGCTGCTATCTTGATGATATTGTCCCTGAATTTTGCACCTTCTCTGCTGGAAATAGTAATTCCGGCAAAAGGCATAAAAATCCTGTAAGCACAAATAATCTGAAGTAACTGGGGTTCATGTACATCCCTTGGTTTTATTTTATCATTATTGATAATAGGACGCAGACGGGGACAGGAAAAAGTGATTTCCGCCTGAGGATATTTCCTCTGGAGCAGATAGGCGTGCATTCCTGTGGCGAAAGCATCCTTTCTGAAGTCATCCAGCCCAAGAAGAGCGGCGAAGCCAACTCCTCTGATGCCGCCTCTCACAGCCCTTTCCTGTGTGTAGAACCGGTATGGAAAAATTCTTTTATTCCCGCCCAGATGCAGTGTTTCATATTTCACAGGATTATAGGTTTCCTGAAATACCGTGACGAAATCAGCACCGCATTCGTGAAGATATTTATAATCCTCACTATTCATAGGATAAACCTCAAGTCCTATCACTTTAAAATATTTCCTCGCAATCTTACAGGCTTCCCCTATATATTCCACATCAGACATTTTGGGACTTTCTCCTGTAAGCAGAAGGATTTCCTCCAGTCCTGTCTCTGCGATAGCCTGCATTTCCTTTTCAATTTCTTCCCCGTTCAGCCTTGCTCTGTGAATTTTGTTATGGCAGTTAAACCCACAGTAAATACAATAATTCTCACAGTAATTTGCTATATAAAGAGGGGTAAACATATTTACAGAATTCCCGAAATGCTTTCTTGTCTCTGCCTGGGCCCGCAGAGCAATTTCTTCCAAAAGAGGCAGTGCAGCCGGAGACAACAGCGCCATGAAGTCCTCAGGCCCCGGACTGTCCTTCTGAAGTGCCCTGCGCACATCATTCTCTGTATAACTTTCCGGGCAAAACTTTTCTACAGTTGAAAACACCTGTTCCAACATATTGGAATCAAGCACTTCCATTCCCTCCTGGTACTCCATACAGTTTGTATTCCTGTTTATCATTTTCTCCCCCTCCTATTCATGCAGAAAACCAGTGAGGGGTGAAGAAGCCGCAGCCCCTTTTTCTATCACACGTCCTAAACCTGACAAGTATGCCATACGTCCGGCTTCAATGGCCCTTTTAAATGCCTCCGCCATCACAGGAATATCACCTGCTGTTGCGATTGCTGTGTTTGCCATTACTGCGGCTGCCCCCATTTCCATGGCCTCACACGCCTGGGAGGGACGTCCGATACCTGCATCCACGATCACAGGCAGGTCAATCTCTTCTATGAGGATTTTAATAAATTCTTTCGTGCATATGCCCTTATTGGAGCCAATAGGCGAACCCAGCGGCATGACAGATGCCGCACCTGCATTATAGAGATCACGTGCCACATTCAGATCCGGATACATATAAGGCATGACCACAAATCCTTCTTTAGCCAGGATTTCTGTCGCTTTAATGGTCTCATAATTATCAGGAAGAAGATATTTGCTGTCACGCATCACCTCAATCTTGACAAAATCACCACAGCCGCATTCTCTGGATAATCTTGCAATCCTCACAGCCTCCTGAGCATCTCTGGCTCCCGAAGTGTTGGGAAGAAGCGTCACACCCTCCGGAATATAATCCAGAATATTTTCTGTCTCTGCCTGTGCCCGGCGAAGAGCCAGGGTGATCATCTCCGCCCCCGCATTCTCCACAGCAGCTTTAATAAGCTTCAATGAATATTTCCCTGATCCCAGAATAAAACGGGAATGGAATTTCCGTCCTCCCAGAACTAATATATCTTCCCCGCCGGCGTTATTATCAATATTGTTATACTTCTTGTCATTTTCCATAATTTTCTCCTCTGACTCATCTATCTGCTATCTTATTTCATTCTCCCATTCCTGACTCCTGTAAAATATGAAGCCCACATCTTAGGGTTCCTCATTTCCCAGAAGAAGCCGCAGTACCATCAATGCCTGATGGGCGGCACAGAGAGCCACACGGGGTTCTGTCAGGCTTCCGGAAAGTGAAACATCACTGACACCATCCCCGCAAAGATAGAAATTTTTCATCACTCTCTCTGTACGGATTTTATTTCCAGAATCCATACCTGCCATGCCGGAGGCTGCCACCAGCGGAATACCGTCCAGCACAGTGAGTACCGTTTCCGTCAGCATTGCCTTTTCCTCAGGCTGGTCAAAAGCCTCGCACACCACTTGGCATCTGCCGAACAGTGTCTCCACATTTTCCGGTGTCACTGAGGTAAAATGTGTTTCATACACGGAAAAAGGATTGATCCGCCTAAGCTCCTCCGCCAGGGCTTTTGGTTTTTCCATACCTACCTGATGGAATGCATATTGCTGGCGGTGGAGGTTTGTCATATCCACACGATCATAATCTGCCAGCACCAGCCTTCCTATCCCAAGCCTGGCAAGAGAAACTGCTATGTGTGAGCCAAGACCTCCAAGCCCTGCAATCCCCACTACAGAACGTGACAGCTTCTCCTGGTTTTCCCATCCGTGCCTCTGTGCCAATGCGGCCATGAATCCGTCCCTGTCTGTGTGTTTCTCAGCGCCCGTCCTACTACTGTCACAATCCATATTCAGCCGCCTCCAACAAAACTCACCACTTCCAGATGATCCCCATCAACAACAGCAACATGTTCCAGACTTTTCCGCGGTACAATCTCCCCATTTCTCTCAACTGCTGTTCTTTCCGCCCGGTAGCCTAACCGATTCAATAGTTGGGATATTGTACACTCTCCCGGATATTCCACTTCTTTTCCATTTACAAACAACATAGTCGGGATACCTCCGTTAAAAGAAACTTCACTGCTTCTCTGGGATCTTCCCGGGCAAAAACAGCCGATACCACAGCCACTCCGTCCGCTCCGCATCCGTAAAGCTCATGAATATTTTCCGCCGTAATACCGCCGATTGCCGCCACCGGAATGTGAACTGCCCTGCAGATATCCTCAAGGATTTTTCTTTCAAGAAAGGATGCGTTCGTCTTTGTTGAAGAGCCGAAGACTGCACCGCAGCCCAGATAGGAAGCACCGGACCTCTGTGCCGCCAATGCTTCCTCCACATTATGGGCGCTGGCTCCCACAAGCTTATCAGGTCCTAAAATACTGACAGCCTTCTCCACCGCCATATCCTCAAGACCCACATGTACTCCATCAGCATCCAGTTCCCTGGCAAGCTCTACATTGTCATTCAATAAAAACGGCACTCCGTATCTGCGGCACACAGCCTGGACTTCCCTTGCTTCTTCTATGTATGCATCTCCCTTTAGATGCTTCTCCCTGTACTGCACCATAGTAGCCCCGGCCTGCAAAGCCAGCTCTACCCTGTGTGACAACGGCTCACCTTCCCTCAGCCAGGTACGGTCTGTCACAAGATAAAGCCTGATCCATTTTTTATCCAGTATCATATCACGCCTCCTGTTCCATAAATCCTGGAAATCTGTTTCCCATCGGTCCGGTAAATATGCGACATTTCAGGCAACCTGCCTGTTACGTATTTACTTCTCATCAAGCTTCAGAAGCTCTACCTTTTTGCCTTCCAGAATCATATTTGTAGTACGAACAGCACACATCTTGCCGCACATGGAACAGGTATGACGGTCACTTGGGGGAGTTTCCTCATAGTACCTCCTGGCCTTTTCCTCATCTATTGCCAGGGAAAACATCTCTTCCCAGTCCATCTTATGCCGGGCAGCGGCCATCTTATTGTCAGCCTCTCTTGCACCCTTCACCCCTTTTGCAATATCAGCTGCATGGGCTGCTATTTTTGTTGCAATGATTCCTTCCTTCACATCATCCAGGTCAGGAAGACGAAGGTGCTCTGCCGGTGTCACATAGCAAAGAAAATCTGCACCGCTGGCCGCTGCGATAGCCCCTCCGATCGCTGATGTAATATGATCATAACCAGGGGCAATATCTGTGACCAAAGGCCCCAGCACATAAAAGGGAGCATTGTGGCAAAGGCGCTTCTCCATTTTCATATTTGCCGCAATCTCATCCATAGCCATATGTCCCGGTCCTTCCACCATTACCTGCACATCCTTTTCCCAGGCACGCAAAGTAAGATTGCCAAGCTCTATCAATTCACACAGCTGGCCTGCATCTGAGCTGTCATCAAGACATCCCGGACGAAGGGCATCTCCCAGGCTGATGGTCACATCATAACGGCGCAGGATTTCCAGCACATCATCATAAAATTCAAAAAAAGGATTCTCATTTCCTGTCATCTCCATCCAGGCAAATAAAAGGGAACCGCCCCGGGACACAATATTCATCTTTCTCTTATCCCTTTTAAAAGCCTCCACAGTCCTGCGGTTAATCCCTGCATGGATCGTCATAAAATCCACGCCTTCCTTTGCATGGGCTTCAATGACCTTCAGAAAATCCTGTGCCGTAATCTCAAGCAAATCCTTTTCCAGATACCCAATAGCGTCATACATAGGCACAGTTCCTATCATAGCCGGCGATTTCCTGATCAGCTCCTTACGAAACACATTTGTTTTTCCATAATTGCTCAGATCCATAATAGATTCCGCACCGTATTTCAGCGCCATATCCACCTTTTCCATTTCCATCTCATAATCCTTGCAGTCACCTGAAATTCCCAGATTGACATTAATCTTTGTGTTCAGCCCTGTTCCGATACCCTCCGGAGACAGAGAACTGTGATAAATGTTTGCAGGGATAGCAACTTGTCCGCTGGCAACCATCTCCCGCAGCATCTCCACATCCATATCTTCCTTTGCAGACACAACTTCCATTTCAGGGGTAATAAACCCTTTTTTTGCAGCTTCCATCTGGGTGCTGTACTCTTTCATAATCAACTGAATCCTCCTTAGATTTTTCCGTCCGGTCACACACAGGGCAGGAAGGTTTTGGCTTACAGCAGCGAAATCCTCCCGCCACTGTAAAATCAAAAAACTCCCGCCAGGAACCCTGACAGGAGTGTAAAATACGCGAAAAATTATATGCGTGTACACAAAATAACCGCGGCCTGTAATGTTCCCTACGCTGGCATTATCCAGATCAGGTTAATGGGTTTAAAAACGAATCAGTTTTAATCTCAGCCGGCTTTCACCAGCTCCCCGTTGTTATGGTATAGTGTAGCAGATTGTTGGGATTTGTCAAGATAAAAATATACTTGAGTTTCCGCACACACAGGTTTGAAACGCTTGTCCAGCTTATGGCGCGCTATTACAACACAACGAAGCTGGCGGCAAGAAAACGTCTAGTCGAGCTAGGTTATCACGAGGCCAAAGGCATCGGCAACTATGCAGACGGAAAGGCTATCCCTGCTCTCTCCTGTGCCAACGGCGTGCTTGGCCGAAACCAGACCTTCCTCATTGGACTAAATCCACAGAATGACAAAAATAACCCAATACCAGGAATCAAATGCTGTCCCACACAAAACAGTCAGAACGAAAAACACGAACACATGGGCAAAACGGCGAAGCTTACAGTTAATTTTGTTTACACTTTCTGTGTCGTTGGATAGGCTACTGTGTTTTGTCAGCAGCTCCGCCAGTCACCGGCTAAACACAGCTGCGTGGATACCATCCTGGTGGGACAGACAGGTCATGAAAAGGAACCATAGAAATAGAACAATATATCTTATTCAGCCAACTCCGACTACATATGACTTACGTACTTCACAGCTTAGTCCACTATAGAAATCATATCGTACCTAGTATTCTGCACATAGCCAGTTCTATATCCTTTTCAGACGTAATTTCGTCCGCACCATTCCCCTTTTCGTCCGAAACCAGTAAAAATCGGACGAATCGTTTTAATCTTCAACAGCGTCTCTTCTCACATAGTAAGTGCCTTTACCTGCACCACATTTTACAATCTCACTTTCATCCGCAAGCCGTTTAATGGCTGCCAATACCGCCGTTCGTCCCACACTGGGGCATCCGGCCATTACTTCAGCACTTGTCGTCTTACCGATTTTCTGAAGCATAAACGCTTTGACTATGTCATATGCTGTACTTTTTTTTCTGCTAGCGCTCATCATGCCAACACGCTCTTCAAATTCCACATAACAAGCAAGTATCACCTGTAACATATACTTAATGAATGGTATCGGATCATTTTTTTCCTCGTGCCATCCGGCATCAGCACCCCCCAGTACATCATAGTATACATCTTTGGTTTTTTCAATTTGATGCTCAATACTGATGTACTTACCAACCTCGTACCCATTCTGATAAAGCAACAGCAGCGTGAGCAGTCTGCTCATGCGTCCGTTTCCATCATTAAACGGATGGATGCACAGAAAATCACAGATGAATGTTGGAATAAGAATCAATGGATCGACCTTTTCCATTGAGATTGCATATTCGTAACTCTTACATATTGCCTCGATTGCATCCGGAGTTTCATAAGGAGCCACAGGAGTAAAGCGGGTAACCTGCGTACCATCCGACTTCGTTTCGTTAATATAGTTTTGTACATTCTTGAAACTGCCTCCATAGGAAAGTCCCGCGCGTTTCAGCAAATCCCTGTGCAGTTGCAGAATGTACGTGGGACGAATCGAAATGAAGTTATGGTTCTCGTGAATAGTGTTCAGCACATCACGGTATCCCAAAATCTCACTTTCATCCCTGTTCCGCGGAGTGGTTTTTTCATTAACCAACTGCTTGATTCTGGTGCTGGTTGTCACAATCCCTTCGATTTTATTGGATGCCTCGGTACTCTGTATCCGGGCAATTTCCACCAACCGCTCCAATTCCACAGGCTTCTGCCTGATAAATAGCTCCTGACGGCCTTTGCACTCATGGATTTTTGCGATATAGGACAGAGTTTCTGAATCCCACATCTTATCCGCCAACTTCATATAATCAAAATTTCTCACATTTTACCTCCGGGTTTAGGTGGAGTATTCATCCACCCTATTCGTTCTTTCATCCACATTATATTATAAATCGGACGAATAATCAAGCTAGCGGACGAATAATTCACCGACGTTTGGATTTTACTATTGTGGTTTATTGCCGGATGAAATAGCTGAAGCCTATTTGACCAACATGGAATTCGACTACTTTACCAAATCATGAAAGACGCCGACGCTCTGGATTGGGTCAGGTTCGGTATCAAACATCTGAATGTGAATTACCTCCGACTGCCTATTTCTCACAAGCTGGTCCGTTTGGCAGTCACCGCACTCAGGGACATCTAGCTATAAACACAGTCCTCATACTTTCTTCAAAACATCATGACGCCATCCGCAAAGAGTATCATTTGCTCCTGCGGAGGGCCTTCCGTTATATACTTATATGCTTTCATTATATTTTCCACACCAGAGTCAGCAAAAACCCAAATCCCACGCCAATGAGGTTAAGCCCTACATCATACCAAGAGAAATGCCTGCCCTCGATCCAAGGCTTGGTCGTCTCATCTGCCCATGCCCACAGGATGACAAAGATAATCCAATACCAGAAATCAAAAACCATCCCACATAAAACCGTCAAAACAAAAAATACAAACACATAGGCAAAGCGGCGAATCTTACCGTTGATTTTGTTTACCTCTTCTGTGTCACTGGATGAGACACTGTGTTTTGTCAGAAGCTCCGATAACTTCGTCAGCAGCTCCGCCAGTCTCCGGCTGAACACAGCCGTATGGATACCGTCCTGGTGGGATAGATAGGTCATGAAAAGGAACCAAAAGAATAGAACGATATATCGCAATCGACCACCTCCAACTACTTACATACTTCACAGCTTATTCCACTGTAGAAGTCATATCATACCACAGTATTCTGCACATAGCCGGTTCTATTCTGTGCTCCTGTATACATTCTTTTCTGCCTTAGCTCTCGTATCCCTTATCACCCCAAGTCGGATAAACACCGGGTATAAATAGCTTGCGCCAAAGCATCCCAGCTTCTTGGGGCCGGTCATGCCCTCCCCCCCAATATCAATATCTCTTATAGATGCTAACTCCACGGTCGCCCTTGTGATTGATTTCTCTTTCCGATCCACAAGCATCTCGTTGCCTTTGATTTTATATGTAAACTTCAGTCCTTTGGCTGTGCGAAAGGGATAGGGTTCAAAAAGGATGAGTGCCTTCCACAGACTTTCAAAATCCGTAATGCCCTTCCACAGCAGCTTTCTTCTGTCGATACTTTCTCAGCTTCTTCGCAGTCACAAAAATTTCATCTGCCTTATAAGGAAATTTCGTATATGGGAGGTAAGAATTCACAGAGGGCCGGGACAATCCTGTAGCTGACATGATTTCAGAAACACTTTTTCCTTCTCTGTGTAGTTGCAGCACTTCATCTGCAATATCTGACTCATACACCTCAGCCGTGATCAAAAGTTTCCGTACCTTAATCAGATTGAATTCCAGTTGATCAGCGATCGTTTGCAAGGATGGTTTGGGAGATACTGCATATGCAGACACCACTGTATCCATTAAATCTGCCATAACAGAACTATAATCATATGATTTCTTCTTTTGTCTTGGCATCCACTTCTCCTTATTTCCGTTTCAATCTATATGCAAATACAATCTATAGGGACAGATACATGTTTTGCCCCTACCATTTACTTTCCGCAGCACTGTTTGTATTTCTTTCCACTTCCACATGGACACGGTTCGTTTCTTCCGATTTTCCTACTCTTTACAATAGTTTTTCTTGCCTTATTCTTTTGATTACTAGCTTCTGTACTTTGTTTTTTACTATACGCCTTGAATTCTGGCAAAGTATCAATATAACGCTGAAGTCTCTTTTCTGCTAAATCATTAGCTTCTTCTGGAATACTTAGTAAAGGATTTCTGCCATTTCTATATAGCATCTCTAATATAATACCATACGCATTTGCATCAACTTCAACCTCCTGAAAAATATTAGTCAACTGCGAAGTTCCACCTTCGTTCCGAACATAATGCTCAAATCCATCTTTCCAGGTTTGTACCACTTCCCTTGGCTCTCTAGTTTTTTTCCCCATTCTCAGTAATTGAATTTGATATTGCTGATGTATATGACGCAGTTCGTGAAAAAGGAAAAACTCAACATCATCTTGATGTGCCTCAACCCGGTTTGCAAACCAAACTGCGTTGATAAAAACATGTCCCCGACCATCCGATCCTAAAACACTCTCTGCCGCATTGTCCATAGTACCAAATCTTCGACTTGGACAATCATCAAATGTGATATCAATATCGGGAAGAAGTAAAAAGTTATTTGCAAACCTTACGCAGGTTTCAAATATCGAAGCTTTCTCATTCACTAATTTCATTTGTTCTTCTGTTAACATAGTACCTCCATAAAAAAAATCATGTTAGAACAGCGGACTCTTATATACGCCATCGCTTACCAGTTTCTTAAAGCTGTCGGCCACGGATGCCTTGTCCTCTGCATTAGTGACACCAATCCAACGATCTCTTGATTCGAGCACCTTCACGCATACAGTACCTTCCTTGATCAGGTTATTGATGATAATTGGCAGTAATTACTTGGCTTTCTGAGGATTCATTCCGCTCTCGGAATCCTCCATCGTTTCGAGGAACTACGCAAAGCCAGTCTCCAGGATATCCGAGAACTTCAGTGTCAATCCCCACATATTCATTTCTATCCTTTTTTACGAAATCCTGAAATATATTTTATAATATAACTTCTAAAAGCCCACAAGAAACTAATAAATCCAATAACAATTATTGCATATCTCACACGCATATACTTATATGTGGCAATAAGAATTGCTACAGCAATTCCTGTAACCAGAAGTGTACCAAACATAAATAAATCATTATAAATCTCTACTTTCAATACTTTAGTTGTAATAAAATAATGCAAAAAAAGTAACATAATATAACTACACAAAGTTGTGTACGCTGCAGCGGTAAATCCGTATATCGGTATAAATATTGCATTTAGTATAATATTCATAACAGCTGCAAGAACAGTTCCGTATGATGTATATTTTGTTTTCTTAAGGTGCATTTCAACATTTACATAGTGTGTATACACATATTGGCACAATATACCCATTACAATAGGCGCAACGCAATATACACCCGAAGCGTATTTTACTCCGCCCAAGATTGCTATGGCTTCTGGTGCTAATGCCACACAAGCTAATGAGACATAGCACCCTAAAATAATTACCCACTTTACATTCCTTCTTATCTCCTCGTACTTTTTTGCATAGAACGTATCATGAAACCAAGGAAGCCATCCATCAGCAACGGCATTAGTAATTATTGAAATCATCACCCCATAATTATACACAAGACTATATATACCGGCATCTGATGAACCACAAATTTTGGTGATAAATATCCTATCCGATTGAGCAAGTATATTCAGAGATACCGTGTGAATTATAAGTGGGCCAGACAGTCTTGCACCGTATTTCCAGTATTCCTTATTTACATGAAGATTTCCTCGTTTTAAAGATAATATCCAAAACACCGAAGAAAGAATAACAGTAGGGATAACAATTCCGATCATTCGATATGTAGCCATATCCCCATCAAAAGTAAACATCAAAATCAGCGATAGTATAACGGTTGACAATGCTATATACCAAGCTATAGCTATGTTTTCTTTATATCTATACCTGTAACGACATCCATTTTGATAAAAATTAATCGCTGGTGTAAAAAAAAGATATAAGATTAGAAATACAACCCCAATAACACTTATTTCCAGAAAATTAGAAATTGATTCTACAAAAAACAAAGTGATTATACTCAAAATTCCAGTAACAAGAGCCGATAAAAGCTGCATTGAACCAATATAATTATCTAATTTATCCGGATAATCCAGTTTTGCTCTCCCTATACTATAGGTTAAATTAAGGGTACAGAACGTCAGTAAAATGGAATACCATGAAGTAAAATTTGAAACTTGGCCATATTCCGATGTGGACATGATTCTTGCAAAAATTGGAGTTGTGATGATTGAAATAGCCTTTACCATAACAGAAGAAACCACATACCAAACACCAGCCTTTAGAGCTGTCCCCTTGCTCGTATCCTCACTCAATTCTACTTCGACGCCTCCTGCAAAATCTTTTCTACAACCTCTCTAATAACTCCTCTCCCGCCCTTAGCTTTGGTTACATAATCCGCAGCTGCTTTCACTTGCGGCATTGCATCGGCAGGCGCGCATCCTAAACCAACCATTTTAATAGTATCCAAGTCATTTATATCGTCCCCCATATAAGCGACATTCTCTAGTTCAACATGAAACTGTTCACAGAGTCTCTTTACAGCGTACACCTTATCCTTACACCCCGCTTCAAATACATCTAATTTCAGTTTCTCTGCCCGTCGCCTATTAAGTTCAACAGATTCTGATGTAACAATTCCAGTAATGATGCCTTTTCCACGAAGTAACGCAAATCCCATACCATCCCTGGTATTGAATTTCTTTAACTCATCTCCATGCTCGGAGTAGTACATTCCTCCATCGGTTAGGCACCCATCGCAATCCGTAAGGAACATCTTGATTTCAGGAACAGCTTTCTTTTCTTCAGCAATTATCTTCTCTTCAACCAAACCATTCTTCCGCATCAACGCTTCAATAATGATCCAGTCACTTGGCTCATCGATTTCAAATGCACTGTCCTCGCACATCTCATAAGCCTTAATGTTGCCAGAGACACGGTTCTGATACTTAAGCACATCAAACTTTGAGGAGATATAAAACGCACCGTTCTCCATCATATACCCGTCAAACTCTTGCCGGCGAGGACGATGGAATACATCGTAATTACTTGGGGAGACATTTCCCTTCTCATCCTTATTCCATAGGAATCTATACTGGCGAACGACCGAGAGTACAGAATCCGTCCCCTCGGTGTTGAACAGTTCAAATCCACTATCAAGATCGGCAGCGGTCAACATAGGGGATGTAGCCTGGACAAGTATGACATTGTCAAACTCATAATTAGCTGCAAACTCAAGCATAGCAAATTCTGTGGAAGCTGTGTCTGATGCCGACTCCGCACTTCTTCCAATTACCTGTGCCTTAGAGAAAATTTCTACCTCATCGCCGCACTTGAACGTTTCCACCGTTTCCTTAATCTTATCACTGTCCGTGGCAATATACACAACATCTATATACTTACATTGGCATGCAGCCTTTACAGTCCAATAAACAAGCGGCTTACCACAAATAGGCTTTATGTTTTTCAGAGGTATTGATTTACTTCCGCCCCTTACCGGAATAAATGCTACATTCATATGGCACCTCCATTAAATTACTCATTTAAATTGAAAACTTTATATAATCTTGACATCACAACGTCATATACCTTCTTCAGCCTTTCATTCAACAGTAACTCTGTAATAACTACTGCATACAAAACAGCAACAAAACAAAACTGTGTATTCCATATCACATTCATTTTTTCAAGCACTGCCTTCAAAATATCTACAACAAATGGATGAATCAGATATACCAGCAAAGAATTTCTTCCCCACCTTGTCAAAAACATCCTCTTGTTTGGAACAAGTACTGCGAGTCCTGAAAATATACCCATCGTAAAAAACATAAAGACATACTTGAGCAGACACTCCATTGCAGTAACAGGATAGTCATGTGAAGCCCATGTAATATCTGTTATATTATTTTTCAGTAAGAGCAACTCACCAAATACGCATACGCTCATCATGATTAACGCAGTGCTCTTTTTTTCACGAATTTTACCCACAAATTCATTTGAACAGCTTCTTCCCCGATAGAAAATCGGATACAACAATGCAACTCTTCCAAATGATAGCACCAGCCACATATTCTTTCCGATAAAC
Organism: Eubacteriales bacterium; assembly: GCA_030524175.1. Classification (GTDB taxonomy): domain Bacteria; phylum Bacillota; class Clostridia; order Lachnospirales; family Lachnospiraceae; genus Blautia_A. The sequence continues at coordinate 107,727 of JAUNHC010000018.1, forward strand.
GGTGAAAAGATTGTCAATCCAACGCTAATTGGCAGGAAAACCTTATCAAAAACTGGAATAAAAGCAATAATCCTCATTATACCTAAACATAAAATGTACCAGTATACATAAGTCGGAATCAAAACATTCAACGCAACCACTGAAACAGTTCTGCGAATTAACGAATATACTACCCACAACAGATCAAAAATAAGATATGGTAAGATATAATTTCGCAATATCTTCTTCCATGTCCACTTTTTCTTGCTCAGATACCCGGAAATTAAAATAAACATCGGCATGTGAACGCTGTAAATCATATAATGCAGCATTCCGTATATATTATACTCCTTCGATGACTTGCCACCAATCAAGTGACCAAAAACAACTGCCAGAATCAAAATACCCTTAATATTATCCAACCATATA
>JAUNHC010000060.1 GCA_030524175.1 Eubacteriales bacterium
AATGGATAGGGTAGCTAACAGTTAGCAATTCATTACGCGACTTCACGTCGCACTCAGGTATCCGGATCAGACAGTCACAATCATTATTCCAGAGGATTCCCAAATGCTCCTCCCCCACGCACTCCCGCACAGCCACCTTTTCCGTTCTTGCAAGAGAAAGTAAGTATTCATCCCAGAATACATACCGCGGATCCACCCAGGTAAAAGCCAGTTCCCTCTCCTCAGCCCTTGCCTGGATTTCCGAAAAAGATTCTGAAGAAAACACATACTGATGATCCTCTGTCTCCTCTTCCATCCTGTTAAATTCATCAAGCCCGCCATAAACTCTTTGAAATCCATCGATCACGGGTACGATCCTCTGGGTTGGGCCTACAGTAAAAAAGCTCTCTCCATGTTCCTGCTCCAAAATTTTCAAAGGCATAGGGAAATCCAGCTCAATATGTGCATATAAATCATCATATTTCCCGGAAATCTGCATGAGAAATACATGTCTCCCAGGCTCCACCGCCACTGGAATACCGCGGTTTCCATTGGATACGGGATACAGCCTGCCATCAATACAGAAGTCTCCTAAAATTCCGTTCCACGTTCTGTTTGGAAAAGAAATCATCCCTTCCATACTCTCCGTACTCTCAAACCGGAATCCCAGAAACCCGGAAAAAATTGTTTCATCTGCATCTCTCCGGTCTCCAAAGAAAGCCTGCCTGGTATTCACAGTAACCTGCCGGCAGCCTTTCTTAACCTGCTCAACTCCTATGATATGCTGAGGATACTGATTCTTCCAGTGAAAATGACGGATATCCCCGCTCTCAAGAGTCCCCCAAACATCCTCTATCTCCTGCGCCATAGGCCATTCCTCTGCTGTCTCAGGCTTTTCCGTCCACGTATTGTCAAAATTCCGGGCATCGTAATAATCCGTAAAACCCAGATTCACATTCCGTTTCGGCGCAAAGGACTGATGCCCTGTATCTAAAATTCCATGTACTTCTCTGCCGGAGGCAGCCAGGAGATTTTCCCCTTGTGCAACTTCAAAAATAAGGCCTCCTGGTGCATGGAGGGACTGATAGGTTGACCAGCCGTAACTCCACACACGCACTGCCAGAAAGTTCCGGCCTTCCTTCAGGATACCATCCAGAGAATAACTGTCATAAAACCACTGTGCTCTGCCCGCTCTCACCGGACCCCTCCCAATCTCCTGCCCATTTATGTACACAATATATCTTGTGGAGGCACTGATCTTAAGTGTCACCCCTTCCATCCCCGGCTGTACCAAAAAAGAGGTGCCGAAGCACCCCCTTTGATTTTCATGCTCCTGCCCGTCTGCAGTCCAAATCCATTTTCCTCTCATTTCAGACCTCCTTTACACGCCTGATCCGCATACTCACGAAGCAGGGAAATATAATAACGGTAATCCTCCATTGTGGTTCCCGGCGGTGTCTGATGATCCATGCCCATGAGATATCTGCCGCTCCTCACTGCCGGAAGGAGACGCTCCACTTCCTGTCGTATGGCATCCTTTCCCCGGAACATACAGGTCTTGTCAAATCCCCCGATCATTAAAAGCTCAGGATATTTTCTCCTCAGCTCATTCACATCCACCCCTGACTGACGCTCAAGAGGAAGCACACCTTCCACACCGGCACTGAGAAACCAGGGAATCGCCTTATCCACCCTTCCGTCAGTATCCACAAATACCTTGGTACCATATTTTTTAATTTCAGGGATCACCCTCTCATAATAGGGTTTTAAAAATTCATTAAACATATCCTCTGAAAGCATAGGCCCCATATTATAGCTTAAATCCTCGGCAATGGTCATAAAATCTGCGTGCATATACTTTCCAAACTCATGGATCACCTTCACATGCCATTCCGCCAGATCTTCACACATTCTGTGATACAGCTCCGGATAATCATAAAAAGAATAAAGGTGTGCCTCCGGCCCGAAAAGTTCCCTGGGAAACCAAAAATAGCCATTGATCGTATACCAGACAATAGTCTCCCCTCTTTCGTATAAAGGAAGGGCTGCCTCTATCTCAGCTTTCATCCTGTCCACTGCATCCTCCGGAAGAAAATACTTCCGCAGTCTGTCATAATCCCTCTCATCCTGGACAATACCCGCCCCGTTGTATTTACTTTTGGGCTTTGGACAGTCCTCCTGATAATGAGGAAACCAAAACTGGGTATTTTTATCCAACCCGAAATATTCAAAAATACTATTATCTGTCATACCCTCAGGCATCCCTGCCTTCTCCCATTCCCGGAGGGTTTCATCCCACCATACTGCCCACTCGATCACCGGACTTTCATCCAATGAGTGATCCCCCTCCATCAATTTCCGGAAACGTTCTCTTACTGTCATACTTCCCTCCTATCCCTTCACAGCGCCGCCGGTAAGCCCGGCTACAATCTGTTCGGAAAACATAAAATATATTATGATCACTGGTATCAGCGCAATTGTGGCCGCAGCAAATATTTTATTCCAGTTGGCCAGAAAATTGGCAGAGTAATTATATACTGCCAGGGTTAAGGTCCTCACCTCTGTCTTTGTCAGGAAAACCAATGGCATAAAGAAATCATTCCAAAGCTGTACAAAATTCAGAAGCCCCACTGTAAAAATTACAGGTTTAGAAATGGGAAGCACCATCTTCGTATATATCTGAAACTCCGATGCGCCGTCTATCCTGGCAGATTCAATGACAGAGCTTGGGAATTCCTTAAAGAACTTTGAAAATGTAAATACGGGGAAGGACAGATTTGCCGTATAGATCAATACCAGCCCCAGAAGATTGTTGTTCAAATGAGCCTTGGTCAGCATAATGAATAGGGGCAAGATACCAAGCTGGATCGGAAACATCAGTCCCACAAGGAAATAAGTCTGAAGAACCCCTCTCCCCTTAAACTCATATTGTGCCAGCCCATAGGCCACCATGGAGGATACAAGCTCCAGGCAGATAAGGGAAACACCCACCAAAATAACACTGTTCAAAAAATACCGGAAGAAATGCTCCTGTCCCAGTACCACTCCATAGTTCTCCAGCGTGAAGCTTTTTGGCCAGCCGATGGTATTATTGATCAAATCCGATTTTGTCTTAAAGGAGGACAGCATGGTATTTCCAATAAGAAAAATAGAAAGGGACGAATAAGTGATCAGAATTACTGAAATCAAATTCTTTACAAACCGTGTTCCCGGTGCCTCGATTTTTTTATTTTTCTGTAATTTCTTCATACTGCACCTCACTCTCCGAACCGTTTCATGAGCCTGGAGGTTACCAGCGAAAATACCATGATGATCACAAACATGGTAACACTGATACTGGAACCGAATCCAATGGAGGTCTCACCAAAATAGCTTCCTCCGAAAGCATACCGGTAAAACACCATATTCACAAAATCCAGTTTATTGTTAACCCCTCCCTGAGGCCCTACCAGAATATAAGGAATATCAAACATGGTCAGTGCATAGATCACACTCAAAGTGATATTGGTTGACATGGATGACTTCATCATAGGGAATATAACGTAAAAGAATTTCTTGATCTCCCCAGCCCCGTCTATGACAGCCGCTTCCACGATCTCATCTGAAATTTCCTGCATATTGGCATAAAATATCATCATTCCGGCACCGATACACTGCCAGATCACCACACAGACAAAAATCTTAAATACCATATCAGGATCCCCGAGCCAGGCCCTTTTCGCATTCTGACCGCCCAATGCTCCCAGGATTTCATTAAAAACCCCGATATTAGGGTCAAGCAATAATATGGCAAGAAATCCGGCAATGGATGTACTGATCACATATGGCAGAAACAACATAAGCCTGATATATTTGTGTCCACGAATCTTTATGTAGATCATATACGCAAAGAAAATCTGAAGAGGTGTGACGATAAAAAGCACACAAAGCAAGTATTTCATATTATTTTTCAAGGCATTAAAAAAAATCCCCGACATTCTGGCATCTGTAAAAAGCTTTTTAAAATTTCCCAGGCCTATAAATTCCATAGGGCCAATCCCGCTCCAATTAAAAAAGCTGTAATACACTGCACATCCTATAGGAATGATCATTAAAAGTGTGTAGATCACAAATCCCGGTGCAATGAATCCGATATAGGCTTTTCTTTTTCTCAATGTTCCCATCCTCCTGTCCATAAAACGAGGGTGCCGTACAATCCTGCACGGCACCCCGTCCCATTTTCTAACGAGTCAATGCTTCCAGTTCATCTACGAAGTCCTGAACACTGATACCGCCTGTAAATATCTTACACTGATCCTCTTCCCAAATATTTCTTGGGCTTTCACCGTCGCCCTCAAGATATCCCAAAATGCTGTAATAGCTTTCCGTCTGTACATCAAAGTCAGCGATTTCATTGATCACCGTATTTTCTGAGACAATTTCCTTTGTACAAGGGATGGAGTCCAATGTTCCGATCCACAGCTTCTGTCCGTCCAGACTTGCAAAGTAATTTGCAAAAGCAAGGGCTGCTGCTTCGTTTTCTGTATTAGCACTTACCGAGAATCCACAGGAGCTTGTACCCACGAAAGGTTTCGTTCCGTCTTCACAGGGTACCTGGAATGCGCCCAGGTTCAGATCCGGATTGTTTTCCTGTATGGTCTGGATATTCCAGGTTCCTTCGATACACATGGCAGCCTCTCCTTTGGAGAACGCCAAAAGTGCACCTGATTCATCAACACCTGTATACCCGGTTCCATAATACCCTTTATCCGCCCAGTCAAGCATCTTGTTGTAAACCTCAACCACACGCTCGTCATTGACATTTACTTCTCCCTTTTCCATATATTCATCAAGCCAGTCAAGATGCATAGCGGCTAAAAGAGGTTCAAAATGGAACAATGCTGCCCACGGGTCAGAGCCGCTGAATGCAATCGGAATATATCCCGCGTCCTTGATGGTCTGAAGACTTGCCTCAAATTCTGAGAAAGATTTAGGAACTGATAATCCTAACTCTTCAAATATATCTTTATTGTAGAAGCAGGCCCGTCCTCCTACCTCTGCTGTAGGCGTGGCATATATTTTGTCATCAATAGTACAGATTCCCATCGCACTTGTATCATCGTACAAGGAAAAATCAACCTTTCCTGTAAGATCTGTCAATAATCCCTGCTCTGCATAAACCTGCATGTTGGTGGTGGCAGTACCGTTTGTCCAGAACAGATCCGGCGCCTCACCTGCCTGCATGGCTGTCTGAAGAAGATTGTAATACTGGTCTGAAGTCTTAATCTGGAATTCCACGTCCACATCCGGGTATTTCTCATTAAAGCCCTCGATGACAGCTTTCAACGGTGCTTCAAACTGGGCTGTATGCTCCCAGATCACAAGTTTTCCGCTCACATCCGTGCTTTCCCCTGCAAATACAGTGGCACAGCTTCCAATAACCCCAAGAGCCATACATCCTGCTGATACAATTGACAAATACTTCTTACATTTTCTCATTTCGCATCCCTCCTTAAATAATTCGCCATAGATAACGATTCGTAACAGTTGGTTCCTTCTATATAGCTTCGATAAATTAATCATATCATCTCACACTTAAGGCAGCGATAGCGAAATTTCATCTGTTTATTCATTATTTTCATTATTTCTTTGATAAATGTTCATTATTTTTCGTTTTTTCACAATTTTAAGCTTTTACGGTAGGTACCCACTGTCTGCCCTGTCATTTTCTTAAACAGACGGACAAAATAATTAGGATTGTCTATCCCAATGGACGCTGCTACCTGCTCTGTTGATAAGCCTGGATTTCTCAGCAGCTCCTTAGCCTTCTGGATCCTGAACCTGTTGAGATATGTCACGAAATTCACTCCCATGCTCTTCTTAAAATACTGGCAGAAGTAAGGCATGCTCATATGAAATACTGCTGACACCTTGTCAAGGCTTAACTCCTCCTGATAATGTTGCCGGATGTACTCCTCTATCCTGCGCGCCTGCTCACCGGAAACAGGCAGCTTTTCCTTGACTTCATCCAACAGCCCAAGCAGCCACTCCTGAAGTCTCAAGGCAGAGTCAAAAGCATCTATACTCGTATAACCCCCACAGGAAAATTCTCCCTTTTCTGTACCGCAGTAACTGCACAGACACTCCTCAAGAGCGTAAAAGTATTTTACTACCTCCGCCTTTACCTGTGCCACATCCACCAGATTTTTGCCGGCACTGAAAAAGAAATTCTGAATTTGTTTTTCACTGTCAGCAAACCATTTCTCTGTAAATGTACTTTCGGTGATCATCTTAAGTCTTGGACATGTATCACACCCAGGTCTCAGATTTTCTGTAAAAAAAATTCCGGACTTTTCAAAATAAAAAGCATAGGCTGACAGACTTTTTGTTTTCTGAAATACGTGTGCAACCTCTCCCAGACTTTTAAACATTCCTGACAGAAAGAGATATGTATTCTTATTAAAAAAATTAAAAATATTTCTGGTAAGACGCTCATAAAAGTTTCTCACTTTTTCTGAGAATTCCTTCTCAGTTATCCCTTTATCCACATGAAAAACAAGAAAAATTTCTTCATCGCGGCGCAGAAAACACTCCCCCAGCCTTCCGATATTAAGAAGCTTCTGGATGATCTCGGCAAGAATATTAAAATCAAGCTGTCCCGGTCCGCTGTTCTGTGGATCTGTTTCCCCCCGCAGCACCAAATAGCCTAATACATAACCCTGGTATACATCTGCGTCATGCTTCTCACCATCATTCCGCTCCCTGCTCTGTTTTATCTTACCCTGTACTGCCCGATTCTCTTCGTATACCTCTGTAACTGCCCTGGACAGGTCATCTCCTGTAAGCTCATGCTTAAGCAGGTATTTATCAACACCAAGTTCCATAGCCTCCCTTGCATAGGCAAAATCCTCATAACAGCTAAGGACAATGGTACGCATATGCATGTGATCCTGTTTTATCTCCCGTATCAGCTCCAGGCCTGAAATACCTGTGAGCATAATATCCGTAATAAGAACATCTGCAGTATTCTCCCTGAAATATTCCAGGGCCTCTTCTCCGCTCTCAAATGCTTCTTCTACCCGGATGCTGCCCTCACTATCCTCCAGACACAGCTTCGTGCCCAGCCGCACCAGCATTTCATCCTCTACGATCACTACGTGAATCATGGCTTTTCCCTCCCTCTGTCTTCTGCTCTCCCCTTTACAGAAAACCGGCTATATCATGACCCGGCTCTCATGGCAAGTCCGTACCTCTCCAGGCTGATTTCCCCAGCAAGCCTGTATTAAGTTATCAGTCCTTGATCAACGGCAGTCTGATGGAGATGATTGTCCCCGAATCTGCACTGCTTTCAATGCGGATTCCATATTTCTCCCCATAGTTGAGACGGATCCGTTCACTTACATTCTTTATGCCCACATGATCCCTCCGCTTATTTTCATTATGGGACTGCTCAATCCTCTGTAAGTCAAATCCGCTCCCGTTGTCCTGTACTTCTATTTCCAGGCAGTCATCCTTTTTGTCAGCCCGGATTGTGATAATACCCATGTCCTCTTTTTCCTTAAAGGCATACAGGATAGAATTTTCTACAAAGGGCTGAAGCACCAGTTTATTTACTTTATACTCTAAAAGCTCATCAGCAATTTCGTATTTCACCTCAAAATTCATAAACCGCATTTTCTGGATATAAATATAGCAGTCCAGCAGTTCCAGTTCTTCTTTCAAAGTAATCTCATCGTTTGTGTAATATGTTACACTTACCATCATTTTTATCAGGGATTCTATCATCCTGGAAATGTTGTCCTGACGGTTGGCCGCTGCCATCCACTTGATGGTATTCAGAGTATTATAAACAAAATGAGGACTGATCTGCATGGACAACACTTTAATTCTTTCGGCATTTTTTGCTTCTTCCTCCAAGCGGATTTCTGCCATAAGATTTTCTATCTGGTCAACCATCTCGTTATAACGCCGAGTTACATGGCTGATCTCGTCTGCTCCCTTACCATCCTTCTCTTCCTCAATATGTCTGAATTCCCCTGCTGAAACCTCCTTCATGCCTTTTCCCAGCCTGCTCACAGGCCGGAAAACATACACTGACAGAATATAGTAAGCCAGCAGCATAAAACCTGCGTACAGACATCCTATGACACCTGCCATCTTCCAAATCGTGTGCAGCTTGCTGTACGCCTCTTTTTCTTTTGTCACAGTGACAAGTGTCCAGCCGCTGACAGAAGACTTCTCACATACCACAATACTCTTCTCACCGCTGTTTCTGTCCTGATATACAAAGTTTCCCTTTACTGTTTCCAGAACCTGGCGGAATAACGGTGTATCCTCCACAGTTGCCGCTGCCCCTTCCTGATTACTTGTGACTATATGGCAGTCATCGGTGATAAGATAAAAAGCCGTGTCCTTTTTTTGAAACGCAGGATTGTCAAAACAATCTTTAAACAAGTCTGAAGATACAAAGAAAAGCAGTACACCGATAGACTTATCCGGCGAATTGACGGCCCTTGCCATGACAAACTGGTAGGGCTTTTGTCCGTAGCTGCACTGGAACTGCTCCGTTGGGATCCACACAACCCTCCCCTTGCGTTCCAGAATCTCAGGACGCCATCTCTCAAGCCAGCTGTCCAGCTCCAGGTAGTTATATCCTGCCTGATAAACGTTCTCTCCAACCTCCATCACTGCAGCCGCAATATATTTTTCAGAATTTACAATACCTGAAAGGAAGGTCCCTATATAGTCAGATTTTGTTTCATAATCTTCACTGTTCAAATAAGAGATGATAGATGAATTGTAATAGATATTCATAGATGTATCTTTGTATCCGGTGAAATACTGGTTGATACTTTTATTGATTTCCTGGAGAACATTTTGTTTTTCTGAAATGGTGCTTTCCAGGATATAGCTGGAATAGCTGTGGATAAAAATGCCAATAAAAAGAAGACTGGGCAATACAACACAGCCGAAAAAGATTAACAGAATTCTGTTTTTTACACTTTGAAATAATTTTTTGTATATTCTTTTCATTAAATCATCCCCAATACCAACTAATTATAGCATATTTCATGTTATTGGGGAACTTTTCATGCATATATGCATGAAAACACCTCGCGGGATATTACCAGTGAAAAGTAACTTATTTATTACTGCAAATAGTAATAATTATTTTGTCACTTATCCTTCTTACTAAAAAATGCACCGTAGTCATACATTTTCATACATAAACATTCAGTGATCTCAAAAAAATTATTAATGATCACTTCTACGTCCTTATCCTCCTGCCCTGCCCCAAGGCGCTGGCACAGCCGGCGGTTGGCTTCGTAAATTTCTTTGTAAGCTTTGCTGCAGTATTTCCCTTCTTCAAATTCATTTTCAACATATTTGCTTTCATTAACCGGATAATTATTTAAATCCAGCGAACCATTCATCAGGTCATAAATGAGCTTCTTAAACTCCATATCTGCTTCTTTCATATCTTAACATCCCTTCTTGTCTCACTTTTACAACCGATTTTAGCTCATTTGATGTGTAGAATCAATAAAAATGCAAAAAATGATACAAAATGTGCGAAATGAGAAAGGAGTAATAATGGCTATGCAGAGAAGAAAATCAGGCGAAAAAAATTTCACAGCCCCTCAATTGATCGAGCTTAGGAAATACAAGGGCGTTTCACAGCGTGAATTAGCCCAGGAACTGCAGCTCATAGGGTGTGATATTGATAAAAATGTTATAACCCGAATCGAAACCTATAAACGTTATGTAAACGATTTAGAATTAAAAGCTCTGTCCCAGCTTTTCCAGGTATCTTATTCATATCTCATTGACGGTGTTAAAACAGAAGAGGATGAAAAACGTCATCCAGAACTGAAATCACCTCATACAAAATAAAATCATCCTGCGAATTTTTCCATGCAGTCCCGAATAACCATAGTTAGAATGTATTCGGATTCCCAGGAGGTTTCAAATGTGCACTGCAATGTTAATGACAACCGCCCATGAAGGCGCCTTTTTCGGCCGTACCATGGACTTTTCCTATCCTCTCAGCCCTGAGCTTTATTTCGTACCCCAAAATTTCCAATGGACCAATATACCGGAAACTCATACTATATGCAGCAAATATGCCTTTATGGGAATTGGTCAGGATATTTCCCCCGTTGTATTTGCAGACGGAGTAAATGAGATGGGCTTTGCCGCAGCTGCTCTCTATTTCCCGGATTATGCCCAATATGACTCTGCCAGCTTTAATTATTCCTCTACTCCCCCTATCGCTGCTGTGGAATTAGTTGCTTTTCTGTTAGGCCAGAGCCCATCGGTAGATCATGCACTCTCTCTGCTCCGGAGTATTAAAATCATCGGAACAGAAGATTCCGTCACAAACACTGTTGCTCCCCTTCATTGGCTCATTGCGGACACCAGCGGCAGATGTGTCACAGTAGAAAAAACTGCTGATGGCCTTCACCTTACAGATAATCCTGTAGGAGTATTATCCAACAGCCCAGATTTTCAGTGGCATATGACAAACCTTCGGAATTATATGAATGTATCTCAATTCCAGACTCAGGAAAAGCACTGGAATTTTCTCCGTCTGACGCCCTTCGGACAGGGAAATGGGGGCTTAGGGCTGCCCGGAGATTATACCCCGCCTTCCAGATTCATCAAAACCGCCTTCCAGAAAACTCACGTTTCCCCTCCGTCAGGAAGAAAGGAAGCCGTCAGCACCTGCTTCCATATTCTCGATGGAGTCAGTATCCCTAAGGGCTGTGTCATGACCCATCGGGAAACCGCTGATTATACCCAGTATACCGCATTTATCGACCTGAGCACAAAGGAGTATTTCTACAAAACTTACGAAAACAGCCGTATTTTTTCCGTCAGATTTCCTGATGAACAGGAGCATAACGGCCGCATGATCTCCTTAGGAAAACTGCAAAAAGATGCAGACTATATCTGTTAGCATATGTTTTCTTATACTGCCCGCATGGTCCTGCATAAACGGCCTGCGGGCTGACTGCCTTTACTATCTTTCTTATGCATGGGATAAGAAAGGAAACATCATTTCTCCTTGGCTGAATCCTTCCAGCCCCTTACCTTTTATAAACAAAGTGGTATCCTCTGTTATTTTTTCCGTCAGGTATCCTTTAGCATTCCGGGGGACAAACCCCAGACGTACCTTCTTTATCTCTCTGCCGAATGCTCTTATGATCCCATCCAGATCCGCCTCAGTTTCCGAAAAAATATTGTATATGACCAGCTCGCCCTTGTCTTCCTCTGCAATTACATATGACTGGGAATCTTCTACATAATACACATCCTGCCGCATAAATTTAGTCACATAAAACATGAACAGCCCTATATTATTCTTCATTGTCAACCTGCTGTCACATACACTGCTGCCAATGGCAGATTCTAACTTTTTCCACTCTGCTTTATTGTCCATGTCTACTCTATGTACTGTTTTCTCTCCCTGGTTTTCCACTTCCCTCACATATTGATACTGGTCTGCCCTGACGAAGCCGAATTTAGGATAAAAGTCCAGTACACTGTTGTTGGCAAACAAATATACTGCCTCAGCCTTACCCTCAAAATCTTTATTTATTTCCATCATCAAACGCCTGATCAGCCCTCTGCCGCGATAACTCTTATCTGTCATCACAGTACCAAGCTGTATGTAACGCTTTTCTGCCCCATCCCATACAAACTCCATAAGATTCACAGATACATTTGCCACAATCCTCTCTCCATTCCAGATTGAATAGGGAATATAATTGTCTCTCCAATATCCGTTTTCATACCAGTCTTCGAAATCAAACCCAAAGATATCCTGTGTCAGTTGGTTGAAGCTGTGCCGCACAGCTGCATTATCTTTATACGCCTTAATTATTGTTAATTGTTCCATGAGTTTCACACCCTTCTTATGCAATCTCTAATGATTTATCACACTTTTCTTCCCGCAATTACAACATGGTTACTAGCCCCTAAAGTTGATTCCTCCCGGCAGACGCTGTAATGGTAATCACACCAGACCTTGAATTCTTCCTCACTCCAGGAATCAACCTTGTACGCCAGAAGAGGTGCAAGACCATCTTGGGCAAAATGATCGATAACTTCCAGGCTATTGTCCACATACAACTGTTCCATTTCACTTTTGCAGGAATAATAGGTATCCGTCCAGAAACACTTTTCATCATCATGCCTCAAAACACCTGTTTCCACAATCTGCTCTGCCAACTTACGGTCTAAAAATTTACTGTCATTCATGGCAGCGAATTGAAACACAAAAAATCTGGGTATATATGCAGTTATGAGGATTCCGCCTTTCTTTAAAACTCTTAAAGATTCTGATAAGCATTTCATTCTCTGCTCTTCTTCTGTCAAATGATAGAAAGGCCCCATATTCAGCACAACATCAAAAGACTCATCCTCAAATATACTCATATCAGCGGCATCCAGCACAGCAGTCCTCATAGAGTAGCTTTTATTCTTCAGTTGGTCTTTGATCACCTCTATATGTCTTGGCGTAATATCGGAAGCCGTGACTTCATAACCTCTGTCTGCAAGATAAAACGCATAAATACCAGTCCCGGCGGCACAATCCAAAACCTTTAAATTCTTACTTAACAGCTTGTCCATAACCCTCGCTGTTGTTATAAATTCTATTTTTCTCGCATTATTAGTTGTCAAACGTTCTTCTTCTCTGTAATTTTCGTAGTTTTCTACCACATAATTTTTCACTGGCAATGCTCCTTATTTCATTTTGTACTTTGTAATCCTGTTTTTACTCTATGAATCATGCTCCTCTTTCACATACCACTTTAATCGACATGCAGGTATGATCACATAATTGTCAGCGCCTTCACCAGTTCTTAGTATCACATTCTGAATCCCTGCCTGGATTATCAGTCTCGCACACAACGGACATGGTTTGGCAGGATGTACAGATGAATCTGCCGGGTTGACTCCTGCTAAATATAAATCCGCACCAAGTGTCTGCTCCCTGGAACAGTTCAAAAGTGCATTGGCTTCTGCATGTACCGCACGGCATAAAGCATATCCCTCACCTTGATGCATATTTCTTTTAATTCTTGGGCACTCGCCGATGTCGCAGCAATTTTCAAACCCACGGGGCGAACCATTATACCCGGTAGATATCACCGCATCATCTTTTACAATTACAGCGCCGTATTTCCGTTTTAAGCAGGTACTTCTATATGCAAAATTTTCGGCACAGTTTAAGTAGGCATCTATCTTAGAAATTCTTTTTATTCCGTTGGGTTTTACCATTATATACATCTCCTAAATTTAATCAAAAGTTTATATTTCTTATTACTTAAGTTTTTATTACTGCACATGTGCCATAGTTACAATTAATAAATTCACGTCAACCGCCGTTTACCGGCTAATAAACAAAGAGTAACATATTTATGATATCACAGCCAGCTAAAATAATAAACAGACTCTGAAGCAGTCCCCTAAATGTGGAAATTCGTCTAAACTATCGCTAAAAATTGTATATTTCTATTGACAATATGTAGTCAACCAATTACAATATGTAATGTAATCACTTGATTACATATTATTCAGGAGGTATTACATTGATAAAGAATCGAATTAAGGTTTTAAGAGCTGAGCGCGACTGGACCCAGGCTGATCTTGCAGATAAAGTAGGAATTTCCCGGCAGGCAGTTATATCTATCGAAAAATATAAGTATACGCCTTCGTTAGAATTAGCTTTTAAAATCGCAGAAGCATTTAATGTATCTATTAATGAAGTCTTTGAACACAGGGAGGAAAAAATTGATGAATGATCAGGCTATTATTTTAATTTTTCTTATTGCTGCAACTGTAATAACATTATATTTGTATATATGGAAAGCAAAAAAAGAAATAGAATATAAAAAAGATGAACGCTGGTTAATGGTTCAAAATAAGGCAATTAATACAGCCAATTATGTAAACTATCTTTTAATCATATTAATAGCTGTCGGAGATACCGTCACACTTTTTCATGATACAGAGATAACCTTTACTTTCAACCGTGTGCTAATTTTTGCAACGCTTTTCATTGGTTTGCGCAATGCCATGGAACTTTTCTCCTTAAAATATTTCGACAAACAGCTTTAACAGCTGCAAAAAGATATATGAATGTGCGCCCTTAAGCATCGTTTCCCAACTGCTTCCCCAATATTATCCAGCTTGTAATTATAAACAATATATTTTGAGGGCAAAAGGGCGCTGGCAAAAAATAACATGATACTTTAGGTTGTTTTGAGCAAATTGGGGGTTGTATTGACCAAAGTTTGAAGAAACTTCCGGGCCTCTACAAAATACTCGTCTTTTGGATTCACGTGCAGCACATAATTAACCTTCCCAAGAAGGTGATAGATATAGCGCTCTGTATCCGGGCCATGAGCAGCCATCCACTCTGTTTTTCCCATACGCTTCACATGCTCCTCTACCCCGAATTTCCGGCAGTAATGAATCTCCGCCCGCAGCTTTCTTCTGTAATCACGGCTCACCTGAGGGATTTCGTTCACCACAATCCCGGTTACTGTCTTACGGCAGCTGCCTTTCAGAATCCTTGTCTTCTTTTCATTTAACTGGAAACCCATCACCTGAAGAAAACTTCTCACCTTATTTATCAACTCTTTTTCGTCCAAATTGCCGGAAAATGTCATATCATCACAATACCTTGTATAATGGATCCCCCGTTCCCGGCACCACCACGTCATATACTTATCAAAGGATTTCATTACCAAATTGGATATACCAGGGGATGTAGGTGCCCCCTGTGGAAGATAATCATGACAGCAGCAAAGAGCAGTAAGCATAGTTCTCACTGCCGGAGGAAAATATTCCGCCGGAAATGCATACTGATAGACAAGAAAATATGTAATGTTATCAAAAAAATTCTTTATATCCAGCTTTACAATCTGCTCTGCCCCGACATGGGGAAGCGCATTGTCAATCGGTGAAACATGTGCCTTATACGCTTTCGCAGCGTCCGCTGCCGGGAAACCGTTGAGCACATGATGCAGGATATTTTTCTGTATGGTAGAAAGGAGGGCGTCAGGCACAAGGAGCTTCCGCATACCGCCGCTTTTCTTCTTTATGGAAGCAGTATGGTAGTGCTGATCCGTATGATTGCTAACAGCATAAAGACATGGTAAATACTTGTCTTCCTTCACCGGCATCCCATCAAGAAGGCGAAGAGACAACAGCATTTCCTTCTCCTGTTCTGCCGTACAATATTTCCACAAATCATTGACAGACATTCTTTGTACCCCCAGTTCTCCTTATAAAACACGCAGGACTAAAAAGCAGGAGCAATACAATAAGATGATTCTGTAGGATGCGAAGATGTACCAAGGCGAAGCCGCCATGCACACCATCGGTGTGCGGAAGTACCTCGCAGCATCCGCAAGTCTCATGGCCTGGTTTTTCTCACCTGACGGCGACTCGCCGCCCGGCCGGAAACGCTGTATTTTCATACATGAATCCGGATATGCTATTGCTCCTGCAACTATAGAATAACACATATGTTCAGGGGTGGGTAGAGAATTTTTTCTTTATCTTGTCAATCAGTCCCAAGTCAGCAGGAAGCCAGCCTACACTCTCAAGTGTTTCCCGAGTCAGCCACTTAGCAGCCTCATGCTCTTTCAAAACCAGATTTCCAGATTTTATCTTACAGATAAAACAATCCATAGAAAGATGAAAATTAGGGTAATCATATTCCACTGTATCCAATAGTTCCCCCACCTCTATTTCAGTTTCCAACTCCTCCTGTATTTCACGCACCAAAGCATTCTGCGGAGATTCTCCCGGCTCCACCTTTCCTCCTGGGAATTCCCATCCGTCTTTAAATTCTCCATATCCGCGCTGTGTGGCAAATACTCTGTCTCCATGAATAATGATTGCTGCCACTACCTTTATTGTTTTCATTAGATCCTCCATCTTTATCCATTTACAATATATTCGTAAATATCTTCTCTTACCGGTGTATCTAAAAGCCATTCTATTTCCACCGCTGTCTTGTCTGTATTCGCCATCACAAACTCTCTTGCCTGTCCTGTGGCTTTCATTCGTCCCAGATAATAAAACTCTTTTGAAATTTTATCATCTTTATTTTTTCGCACAAACAACTCCACTTTAATACCTCTCTGTTCTGCATACAAAAAATTCTGAACATCTTCTGACATCAATGTTCTGCCTTGCTTTGATATAGCTGCTAAAACGCTGGTATTAACAAAATGGTCTTCATATTTGATAGTATCCTGAATATCTGTTCCCTTATGATAATTGATAAAAACAGGAAATGTCTTCGTTCTTTTGTCGTACTTATATCCGCCAATGTTTAACGGAACCTCGTTATTTTTCCAATCCAAAAGTCTGCACACATCTTCATAGGAATACTTTTGGTAAAGCACCAGATTTGTATCCTGATAACGATTTATATAATTGTATTTATATCGTTCAATTCCAAACTCTACTAATTCTTTTAAAATTTCGTAAAACTCTGGATTCTTCAGCATTTCTTTAAAGGAATCTGAGATGCAGTAATCCCCACACTGAAGGTCTCTCTGTAAAAACACACAATTTGAATAGGTTTTCTTAGCCGAGCCTGCCGGAAATTCATTTGTCATTATATTTACTACATTTTCCACAGAATTCTCGGGCAACTCAATTTTATAGTTATCTTTCAAAGTATCCTTCAATGCGCTTAGCAAGTTATGATCATAAGTCATCATACGCTTTAAAAGTTCTAATTCATGAATACGCTTTCCGCTGGCCAGCTTTTTTGACACAAATTCTATTACCTTCTCTTCAGGTCCTGATAATCTTATAGTGTAATCCTTTTCGTATTTCACCAGAAATTTATAGTAAGAGCCTAGATTTGCATTATCAAATATTCTCAGCACATCCATCTCACCATATTTATCAAAATCCATCAGTGCAGGAATATGCCCCAATTTATTTTTCAGATTTATATAGTTTTCTTTAATTAACTTAATATCATTAAAATTCGCAGCATCGATTGCTGAAAAGATTCGTTTTTTTGAAATTTCGTCAAAATGTATCGTTGATGCACCTGGAATAATACGCTCTCCTTCCAGCACATATCGTCGGATATTATCTTTGTTATAACTACGATCCCCAGATAAAGCAATGGGTATCATAAAATTATTTTTGTAATTACCTATGAAATCAAGGATTTCCACGTACTCCTTATCATCAGTCTTACGAAGTCCGCGCCCCAATTGCTGTACAAACACTATGGGCGATTCGGTTGGACGAAGCATAATTACCTGATTAATATCTGGTATATCCACTCCCTCATTAAAAATATCCACTGTTAAAATATAATCAAGATGGTCTTCTGTATCCTCTGATACCAGCCGTTCAATGGCAGCCTCCCTTTTTTCCTGATCATCTTCCCCGGTTAAAGCTATCGTCCTGTAACCTCTGTCATTTAATTTACTGCTAAGTGCATTGGCTTCCTTCTTGGAACTACAGAATATAAGACCTTTTACGAATTCTCCACTGTATCCATAGTATTTTATCTGCTCAATTATATATTCTACTCGGCTATCTGATGTAAGTTTATTAAACTCTTTTAGTCCTGTCTCTTCATCTACCGTTTCACCGTCAATCTGTAAATCAGTAATACCAAAGTAATGAAACGGGCACAGTAGATTTTCCTCTAATGCTTGCTGTAACCGGATTTCATATGCTATATTATGATCAAAAACCTCATACACATCAAAATTGTCTGTCCGCTCCGGGGAAGCTGTCATCCCAAGCCAAAATTTCGGTTCAAAATAATCCATAATACTTTGATAACTGGAAGCGCCAACTCTGTGTGCCTCGTCAATGATGATTGTCTCAAATTCATCTTTACTGAATTTCTTAAGTATCTCTGGTTTTGCCATCATCTGCATAGTTGAAAAAAGATAATCTGCTTCGAAGTCCTTAGAATTCCCAGAAAGTAAACCGAATACCTTGGATTTTCCAAAAACCTTTTTATAGCTGCTGATTGCCTGTTTTGCAATTTGTTCTCTATGTACTAAGAATAGTACCTTTTTCGGGTTCTCTTCCCGAATAGCAAATGCTGATGCATATGTCTTCCCTGTACCTGTTGCAGATATCAACAATGCTCTTTTCTCTCCTGCATCACGGATTTTCTGCAAATTTGCAATAAATCCAACCTGCATAGAATTAGGCTGCAATTTATATGCCTCTAGTGATGTGATGTCGGCTTTTCTGGCAATATCTCGCTGTTTTTTAATAATATTATAAGTTAATGTGTACCATTGAATAAAGCTTTCATAATCTAGGCTATATTCAGAATCCCATAACTCATGGAATTCTGTTACAATCTCAGTTGCAAATTCACCTTGTTCTGATGATACAATTTTTGTATTCCACTCCCTATTCGTAGTAAGTGCACTTAATGTTAAATTAGAGCTGCCTACAATGATTCTGTAAATTTCCTCATTTCTAAAGATATATCCTTTGGTGTGAAAGCCTTCCCGTGCTTCATCAACTGTATACATTTTCAAAGTAATATTCTTTAATTCAGACAGTTTTTTTAAGGCTTTCGGTTCACTGAAATTTAAATAGTTAGTCGTGAGAATGCGTCCTGGAATATTTCTTTTTTCCAATTCCTTCAATGTCTGTAAAAGCGGAGTAATACCACTCATTGTTATAAAAGCAACACTGATAGAAAACTCCTTACAAGTCAATAGCTCATCTTCTACAGATGAGAGCACCTTCCGCCCATATTTATAGTCATTAGATATAAATTGGGGTTTAAAAGCAAGATTGGCACTCACACTGCTGTCAATAAATGCGGAAGCCAATCCCTTTTCCAATTGAGTTATTTTTTCATTCTGCATCAATTTTCTCCATATATTTTTCTTGCAATTACATTCATCCACCGTTCATTCTGTCTGTCATCTCTTACATCTTCTGAAATCCACCATTCAGCACACTGTAACCTAATTTTACAACTAAAAAGTTTATCTATATTATGTTCGTTATAATCGCAAAAAAATCGTTGTCCTACCTGGCGCTCCCCTGTTCCGTACTTAAAGGATGCGTATAAAATCCCACCGTCCACCAAAGTATGTGCCAACCGCTGCATGATGCTTCCAATCTCATTCCTCTTAACATGAAGCAGCGAAGCACAGGCCCACACCGCATCAAATTCTCCACAGAAATCAATCTCATCAAACCGTTTGTTCACAACGCTCTGTCCGATCAACTTTTCGGCAATCCGGCACAACTGAGCGGAACCATCCAGCGCAGTCACCCTGTATCCTTGTTCTATAAAATACCGGCTGTCTCTCCCGCTGCCGCAGCCAACGTCTAGAATACGGCCTCCTGGTTTTAAATATTTAAAGAATCGCTCATAAATTTCCGACATATCCACATCCACTGTCGTATCAGCGAAATGCCCACTATTTATATCATAGTATTGCAGTGTATCGTCTGCATATTTTTCTGCCATTTTCTAACTCCTGTTATAAATCCAACTTTCAAACCCTAAATTCTTTGCTGACTGATAGACTGGCAGCATAACCTCTTCAAGATTATTTTTAAATTCATATCTTGATATGCCAGGCCGATACAGCTTAAGCCGAACATCCGCACTATTCACATGTTCCTTTAAGCATTTTTCAAAAGCTTTCTGCACAGCTCCAGGCTTCCATATAAGCTGGTACGCCTGATACTCAACATTAGACAGCCTTTCAAAATAATACTGCCATTCCGGTAAATAACTGCTCTTCTGAGTATTAATGCTCTTTGTAGTGGGGTGAAGATTCCATAATTCATCATGCGCCACATATGACCATGGAATAAAATGATCAATGGAAATCTCATTCTCCGTCAGCACATGATCATCAAAAATATCATGGATTTCCTCACTGGAAACAATAGTCTTCCAATAATCACGCACCGCCCCAAGCTTACGCTTCTGCTGAGGATACAACTTATTGACAATCCCCGGTACAATGGGATTGCGCTTTTGCAGATACTGAACAAGATGAAACTGTATCCAACCTTTTAGGATTTCCTTGTTTGTCTTCATATATTTAATCCAGTCAGCATCCACACAAATCTCACTGTCCAGACCTGCTATGGAAACAAAATAATAGATCAGCCGTTTTTCCTGATTGATACGGTTGGCTAATTCCTTTTTAGGAACGTTCCAGGCCTTTCCTTTCAGGGACGGCATAAAGGGGGCCTGAAGGCGATAAGGCACCTGATTTGTCATGTTTCGTTTCTTTTCGCAGAATTCTCTGTCATCAATATTGTGAATTACTTCCAATATCTTGTCCCGTCTTGCACAAGATTTTAATCCTGTCAGACGAAACGCCATATGTACAAGAGATTCCAATGTATCAGCCGGTCCCAGATTCAAGTGATATTCAGAAACCATATACCAGGCATCTGCAATCATATTATCAATCAGCTCACCAAAGGTAATTAATTCCTTTCCATCCTCAATACTGTCCAAAATTGCCTGAAACCAAAATAACTTATAGCACTCACTCATATTATCAAAAAGATGAATCAAATGCCTGATATCTAAATTCTCTGAATCAGGCAGTCTGTCAAACAGCTTGTCACCTATATCAATCAGCATAAAAATCCAGCCTCTCTATTTATTATCCGTGCAGTTAGCGGCATCTATGGCAACTACAAGAAGCAATCCCATCAACTCATCTGCCGGATCCGCTATGTCAATTACATATGTGTCCCAGGGATAAAAATTCTGCTTTTACAAAATATCTTATATTCTCATTTTCATCATATACATCATAGGTATCAGTCCATGAAAATACACGCTGTTTAATCAATAGCCTCATAATATAATCTCTCTTTCTTATCCCAAAACAGTATCTGTAATCTTGACAACGAACCCCTATTCTGAAATTTTACCATATGCCTGTGGATTTTTCCATACTATTCCCAATGCAAAAGACCCTGCCAGACATTATATCCGGCAGAGTCCTATTCCTTTAAAACTATCAGATTATTTAAGCTGTCCGTCTCCTCCCATAAGCCTGGTCATTTCTTCAATCTGCTCTAATGGGAACGGCGGCCGTGCCACTGGTTTCATTGCCAGAGACATGAGTTTCATGGGATTGTCATCCGCAGCAATACGATTGGAACTCAAAGCACCGCACATTCTGCATCGATGGATGATGGCCCACTCACCATTCTTTCTTACCCATACAGAAATTGGATCCATCACACCACCGCAGTCAGCTGCCCGGTCTCCTGGTTCATTGTCTAAATGAAGACTACTCAGACAATTGGGGCAATGATTTCTGTGGTCACTTCCGGCTCCGTAAGGAACTACCGGCCTGCCGCAGACTTTACAGGTAAATGGATCTGTACATGGATGTTTCTTATAATAACCTTTATCAAATGATTTTTTCTTATTTTCCCTATTCATGGAATTCGCCCTCCTAAAAGTAAAATCTAAACTTTTGGGAGGCTTGTGTGAGATTAAACTACGCAAACCTCCCGGTCAGCCAGCAATCTCCATTGTGTTAGTTTTCTTCAAAAAGCATTTCTCCTTAAAATTAATATTTATAATCAAGTTTCAGGCTGGACTGGTGCAGTTTCCCGGCCTTCTGACTTGTAATATATTATTTTGATTATATCACTGACGCAAAAATTAATCTACCCGTAAAATTTGGAATACAACATGATTTTTCTTATACTCTTTGTTCTTTTATCATCCGGTTCTCTTTTTTCAGCTTAATCGAACATTCTCTCCACAAACATCCTGCCATACTCCGTAAAGGTATTATCTCCCAGCTTATCCAGATTGTATCTTACCAGCAGTGGGTTGTCAGTGACAATTCCATCCGCCTCACAATTCAGTATTTTTTTAATATTTTCATCATTGCTGGCAGTCCATCCATATACCTTTTTTCCCTGGGCATGGGCCTGATATACAAGTTCCCGTGTTAAGAAAGTAGTCTCTATGCTATAGCAGTCTATGTTCTTCAGACTGTACTGCTCTGATACAAGCAAAACAGTGATATAAGTTACCTGAATGTCCGGCTTTAATTCCTTTACCTGTTTCAGCAGTTCGAAATCAAGTGATGCTATATTGCATTGTTTCTCCATATCATATTTCTCAATCAGTGCAAGGGTATCCTCAACAAGATTTTTTTCATATCCGGTAGCTTTCAATTCAATCATCAGATCTATTTTCCCTTTGGCTGCTTTCAGCATCTGCTCAAGCGTGGGAACCGGCTCGCCCAAATATTCCGGCGAAAAATATTTTCCGGCATCCATTGTTTTTACCTGCTGGTATTCTGCATCCCAGACATTTAAATTCACACCTGTAGTTCTCTTAAAATTGGTGTCATGCAAAATAACAAGGGTACCGTCCTTTAACTGCTGGACATCAATTTCTGCCATATCTGCACCGTCTTTTATGGCATTATTCAACGCTGCCACCGTGTTTTCCGGACCAAACACCGCACCGCCCCGATGTGCAACAACCTCTACCCTGGAACTATTTGGATAAAACATCTGTGTTCCGATTTCAGTATCTGCCAGAAATAACAGTGATATCACTGCTACAGCCGCTATAACGATACGAATCACAGTGTGCTTTAAAGTCCATTTACTCTTTGCCGCCTGGGGACGTTTCTCCATCTTATAATCATGATAAAAAACAACTGACATTGCACTTAAAAATACCGAAAGAATGATCCCCGTCAAAAGATTCCACATCCCGGCAAATGTGTTATAAGAAAGAAGAAAACTCTGTTTACCTCCCGCCCCATCAAAAATCCGTATATACCCGGCAAGTCCACTGACACTCACAAGCCAGATCAGGCAAAGTAGAAGTACCAAAACAAAAGTATTCCAAAGTATACTCCCAATAGTTCGAATCTTTCTCCCTTTTAACAGCCTTATGCTTTCCTTCCAGGATTCACCGAAAGATGAATCCGTAAGAAAAAGTATGGGAAATCCGACTATATAAAGAAAAAACAGATAATTTATAATCACACCTACAGAAATCAACAATATTATATACAAAGAATTCTCAGTAATTGCAGTCCATATAAACTCTGGAATTTGTACTGTCCTTAAGAAAGAGCTTGACAGACCCAAAAAAGATAATGGCATAATGATCACAAGAAGAAAGCCTGCAGCACGTCTGGTCTGAAACATGCTCCCTATTGCTTTCCAAGACATACGAAGTAAACCGCCTACTGTAACCTCTTCCTTCTTCCATCCCATTTCACTGTACAAAGTCAACGCAATAATTTCAAAAAACAGGTAGATACCGGCTATTAAAATTGCCGCCGCCAAAAGGAGCACCGCTGCCGGATTTAATAAAACTTTGACAAAATTCTCCTGACTTAGATAGCTTTCATTAACCAGAGCAGGCAGACGGCCGATCAAAGACCCAATGAAAGGAAAAATAAAACAGAGTCCCACTACTTTATAAAAAAGCTCAAAGCATATGAGCACACTCCAGTTTTGCATGATAACAGATATGATCGTCTGTATTTTATGATCTTTTTTTCTACTTTTCATATTTAATCCCTGCCTTTTTGATTGGTATAGTCTTCTCTGCCTGCATCATATTGAAAGGCTGCTTCAACCAATATATTCAGTCGCAGCAGCCTTTTTGTATTCCTATTAGTCACTTATTATTACACCTGCAGAATACGTCTGCTGCCAAGATAAGTTGTAATAAAGTAAACCGCAAAAACTGTAAAAACCATTAAAACACCAAAGCCAATTACTGAAGTAATTACAACCGTATCCAAACCTTGGAAAAACCGGAAAATCATGAACACTGTTACAACGGAATGAAGCACCGCAAGAATAAGGGGAACTCCAAAATAAACTCTCAGTTGTTTTCTTAAAGAACGTTTCATATCCTTTTTGGATACTCCAAGCTTCTTCAAAAGCTTATACCGCTTCCGATTGTCCGATGACTGTGACAGCTGCTGCAGCGCCAGGACTGCACCTGAGGTGATCAGGAACGTAATTCCCAGATAAATGCCCAGATATGTCATCAACAAATTATCTGCACTAAGTGCGATCAACGCTTCCTGTTTAAGCCACATGCCATATCCTTCCGGCTGTGCATCCCGCCATTTCACGTATAGATCCATGTACGATTCTTTATATTCTCCTGGAAAATTAAAGTTTAAAATCCACCGCTGGGGAGTCAGGTTCTCCGCTAAATTCTGAGGAATTACCATTACTCCGCTGTCTATCAGCACATTTTTGTTCTCCAGCGCATGATGTAAAATGCCGCCTTCGGCCAAAGTCAGTGTATTGTTCCCCAAGTTCAATGGTTTCGGATCCTTTGCAAATGCTTTCACTGTCTCTTCAATGGGCGGAAAGGAATAGCTTATTGCAAACTCATCCTCTGCCAGATGGACAGGCTCAATCTTCTGCAGTGCCAGCATACGGTTATAGTCATCCACCCCAATGATCTGAAGAGGCAGATCACTGTCGTCCGTATAAAAATCCTGCTCTTCCACATGGACACTCCTGTCCTCTTCACCAGTAAGAAATCCTGCAGTGACATCTGGTGTTTCATACATCCAGAATCCTTCATATGCATTGGAAAAACGCTCTAATCCGAATCCCGCTGCTCTCAGATATTCCATAGGATCACTGGCTGCTTTTCCCCCATCTGCCATGGGTGCATAATAAATAGTTCCATCATAAGGTGTTGCATTTTCAACACCATTCATAACAAATTTTCCGATGCCAGGGCCCAATATAGTGAGCGAAAGGGAAAGGTATATAAGAATACATGTCATTGCAAGTGATTTTCCTTCCGTTTTTAACCTGGCTGCAAACTGGCTTGTGGTAAATATATTAATTCCACGGTAATAATATCTTTTATTCTTCTTCATGACTCTTGCTGCAATTCGAAGCGCTGCCATAAAGAAAAGTACAGTTCCGATGATCAGCAGCAAACCGCCCCAAGCCAAAGCTTTAAATGCTGCTTTTCCCGACAATACTGTCAGTACACTATATCCTCCCAGAATGAAAACGAGAGACAGCAATGCCAGAACTGCGGAAATGCCTCCTTTTCCTTCCGAAACTGTCTCGTTTTTCTTATCGGCATACAGCATATCCAACAGACTCATCTTCTTTAATTCTTTTACATTAAACCAATGAACAAACAAGAACAATATTCCGAAAAAGAGAATACTTAGTACAATTCCTTTTATGGAAATCATAAAATGGTAATTCCCCAACGGTATCCCCACCAGCTTCGCTGTTGCCAAAGACAAGATCTGAGCGCCAAATATCCCAAGTCCAATCCCGGCACCCAGGGAAAATACGCCGATACAAAGTGTTTCACGCATAAGAATACGATTCAAATCCCTGCGTTCCAGTCCCAGGGATGCATAAATCCCCATTTCCTTTTTTCTCCGCCTCAGCAAAAAACGATTGGCATACACTACCAGCGCTCCCATGATCACGCAGACTAATACGGAAAACGCAGTCAGCACACTGGATGCGAACGCCAGATAATTCAGGTTGTCTTCCAGACCAAGTGAGGCAAATTGTGTACTGATAGAATTAAAACTATAAAACAGTGCCACCGAAAGCATGAGCGTAAAAAAGTAAATAAAATAATCCTTTGCACTTTTTCTCACATTTTTTGCCGCAAGCCCACGGAAAACTTTATTTAAAGACGCATTATTCGGGTGCTTATTATGCTTTTTATCAGAAGGCATTGCTCTTGTCACCTCCTAAAAAAGAAACAACCTGTATAATTTCATCAAAAAATTCTCTGCGGCTCTTCACGCCCCGTATCAGTTCGTTAAATATTTTTCCATCTTTAATAAACAAGATACGTTTGCAGTGGCTTGCTGTAAAAGCATCATGTGTGACCATTAAAATGGTAGCTTTTTTCCTCTCATTCAAGAAATTCAGGCTCTCCAGAAGCATACCCGCTGATTTTGAATCAAGAGCCCCGGTAGGTTCATCCGCAAGAATCAAAGAGGGGTTGGTCACAATGGCACGGGCACAGGCAATACGCTGCTGCTGTCCGCCAGACATTTCATAAGGATATTTATCCAGGATAGAATCGATTTCCAAATCAAAAGCAACCTGTTCTGTTATCTTGTCAATCTGTCCCGGCTTTACACCATTGATTGCCAGCGCCAGTGCAATATTATCTCTTCCGGACAAGGTGTCCAGAAGATTAAAATTCTGAAAAATAAAGCCCAGTTGCTCTCTCCGGAAACGCGCCAGCTTATTTTCACTCAGAGAAGTAATATTTTGAGAATTGATCAATATCTGTCCTGCTGTTGGATGGTCAATTGTGGAAATACAGTTTAAAAGAGTCGTCTTTCCACTGCCCGAAGCCCCCATAATTCCAATATATTCTCCTCGTTCCACCTCAAAACTTATATTATTGACAGCCTTTGTCACCGTACCTTTTGTTTTATAAAATTTTTGCAGATTTACAACTTTTAAAACGGGATTCATTTCCTATTCCTCCTTCATTCGGTGGTGTTAGTTTAACATAGGATTGAATTGTGAGCCACGTTATTACCTAACAGTAATATTACATTTTTGAAATATAAAAACCAGCTATCCACAATCCGCTTAGCTGGTTAATATAAATCAAATTGTTCATCTTGACTCCTCCAAAGCCAGAGCCAAATCAAGGGAAAAAACAGTCCCTTTTCCTTCCTCAGACGAAACAGACAGTCTGGTGCCCAGTTTTCTGCAAAGTATATCACACAGATAAAGCCCCATTCCTGTAGATTTTACATATTTTCTTCCGTTTTCTCCGGTAAATCCCTTCCGAAAAACTCTCACGATGTCTTCCGGCGGAATTCCGATTCCATTGTCCTCAATGGAAAGTGTCACTGTCTTTCCCACACATACAGCAGAAAACACAAGCTTAGGTTTCTGCTCCCTCGACCGGTACTTCACCCCGTTGGAAATAATTTGTCCCAATACAAAGTCCATCCATTTGGGGTCTGTAAGCACTACATAGTCCAGATTATTGAATTCAGGGGTCACATGTTCTGCGATCATAAACCTGGCCTGCCGTTTTACAGCTCCCATTACAAGATTTTTCAATGGCACCTCCCGAATCTTATAATCATCCTGAAGACTGCTGCTCTTACTATAAAACATCATCTGCTCTACAAATTCTTCCAGCTTATCCATCTCCTCTAAAAGGCTTCGGGTAATCTCATTCCTGTTATTCTCCATGATCAGTCTTGACACCGCTATAGGAGTTTTAATCTCATGGGCCCACATTTCCACGTAACCTTTATATTCCTCCAGTTCCTTCTGATAGGCGGCAATCTGGTCATTCATATATTTTTCGTCCTGCCTGAGAATATTATACAGCATGGCTCCCTCCTGAAACGAAGGTTCCGTCAAAAATTCCGAAAGATACGAAATCTCTTCCAATTGATCCGTAGCTTCCAGAAGCTTGTCATAAAATTCTTTTTTGGATAAATAATCCTGAACCAGAATCAGTAAAAAACCTGCGGCATAGAATCCCTCTACCACACAGGCCACTGGAAAAGGGGTATCGATGAGCCAGAGAAGCCAGCCCCCACCCATAAACACAAACAGAAAAATAAAGACAGAAATCCATCTGTCTCTGCAATAGCGTGAAAATTTCATACCAGATACCCCTGTCCCCTCTTTGTGACCAGATACTCAGAAAGCCCAATATCTGCCAGTTTTTTCCGCAGCCGGTTAATATTTACGGTCAATGTACTATCCTCCACAAATTCCTCCATCTCCCACAATTCCCGAATCAATTCTTCTCTGGAGACAATACTTCCCCTGTGATCCATCAAGAGCTTCAGAATCCCCAGCTCATTCTTCGTCAGCTCCACACTACGCCCATCACAGACTGCCTTACTCTTGCCAATGTCTAATGTGAGTCCGTTATGAAACAGAGTGAGACTGTTCTTACGGCCGCTTGTCCGCAAAAGAACGGCTGCTATATGCGCCAGCAGTATATGAATATTATATGGTTTTGTAATAAAATCATCCGCCCCAAGGTGAAGACTCATAAGTTCATCCATCTCACTGTCCGAACTGGTAACAACAATGACCGGGATGTCCGAAACTTCCCTGAGCCTGCGGCAGATATAGAACCCATCCTGGACCGGCAGACTCAGATCCAACAGAACCAAATCCGGAGCCGCCTTAATAATATTCTCCGCGACTTGCTCAAAACAATCCTCAAGAATACAATCATAGCCATTTTTTACTAACACATTCCTCAATTCCTCACGTAACCGGGGTTCATCTTCTACGATATAGATACGTTCCATGTTTTATCCCTCCAGAATCTTATAAGAAATTTATACCCAGCGAAAATAACTTTTATTAATTTTTTACTGCAAACTTATCATAGTACCCTCTGCTTTTCTACCTTTTTGGAAGTTGACACTATGTGAAATATGTTCCTAATCCATATCTTTATAATGATTTGATATACTTCTTTATTTTGTCCAGGTAATGAGCAATATCAAAACATTGTGGCTTTGCCAAAAGCGGAAGCCGTGAGGGGTGCCGTGGATGATCATGTCTGGTGGTAGCTAATATTTTTCCATTTACTTCTTTCCCAAAAGCAATAAATTGGCAAGAATACTTGTTGGCAATATTATAAATATCGAACAAGCAATTCATAAGATAATCCCTCTCAGTTATCGGTTCTCCCCAGGCAGCCCATATAGTTAAATCACATTTCTGTAAATAGCTCTCAATATGACGTAAATTTTCATTATGTAGATCATCATCTCGTGTGCCAGGCAAGCAATCAGGATTCGTAGAACGATATGGATAAACATTAAGCATAATCCAGCTGTCGAAACCATTTCGCTTTGCAATTTGCTCAACCATGTGTAATGTTTTATCTGCGTATTCGTTATTTGCAGTACTTGGATTCACTCCAAAACAAATAAGCGGGTTATTCCCGGAAACGCCTAATACAAAACGATTATGTATGTCGTCTCCAATATAAATGTCTGGTGCAATCTCCCAACTATATTTCACTTTATTGTCCTCCTAATCAAATGCGAAGACCCTCCCGTACAAATTCCGAGTCTCCGCCTAGTATTCTACCCTGTCAGAAATCAGAATGACAATGCTGAATATTTTGTCACTCTGCAAGGCTGAAGAAGGAGGCGATGCGGTGATGCGGTGGCATCGTCGTGTGATGACAACGTGGCAGATGTCAAAATAGGCAGTGTTGGCACTATGGTTTCTGGCTGGATGGAGTACTAAATTGGATTATGTCAATTATCCAGTATACGCATTTTCTTCAGTATTAGAAAAATTCTGTTTATCTAACCATTCTTTTTCTTCTGCATTTTCAGGTATATCAATTCTTTCTATTTTAAATATGACTGGTCTTGTCCCATCATTGCAGCAAGCAATCATCATTCTGTCGTCATTTGTCCAATTATGCATAATGGAACCTCCCTGTAATGCTGTATAAACATACCTGCTTATTGCATCCCATGCTTCTCCGCAAAACTTTCCATCCATTAAATGATAAAAGTCATCTCTTTCAGGCGTTCTTTTCAATGTAAAAGTATCCCCCACTTTAAAGCAAGGACAAGGACCTGATTTTGGATCCGCAAGATACTTCTTCTGATAATCTGAGAAAACTTTTGTTTCCAATACTGTTATTTTGCACTCATGCTTCATAATTATAATCCACCTTTCTGCGAAAGGCACCGATGGGGTTATGAAACATT
>JAUNHC010000112.1 GCA_030524175.1 Eubacteriales bacterium
TGGGGATTGAGGAAAAACCCATAGGGATTGCACCTACAGAGATGGTCCATCTGGAAATCAAGAAGATGTATGAAGATTTTAATTTCCTCATGAAGGACAACTGTTGGCTCCACATTGAATTCGAAAGCGACAGCATTACCCGTGAGGATCTCCGGCGGTTCCGTGAGTACGAGGCTGTTACAAGCCGTACATATGGAGTTGAGGTGACAACTATTGTAGTGTGTTCCTCCACGGTAAAGAAACTGATGTCTGAGATCACAGAGGGACTGAATGTTTATAAGGTGAAGGTGGTACGCCTGAAGGATATGGATGCGGCTATCATTCTAAAGAAACTGTCGGAAATGGAAATGAGCAGCATAAAAAAGGAAGACCTTGTGCCGCTTCTGCTGACACCATTGATGAGCGGAGAAATGCCAGAGAAGGATCGGATCCAACAAGGGTTTTTCTGGCTGAATCAGGAATATCCGGAAGTGAACAAAGAAGATTTGAGTAAAATGCAGGCGGTTTTATATGTATTGGCAGTTAAGATACTGAAGAGTTCAGAGTTGGCAGAGATCAAGGAGGCGATTGCAATGACGATATTAGGACAGATGCTTGTGGAGGATGGGATCAGAAAAGGAAGACAAGAGGGAATAGAAGAAGGCAGGCAAGAAGGGATAGAAGCGGGCAGACAGGAAGGAATTCAACTTACAAAAGCTGTTCTGCAGCTCACTGCCAAAGGAGAAACGCCGGAAGCAATAGCCCGCTGCCTTGACATACCTGAAGAAACAGTGCAGCAGATATTGTTAATAATGCCATAAACGGGAAAGAAAGGATATACCGAAGAAATCCTTGATCTTTCCGGCAGATTCTTTCTGCCCTGGTAAAAATGTATCACAGTGATAAATATGTGTTTACCGTTTTACTGCGGCCGCCAAGGTTTCGTACGTTCAGTGCAGTAAATGGGGAGACCTGCCTGAGCTGTTAGAAAATCAGTATGCACAGTACGACAGTACACTATTTTAACAAAAATACAGAATAAGTATTGACATGCTGTCGGGATTGTATATAATTCAATGTGAACGGTGTTCAATTTGCGGGGGTGGTTTATGAATAAGGTGGTTACTTCGCGGGAAGAGATTTTGAAAGTCAGCAGAAATATGGTTTTGGAAAAGGGAATGGATTCTTTCAGTATGAGGACCGTGGCAGGGCAATGCGGTGTTGCGGTGGGCTCTATTTATAATTATTTTCCTTCAAAGGCTGACTTGCTCAGTGCAACCATAGAAAGTGTATGGGAGGAAATCTTCAAGCCCCTTAACAGTGTATCCGAATTTCACACCTTTGTTGACTGTGTAACATGTATGTTTGAAACGATAAAGAAAGGGAATGAGAGTTATCCCGGTTTTTTTACAGTGCATTCTTTGAATTTTGCCTCTGAGGATAAGGATAAAGGGAAGGCAATGATGAAGAATTATTTTGACGCACTGGAAGATAGGCTTGTGGATTCCTTGGAACGTGATAAAAATATCCGGAAAGGTGTGTTTCAAAATAAGTTGTCAAAACGCCTTTTTGCAAATTATGTGTTCACTTTACTTATCTCTGTACTTTTAAGAAATAAGGAAGGGCATGAGCCTTTACTTGAAATGATAAGAAATTGTATCTATGAAACCTAAATCATATTTTAGGTGGAAGAATTTGTTACTGTTTACGCTGCGGCCAATAATCCTGGGGGATGTACTGAAATTATACGTTTAGTACATAGTTTTTTAAGGATTTTTATGTATATATGCATGGAAACGCCTTGCAGGATATTGCCGGTAAACAGTAACAAAAATTTTACAGTAAAATGAACGATGTTCATATTGAGAAAGGAGGTATCACTATTGGTTCGGAACAGAACTTTGTTATTGATTGCCAGCTTAGTTTGGCTGACTGCAGGTTTTAATATTGTACGGATAGGCTTTATAGCATATACAGGAAAGGTGTCCATGATCAATCTGCTGTGTTCAGCAGCCACATTCACCGTTTTCTGGTTCATGGTATTTAAGAGACTGGTGATCAAACATACAGCACGCATAAAAAAATATAAGAAAGAAAAACAATATTTTTGGAATTTCTTTGATTTAAAGTCATTTTGTATTATGGCATTCATGATGACATTCGGTATCACCATAAGAGTCTTCAGTTTAATGCCGGATACTTTTATAGCAGTTTTTTATACAGGGCTGGGTATAGCCCTGGCGTTGGCGGGAGTTAAATTCGCCGCGAATTATGTCCAATATGATATTGTATGACCTTTTGACCCAGTCATCGCAACAAAAGGTCCCCACAACTCCGGACCTGGTCATTCATTCACAGCATCTACCATAAAAAGGAGAAAACAATTATGCAGGCAATAGCTGAAACTTTATTTGATACCGTTTATTTAACAGGTGTGATCATTTTAGGTATCATTATGATTTTAAAAAGCAAAGGCAACAATCAATTCCGTTTATTCGGCATCATGGCAGTTGTTTTAGGATTAGGAGATTCCTTCCACCTCATTCCCCGTGCCTATGCCTTATGTACAACAGGACTTGAAAACTACACTTTTGCCCTGGGAATCGGGAAATTTATCACATCCATTACCATGACGATTTTCTACATCATTTTATATTATGTATGGCGTTTACGTTATAAAATAAAGGGGAAAAACAAACTTACCTTTATTGTGTATATTTTGGCGATCATCAGGATTGTGCTGTGTCTGTTCCCTCAAAATGCATGGACAAGTGCAGATGCCCCTCTTACCTGGGGGGTATACCGCAATATCCCCTTTACCATCATGGGAATCATTATAATCCTGTTATTCTACAAAAGTGCAAAACAAAACCAGGACAAAATCTTCAAAAATATGTGGCTGACAATCTTGATAAGCTTCGCATTCTATCTCCCGGTTGTCCTTTTTGCAGACATCCTGCCAATGATAGGAATGCTGATGATACCAAAAACCTGTGCCTACGTCTGGACTATCCTTATCGGGTACAATGCAATGAAGAAAGAAAATTAAAAAGTTTATGCAGAGATTGACGTTAAAGCATTTTTGAAAATTCATTCCGACACGCTCTAGACGGCAGTTCAGATTGTCAGTCCTAGAAGGAAGTCAGCAGGTCAGCAGAATACCCAGAATAAAAAATTTGTCAGGTTGGCCGCTATTTACCTATAATACTTCTGATTCCAGAAGTTTTATAGGTAATTCCCAGGCATTCCCGGGCGTTTCTTTCGAACACAGTCTCAAATTACCTATAAAATTTACGCTCTGCCAGAATTTATAGGTAATTTCCGGGCATTTCCGGGACGTTTCTTTCGGATACCGCCTCAAATTACCTATAAAATGTTGTTTCTGAGAAAATTTATAGGTAAATCCCGGGTATTTCTGGGACATTTCTTTCGGACACCGCCTCAAATTACCTATAAAATGTTGTTTCTGAGAAAATTTATAGGTAAATCC
>JAUNHC010000061.1 GCA_030524175.1 Eubacteriales bacterium
ACCGCATTTCTGCGGCTTACAGGGGTTTTATTCAATTACAAGTGTTGAAAACCCGCTGTTACAATGCCTTACGGAAGAGCGGGAAGAGGCGCGAGAAGTGCCAAGAGCCGGCAGCTGTATAATGAAATCTCATCGCCTGCACCTGATTATGAAAGGATTGCTCAATTGGCCAAAAGCCGCAGGTGTAACTTTATAGCCGTGAAGCTGCCGGATGAAGCCACCAGGGCAGCGGTGGAGAAAAGCGGGTTTATGCTTGCAGGGATGGTAAATGAATACGGCGTATTTATGCTGGAAAAATAAGAAAATAAGAAATGAGCCGAAAGAGCTTGCTATTTTGCCAAAAAACTGATACATTAGAAAATAAATAAAAAGATACAAGATGTAAAAGAAAAGATAGAGGCGCAGATTTCAAGAGTACCCCGGAGATTAACGGCATGGCAGCCGTCCGGAGGGAAAGGGGAAGCTGCCGAAGGGTCCTGACAGCCAGGAGGGCGGACCCTGGGACGACACAGAATATGTGCCGTACTGTCACTTATGTGGAGCGCTATCAACGGTAATTGGATTTATTGATACCATGAACGTTCCCTTCAGGACTATCGTTCATGGTTTTTTTATGTCATGGGAAAGCACTTTAGTTTGTTCTAAAGAGTGTGCGATAGATTTTTCGTGATACAAAAACCAGGCATCCTGTATCAACAAAAGAGGGAGGAAATTAAAATGCAAATGAACAGAAAAAGACTGTCAGTTGGTATTTCCATGGCTGTTATGTTTATCCTGGCTTGTCCGCTGACTGTATTTGCAGCTGAAGAAGAGGCTGCAAAGCCGGCTATGTATGCTACTTTCTGGGCTTTGGTGCCGCCTATCGTGGCAATTGCCCTGGCTTTGATCACGAAAGAGGTTTACAGTTCTCTGTTTATCGGAATTCTCGTGGGAGCTTTGTTCTATTCCGGTTTCAGCTTTGAGGGAACAGTGGTACAGATTTTCAGCGGCGGTATCATCAGTGTGCTGTCTGACAGCTACAATGTGGGTATCCTGGTGTTCCTGGTGATATTAGGAGCAATGGTGTGCCTGATGAACCGTGCAGGCGGTTCGGCAGCATTCGGACGCTGGGCCGGCAAACATATAAAATCAAGAGTAGGAGCCGAGCTGGCAACAGTGGTTCTTGGGGTTCTCATTTTTATTGATGACTATTTTAACTGTCTGACAGTGGGAAGTGTAATGCGTCCTGTCACAGACAAACATAATGTGTCACGTGCAAAACTGGCATATCTTATCGATGCAACAGCTGCACCAATATGTATTATAGCACCTATTTCATCCTGGGCTGCGGCAGTGAGCGGTTTTGTGGAAGGAGAGGATGGACTTTCCATATTTGTACGTGCTATTCCTTACAATTTTTATGCACTTCTCACCATTGTCATGATGGTTGGAATGGTGCTGATGAAAACAGAATTCGGCGCTATGGGTGTGCATGAGTCAAATGCTATTAAAGGCGACCTGTACACAACGCCCGGCCGTCCTTATGCCAATGCGGAGAATGATTCAGAGGGCAATCCAAGAGGTAAAGTGA
Organism: Eubacteriales bacterium; assembly: GCA_030524175.1. Classification (GTDB taxonomy): domain Bacteria; phylum Bacillota; class Clostridia; order Lachnospirales; family Lachnospiraceae; genus Blautia_A. The sequence goes on from JAUNHC010000061.1 coordinate 1,571, forward strand.
TGGATTTGCTGATTCCTATCATCTGTCTTGTCATCTGCTGTGTCATCGGTATGATCTATACAGGTGGATTCTTCAGCGGAGAAGGATTTGTTGCTGCTTTTTCACAGAGTGATGCATCTGTAGGACTTGCATTGGGAAGCTTCTTCGGCCTTGTCATTACAGTTATTCTGTACATGATCCGCCGTGTCCTGAATTTCCGCGACTGTATGGCATGTATTCCGGACGGATTCAAAGCCATGGTTCCGGCAATTTTGATCCTTACATTCGCATGGACCTTGAAGGCTATGACAGACAGCCTTGGAGCAGCAGTGTTTGTGGCTGATGCCATGGAATCCGTGGCCGGCGGTTTTATGAATCTGCTTCCTGCAATTATCTTCCTGGTTGGCTGTTTCCTGGCATTTGCCACAGGTACTTCCTGGGGAACTTTCGGTATCCTGATCCCTATCGTAGTTGCCGTGTTCGCCAACACAAACGAAAATCTTATGATCATCTCTATCTCTGCATGTATGGCAGGTGCTGTGTGCGGTGACCATTGTTCACCTATTTCGGACACGACTATTATGGCTTCGGCGGGTGCCCAGTGCGACCACGTAAACCATGTGTCAACACAGCTTCCTTATGCAATTGTAGCAGCGGTGATTTCTTTCATTACATATATTGTAGCCGGTTTTGTCCAGACCGCATGGGTGGCGCTTCCGGTGGGTATTGTGCTGATGTTGCTTGCATTGTTTGTGATAAAGATGAAATTCTCGGATTTAGAGGAAAATTAAAAGAGAGTTTAAAAAATAAGATACAAAATTGTCGAAATAAGTGCCGGCCGGCTTTTTCCCGGGCGGCACTTATTTACTATGAAAGTCCCGGACAGCGGCCGTGAGATGGTACATGCCTGCCTGTATTGAAAAAAGTTTCTTTTTAAGATACAATAAGGAAGAAAAAACTTTATTTTTCTTACCTTTTTCATATTTGTGCCCGGTCTAAAAAAAACTTTACATTTTAAGTCATCTGTGATAATATTATTATCATCTTAGATAAACATCTTTGACAATTTTTGCACCTGTAGCTCAGTGGATAGAGCAGTGGTTTCCGGTACCATGTGCGGGGGTTCGATTCCCTTCAGGTGTGCTGCCTGGAACGGTGGGTACGTTCCGGTGCGTTGTATCATAAGGAGGACAAGAACTTGGACAATTTCAGAGAATGGTTGTCGGATAACCTCCGCTATTTTATGCTTGGCGGAGTAGTTCTGATAATCGTGGTCGTACTGGTCTTCGGTGTCCGTGCCTGCATTGGAAATAAGAAGGGTAATTCCAATGAAGTACAGAATACGGAAGCTGATGACAACCAGGGAAATGTTCCTTCTTCTCCGGCAAATAAAGGGGAGACTGACGAGAAGAAAGAAAACGCCAATCCCATGGAAGAAAGTAATGCAGATTCTGACATATCTGCATTGATTAAGAGCTATTACAAAGCTCTGGGGGGAAAAGATATTGCAACGCTGAAGACTTTGGTTGATGATTTGGCACCAACCGATGAGTCAAAGATCACCAATGCAAAGGATTATATTGAAGGGTATGAAGTGGTCAATGTCTATACCAAGAAAGGGCTGACTGAGGATACTTATGTAGTGTATGCCAGATTTGATTATATCTGTAAGGGTATCACTACGAAAGCGCCTGCATTGAGTTGGTTCTATGTGGTAAAGGACAGCGAAGGTAATTGGAAGATTGACGGCGGTGCGGTTCAGGATGCGGAGATTTCCGCATATGTGACAGAACAGCAGTCTGACGAGGATGTCAAGCAGCTTTATTTGGATACGAAGCAGCTGTATGACCAGGCTCAGGAGGATGACCCTGCATTGGCAGAGTTTCTGGCAGGTCTTGGGGAGGATGCAAGTGCATCGGTAACAGTTAATGACGGTACTATGCTTACTGTGACGGAGGATTGTAATGTCCGTGCAGAAGCAGACGGAGAGGCTGAAGTCATTGGCGGACTGGCAGCCGGCACACAGGTTGAGAAAAAAGGCGTGGAAGGCGAATGGATTCAGATTGATTATGAAGGCCAGACCGCATACGTGCACAGCAGCCTGTTAGAGTAAAGAAGATATGAGAAATGAGAAGTCCCGGGCGGTGAGCCTGGGACTTTTTGGTGTTCTGGAAGTACAGTGTTTTGTATGCTTTTAAATTAAGCTTCGGCTGGTTCTTAGCCGAATAAGGAAAAAATACCTATAAATACTCCGCCTGCATGGCTTTTATATGTAAAAGAAGCGCCTATCAGGAAGAAATCTTCTAGGAATCTCCGAGAATTACCTATAAAATTCGGAAAAGTAGAGATTTTATAGGTAAAAGAAGCGCCTATCAGGAAGAAATCTCCTGGGAATCTCCGAGAATTACCTATAAATTTTGGAAAAGTAGAGATTTTATAGGTAAAAGAAGCGCCTATCAGGAAGAAACCTCCTGGGAATCTCCGAGAATTACCTATAAAATTCGGAAAAGTAGAGATTTTATAGGTAAAAGCAACGCCTATCAGGAAGAAATCTCCGAGAATTACCTATAAAATTTGGAAAAGTAGAGATTTTATAGGTAAAGGCAACGCCTATCAGGAAGAAATCTCCTGGAAACCGCCGAGAATTACCTATAAAATTTGGAAAAATAGAGATTTACTAGAAAAGTCCTGTTTCACGGCTGCAGTAGGGGAGTTTCACAATAAATAACCGGAAAATCTTTACAATATAAAGAAATCCCGGTTATTTCTATTGTCTCTTTTTTATCAATATACCCATAGCTCAGAAAGAATTGCCGGGGCTTAATTGATTTTCATATTGTTAGTTCATAGCACCGTATGCGATTCCTGTTTTTAATTCTACACCATGTGCAGCGGCAAGCTCATGTACTGTCACAAGATCATAGCCTTCCTCGATAAGCTTGGGAATGATGATCTCCGCCGCCTCGACTGTTGTCTCGTAGATATCATGCATAAGAATGATGGCTCCGTCTTCGGCATTTTCCATTACAGTATCCACTGTCTCCTGCACATCCTGTGTCTCCCAGTCTAATGTGTCAACAGACCAGATGATCATAGGTGTTCCTACGGCGGCGATCACATCATCATTGATAGAACCGTAAGGCGGACGGAGAACAGAGGCTCCTTGTCCCAACAGATCCACCAATGCATTGTCTGTTCCGCCGATCTCTGCACTGATGTCCTCAGGGCTTAGAGCAGTAAGGTCCTTGTGGCTGTATGTATGGTTGCCCAGCTCGTGGCCGAGAGAAGCCATACGTTTTACTGTTTCCGGGAAGTTGGCAATTTCCTGGCCCACCATGAAGAAGGTAGCCTTGGCATTGTTTTCCTCCAGACAGTCTAAAAGCCTGTCTGTAAAAGAACTTGGACCATCATCAAAGGTTAAGGCAATCGTTTTCCGCTTCTTGTCTTTGGATTTCTTCTTGGTTTTAGAATTGTCCTTGGAATCATCTTTTGATTTATCCTTGTCCTTCTGGCTGTCGGAGTCAGTCTTTTTATCCTTTTTTTCCGGTACAGGCGTAGGTGTTGGAACATAACCATCCAGAGAACCGTCCTCTGACAGGTTGTAAGTCTCTCCGCCGATGGTGATATCCCCAGTCTGCATAATACCGTCTAAGTCAAGATAATAACGCTTTCCGCCATCGTCCAGCCATCCGGTCTGCATAATACCGTCCTTGTTGAAAAAGTACCGTTTTCCGTCTGTATCACAGAGCCAGCCTGTATAAGGGACACCATCCACCATGAAACACCAGTTGCTGCCGCTTGCTGTCCATACACCCTTGGATGCTTCCGGAGATGCGTCAGGACATATCTCTTCTTTCTGAGGTACAGCAGTTGGAGTAGGCTCCGGAGTTGGGGTTGGTTCCTGAACTTCATCAGGCTCTGGGTTGGAATCCTGGGAATCGTCTGTGAAATTTTCATTATCTGCCACGGTGCCATCTGAGGTGAATGGTGAATCATCCACCTCATCTGCTACGAACATATCAGGCATTCTTCCTTCGTCGATCGGCGACGGGTTTGCGGAGGACTGGGTCAGAGTAGCTCCGAAAATCAGACACAGAAGGACTGCAATGAGGACTAATACCCGGCTGGTCCGTGTTTTACGGCCTGGCATAATCTTTCCCCCTTTATTTTATTTATCTCTCCCCCTAGAGCGTGTTTGAAAATTCATTCCCACAAATTGTAACGCACATCTTGTGGAAACCAATTTTCAAACACGCTCTAAAAAACAAAATGGATCTTTCTGCTGTCAGGAATGTGATCCTGAACAGTACAGAAATTGATATAAATTGTAAATATCCGGCCATTTGATCCTCTGCCGGAAAGCTATATCTAATTTATCATACAATAACCGACAAGAAAATACAACCCAATTTATCCGAAATCTCAGAAGGAACCATTGGGGAACCCGTGTGAATGCTAAATTGACCGTTGCTAACGGACTGGAAAAAATATATAATATAGCAATGGATAAGAAAACAGAAACAGATAAAACACAGGAAGAAATCAGAATAAACAAGTATTTAAGCGATGCGGGTGTTTGTTCCCGCAGAGAGGCTGACCGCCTGATCGCCCAGGGCAGGGTTGCGGTGGACGGACATCCCGCTGTGAACGGGGAGAAGGTTTCCAGTAATTCCCTGGTGTCCGTGGACGGTATGCCGGTGGAAAAAAAAGAGAAAAAAGTCCTTCTTTTGTTTTATAAGCCAAGAGGACTCGTGTGCAGTACCAAACAGCAGAGAGATGAGACTACAGTCACAGATTATCTGGATTATCCCCTGCGGATCTATCCGGTGGGAAGGCTTGACAAGGAATCCGAAGGTCTGCTCCTTCTCACGAACCAGGGAGATCTGGTGAATAAAATCATGAGAGCCGGGAACAGGCATGAGAAGGAATATGCAGTGACAGTAGATAAACCTGTGACAGATGAATTCATCAGGAAGATGGGTCAGGGCGTTCCGGTTCTTGACACAGTCACCCGTCCGTGTTTTGCAGAGCGTACAGGCAGACAGAGCTTCCGTATCATACTGACTCAGGGACTGAACCGGCAGATACGCCGTATGTGTGCATATTTTGGGTATGAGGTGGTATCCTTAAAACGAGTAAGGATCATGAACCTGACCCTGAATGGCTTGAAAAAAGGGGAGTACAGGGACATTACGGAAAGAGAATGGGAAGAATTGGAGAAGATGCTTGTGTCATCTTCAAATGAGACGATAATAGAGACAGGAGGACGCCAAGGTGACATCCATACAGCGAATGAAAGAGCTGACAGCAAGGCTGAAAGAGGCAGCAAAGGCCTATTATCAGGAAGACAGGGAGATAATGAGCAATCGGGAGTACGACGCTCTGTACGACGAGCTTCAGGCCCTGGAAGAGGAGACAGGAACCGTTCTGGCAGACAGTCCCACAATAAACGTAGGGTATGAGGCAGTGGACGAGCTTCCAAAAGAAGCACATGAGAGCCCCATGCTTTCCCTGGATAAGACCAAGGACAGAGAAGTGTTGAGAGAATTTGTGGGAGATCATAAGACAGTTCTCTCCTGGAAGCTTGACGGACTGACGATAGTCCTTACCTATGAAGGCGGAGAGCTCATAAAAGCAGTTACCAGAGGAAACGGTGTGGTGGGGGAGGTCATCACCAATAATGCCAGGGTATTCCGGAATATTCCGCTGAAAATCCCATATAAAGGAAGGCTGGTTCTAAGAGGGGAGGCTATTATCACCTACTCGGATTTCCAACAGATCAATGCCTCCATTGAAGATGTAGAGGCCAGATACAAAAATCCAAGAAATCTGTGCAGCGGTTCTGTCCGCCAGCTCAATAATGAAATTACGGCAAAACGGAACGTAAGGTTCTATGCGTTCGGACTGGTGAGCGCACAGGATGTGGATTTTTCTAATTCAAGGGAATACCAGTTTGAATGGCTGAAAAGCCAGGGATTTGATGTTGTGGAGTATAAGGTGGTTACAGCCGCCACGTTAGATGAAGCTATGGACTATTTTTCCTCGGCTGTGGCTTCCAATGACTTTCCTTCTGACGGGCTTGTGGCATTATATGATGATATTGCCTATGGGGAATCCCTTGGAAGCACGGCAAAGTTTCCGAGAAATTCATTTGCCTTTAAATGGGCAGATGAGGTGCGGGAGACACATCTTCTGGAAATTGAGTGGAGCCCGTCCAGGACAGGACTGATAAACCCTGTGGCAATCTTCGAGCCTGTGGAGCTGGAGGGGACGACCGTGAGCCGGGCAAGTGTGCACAATATCAGCATTCTGAAGGATCTGGAGCTTGGGATCGGTGACACGATCAAAGTGTACAAAGCCAACATGATCATTCCTCAGATAGCCGAGAATCTGACAAGAAGCGGTAATCTGACAATTCCTGATGCCTGTCCTGTATGCGGTGAGGAGGCCAGGATCCGGAAAGAAAATGAGGTGGAGTCCCTGTATTGCATCAACCCGGACTGTGTGGCTAAGAAGATTAAAGCCTTTACCCTGTTTACAAGCAGGGATGCAATGAATATTGACGGCCTGTCAGAGGCAACCCTGGAGAAATTTATTGCCAAGGGATTTATCCACGATTTCGGGGATATTTTTGAAATTGGGAAATACCGGGATGAGCTGGTGACAATGGAAGGTTTCGGGGAGAAATCCTTCGAAAACCTTATGGAAAGCCTGGAAAAGGCCAGAGATACCACTTTGCCCAAGGTTATTTACAGCCTGGGTATTGCCAACATCGGGCTTGCCAATGCAAAAGTTATCTGCCGCCATTTTGACAATGATATCGACAAAATCCGCAGTGCAGATGAAGATGAGGTAAGCGCTATTGACGGCATCGGGCCGGTGATCGCCCGTAACCTTGTGGAATATTTCAGTAAAGAAATAAACAATGAAAGATTAGACCATCTTCTTAAACATCTGCGCGTGGAGAAAGAGGAAAGGTCAGGAGAGCAGAAGTTTGCCGGAATGAATTTCGTGATCACGGGAAGTGTGGAGCGTTTTGCAAACAGGGCTGAGATGAAGGAGTTTGTGGAGTCACTTGGGGGAAAAGTGACAGGTTCTGTGACAGGAAAGACAAATTACCTGATCAATAACGACACTGCTTCCAACTCTTCCAAGAATAAAAAAGCTAAAGAGCTGGGAATCCCCATTTTGTCTGAGGAGGATTTCCTGAAGCTTGCCCAGGAATAAAAGGGCTTTATTTGAAGTGTGAGAAATGGTTTTTTATACCTGATATATGGAGCTGAAACAGGGGCATATGCGAGAAAGGGAGGACTGACAAATGCCGATTAAAATACAAAGTGATCTGCCTGTAAAGGAAATACTGGAAAAAGAAAATATTTTCGTGATGGATGAGAACCGGGCTATCCACCAGGATATCCGGCCTATTCAGATACTCATTCTGAATCTGATGCCGCTTAAGGAGGAAACGGAGCTGCAGCTTCTGCGCTCTCTGTCAAATACACCTCTGCAGGTGGATGTGACCTTTATGACTGTGGAGAGCCATGAGTCAAAGAATACCTCTATGAGTCATTTGAACAAATTTTATCAGACCTTTTCAGAACTGAAAAGTCAGAAGTTTGACGGCATGATCATCACCGGTGCGCCGGTAGAGCAGATGGAGTTTGAAGCGGTTGATTACTGGGAAGAACTTGTTCAGATCATGGACTGGACAGACTCTCATGTCACATCAACGATCTACCTGTGCTGGGCAGCCCAGGCCGGGCTGTACCATCATTACGGACTGCAGAAAAAACCTTTGGATCATAAGATGTTCGGACTTTTCTGGCATAAGGTCCTCAACAGGAAAATTCCCCTTGTAAGAGGCTTCGACGATATGTTTCTGGCCCCTCATTCCAGACATACAGAGGTTCCCATAGCAGATATCCATGCCTGCAAGGAACTGACTGTGCTCGCGGAATCAGAGGAGGCAGGCCTGTTCCTTGCAATGGCAGATTACGGAAAGAAAATTTTTGTCATGGGCCATCCCGAATATGACCGGGTTACCCTGGACGGTGAGTACAAAAGAGATGCAGGAAAAGGGCTTCCCATTGACCTGCCGAAAAATTATTATCGGGATAATGATCCCAACAATAAACCGCAGCTTTTATGGCGGGCACATGCCAATAACTTGTATACTAATTGGCTGAATTATTACGTTTATCAGAGTACACCGTATGATTTGTATGGGGCGCCGGATTTTAATGATAAATAAGGAGTTATTTGCGAAAGAAGCAGAAGATACCACCCTGATACCTGCCAAAGTTTCAATGGTGGTGTTTCTATGCGGTACAAATAATCCGAACTGCATCAACACCGTTACAGTTCACTGGTAATATCCCGCAAGGTGTTTTCATCATATATGCATGAAAATCCCGAGCCATACAACGTGCGAAATTATGCAGTATGCATGGTTTCTGTACATCGCGAAGCGTGTTACTGGTTACTAACAGTAACCATAATGTCGAATATATTCCCGAATGACAGGTTGAAAGCAAGACATTTAGCATAATATTTGATATGATAGGGGAAAATCGTTGGAGGTTGGGAATGAAAGAGGAAAGGGTCTTAAAAGCAAAAATAAATGCCAAAGGGATGCAAATTTCCGTTGTTTCAGATGGAAATTATGATGATTATATTTCGTTAACTGATATTGCTAAGTATAAAAGTGAAGATCCGGCTGCCACAATTCAAAACTGGATGCGAAGCCGTGACGTTATTGAATTTTTAGGACTTTGGGAGACATTATATAATCCGGATTTTAAACCCCTCGAATTCGAGGGGTTTAAGTCACGGGCCGGTTCTAATGCATTTACTTTATCTCCGAAACGTTGGGTGGAAGCAACAGCCGCCATCGGTATGTATTCTAAATCTGGACGTAATGGGGGAACTTTTGCACATAGGGATATTGCATTTGAATTTGCCTCTTGGATTTCTGCAGAGTTTAAACTATATATCATAACAGATTATCAACGGTTAAAGACAGATGAAAACAGCAGACTGTCATTAAACTGGAATATGAACCGCGAAATATCTAAAATTAATTACCGAATTCATACAGATGCCATAAAAGAGCATCTGATTGTTCCAGAATTACCAAAACAATATCAAAGTTTTACATATGCGACTGAAGCAGACGTTTTGAATGTGGCAATGTTTGGTATGACAGCAAAGCAATGGCGTGAGGCTAATCCAAACCTGGATGGAAATATAAGAGACCATGCCACGCTTCAACAACTAATTATCTTATCTAATATTGAAAGTTTAAATGCAGAGATGATAAAACAAGGCATAGTCCGTAATGAACGGTTGGTGGAATTAAATAGAATTGCAAAAGACCAAATGATATCTTTATTAAAATCAGCAGGAATAAAACGTTTAGAGGATTACAACAATTGATGCTCAGGATAATTCTGAATGGATGAGAATAACTGAGTCTGGTGTGGGAACCCCTTTCACAACGTTCAAACAAACGTCAAAGAAATATAGATTTGAAAAACATGGAAAAGAAATTCCTGTTGACAGTTTAAGTACTGGTGAAAAACAAATCGTATTTCGAGGAGCTCATTTATTAAAAAACATAAATAGCATGTCAGGCGGAATTGTTTTGGTTGATGAACCTGAATTAAGTATGCATCCTAAATGGCAACAAAAAGTGTTGCAATATTATCGTAGCCTCTTTAATAAAAATGGCTCTCAAGATGCACAAATGATCATTGCAACACATTCTGAATATGTGCTCCGTTCAGCGTTGGAGGACAGAGATAATGTCTTAATTATTGTGCTAAACGATAATAATGGCACAATTCATTCAAAGAATATTACGGCTCCTACAATTTTGCCGACCATTACATCGGCAGAAACAAACTACTTGGCATTTGGAATCCTTTCTGTACATTATCATATTGAACTATATGGATATTTACAGAATAAGACAGGGAATTTCACTGTGAAAAGTTGTGACGATTACGTACGTGGTCAAACCGCATTTTTCAATCCTTTAGAAAGGTGAAGTCATTGGATATATAGACACGGCTGGCAATTCTTCCAGCATTCACCAGCACTTCGAATTAATGTATAATGGTGTTCGTATATACCCAATAGTATTGATAGACGGTCTTATTTAAAATAGATTTTATGGGTACACTTATAATAAACGGTTATGCAATTCGTTGATTCTCTGACTTTCTCGGTGTCTTTTGCCTTTGCAACGCCCGTAATAATAATTACCATTATGATGCGTTTTTAAATTACTTCCTTATGTGGCTTAAGCAAATGGTTTCTGCAGTGTTTATCAGGGGGCGTCTAGCTCCTCCTTTATTGTCATATAACTCTTCCTATCTGATAACCCCTTCATTTCCGTCAATAACATATAGGGGGTTCTTTGATTATCTTTTAAAAGTTTCCCAAATATCTTACAATATGTTCAAAAAATATTGTTCCGCTCGGCATATAGGATTAAGTGCCATAAATGATTTCACACGTTGCTAATTTTATAACTGCTGCAAGGTAGAAATAAGGTTTGAAAACTCTTGACTTTTCATAAGACAAGATGTAAAATGAAATAAAAGACAACTTGTCTTATAAGGAGGTGTGTTTATGACAAAGAAAAGACTGCCGGATGCTGAGTTTGCCATTATGGATTTTATCTGGGACAGGGAACCGCCTGTCACAACAACGATGGTACATACGGAATTTGGGGATAAAAAAGGGTGGAAACTGCAGACAATAGTATCTTATTTCGGAAGATTAGTGGAGCGAGGGTTTCTGAGGGCAGAGAATTCAGGGGGGAAGTCACGTAACTTTTATCCGCTGATTTCTAAGGAAGAATATTTGGAAATGGAAACGCAGAATTTTATGCGTCAATACAATTTTAAGAGTCCTGCCAGCCTGATCAGTACATTAAGCTACGGAAAAAATCTGTCAGAGGAAGATCTTGACGAATTGGAACAGTTGATCAGGGAGACGCGTAAGCGGAACGGGCGGAGGTAAGTTTTATGGAAACAATGCTTAAGACATTGCTGCAGCTTTCAGGTACTATGACAGTTGTTTCTGTATGTGTGCTCCTGCTCCTGCCGCTGCTTGGAAGGTATATTCAATCAAGAGGTATCTACCGCAGTCTGCTTATCCTGTTTGTAGGATTTATGATTCCGTTCCGTCCGGTGGCTAAGGAGCCGGTCTTTAAGCTGTCGGTTCCGTCGCTGTCCTCAGTTGTTGTGCGTTCGGATTTAAAATTGGGAGTGCAGCATGCAGGCGGTGCCAATGTTTCAAATGACAGAAATTTGTTTACACTCAATCAGATTGTATTTCTGGTCTGGGTGACGGGTATGATCGTAGTATTGATTTACCATATAACCAAACATATCCGCTTTATGAAAATTGTAAGACGGTGGGGACGTGATATTCAGGACGGCGGTTTCTTAGAATGTCTGATGGAGGAGAAACGGGATTTGGGCATCAGTAAAGATATAAGACTGCTTCTGTGCAGACCGGTGGGGATGCCAATGCTTACAGGATTTATGAAGCCAGTGATTTTGCTTCCGGATTCAGACCTCAATGAGCAAGAATGCCGGCTCATAATCCGTCACGAACTAATTCATTATAAACACAGGGATATTCTGGGGAAACTTCTTATGATGACAGTGCTTGCTGTACATTGGTTTAATCCGCTGGTTTATCTGCTGGTTAAAATTACCGCATTTTATTGTGAGGAATCCTGCGATACTGAGACAATGAAAGACTGTAGTCTGGATATGCGCATGTATTACAGTGAAACAATTATCCGTACAATCCGGCGGCAAACCAATCAAAGAACTATGCTTTCCACCAATTTCTACGGAGGGAAAAATGATATGAAAAGGAGGATATTGTCAATTATGAATATGAATAGTAAACGGTTCGGGGCGATTGCCATAGGCTGCGTTTTGTTGTTAATGTTAAGCACAGGGATGTTTTTTACTTTTGGAATAAAAGACGTACAGGCGGATACAGACGGGAAATCAGAGGATTACCGTATAATAGCTGAGATGGCAGAAATTGACCGGAATACCAGTGTTTCTGATTATAACCGTAAGCTTAATGAGATCTGTGAGAGTAACGGCAAAGAATTTTTTGATTTATTGTCAGATGTTTCGCCGGAAATAGGCGAAGATGATCCTCTTTACACTTTTTATACAGATACGCTGTCTTATTCTAGAAGTGAATTGTTTGCAGATGTTATGGGAGAGCAAGAGAATTCTTTTGCATACTGTTATGCAGTCAAAGAGGAATATGGTTCAGAGCCTGTAAGAGAAGATTATTACTCAGATGCCGAATGGGCCTTGGTTGAGGAGCGTGGGCCGGAACTGGTTTATATGGTATCTGTCAACTATGTTTTAAATTATGATATAGCTGATACGGATTCTATGACAGTGGAAGAAAGAGACACACTTATCTCAGAAGTACGGCATGAATTACAAGAGTATTTAAATAAATTATCTGAAACTCAGCTGTTGGATGGAAGCCTTGAGGAGCAGCTGAGCCGGGAATTCAGAAGTATCTCCGGGAAGTACAGCAGCGCACAGATGAATATCGACTGTCAAATCCAGAATATTGAACGTGAAGTATAGAGCGGGTTTGAAAATTCACTCCTCCCACAAATTGTGACGCACATCTTGCCGAAAGCAATTTTCAAACATGCTCTGGTCTTCAGTGAATAACTTACACTGCCCTCACACCGAAAGAAAGGAAAATATAACATATGCCTTATTTCAGTTATCACTCCACAGCAAAGAAGCTGATTGCAGAAGGTCATTTGATAAAGTACGAAATTGTAGAGGACTGGAATGGAATCAGGCCGGCGCTGGTATTGTATTTTGATGATCACAGGCCAATGCCCATCCGCGAGAGCAGATGGGCAGAGTATACGGGACTTCTGGGGATAATTGCCGGCAATGAAGAAGAGAGAGGATCAGACTGGCAGAGAGAGTCTGATGGAGGGTGCCAGCCTTAATTCTTCCGGCATTATACCGTGGAGAAGCAGATAGTCTTCCGCAGCAGGCAGCATGTCTGTAAGTAAATTCTTCACAAGTTCAATACATTGGCGGTAATTGCGTTCCTTTACACTGGTGATGACAGACTGCGTGAATTGTACTGCGTCAGGAATACGTTCCAGTGTGTCTTTTTTGGAGGTTTCTAAAGGATATCCCCACAGTAAAAGGCTGTATAGGTGAAAATAAATATCCTGAATTCCTTTTTGGGGACTGTTGTGGACAATCCACAGCAGCAGATGCCACAGGGTGAATTTACAGCGGTTTAAACGTATATTCTCTTCCAAGTGCAGGATAAGTTTATCCCTTTTGTTTCCGGACATAGCAGAAAAAACAGAGGGGATCACCTCTTCACACGAGTAGATGATCAGCTCAAAGGACTGAAAGAAAAGGGCTAGATTCTTTCTGACAGCCGTGCTGGTAAAATCGGGAAGATTGCTGCATTCACCTTCGAAAAAGACATAAGTACCAACGCCGTTGACTGATTCGGTTGCACCGAATTGATTAAGAACATTGATGGTTCTCCGTATGGTGCTGACAGAAACATTGTATTTTTTTGCCATTTTTTCATAAGAAGGGAGGTATTGTTTCCCTTGGTATTCCCCCACATAAATTTCATGCAGAAGGCGTATTCCCAAACTGTAGCAAAGCTGGGGACGTCCGTAGTAGATTCTCCAGGTAAAAGGGATACGTTCTTTTTCTTCTGCGGGAGGGATATGTTTACTGATATGTGTCAGGGCTTGTTCTGCTGTGTTAGATTGAAATTTTAAGAATGCTTCATGTAGTTCTTTCCAGTTCTGTGTTTTTCTGATAGTGATAATATTCTTTATATCTTCTCGCAGTATGTGTTTTCTACGGAAGGTGTAGTCTTCTTTGTCGTTAAAAAATAATAATCCCATAAACAGCGATACTTCCCAAAACAGGTTTAAGGCCAGAGGATTGTCTAATTTCTGAAGAAGATAACTAAATATATACAGGAGGTCGTCAGTTCCTAAACGTTCTATGTAAGGGGCAAGATACATAAAATCATTTTCGTCAGCACGTTTAAGGCCTTCTGCAAATAAGGGCACCAGCATTTGCTCCATGGTTCTGAAAAGATCAGGATAAGCGTAGGAACGTCTGGAAAAAAAGGTGAAAATGGCTTCCTCATATTCCTTTTGGGTTTGACGGAATATAACTTTTGTGGGTCTTCCATTATGCATGTCTATATATCCTTCTGACCGGAGACGTCTGAGTGCGGCCTTAACAGTCTGGGCAGACAGGCTGAATTCGCGGCAGAGAATGTCAATGGAGGGAAGGGTTTCCCCATTGGTATAGTATTGGAACCGGAACCGCATAAGAAAAAAATCATAAACCAGATTTGAAAATTGATATTCATTCTTCAAGAGAATTACCCCTCTTTACAAAAAATATTTTATGCTCAGGGTCAAAATACCTTTTGTCCCCAATCTCATTATATATTACCATCTAACAGCAGTAAATGCCAGAACACTGTTGAGATTTCAGCTTTTTTGTGATATGATTTAAAGAAACTAACATGAACAAGGTTATGCTTGCAATGGGATATACAGGAGGGAAAACCGTGATGGGCGATTTGGGAAAAGAGAGTGCACCGGATAGCAGTAATGTAGGGGAAATACCTGCTGATTATGAATACAGTACATTGATGCGGCTGTTAGGTGTCAGTGTCAGCAAGCATCTTCTTGATGAACATTTTACTTTAATATGGGCAAATGAATTTTATTATCAGCTTATTGGCTGGGAAAAGGAAGAATACGAGGAAAGGTTTCACAACAGACCTGATCTGTACTATGAAAAAGATCAGAAAGAGTGGAAGGAGCTTTCGGGATGTGTGTCGGAGGCAATAATCAATCATCAGAGCGGATATCAGATATTGTCAAGGATCCGCCGGAAGAACGGTGATTTTATCTGGGTTCAGTTTTCTACACAGTTTGCAGATGAGTATATCGGCGGATACCAGGTGGCTTATACAGTTATGACAAATGTTGATAAGGTAGTGCGGATGCAGAGGGAGAAGTCGGTTACCTATGAGAATCTGCCTGGTTTCGTTGCAAAGTTTCTGGTTGACAATTCAAACGGCGGCCTAGATTTTGTTCTTTTAGAGGCAAATACACATTTTATGGAGTATTTCGGGGACAGAGACGGAAAAGGGGGCAGTCCTATATATTGGAAGAACCTGGAGAATAATATAGAGGCGCTTCAAGGGCAGGAGGATAATATACTGGCCGGAAAGCCTCTTCATTTTGTGATGCAGGTACATAGCCGCCAGGGGCAGGTGTTGTGGCTTCAGGTGAATGCTGCCTGTGTGGACTGGCAGGGGAGCAGTCCGGTATATCTGGTGATATTTATTGATATCACAGATGTCACAGAGCTTCGGGAGATGCAGAAGAAGCTGCAGCAGCAGACAGAGGCTCTGAAAGATGCCCTTACTGTGGCGGAATGTGCCAATAAGGCTAAGTCAGAGTTCCTGTCAAGAATGAGCCATGAAATCAGGACGCCTATGAATGCGATCATAGGAATGACAACCATAGCCGGAGCTTATATTGAGGACCGGCAGCGTGTGGCGGACTGCCTGGGAAAGATCGGTTATTCCTCTAAGCATCTGATGTCCCTGATCAATGATGTGCTGGATATGTCAAAGATAGATGAGGGCAAGATGCAGATTGCCCACGAGGCGTTTGATCTGGAAACCGTGGCAGAGTCTGTCACTTCCATAATATATCCCCAGGCTGTATCCAAGGGGCTGACCTTTACAATGCCTTTAGTGGAAGTGACTGATACCCTTCTGGTGGGAGATTCCCTTCGTCTGAACCAGGTGCTCATCAATCTTTTGTCTAATGCACTGAAATTTACTCCGGCGGGAGGCTCTGTCTGCATGGAAATCCGTCAGATGCGGCGGACGGACAGGCGAGTGAGTCTGCGTTTTACCATCAGCGATACAGGCATTGGAATCAGCGAAGAGTTTATGAAGCGTATCTTTCAGCCATTTGAACAGGAGAGCCTGGCCACCGGGCAAAAATTCGGAGGTACAGGGCTTGGGATGGCAATTACCAAAAATCTGGTAACTCTCATGGGCGGGACAATTTCTGTCAGGAGTGAAGAGGGAAAAGGAACCACCTTTGTCATTGAGCTGGATTTCGATATTCAGGAAGGCAGTTACGGCGGGAAACAGGAAAAGCAGCCGGCTCTGGAGTCCTTGAAAGTGCTGGTTACGGATAATGACAGAGACAGCTGTATTCATGCGGCTCTCCTTCTTAAGAATCTGGGGATACGTTCGGAATGGGTACTGTCCGGCAGGGAATGTGTGGAGAAGGTGAGAACTGCCCATCAGACCGGTGAGGAATACGATGTCTGCATTATAGACCTGAAGATGCCTGATATGGACGGTATCCAGGTGACAAGAGAGATACGGGAGCTGGTGGGAGATGATACGACCATTATTATCATTACGGCTTACGATTGGAGTACCATAGAGAAAGATGCAAAGGAAGCAGGAGTCAATACTTTTCTTGCCAAGCCCATTTTTGCTTCTACACTGTATAATACCCTCCTTGCGGCGGCTGGTATCAGCAAAATGGGGGCAGGCCCGGTGTCCGGAGTGAAGGTTCACCGTGCAGAGCTGGCAGGAAGACATGTGTTATTGGCAGAAGACAATGACCTCAACCGTGAGATAGCTGTGGAATTACTGAAGATGGCTGATATCACTGCGGATTATGCGTCAAACGGAAAAGAGGCCCTGGAGAAATTTCTTGAGTATGGGAGCAGCTATGATTTGATACTGATGGATGTACAGATGCCGGTGATGGATGGATATGAAGCCACTGAGGCGATCAGGCACTGCGGAAAGCCGAAGGCCGGGTCGATCCCTATTATTGCCATGACTGCCGATGCTTTTCATGAAGATGTTATCAAAGCGTCTGTCTCAGGGATGAACGGACATCTTGCCAAGCCCATTGACCCGGATCTGCTTTACCAGACACTTGCTGACATACTTGGAAAAGGTGATTAATAAGAAAAGCCCTGTCTCACCTGGAAATACAGATGAGAGACAGGGACTTATATTTTGTGAAAGTTATAGACTAATCCTGGATTTTGTCTGTTTTGTGCATTGGGGAGTCGATCCGGGAAATCCCAGGTTCGGTCATGGTCATAGGATCTAAAATTGTCTCTAATTCCTCCGGGGTAAGCAAACCTTCTTTTAATATGAGTTTCATGACAGGTTCACCGGTTTGGATGGCTTTTTTTGCAATCTCTGCTGATTTTTCATAGCCGATATGAGGACACAGAGCAGTGATGATCCCTACACTGTTCTCCACAAGATAACGGCAGCGGTCTTCGTTTGCAGTGATGCCTGTGATACAGTTGTCCACAAATGTATTTACTGCATAACCGAGGGTGTCAATGGACTGAAACAGGCAGTAGAAGACAATGGGCTCAAAAGCATTTAACTCCAGCTGGCCGGCCTCGGCAGCCATTGTGATTGTCAAATCATTTCCGATAATGTTGAAGGCAACCTGGTTTACAACCTCCGGGATTACAGGGTTCACCTTCCCCGGCATGATAGAGGAACCGTTCTGCTTGGCGGGAAGATTGATTTCTCCGATGCCTGTCCTTGGCCCTGAGGAAAGAAGGCGGAGATCATTGGCAATTTTTGAGAGTGTGACAGCGCAGGCCTTTACCGCACCTGATACAGCAACGAAGGAATCCAGATTCTGCGTGGCATCAATAAGGTCAAAGGCCTGGACAAAACGCATTCCGCTTACCTGGTTTAAGTTGGGAACAATTCTTCTTAAATACTGTTCATCTGCATTGATCCCGGTACCTACAGCAGTTCCTCCTAAATTCACCACCCGCATTTCGTCAATGGCATTGTCGATCCTGTGGATATCGCGCATAACTGCATCTGCGTATGCCTGGAATTCCTGGCCCAGACGGATAGGAACTGCGTCCTGAAGCTGGGTGCGCCCCATTTTTATAATATGGTTGAATTCTTTTGCCTTCTGGCACAGGGCGCTGTGGAGGCGGCGGAGCTCTTTGCCTGCGTTTTCAAGAAGCTTTAAGGAGGTCATTTTTCCGGCAGTGGGGATGACATCGTTTGTTGACTGCCCGCAGTTTACATGGTCGTTGGGATTGACGATGGTGTAGTCGCCTTTTTCTCCTCCCAAAAGCTCGATGGCGCGGTTTGCAATAACTTCGTTGGCGTTCATATTCAAAGAGGTGCCGGCACCGCCCTGGATAGGGTCTACTATGAATTGTTCATGAAGACGGTTGTCCACGATCTCGTCACAGGCCATGACAATGGCCTTAGCAATATGCTGCTCTAAAAGTCCCACTTCACAGTTGGTGATGGCAGATGCTTTCTTTATGTAGGCAAGGCTGTTGATGATTTCCGGATGCATGGAAAGTCCTGTGATGCGGAAATTTTCCGCAGCCCTCAGGGACTGCACTCCGTAATATACATCTTCTGGTACGTCCTTTGTCCCAATGGAATCGTTCTCCTGACGGTAATCCATTCCGTTTAATTTAATTTTCTCAACCATGATTCTTCCCCTTTTCGTAAATGAAAATATGTACTGGAAATTTGCCCCAATAATTTTGTTGACCTCATTATAGATTACTGATACAATATAATCAAATACATATATTCTTATAAAAGATATAAAGATAATATTATGATGTTAGGCCGAAAGATACTTTGACCCTGGCATCGTATTCCGGAATATGAGATTAAGGAAGGGAGACGGTTTATGTTCAGCGGAATGGAATATGTCTATGAAGTATATAAAGAAAAAAGTTTTTCCAATGCAGCTAAGAATCTGTTCGTATCACAGCCTGCCTTGAGCGCCACAGTCAAGAGGGCGGAGCAGAGGATCGGAAGTCCTATATTTGACAGAAGCACAAATCCTGTGAAGCTGACCCAGTGCGGAGAGGCCTATATCCGCACGGTGGAGAAGATCATGGAGCTGGAGAATGATTTTACAAACTATGTGAACGATTTGAACCAGTTGAAAACAGGCCATTTGGCCATCGGGGGAAGTACACTATTTTCCTCCTATATTTTGCCGCCGCTTTTTACGGAGTTTAAGAAACAGTACCCTCAGGTGGAGCTGGAGCTTGTGGAGGAACGGACTTATCAGCTGGAGGAACATTTGCTGCGGGGAAGTCTTGATCTGATCATAGACAACAGGCCCTTTGATGAGAAGATATTTGAGCGGTATCTTTATTATTCAGAGCATCTTCTGCTGGCAGTCCCCAGGGAGTTCCAGGTGAACAGGGAAGTGAGGGACTATACGCTGTCTTTTGAAGAGGTGGTGGAAGGACGCCATTTGAGTGAGGATATCCCCGCTGTGCCGCTGAAAGCTTTTCAGAGAGAACCTTTTGTTTTTCTCAAATCTGAGAATGATACTGCCCGGCATGCCATGAAAATCTGTCAGAGCCATGGTTTCCAGCCGGATATCCTCCTGAAAACAGACCAGCAGATCACGGCCTACAATATTACCTGCTCCGGTTTCGGGATTTCTTTTATCGGAGACATGCTGATCCGCTATGAACAGCCTAATCCTAATGTGTATTATTATAAACTGGACGGGGAAGAGGCGATCAGAAATATATATTTTTATAAAAAAAGAGGGAAATACACAACGCGGGCAATGGAAGAGTTTCTCCGGATCGTGGGGAGCAGAAGAGTGGAATTTGCGTAGAAATAAATGGTGCAATATTTATCCCTGAAATCTCTTGCATATCACAAATATACGTGATACAATCTAATAAAATCTGAAAACGGACGGGGCAAAGTTTATAACGGCAGAATGTTATGCCGTTGTGTGCTTTGCCCTTTTCTTAAAGAAAAGGAGAAGAAGCTTATGGAGACAAGACCTTATGTGGCGTGGGATTTAATTGAGGATTTTATGGTAGATACCTTTAAGGCAGTGGGGGTGCCTGAAGGTGATGCCAGAATCTGTGCAGATGTTTTATTGGAGAGTGACAGGCGGGGGATTGAGAGTCACGGGTGCAACCGTTTTAAACCAATCTATATTGACCGTATTGAGGCAGGGATCCAGAATCCTGTTACAGAATTTGAAATTTTGAGAGAGTCACCGACTACTCTGGTGGCAGATGCCCATGACGGTATGGGTATGGTTGCCTCTTATAAAGCCATGGAAGCGATCATCGAAAAAGCGAAGAAGTATGGGATGGGTATGGCTGCGGTGCGGAATTCCACCCATTACGGAATTGCAGGATATTGGGCCATGATGGCAGCCAAGGAAGGAATGATCGGTATCACAGGGACCAACGCCCGTCCGTCCATAGCTCCTACCTTCGGTGTGGAGAATATGCTGGGGACCAATCCTCTCACCTTCGCATTTCCCACGGATGAGGAGTTTCCCTTTGTGCTTGACTGCGCCACTTCCATAACCCAGAGGGGAAAGATAGAATTCTATGCAAGAAGCGGAAAAGACACTCCTGCAGGTATGGTGATCGGAGAAGACGGAAGTGCCATGACTGACAGTCATGAAATCCTGAAAGGACTCACAAACGGATCTGCCGCTCTGGCGCCTCTTGGAGGAATCGGAGAAGAACTTGCAGGTTATAAAGGATACGGATATGCCACTGTGGTCGAGATTCTTTCGGCGGCTCTTCAGGCTGGAAGTTTCCTGAAGCATTTAAGCGGCATGGACGGCCAGGGAAATAAACAGCCGTACCACCTGGGCCATTTCTTTATCGCCATTGACACAGAAGCCTTTATGGGAAAAGAAACCTTCAGCAAAATATGCGGGGATATCCTGAGAGATCTGCGGGCATCAAAAAAGGCTCCCGGCCAGGAACGCATTTATACGGCAGGAGAAAAAGAATATCTTGTATGGCAGGAGCGGAAAGATAAGGGCGTACCTGTAGGAGAGGCTGTCCAGAAAGAGTTTATCCAGATGCGGGATAAATATGGTCTGCCTTACAAATTTAATTTCGAAGGGGAGACAGAATGAAGGTGAATTCTCATGTTTTTTGCTTTTTTGTGCATTGTGGATAAGAAGACATGCCTAATTTGGTAAAATATTTCAGAAAAGTACGTTTGAAAATTTATAAAGGTTCTGGTATAGTTAATATGGTTGCTGAAAACAGGGGGCATCAGGGTATGCCTTCCACATATTAAAAAATGTATTCCGTGTATTGTTAGCGGAAGCGACAAGAAAGTAGAGGAAGAAATTGCGTAAAAAATCACATATATTGTTAGCAAGGTATCTTGCAGATCAGATGCCGGTAGCTGAGAGCCTGCAGTCTCACAGAAAAGCATTTTGCCTTGGGAATATCCTGCCGGATATCCGTCCTTCGTTTTTGACGAAGAAGCACGAATTTTTCGGGACCTTCGAGGAAATCCAGGACAAGATCAAAGTTCTGGTGGAGAATGAGCCGGGGGAGTGCAAGGAGAGAGTTTACTGGCGTCAGTTCGGTGAAGTAATACACTATATGGCGGATTATTTTACTTTTCCACATAATAAGACTTATACAGGAACCCTTATTGAGCATGGACAGTATGAGAAGGCGCTGAAGAAGAATCTTAAGACCTGCATCAAGAGCGGAGAAGCTCACTGCCATGTGAAGAGTGCAATGTGTTTTGAGAATCTTTCACAGCTTACAGAGTTCATCAAGACCAGCCATGCCAGCTATCTCCGGAAGAAGCGCAATGTGGCGGAGGATATTAATTATATCCTTAATGTATGCTTCCAGGTGATCCAGGGGATTTTCCAATTGTGTACCAGGGTGCAGCTGGCAGCTGTTGCCTGATTTATAGGGATTTTTAGAGCTGCGGCCTGATTTTCAGCCGCAGCTTTGTCATTATCCGGGAAGCATCTTTGCTTCATTCAGGGACAAATGTGTCCAAAATGGAAACAATTTGTGAGACTTTGTTCATAAAATTCATAACTGTGAAGAAAAAGTGAATTTTGGCTAAAATAGGCAGGATATGGTTCTCTGGCGGTTGATTTCACAATTTGGATATGCTACAATAAAACAGGTTAATATGTAATTTGAACGTTTTTAGTGTACAACAGACCTTTATATTAGGGGAGTAAAGGGATGTTCGAGGAAAGAAGGGAGCATCTTTAAAATATGAAAAACAAGTATCTGACAAAATGTTTATGCATCACGTTATTGTCTGCTATGGTATTGTCCAGTCCCATGGCTGTTATGGCTGCAGAGGGGACGGAGGCATTTGCGTCAGAGGATTTCACTGACACACCTGGTGACGGATCGGACTTTACTCCAAGCCCGGTTGATCCAACGCCGGTTCCTGATACACCTTCCGGTGATATAGGAGATATAGGCGGGGATATTTCACCTACACCAGATGCAGAGCCAACGCCTACGCCGGGAGAGGATTTAACGCCCACACCGGAGCCTACACCCACGCCGGGAGAAGATGTGACCCCCACGCCTGAGCCTACACCTACACCAGGGGAGGTTACGCCTACACCTGAGCCGTCGCCCACACCGACCCCGCCGGAATTATTGCCGGAGAATGTAAGGAGTGTGGTTGATAAGATTCAGGCTTTGGTTTTGGTCGAGATTACATTAGAGCATAAACCTCAGATAGAAGAGATCAGAAAAGAATACGAAGCCCTTACCGATGATGAGAAAGCCATGATAAGCGACGAGGATTACAATTCACTGGTAAGGTACGAGAATGCTATAGCGGAGCTGGAGGGCAAGGATCCCGGAGATATCGGTTCGGAGCCGGGCGACCCCAATGGCGGGTTTGTTGACGGTACCGGGAATGTACTGACAGGTACTCCCGTATATTATACCAATATGGTATCCAATCTTCATGCAGGCAAGGATTTCTACTTAGACAGCCTGAAAGATAATTACCAGCTTACCTTCTCGGAAGATTTTGCATCTGTGATGGATGAGATTGAGAAAGAATACAAGGCTAAAAACAAGCTGACAGATGCCAGTGACCTCAGAGGCGACGGTATGACTACCTCAGCGGACACTCTTCTTGTGAGAAACTGGCAGGACATTATTGCTGTTTATGTGTACGAGCAGAATAAGAGCGGGGCTGACTCCTATAATCTGGATGCTTCCGCCAAGGAAGACCTGGCGGCAATTTTTGCAGAGATGAATCCTGTAGTAAGGGATAAGCAGAATATCACCCTTGTTACATATGGAAACCGCCATATCAATTATTACATTAAGAAGAATAAGATTTCCAAGAAGGACAGGGCTGTTCTGAAGAAATATGTGGAGGCGGACTGTAAGCTTCTCTGTGCAACTGTCACCGCAGCTAAGGGGTTTGTGCGCCAAAGCGTAGGTGAGGATGTATCGGAAGAACGTGTGAATGTTATAGCTGCCGCTTATACCCTTGTGGGTAAAGTGGGATACTTCTGGGGCGGTAAGTCTACTGTCATCGGCGAGGACCCAAGCTGGGGAACTGTGGAGACAGTGTCGGCAGCCGGAAGCAACAGTTCAGGAACCATGCGTGCTTACGGACTTGACTGCAGCGGTTTTGTGACCTGGGCTGTGATCAATGGCTATAAGGACCAAGCTATGCAGGGAAGTGTAGGCGACGGTACCTCAGACCAGTGGGAGAAGGCTAACGTTGTCAGCGAAGAGGACGCCCAGCCCGGAGACCTGGTGTTCCAGAGAGGCCCGGAGGCAGGTAGTGACAACCATGTAGGGATTCTGTGCGGCAAGACTGAGGCAGGAGACTGGATTGCAGTCCACTGTTCCTCCAGTAAGAACGGGGTGACTGTGGGAGAGGCATATGGCGCCAGCTTCCGCTATATACGCCAGCCGTCCTTCTACCCGTCAGACGGTGAGGTTGCCCAGATGGTGACAGACGGTGCCGCCGGCGGAAATACAGATATTACATCAGGGGAAGTGACAGTGTCCAATACACTCCAGGATGTGATCGCCACCAATCAGAATGCATTCAGTTCCCAGAGCAGCGGGAATACACTTACTAAGAAGCCTCTTGTAGATACAGGGGAATATGAGGTATTTGTGGAGAAATAACAGGTAATACAGATAAAGCTATTAAGGCAGCAGCCCTTCGGGGAGGCTGCCTTATTGTGCGTCCGGCCAAAGAGAGGAAAAGAAAGAACCATGCCATAAGAAAGAGGTTGACAAATACAGGGAAAAACCATATACTTTGGAAAGAAACTTTGATAATCAAAATAATTATGGATGGAAAAATATGATGACAACACGTATTATTGGAACAGGAAGTGCGCTTCCTGCGAATATTGTAACTAATGATGATTTAGCGAAGATCATGGATACCAGTGATGAATGGATAAGCTCAAGGACAGGGATCCGTGAGAGACATTTGGCAGATGATTCAGAGACAGCCGCAGTGCTGGCGGCAGAGGCAGGTCGTAAGGCTATGGAGAATGCAGGGGTATCAGCCGAGGAAATCCAGATGGTGCTGGTTGCCACCTCATCGGCTGAGAATTATTTTCCCAGTGTAGGATGTCAGGTACATAAGATGCTTGGCCTTCATCAGGCGGCTGCTATGGATTTAAGCGCAGCCTGCTCTGGCTTTCTTTTTGTCTTGAATACAGCCCATGCTTATATTAAAAGCGGACTGTATGAGCGTATTCTTGTGATTGGCGTGGATACTCTCTCCAGGACCATTGACTGGACTGACAGAAGCACTTGTGTACTTTTCGGGGACGGCGCAGGGGCTTGCGTGGTGCAGAAGGACGAGGAAGGCATCATAGGCATGAGCCAGCACAGCGACGGCAGCCAGAGCGGGGTGCTTACCAGCTTTGCACCTACCCAGAAAACCCCTCTGTCTGAAGCAATGCCTGGAAGCCCTCTGTATATGGAAGGCCAGGCAGTGTTTAAATTTGCAGTGAAAACTGTGCCGGACTGTATAAGCAGACTTTTGGAAAAAGAAGAAATGACAGCAGATCAGGTAAAATATTTCGTCCTTCACCAGGCAAACAGCAGGATCATCCAGTCAGTGGCAAAAAGGCTTAAGGTGTCTGCGGACAAATTCCCTATGAATCTTGACAGATGCGGCAATACTTCCGCTGCCAGCATCCCCCTTCTTCTGGACGAAATGAACCGCAGCGGTAAGCTGGAAAAGGGCGATGTGCTCATGCTCTCCGGCTTCGGCGCCGGCCTTACCTGGGGGGCAACCCTGCTTCGCTGGTAAGTGGGGCACTCTCTTATCTGTGGATTCCGGAAAGCACCTCATCGATCCACTTGTCAGTGTTATAAGTATCATCAAACAGCCGTACAATAACCCCATAAGGTTCTGCATCGCTGGAGAAGGCATTGGCCTCATCTGTATCCACATGCATGGACAGCCGGAAACTGCGGTGGACCCGGACTACCACATCCGCATAGATAAGCGCCCTGCCGTAGCTTTTGGTAAGGACGAAAACCTCGTCATTATCCTGTACTTGAAGAGCCAGAGCCTCGGCAGGGGTCATGTGGATATGGCGCTTGGCAACGATCACCCCTCTTGGGATTTCAAGCTCTCCGCAGGGACCGCACAAAATACAGCCCGGTGTTCCCTCCGTATCCCCGGATTGGCGGATCACGCCCGGGATTCCAAGCTTTCTTGTATCTGTGAGGGAAAGCTCTACCTGAGTTTCCTTACGGAAAGGCCCAAGGATAGCCATACTTTCAAACTGGCCTTTTGGCCCCTTTACAGTCAGCCGCTCTTGGCAGAGATACTGCCCCGGCTGGCTTAATTCTTTTATAAAGTGAAGTTCAGTGTTCTCACCGAACAAGCGCTGGAAATCTTCCCGGGAAACATGAATATGCCGGGCAGATGTCTCAATCGGAATCTTCGTACTCATCCCAAAACCTCCCACTGTAATTTATCATAGTGTAACTCCGGCAGTAAAAAATATCAACTCCTTTCTTGCGGGATCAAGGTATGTTTCTTGCGGGATCAAAGTATATTTCTTGTAGGATCAAGATTTGGGGAGAGCGGTGCATTACCAGTGAGCAGCAGGTTGTCATCGAAACATAAGAAAAAGATATGCCCCATATCCAAAGAGCAGGAGGAATCCTTGCCAGCGCATGGCTTTACGTGCCAGGATAGAAGGAAGGCAGAGGATTCCCGTCAAAGCCAGGATGAAAGGAAAATCAACAGGCATTACATTTCCGTGGAAGGGAAGGGGCTGGATCAGGCCGGATATCCCGCACACCAGCACAAGGTTCAGGATGCTGGCCCCGATAATATTTCCCAGAGACAGGGCTGTATGCTTCTTTTTTACAGAGGTTATGGCAGTGATAAGCTCCGGCAGAGAAGTACCTAAGGCAACGAAAGTGACGGAAATAAGCACCTCAGGCCATCCCATGGCCCGGGCCAGCCGCTGCCCGTATTTGATGAGGAATTCAGCCCCTATGTATAACAGAACCGCCTCCAGGATCAACTGGATGAAATCCCCGGCAGTAAAAGGGGGCACGGGAGCTGACAAGGAGGCACCTTCCACATGCTCCGGGGAAAAACGATTTTTCTCGCTTAAAGCTTCCTTTACATAGAAGAAACAGATGAAAAGAAGAAGCAGGCTCACAAACCTTGGGATGCCCCCGAATAGAACTCCTGAGAGCAAAAATACACCGCAGGAAAAAAGCAGCCAGAGATATCCTGATCTCAGGTTTTTTATATTGTCCCTATTAAGTGCCGAAGGGGCCAGGATCAGCATGATACCCGCGATAAATCCTGTGTTGCAGATGATGGAGCCAAAGGCATTTCCAAGGGCCATATCAGTCACTCCATGCATGACTGCGGCAGAAGAAAAGAGCATTTCCGGCAGGGTGGTCCCGAAGCTCAATACTGTGGCGCCGATAACCACCTCGGGAAGGCGGAAATGGGCTGCGGCCTTCACTGCGCTGTCCACAAAAAGATTACTGCCGAAAACCAGGAAAAACAGACCAAGGCAGAACATAAATATACTGAATACAATGGCGGGCATAGGCGCTCCTTATAAAAGAGGATTCTAAATCTAATTTATGCCCCGGACTTTAGGATATGCCTAGAATGCTTGCCCTTTATGTCAAACAGGACCGGAAGGGAATATAGTAAAAGAAAAGATAAGAACAGAGACAAAAGCATGTTGGAAATTCTATTGTTGGTGACAGCACTATCTATGGATACTTTTGTGGCAAGTATTGCGTACGGCGCAAATGAAATACATCTGTCATGGAAAGAGGTGCTTCTGATAAACGGTATTTGTGCCGGAGTCCTGGGCCTTGCTTTGTGCCTGGGAACTGTGATCGACAGCTTCGTCCCGGAAACCCTTACAAAGGGAATATGTTTTGTGAGCCTTCTGCTTCTGGGTATTGTCAAGCTTCTTGACTATGGGATCAAAAAGGCCATCAACACAAAAAAGGGGCTTCATAAGGATATTGAGTTTACTGTTTCCAAGCTTCACTTTATTATTACCATTTACGGAAATCCAATGGCAGCAGACAAAGACAGCTCCCGTTCCATTTCTACCAGGGAGGCCGTATTTCTCGCATTTGCCATGTCACTTGACAGTCTGATCGCAGGCACCTTGGCTGCTTTTCTGAAAATACACATAGCACTTACCGTCGGCTCGGATTTTATCATGGGCATTCTCATGATGTGTTTCGGGCTTTTTCTCGGCAGGAAAATGGCATCAAAAAGCGGACGTGACCTGTCCTGGCTGGGGGGCCTCCTGTTTTTACTTCTTGCATTTCTGAAAGTAAGATGAAAAGTAAACTGAGAAATTTGCATTGGAGTTTCAAATAAGATATAATGAAAAACAAGGTATGAAAAAGAATCCGAAAGGAGTAACGGATGAAA
>JAUNHC010000062.1 GCA_030524175.1 Eubacteriales bacterium
CTTTACCGGAACCCATACGTGTTTCTGCTGGTTTCGCTGTTACTGGTTTATCTGGAAAAATCTTGATCCAAACCTGACCGCCACGCTTAATATAACGGGTCATAGCAACACGGGCTGCTTCAATCTGATTGGATTTGATCCAACAGGGTTCGGTAGCAACAAGGCCGTACTCACCATAATTGATCTGGTTGCCTCTTAAGGCTTTACCTTTCATGGAGCCACGGAATTGTTTACGACGTTTTACTCTTTTTGGCATTAACATTATTTATCGCTCCCTTCCTTAGTTCCTTTTGTTGGAAGTACTTCACCGTTGTAGACCCAAGCTTTTACGCCAACTTTGCCGTATGTTGTGTCTGCTTCAGCGAAACCGTAATCGATGTCAGCACGAAGTGTCTGCAGCGGAATAGTTCCTTCACTGTAGAACTCAGTACGAGCCATATCAGCGCCGCCAAGACGTCCGGATACTGCTGTTTTGATTCCTTTTGCTCCGGATTTCATAGTTCTCTGCATTGTAGATTTCATAGCACGTCTGAAAGAGATACGATTCTCTAACTGTAATGCAATATTCTCAGCAACTAACTGTGCATCTTTGTCCGGTCTTTTTACTTCTTTAATGTCTACGATTAATTTCTTGTCAGTGAAGTTCTGTAATTCAGCTTTCACTTTCTCAATTTCAGATCCGCCCTTACCGATTACGATACCTGGCTTAGCTGTGTAGATGATGATCTTAACTCTGTCAGATGCTCTCTCGATTTCAATCTTGGAAACACCTGCACTGTATAATTTCTTCTTCAGAAATGTTCTGATATTATAATCTTCAACTAAATAGTCTGCAAAGTCGCCTTCTGCATACCATCTTGAATCCCAATCTTTGATAACACCGACTCTAAGGCCATGTGGGTTAACTTTCTGTCCCATGCTTTTCCTCCTTATCTTTCATCCAGCACGATGGTGATATGGCTTGTTCTCTTTTCAATTCTGTAAGCCCTACCCTGTGCTCTTGGCTGAATTCTCTTCATTGTAGGTCCTTTATCTGCATAGCACTCTGCAATGTAGAGGTTGTCTGCGTTCATTCCATTGTTGTTCTCAGCGTTTGCAATTGCTGACTCCAGTAATTTCTTCAGCACGCTGGAAGCGTATCTTGGGTTGTATGTCAGGATACCAAGTGCTGTCTGCACATCTTTACCACGGATTGCATCTAATACGTAGCAGGCTTTCTGAACAGAAATTCTTGCATAAGATAATTTTGCAGACGGTCTTGTCTCTCTATTATTCTCATTTCTGGCTCTTTTTATCTGGCTTCTATGTCCCTTTGCCATCTTAAAGTGCCTCCTTTCCTCATATTCAATCTACAGTTAACCCGCCGTGCTGTCCCAGCGGGGACAACAGGCAGTTATACATCAATTCTAACGAACGCCGGATCTCTTCTCGTCTTTTCCGTGTCCTCTGTAGGTTCTGGTCGCAACGAACTCGCCGAGCTTGTGGCCAACCATATCCTCTGTTACATATACCGGCACGTGCTTTCTTCCGTCATGGACAGCAATTGTGTGTCCTACGAAGGACGGGAAGATAGTAGAACGGCGTGACCAGGTTTTGATGACGGATTTATCATTTGCAGCGTTTAACGCATCTACTTTTTTCAGTAAGCTTTCGTCTGCAAAAGGTCCTTTTTTCAGTGAACGAGACATGCTTTACCCTCCTTATTATTTCGATAATGCTTTTCCATCGCGTCTTCTTACGATGAGCTTGTTGGACTGTTTGTGTTTCTTTCTGGTCTTCAGACCCAGAGCAGGTTTGCCCCATGGAGTACATGGACCCGGACGGCCGATTCCGGTCTTTCCTTCACCACCACCATGTGGATGGTCATTCGGGTTCATAACAGAACCGCGGACTGTAGGTCTGATACCCATGTTACGTTTACGTCCAGCTTTACCGATGTTAATCAGGTTGTGGTCGCCGTTTCCGACAGTACCGATGGATGCGCGGCATACGATCGGAACCATTCTCATTTCACCAGACGGCAGACGCAGTGTTGCGTATTTGCCTTCTTTAGCCATAAGCTGTGCACCGTTACCAGCGGAACGAACCATCTGTCCGCCTTTTCCAGGATGCAGCTCAATGTTGTGGATCATAGTACCAACCGGGATGAGTTCCAGCGGTAAGCAGTTGCCTACACGAACTTCAGCTTCCGGTCCGTTCATTACCTTCTGGCCTACTTTTAAGCCTTCAGGAGCCAGGATATATGCTTTCTCGCCGTCTGCATAGCAGATCAAAGCGATGTTTGCTGTTCTGTTCGGATCATATTCAATAGATTTAACTGTTGCAGGGATACCATCTTTTCTTCTCTTAAAGTCGATGATTCTATATTTTCTTCTGCTTCCGCCTCCGCGGTGTCTTACAGTAATTTTGCCCTGGTTGTTACGGCCGGCATTCTTATTTAAAGACACTACTAAAGATTTCTCAGGTGTTGATTTTGTAATCTCAGAGAAGTCGGAACCAGTCATATGTCTTCTTGACGGTGTATATGGGTTATAGGTTTTAATTCCCATGGTTGTTCTCCTTTCGAATATTACTTATCATGCTTTCCAGCATATACGCGTGATAATCAGAGTGCCGAGTTTTCTAAAGAAGCCATGTGTCATGCCTGCATATAAGCATGGATTCTTTTGAAAGCTCACAAGCGTGAAACGCGACTGAGGGAAATTCATTTCCCGAAGCAGCACTCGTCCGCCCTGAACCAAGTCGCTGACAAACTCAGCCCTTCTTGATTCATCTCTTCCTATCACCAGCTACCCATCACTGATCGCTCCGGATCAAAGTCCCTCGAAAATCTCGATGTCCTTGCTGTCCTCTGTAAGAGCTACGATAGCTTTTTTGGTCTTGGCAGTTTTACCAACTACCATACCGCGGCGTTTTTTCTTACCATCCAAGTTCATGGTGTTAACGCTCTTTACCTTTGTTCCTTCGAACATTTTCTCCACAGCTTCTTTGATCTGTGTTTTATTTGCTTCCGGATGTACCAAGAAAGTGTATTTCTTCTCACCCATAGCGTTCATAGATTTCTCTGTGATCACTGGTTTCATGATCACGTCATAATACTGAATATTAGCCATTATGCGTACACCTCCTCAATGGATGCTACTGCATCTTTGGTCACAACTACGGTGTTATGTTTCATAACATCATATACGTTGATGGTGTTCACAGTTGCAGTCTCAACATCTGCGATGTTTCTTGCGGAAAGCATGATGTTTTTGTCATCATCTGCAATAACAACAAGAGGTTTAACAGCTTTCAGGTTAGTGAGAACCTTCTGCATCTCTTTTGTTTTTGCCTCTGCAAGTGCAAGGCTGTCAACTACTACCAATTTATTGTCCTGAACTTTGGAAGTCAGAGCAGATTTTAAAGCAGCTCTTCTTTCTTTCTTGTTCATCTTCACTTCATAGTCTCTCGGTACCGGAGCGAATACAACACCGCCGCCGGTCCACTGTGGTGCACGGATGGAACCCTGTCTTGCATGACCAGTTCCTTTCTGTCTCCACGGTTTTCTTCCGCCGCCGCGTACTTCAGAACGAGTTTTTGCTTTCTGAGTTCCCTGGCGTTTATTTGCAAGCTGGCGAACAACAGCAAGATGAACAAGATGCTCGTTGATTTCAACACCGAACACTGCATCGTTCAGATCCATTGTTCCAACTTCATTGCCTTCCATATTATAAACAGTTACGTTTGCCATTTGTGTGCTCCTCCTTTCTCATTATAAGGACTTTACTGTCTCTTTGATGGTTACCAAAGATTTCTTAGGTCCTGGAACAGCACCTTTAACTAACAGTAAGTTGTTTTCTGTATCTACGCGTACAATCTCAAGATTCTGAACAGTCACCTGAACATTTCCCATCTGTCCCGGCATTTTTTTGCCTTTGAACACACGGCTTGGATCAGATGCGGAACCATTGGAACCTGCATGACGATGGAATTTAGAACCATGAGCCATAGGTCCTCTGGACTGTCCGTGTCTCTTGATTGCACCCTGGAAGCCTTTACCTTTGGATGTTGCGGTCGCATCAATGTGATCGCCCTCTGCAAAGATGTCAGCCTTGATTTCCTGTCCTACTTCATATTCAGCAGCATTGTCAAATTTAAATTCTTTTAAGAATCTTTTAACATCTACTCCTGCTTTCTCAAAGTGGCCTTTTTTCGGTTTGTTCACCAGTTTCTCTCTGATGTCGCCGTAGCCAACCTGAACTGCTGCATATCCATCGTTCTCTTCAGTCTTAACCTGAGTTACCACACATGGACCTGCCTGTAAAACGGTTACCGGAATCAGCATACCTTCTTCATTGAAGATCTGAGTCATTCCGACTTTGGTAGCTAAGATAGCTTTCTTCATTCTTTCTTCCTCCTTATAGCGGATTACCGTTACATCCAGGAACCGCATTCTGCGGCTTCCTGATATGGGCTTTACCCATCTCCGGCAATCATATAGTTAATAGCATAAATGCTTAAAGCATTATCGTTATGAGACGCCATGAACACTGAGTGTCCAGGCGGGCATTTCCACCGGATCGCCTGAGGCTTATCAAGTGTTCTGTGCCTTATTTCGTCTTCATTTTGATATCAATGTGCACACCAGCCGGCATTTCCAGTCTTGACAGAGCGTCTACTGTCTTCTGGGTTGGTGTCAGGATATCAATAAGTCTTTTATGAGTTCTCTGCTCGAACTGCTCTCTGGAATCTTTGTATTTGTGAACAGCTCTTAAGATGGTCACAACTTCTTTCTTTGTCGGAAGGGGAACCGGTCCACTTACCATTGCTCCATTCTTCTTAACAGTGTCGATGATTTTTGCTGCAGATGCATCCACTAACTGATGATCATAAGCTTTTAATGTGATTCTCATTACCTGATTTGCCATAAAAAAAGTCTCCTCCTATTCGTACTCATTTAGCAGTACGACAAGCGGCGACTGTACACATCTCCGTGTGTGTCCTAAGACATTCTCTCACACGCCCATCCCTAGATGGTCTTCTGAACTTGTACAGTGACTTGTCGTCAGTTTCCTAACTTGACATTCGCTCCACGGAAAACCTGCCATATCGGCAGCAACCTCTCGTTTCATCGCTATCATGTCACAGCAGTTATCAGTATACACAAAGTGGGGTGGGTTTGCAAGAGGTTTTTTTAATTTTTTGTATTTTTTTTCAAACATAGGGATGGGGGCCCGGAAGGTGGTCGAACGGGGAGGAGAAGGGAACCTGGTGCGGGGGCTATCGCTTGCGGCGGACATATCTAGGCTTTCAGTTGTCGTTTGGGGACGGAAAAGGCGTGCGGCAACTCGCAGCGTTTGCTGATGCAAACGCTGCTCAGACAGGCCTTACTCCGCGCCAAGGCGCGGCTTTTCCTGACCGCTCCAACTGAAAGCCAAGATCTGTCTCGTCCTCGCTCAACGCCCCCGCACCGGAGTTCCTTCTCCTCACCTTCCTCTACATTTCCACCCCTTTATGGCGTACGTATTCACCAGAATATTTCTTAAAAGGCGGAACATAACATAGTCTATCGCCCACGTTACGCCAATAAAAGTTACGCATACAATAGGTACGTACCGCCTTGAAACGTCAGCTTTGGCGTAAGGCTGCGGGTGGGGCGGGGTGGGGGAGAACGGGCGGAGGTGCTTTGAGCAAGCATTTGGAATCACTTAGCGGGTGAGGCGGCCTGCGCCGAGGTGATTTTGTGCTTCACGCACAAAATCAAGGGAGCCCTGTCTGAATAAAATTCTCATCAGAGAATTTTATGAGTTGGCGACCAATCCGACAAAGCAGGCCGACTCAGCCGCTTAGTGATTCCATGCGAAACGATCGTACCACCGCATATCCTCCCCCGGTCCGCCCCACCCCCAGCCTTTTGCGGAAGCGTCCTGACACCCCATCCCTTCTTATTAAAATACAAAAAAATATCTCCAGCCAAATACAAACGGCTGGAGACAAAAATCACTTTATTCTTCTGTTTCTGTGGGAGCAGTCCCCCCTATAATATCGGAATAATCAAATAAGGTAACATTAGTAATATCATCCTTAACAATATCCGGGGCATCGCCTTCCTGCTTTGCCTTGTCTGCAAGCTGGGCTGCTGACCAGCTTGGGATAGCCAGCTTACCGATCACCACAGGCTCCTCTTCTTCCTCTGAAACTGCTTCAACCTCTTCCTGCTTCTGTTCCATCTTTGTCACAGGCGGTTCTGCTTTCACCGGCCTGGATACCTCAGGCTCCTCAGCCGGTTCCTCGGCTGTAGCGGCAGCAATTTCTTTTTTCAAAAGCTCATGGGCTTCGCTTGTTGCAGTCTGAACGGTCACCGGACGCTCTGTCTCGTCAACAGTGAGGTCGTCCTCATAAATCTCATCTACAAATCCACCGGTTCGGATAATACGCTTTTCTTCTTTTCTGCGTAATTTCTCTTCTTTTCTGAATTGGCGGTCCTCTTCTTTCATGAGTCTTGCCCTTTCTTTGTCTTCCCGCTTTAACTCCTTGGGGCTCTTCACATATCCTGGTTCCGGATCCTCATCCTCGTAGAATTCCTGAGGCTCTTTCTTCCAGAGTTCAGCAATAATATAAAGAATGATCAAAAACAGGACGGCAAGGCCAAGTACGATCAGGCCTTCTATACTCTCCGTGGCCACCAGAAGATATCCAAGATATCCTATTGTAATAACTACTTTCGGCACATAATTCTTAACGGCAACTGTAATACTCTCAGGATTGGACACTGTAGGGTCTGTCACTGTACAGATACCATTCTCTAAATCCTTAGTGGAAATCTTATAGCGGTAAACTCTGGAGTTTTCCTGTACCAGGATAGGATCGCCTATCTCAATCTTCTCGGATTTAACAGGAATTGCATATGTAACAGAACCGATAGGAAGGTTTGTCTCCTTGCTGGAATCGTCCATAATAACAGTTGTCACTCCAAAAAACGGGGGTACTGCCAGACCCACAACACAAAGAATAGTACATATGACTACAAAATGTACGATAAATTTCAAAACTTTCGACATTGATAACGTTCCTCACTTCTTAATTATCTGCTATGCACAACTGACTGTATGCTCAACTGCTCTCTTCTGTATACATGCCAATCCTGCTTATGTTTTAAGCTTCCTGCACGAGGCTTTTCTCGCGCTTTTCGTTCATTATACCTTGTTTTTTTGTTTCGGTCAACTTATAATGTCCTTAATATTAAATAAGAAAGGATTCAATTTTATGGATTTTTTACAATTTTTGGCACAATACCGCACGGATGCAGGTAACATTTTTTTTCAGGGAATCACATATATTGCCCAGGAAGTTCTTGTTGTAGCTGTCATCTGCTGGCTGTTCTGGTGTTCTAATAAAAAGCTTGCCTACTCACTGGGTTTTGCTTATTTTACCTCAGGGCTTCTCGTCCAGGGCCTGAAGATCACTTTCCGGATACCTCGTCCCTGGGTGCTTGATCCTGGCTTTCGGGCTGTGGAATCCGCTCTTCCCGGAGCCACAGGATATTCCTTTCCCAGCGGACATACCCAGAGTATAACTGCGCTTCTGGGAACCTTAGGCCTCCATGTAAAAAAAGCCATATGGAAAGCCTTCTGCTTTCTTTTCATTTTTCTGGTAGGTTTTTCCCGCATGTATCTGGGCTGCCACACTCCTAAAGATGTACTGACCTCTTTTGCTGTGAGCATCGTATGTGTAATTTTATGTTATCATTTCTTCAGCAAAAAAGATGCTGCCTCAGGGCGTGAAGGGCTTATTGCCGTATGTATGGCCGTCATTTGTGCACTTCTGGTAATATACACACTGTGGCTCCATCACAGCGGAACCATTGAACTGGCCTATGCCCAGGACTGTGTAAAGGCATGCGGTGCCGGAATGGCCTTTGCATTAGGTTATTATATAGAAAAAAAACATATCAATTTCTCAGCCCCTGACAAGTTCAAGGACAAAGCTATACGGCTGACGGTCGGCCTGCTGGCCGCTTTAGTCATTCAGGAAGGTTTGAAGCCTGTTATCGGAACCTCTTTGCTAGCATCCTTTGCGCGCTACTTCCTGGTTGTAAGCTGGATACTTATTCTTTATCCTCTTTTGTTTACCAGATTCTCCCCACATAAAAAGTAAGGATCCTGCCTGATCCATTTATCCTTTCCTCTGTCTTCAGAAGAGCAAAAAAGTATAGCCGGGAAGCGGTCTTCCTTACCGGCTATACTTTTTTGATTACCACTATTATCTAATTTGCAAACGAATTTCACAATCCGCTTTACTACTTACCTATACCCCAGCTCACTGAGGATAAATAATACAGACACTCATTATCAGAATCAAACGGATACCTGCTATCCGCTATATTTATTGATTACTTAAATACTGCTCAATGCTGCTCATGGCTGCTTCTTCGTCTTCCCCGTTAGCGGAAAGGGTAATCTCCTCTCCCGCATCAAGTCCTAACGTCATCATGCCCATGATGCTCTTTGCATTGACCTTCTTCTTTCCAATCTCCACATGAATTTCACTGTTGAACTGACTTGCCACCTGTACCAGCTGCGCTACCGGACGTGCTTCAAGTCCAGTGGATAAATTAATTGTGATTGGCTTTTTAATCATAATAACTCCTCCTTGTTTTCCCGCATTTCATCTGCCAGTGCGCTTAATTTCCTTAAGCGGTGATTCACTCCTGATTTGCCTACCTGCGGGCTCAACATCATTCCTAATTCTTTTAATGTAGCCTCCGGATACTGCAGCCTAAGCTCCGCTATCTGTGCAAGACCTTCATTCAAACTTTGGAATCCTACCGTTTGTTCGATTAATTTAATGTCTTCCATCTGCTTCACTGCTGCATTTACCGTCTTATTGATATTCGCAGTCTCACAATTTACTTTCCGGTTCACTGAGTTACGCATCTCTTTAAGGATCCGGATATTTTCCAGGTTCATCAATGCCACATTTGCTTCCATGATTGCCAGCATATCCACAATCTGTGCGCCTTCCTTCACATAGACCACATATGACTTCTTTCGCACTACAATCTTGGCATCAATATGAAAACTGCGGATAATTTCCTGTAGCTGCTGTGCCTTCTCTTCCTCAGAACAGACAATCTCAAAATGATATCCCTTCTTAGGATCACTGATCGAGCCTGATGAAAGAAACGCACCCCGGATGAACGCCCGTTTGCAGCAATTCTGCTGTGTGACCAGAGAATTACGCAAAATCAACGTTCCGCCAGTGTTGCCGCTCACGAGAAGTTTTGTCCCCTGAAGCACATCCTGGACCTGTGCAGAATCAGATATTTCAATCAAATATACACTTCCCCGTTTCAGTTGGCTGTTCTCGCGAATGGCTATATCTGTTTCTATATTAAATGTTTTTCGCAATAATGTAAAGCACTTTCTTGCAACTGCGTCATTTTCCGTCTGTATTCGAAGCCCCGGACTGCCGCCGCAGCAAGGCTGCATACGGCCGCAGGAACTGAAAATAGCCGCCAGTTCTGCAATTCTGCAGTGTCTGGCAGGACTGTTCTGCTTGGAAAGTTCTTCTTTCACCATCCCTGAAAAAGACATTTCCCGACCTCTTCTCTATTATTTTTTTACTACCCTGTCCTTCTCCACATCTCTGTGCTCCAGACGAAACCCATACTGCCTGCTTTTAGCAAGCCTTCCGTATATCTCTCTGGCCAGTGTCACGGAGCGATGTTTCCCTCCGGTACAGCCGATAGCAATCACAAGATTCGTCTTGCCTTCCCTTACATAATGTGGAATCAGAAAGCCGATCATATCCTCAAGTTTGTCGGCAAACTGCTGAGCCACATCGCTGTCCATCACATAACGGAACACACTTTCATCAAGTCCCGTCTGAGGGCGAAGCTCGTCCACATAATATGGGTTTTTCAGAAATCTCACATCAAACACCAGATCTGCATCCGCCGGAATGCCGTACTTGAACCCAAAGGATAAAACAGAAATCATCATATTATGAAACTCGCTGTTGTCAACAAATATCTTATCCAACTCCTGCTTAAGCTCTCTGGTGAGAAGATGGGTGGTGTCAATGATATAATCTGCCCGGTCCTTCAGAAATTTCATCTTCTCCCGTTCCAGCCGGATTCCTTCATCCACTCTTCCTGTCATGGCAAGAGGGTGGCTTCTCCTTGTCTCTTTATACCGTTTTACCAGAACTCTGTCATCAGCATCCAGAAACAGTATTTCAAACTCATATCCTGCTTTCTTCATCCTGTCCAGAACGATTTCCAGCTCATCAAGAGAACGTCCGCTTCTGGCATCAATACCAAGGGCAACATTCTGTACATCCTCCCCATGGATTTCCGGCATCAGAGATGCAAATTTCTCCAACAGCGGTATGGGAAGATTGTCTACGCAAAAATACCGGGCGTCTTCCAGCATTTTCAGCGCTGCTGTTTTTCCTGCGCCCGATACTCCTGTCACTATCACAAATCTCATTCTTTATCTCCTGTTAAAAATCTCCAAGGAACTTCACTTCCGGTTCCAGAGTGACACCGAATTTGTCCCGTACCTTATCAATGACATCCTCCATCAGATCACGCACATCTTTGGCACAGGCATTCCCCGTATTGATGACAAAGCCGCAATGTTTCTCTGAAACCTGCGCTCCGCCCACACGATATCCTCTCAGTCCGCTGTCCATGATCAGCTTGCCTGCAAAGTATCCCTGGGGACGTTTAAAGGTACTTCCTGCACTTGGATATTCCAGCGGCTGCTTTGTGGTCCTCTGCTCTGTAAGCTCTTTCATCCGTGCCTTGATAGCCTCCTGGTCTCCCTCCTTCAGGGAAATCACTGCCTCCAATACCAAATATCCTGAAGTTTTCACCTTACTGGTACGGTAGCCCATCTCAAGCTCCTCCACAGGTATTGTAAGAATATCTCCGTCCTGAGTGAGGACAGTGGCCTCCTTCAGAACATCCTTCAGCTCACCGCCGTAAGCTCCTGCATTCATCACCACAGCGCCTCCCAGAGTACCGGGAATACCTCCTGCAAACTCAAATCCGGCAAGTGATGCATTCTTAGCTGCCGCTGCCACAGAGGACAAAAGCGCACCTGATTCTGCCCGGATACATGTTCCTTCCACTGTAACCTTATTCAGATTCTTAAACATCTGGATGATCACACCCCGGTATCCTTCGTCACTCACTAAAAGATTACTGCCGTTTCCGAGAACAAAATAAGGAAGACCTTCTTCCTTACATATTTTTATAATACCTCTGATATCCTCCCGGGATTCAGGAAGCAGGAAATAATCGGCAGGACCTCCGATACGGAAGGTCGTATGACGGTTCATCGGCTCGTCAGTCAGCACTCTTTCCTCTCCCAACAATTCACAAAACTTCTGTCTCATTTCTTGCTTCACAGATACGATTCCTCAATCTTTCTATTATACTATTTTCTCCTGTCAGGATAATTTCCTTTTTGGCTCTTCCAGTAAATCTCTCACAACCTCACCTGCGATCATCAGCCCTGCCACACTTGGGACAAAGGCAATGCTTCCCGGCACCGGGCGGTCTGAATTTCCTTTTCTCTCACCGTTATCCAATGCTTTAATGGGCTTCTCTCTGGAATAAAGGACTTTTACCTTGCGGATTCCTCTCTTTCTGAGTTCTGTGCGCACAGCTTTAGCCAGCGGGCAGACACTTGTCTTGGAAATGTCTGTTATCTCAAATCTGGAGGGATCCAGCTTATTGCCAGTTCCCATACAGGAGATAATGGGAGTCTGACAAGCCTTAGCCTTCTCGATCATCAAAAGCTTGGATGTCACAGTATCAATGGCATCCACAATGTAGTCATACATGCGGAAATCAAACATATCCGCAGTATCTTCATTATAAAAAGTCTCATATGTGTGAACCAGGATACTCTCATCAATATCCTGAATCCTTGATTTTGCCACCTGTACTTTGCTCTTTCCTATTGTCGAATGAAGGGCAAGCAGCTGTCTGTTAATATTTGTAAGGGAAACCGTGTCATGGTCCACAAGCGTCAGGCTTCCCACGCCGCATCTTGCAAGGGCTTCCACTACATAAGAACCGACTCCGCCCAATCCGAACACGGCTATCTTTGCCTTGCTTAATTTCTCTACCCCTACGTCCCCCAGCAGTATTTCCATGCGGGAAAATGCATTTTGCATACCCATACCTCCTAAAAGACAATTCTTATAACAGTGATTATACTATTTGCCCGGGAAAATGTACAGGGTTTCATAATTTCTTTAGATTTGCCACATATTTTTTCAGATTCTTCTCATACTATTTCCATTCAGAAGGATAAACATGTATTCATTCCTGGTATCGTTCAACAGGACATGTAAGAGACAACACACTAGGAGGTTTTATTATGTGGCAGCAGATTTTTTTGGGATTTGTGGGATTTTGTGCGGGAGCTATCATAGCCGGCGGAGTGGTAGGCCTTCTCATCGGCCTTTCTATTGTCCCCCGCTATGCGGGGATTACCCACACCGCCAACCACATATTATTATATGAAGATGTAACCCTGCTTGGTACTGTTCTGGGAAATCTTTATTTCCTGTACCATTGGCACATTCCCCTGGGAACACCTTTTCTGATTTTCTACGGTGTATTTTCAGGAATCTTCCTGGGTGCATGGATTCTGGCTTTAGCAGAAATGGCCGATGTCTTTCCTATCTTTTCCCGGCGTATCAAATTCACAGAAGGACTGCCCAAGGTGATCGTCTGTGTAGCCTTGGGAAAAATCATCGGCTCCATACTCTATTATTATCTCGGATGGATGTGATCCATAAGGATTCTGTTTGTACTGCACACTGCCTTTGGAAGCACATACGTAACAGTTCAGGACCGGCTGGACTGTTATAAATAGACTATAAAAGATGTGCCGGCATAGATTCCTGACGCTTTACAGGCTGCTTTTGACTTGCGGATTCATCTGCGCCCTTTAACTTCAGAGGACAATCAACATCCAATTCTCCAAGGCACCATTTCCGGTAATCTCCCGGAGCACACCCCATCTCTTTTTTAAATGTCTCGGCATAATAACTGGAGCCTGTAAAACCATGGCGGAGAGCAATCTGCGTGATGCTTCCTGATTTTTCAAGAAGTTCCGGCAGGCTTTGCTCTATCCGGTATGCCTGAAGATATTCAAAAGGAGTCTGGTTCATTCTTTTCTTAAAAAAACGGCAGTACTCTCCGCTGCTAACTCCACTGTTCTCTGCCATTTCCCCCAAAGTAATTTTATCCCGGTAATGCTCATGAAGAAATTCCAGCATGTTCACAAGCTTCTCTGCCTCATGCAGAACTGACTTCTTACAAGAAGGTGAAAGACTGGAAAATTCTGCATACAATTTTGACCACACCTGAAACATGAGACTCTTCAGTTCCAGTTCACAGCACATACTCCCGGAATCCGCAATATTCCCTGCACGCTTTACGTATTCCAGGATCGCATCCTGGTTTTCTGCCCTGCGCTCCAGCTTAAGACTTGAAAAATCCACACATTCCATCAAGGGACGTACATATTTTCCTGTTATTATCCCCTCTTCCCCATCTCCTATATAATCTGCCTCCACAGAAATAAGGAAAAATTCACAGCTGCCTTTTCCTCCGTCCAAAAAACGGTATGCTGTTCTCCTGTTTATAAAGAGGCCCTCTCCTGAACGAAGCCGGGTCCTGTCCTGGTTAAGCTGGCACACCATATTGCCTCTACAAATATATATAAACTGCATAGTATCCTCTATCCGGCAGGCCATATGTCCTAATTCTTTTTCTTTAAGGTTCAAATGCCATACCTGGATACCTGAAATCTCATGGTTATCCGTAAGCTTCCTGACTTCACGTCCCACAAAAAATCTGCTCATAAATTATCCCCTTCTCTATTATCTGTTCCAGCCTGATGCACCGGCCGGTCCAGTTGTCTAAGATATCTGCCTGACCTGACGGCCAATAAAGCGAATAGCTTCTCACTATACGGCTTATTATACGTATAATATCAAAAAAAGTCAAAAAAAGGACGCATATTCCTGTGTTTTTTTCACAGACTAAGAAAAAAGCCGGAAAGGAAGGTTACTATGGCTAATACGGAACAGCAGAAAAAGCAAAAAAAATATGAACAATATGTAAAAGAAGTCACCCCTACCCACAGCCTGCCAATGAATATGGCAAAGGCTTTTGTGACAGGAGGGCTTATATGCGTGCTGGGACAGGTAATACTTAACTTTGCAAAAAGCCGGGGACTGGATACAGAAATGGCGGGTACCTGGTGTTCTCTTATTTTAATACTCATCAGTGTTATTCTCACAGGCTTAAACATTTATCCCAAAATAGGAAAATTCGGCGGCGCAGGAGGTCTCGTTCCCATCACCGGGTTCGCCAATTCAGTAGCCGCGTCTGCCATAGAATATAAGGCTGAGGGCCAGGTTTTCGGTATCGGGTGTAAGATCTTCACCATAGCCGGCCCGGTAATCCTATACGGGATAATGAGTTCATGGATTTTGGGCATTATTTATTATATTTTAAAACTTCTGGGGGTGGTATCATGAGAAAACAATGGACAAAAGGGGCATCCAGCATAAAATTTGAGGAGCCTGTATATATCCAGAGCACAGCTTCCATTGTAGGAAAAAAAGAAGGCGAAGGCCCTCTGAAAGACTCTTTTGATATGATCTGCGAAGATCCCATGTTTGGAGTGGATACCTGGGAAGCCGCTGAAAGCAGTATGCAGAAGGAAGCTGCTTCCATGGCCATCGGGAAAGCAGGATTAAAGCCGGAAGATATCAGGATCATCTTTGCAGGAGATCTGCTGGCCCAGACCATTGCATCTTCCTTTGGAACTGCAGGGCTGGGCATTCCATTCTATGGTTTATACGGTGCCTGCTCCACTATGGGTGAATCTCTGTCTTTGGGGGCTATGGCAATCGCGGCAGGATATGGGGAACACATTCTCTGTGCCACCTCCAGTCATTTCGGGAGTGCAGAAAAAGAATTCCGTTTTCCCCTGGGCTACGGGAACCAGCGGCCATTTTCCGCCACCTGGACAGTCACTGGA
This sequence comes from Eubacteriales bacterium, assembly GCA_030524175.1. GTDB lineage: Bacteria > Bacillota > Clostridia > Lachnospirales > Lachnospiraceae > Blautia_A. The sequence goes on from JAUNHC010000062.1 coordinate 15,063, forward strand.
AGCGGTGCCTGTGTCCTGGGTGCTCAGCCGCCAGCCTCGGACAGTTCTGACAAAGTCCTTCCTCTGCGGGTTGGAAATGGCTGTGCAGTGATCACTGGGGTGACCACAGGAAAAATTGTAGATTACGGTCTTAAAGATTCCCTGAACATGGGCGGATGCATGGCTCCTGCTGCCTGCGATACCATCTATCAGAATCTGAAGGACTTCTGCCGGAAACCTTCTGATTACGACTATATTTTCACCGGTGATCTGGGAGTCGTTGGCCAAAAGATCCTTTTTGACCTTATGGAAGAAAAAAATATAGACATCCAAAAACAGCATCAGGACTGCGGCCTTCTCATCTTTGACGGTGAAACTCAGGATACACACGCAGGAGGCAGCGGCTGCGGCTGTTCTGCCACTGTCCTTGCCAGCCATATACTTCCCAAAGTAGCCTCCGGAGAATGGAAACGGATTCTTTTTGTTCCCACAGGGGCACTGCTTTCTAAGGTGAGCTTCAATGAAGGGGATTCTATTCCCGGAATTGCACATGCAGTGGTCATTGAACATGCAGAAGCTTAGTAAGGAACACAATACCAGTATTAAGCCGCGTAAACAGCGGCAGATCGGAGACTTGTATGGATTACTTGAACGCATTCTGGGTGGGCGGACTGATCTGCGCCCTTGTCCAGATACTTTTAGATAAAACTAAATTAATGCCCGGACGTATTATGGTCCTTCTTGTATGCTCCGGAGCTCTTTTAAGCGCAGTGGGCATTTATGAGCCTTTTACAAAATTCGCAGGTGCTGGCGCATCCGTGCCCCTTCTCGGATTTGGCAACATACTTTGGAAAGGAATGAAGGATGCCATTGACCAGAACGGTTTCATCGGCCTCTTTATGGGAGGCTTTACAGCCTGCGCCGCAGGTGTGTCCGCCGCCCTGATCTTCTCTTATATCGCCAGCTGGATTTTCAAACCTAAGATGAAAGAGTAATTGCCCGGAGCCATGACATCCTATAAAGGGATATGACCCGAAATAAATTTCAGCATTTTGCATAATTTCCAATAAAATACAAACACTAAACGGAATACTAAGAGAAAGGATGTGATCTGCGGTGAGTGACACCTTATATCTCCAGTTAGATACCAACATGGAAGTTCATCACCCGCATGTATACCTGCAGGATATCGCAAAACTTTCCTGCAGCAATTCAAAGGTCCTCAACCGTGTCCGTGTCCTGCCTGTAATAAATCTGGACCCGGACAAACCGGGACGGTACGTAATGTCTGCCATGGATCTTGTTGACCAAATACAGAAAAAAGAACCTGATCTGGATATCACCACAATAGGTGAAGCTAATTTCATTATCACTTATCAGAAGGAACCTGTACCCAATATGATCTGGCGCTGGTTAAAAGTTATCTTCGTCTGTCTGGCAACCTTTTTCGGAGCGGCTTTTTCCATTATGACCTTCAACAATGATGTGGATGTGGGCGGATTGTTCGGCCAGATTTATATGCAGGTTACAGGCCAGGCTTCCAACGGCTTTACAGTTTTAGAAATCTCCTATTCCATAGGGATCGGCCTTGGGGTACTCTTCTTCTTCAATCATTTCGGAAGAATGAAGATCACCGACGACCCTACGCCTATGCAGGTGCAGATGCGCCTCTATGAAGATGATGTAAACACAACCATCATCGAAGACATGGACCGGTGGAAAGAAAACGAACAAGGTTAGGGCTTTTCCCCTGTCCGATCCACCGTGAGAAATTCCAGGTACCGCTTGCATTCCCCCAATTCTTGTGCTATACTCATATCCGTTGCAAAGCCCATACAAATAAGGTCTTATAGGGCTTGCCGGCGATTCCGCCGTAAAATCAATGCAAAAAGCCTGCCACTGGCAGCCTTTTCGCACGCTTCGGCGCGAGTGTTCGTGACCTTCCACTCGTAAAACAAAACTAAAGGAGAGAATTGAATATGAAAAACAAAAGTACCCTGTTTCTTGTACAGGCTGCTGCCATCGGAGCTATTTACGTAGTTCTGACCGTGCTCTTTGCGCCCTTAAGCTTCGGCGAGGTCCAGATACGCTTTTCAGAAGCTCTGACCATCCTGCCGTTCTTCACTCCGGCTGCAATCCCGGGATTGTTTGTGGGATGCATTATTGCAAACTTCCTGGGCGGAGCAATTCCGGTAGACATTATCTTCGGCAGCATGGCAACACTCATCGGAGCAGTATTTACTTACAAGCTTCGTGGAAACCGCTGGCTTGCACCCCTTCCGCCTATTGCGGCAAATACGGTTATTGTTCCCTTCGTACTGTTCTACGGATACGGGATCAACCTTCCAATCCCCCTTATGATGCTTACTGTGGGGCTGGGTGAAGTGATTTCCTGCGGTGTGCTGGGCATGATCGTTCTCACGGCGTTGTCCAGGTACAGAAACATACTTTTCGGCAGCAGAAGCGCTGCTGTTAAATAGAATATTCAGGAGCTGCAGCACGCGATGGATCTGTGCCGCAGCTCCTGATATTTTTATCTGTTATTCCCCTTAAAATGACAGTCTTATCTTTTCTGTCAGCCCACATCCATCATTGCGCCTATAAATAGAGGCACACTATTTTCACAATCTATGATCATATACAGAAACGGTCTGTCAAGGAATACCTGCTTACCCACTTCTTCCATAGCCGATTCCAGACAAATTTCAACAGCGGTAACCCCGGCCGCCTTTGTGCCTTTCTCATCCACATCAATATATGTTTTATGGAGCACCCGGCTGATAAACAGTCTGTCCCTGCTCTCTCCAAGCCCGGATAAATCCGCCTTTTTACTAAATGCATCTGTCATGCCCATATTCTTAAGAATCTTGCTCATCTCAATATCATATTCACTTTTAAACTTTGGTATGGATACTTCCACTGTAGTTTCCTGGGCATTATCCAGTATATTCATGAGATGTTCACCTGTAAGTGAGTCTGCATAACTCTTCACACTCATGCTTTCATCCGGCAGCAGGGCGGCAAAAGCATATTTTTTTCCTGCATAATACTTCAGAAATCCTTTCGCACCCCCATCCTCCAAATATCTCGACTCCTCAGAGTGCATAAACTCTGTTTCCCGTGTATCACCGCTCTCCAGTTTAAACCGTCCTTGTCTTATCTGGTCCGTACTGTAAATTTCTGACCACTGGGCATCAAAACAGACGGCATTGATAAGATACATGACAACTTTTTCGGGAATTTCCTCCAATATGGAATCTATCATACCATCCGTCTTGTCTCTCACCCAGGAATTTATTTCATCCAGTGTCTCGCTGTCAAAGGCCCCTTCATACACACCTGCATTGTAATAGTCAGCATTTGTCTGGAGAAAATCAGGATTTACAATAAAGTCCTCTCCTTGCTTGAACCAAATAGAGTTTGCCATATCTAACCTGCATTTCTCCTCTGAGGGGAGCAGAGCTGCATATGTATGAAGATAATCGTTCAGTTCCGAAACAGGCATTCCAAGAACCTCTTCCATCTGGGAAAGAGTATCTCCTTTTGCCCCATTGGCAGTCATTGCCAGTGCATACAGCACAGATACAGGTGATATCATAGTGTTTTTGCCCTTCTCCTGGGTTGCCTGAAACAGCCGTACCGCAAAATCCACAGAAGCGGTATTCCCTGCAGAAATATCAATACTGGAATCTGTCTCCTGAGCCGTGATACCATTCATCAGATCATTCTCCTGCACCGGCGCACCGATGGCAGTAAAAGAAAACAGGCTTGATACAGCTAAACTCATACACAACATCACTGCGGTTATTCTCTTTTTCATCATATACGATCCCTCCTTTTTTGATGTTATATTATAAGTGTCATTTTAGCATCAAATCGTTGCAAAAAAACAGAGCCTTCTGATAAAAATCATGCCTTACCGCACTTTTTTCAGAAAGCTCCTTTTTATATTGCAGCTGAACTAAAGTTTTCCCCGCAGCTGGCTTAATATTTTCTTTTCCATCCTGGAAACCTGTACCTGGGATACCCCCAGTTCTTCTGCTATCTCTGTCTGCGTCATATCCTGAAAATATCTCATGTAGATGAGCTGCCGTTCCTTCGGCCCCAGGCTTTCCAGAATTTCTTCAAGAAGGATCTTATCCAGAAGGACATCCTGCTGGTTTTCTTTCTCAGGCAGCTTGTCAAGAAGGGAAATCTCAGTTCCCTCTCCCTGATAAATAGTTTTATGCAGAGATTCCACCTCCGCCCCGGACTCCAGGGTCATCACCAGTTCCTCCATAGGCATTCCCATTTCCTGGGAAAGCTCTGACAATGTAGGCTCTCTGCCAAGAGAACGTTCCAGGCTTTCTCTTAGCTGATAGAGCTTATAGTGATTCTCTTTGAGAGAACGGCTGACCTTTAAAATCCCGTCATCCCGGAGATAACGCTTAATTTCCCCGGCGATCATGGGAACCGCATAAGTAGAGAATCTCACATCAAAAGATAAGTCAAATTTGTCCACAGCCTTCAGAAGTCCGATACTGCCGATCTGAAATAAATCCTCCATCTCCACGCCTCGTCCCAGAAACCTTCTGGCAACACTGTAGATCAGTCCCACATTCTCTTCAAATAATGTATCTCTTGCCTCTTTATCCCCTTGGTGTGCACGCCCGATCAGGGCAAGAGTGTGATCCATCCTTTAGCCGCCTACCTCCTGATGATTTTTTTCATGTGCACTGTCGTGCCGCACCCCACCTTAGATTCCACGGAAACTTCGTCCATAAAAGCCTCCATAAATGTAAAGCCCATCCCTGAGCGGTCTGTCTCCGGCTTTGTGGTGAACAGCGGTTCCATTGCCTTTTCCACATCCGGGATCCCAATGCCTTCATCTGTGATATCTACAGTCAGCTCCTGACCGTTCAGCCGGCATTCCACCTTAATCTTATGTACCTTTCCTTCATACCCATGTATGATACAATTGGTCACGGCCTCGGAAACCGCTGTTTTTAAGTCTGCCACTTCCTCAAGTGTGGGATTGAGCTGTGTGCAGAAAGATGCCACGGCTATCCTGGCCAGGCCTTCATTCACTGGCCGGCTGTCAAAGATGATTGTCATTTCATTGGTATTTTCCATAATACTCTCCCTTCCTATTCCCCAATGATTTCCGCATCAGTGCGGATTTCCATAAATTTATGAACCCCTGATAAATGCAAAAGCTTATCAATATGGCTGCTCACATGGATAGCACGGATACAATCGCCTCTCATGCCTAAAGCCCGGTACCGTCCCATAATTAATCCGATCCCTGAGCTGTCCATAAACGTGGTTCTGGAAAAATCAAAGACAATCGTTTTAATATACAGCTTTCCCATAATCCTGTCTGATTCCCTGCGTATCTTATCAGATACCGGATGATCCACTTCCCCGGGAAGAAGAATCCTCAGACAGGTCCCCTCTGTCTCAAATATTGGTTCCATATTTATGTTCCCCCTCAATCTCCATTCTTATTCCTTTTATTCCATTTTATCCCATATTTTTTTCCATATAAAAAGAGGATGTGCTGTACACATCCCCTTCTTCGAGGTTTCTCTTGAGTTATTAACAAAATAATCCCTTAACTGACAACAGAAAACCGGCATTGCAGCTATCAATAGCCATCCTCATAACCGTCGTCCTCATAGCCGCTGTCATCATATCCATCGCTGTCTCCGCTTCCATCGTCATATCCGCCGTCGCCGCCGCTGCCATCATCATAGCCGCCGTTATCTCCGCCGCCGTCATCAAAACCGCTGCAGTCATCATAGCCGCCGTTATCTCCGCCGCCATCAGAATTCCCATCGTCACCGCCAGCGTTTCCATCGCCCTCGATTCCGGTCACTCCTGTGTTATTGCAGACGGTGGTATAAATACCTTTCAAGCTGTCAGGAATCACATCTGCATAAACCTTCTGGATCTCCAGAGCAGCTTCATCTATATTCTCCTGCTGCATGGCTGAATAAGCCTTAAGAAGAGCCTCATAGCTCTCGCTGCGCTTTTTCTCCTCTGCGATCTGCTGAGCCGCTGCTTCTACAGTATCTCCTGTCTCCTGAGCCTGATCCTGGGCTTTTGAAAGCTCAGCACCCTGGCTGGCCAGGGATTCGCTGTATTTGACGATCTGCTGGTTAGCCTCTCTGTAAATCCCCTGACGGATGGCAGGCACAGCCAATAGCAAGAAAGCCGCAGCTCCCGCCGCAAAACCCAGCATCAATGTAAAAAACAGAGAAACCTTGGAGCGTTCCTTATAGGCAGGAGGCTGGATCACCAGGTCACTGCTCACACTGCCATCCTCATCCCTGCTGTCACCGCTTCCCCTGAAAAAGCCCTTTCCCTGCTGCTCAAGCCTGGTTGTCACACCGGTCTGCTCATCCACCTCACGGAGAAAACGGAGGGTGGTGGTATTTGTTTTATCAATCCTGGCAGCTTTTTTCAATATCCTCCGGGCTTTATTCCATTCCTGATCCTTCATCTGAATGAGCGCCAGGAGATGATATCCCTTGATCAGCTTGGAATTCTGGGTAAGAATCTTTTTCAGCTGAATGGCGGCCATGTCCTCATGCCCCTCACGGCATAATGCCAGGGCATGGTTATACTTTTTGATAGTCTCATTGATCGCTTCCAGCTTATTGGCGTTTGCCTGAAGCTTGTCAATATATCCGGAAGCAAGGTTCTTGTTTGGCTGAAGATTCTTACTGATCACCCATTCACTGAGGGCAGCAACCACCTCGCCGGTTTCAAAATATACAAGACCAAGGAGATTCCTGGCCTGGATATTTCCTTTATTATAGGTAAGGCTTTGTTTCAGACAAGTAATTGCTCCTGACAGATCACGGATACTGGCTTTCTCCAGCCCCTGATTATAAAAATATTTAGACAGATAATCCACCTTTTTCTGAATCAGGACATTACATCCGCAATGGGAACAGTAGTCCAAATCCATATCTGTCAGGAACGCACCGCAATTCATGCAATTCATTCGTATCTCCTTATCTCACACGTCTGTTGCTTTTTGCTTCCCGGAGAACTTCCTGGAGTACATCCAGGATATCGGTCAGCTCCCTGTCATAAATGGCGCCTTCCGCGTCCGTCACATCCAGGCACGGTTCAAACTTCTTCAGTTCCTCTTCGTAATCAATCATTCTTACTTCTCCTAATCACATCTTTGATTTCCCCTACCAGGTACAGGGAACCTACGCAGAACAGCATTCCGTCATCTCCCTTGGCCGAAAGGGCCCTGGAAAAGGCTTCAGGGATTTCCTCTGCTGTTTCCACACTGTCACATCCCATTTCCCTGAAAATCCCGGCCAATGTCTGGGCCGGCACCATTCTGTAGCCGCCAACCTGTGTCACCACTATATGCCTGAAATGAATTTTCCTGCATATGGTACGTATCATATCTGTAAAATCTTTATCGTCCACTGCCGAAAACAGCAATGTCAGCGGATATTCTTCCTGGAAATGAGCCGCTGTCTCCACAAACTTCTCCACACCGTCCTCATTATGGGCTCCGTCCACTATCACACCGGACAGAACGGTCTCCATCCTGCCTTGCCAGCGGGTTCTGGCCAGCCCCATCCTGATATTCTCCGGTTTGACTAAAAGCTTATCCTTCAGGACTTCCATTGTCTTTAATGCCAATGTACTGTTCATCACCTGATACCTGGCGATAAAAGGAATGGAATAAACCGTATCCCCATAATAATCATTCTTATAGGAAAAATCAATGCCTGCCTGAGTATTTCTTAATATGTGTGTATCCTCCATACATACCTCATAGGCAGGACTGTTCAGCTCTTTTGCCCTTTTCTTTATCACCTCTGCAGCCGTTTTATTATTTCCGTCATAGATAACAGGTACTCCGGGAACAATAATACCGGCTTTCTCACCGGCGATCTCTTCAATTGTATTCCCCAGATACTGCATATGGTCAAAACCGATGGACGTAATGATACAGGCTTCCGGCTTCTCCACAGCAGTGGTGGCGTCCAGCCTTCCTCCAAGACCTGTCTCCAGCGTCACATAATCAACACCGGCCTGGGCAAAAATCACCATACCCATAAGGAAGAGCATCTCAAAATAAGTGGGATGATAATTTCCCTCAGCCACCAGTTCATCTGCAAGTGCCTTTACCTTAAGGAACGCCTCCAGGAATCTTTCATTATCAATATCCACCTCATTGATCTGGAATCTCTCATTGATCTCCACAAGATGAGGTGATGTGAAAAGCCCGCAGGAATATCCTGCTTCACGCAGAATAGAAGTAAGGAAAGCACATGTGCTGCCCTTGCCGTTCGTTCCTGCCACATGGATGACACGGAATTTATCCTGAGGATTACCCAGCCTTCTTAAACATTCTTTTGTATGCTCCAGGCTGTTCTTTGTTGTGAACTTGGGAGTTTCTTCAATATAATCTACTGCTTCTCTGTAATTCATAAAAAAATCACCACTTTATCTAATGTATTCGTACAGGCTTTTCCGGGAGCCTTTTCCCGGCTCCCGGAAAACCGTTACGTTATCATTATATAATAGTGGTGATAGATGTCCAGTACCAATCGTAATATTTTATCCGACAATTTTTTTGGACAACGAGCTTATTCCCTCTTCAGCTTCCAGGGATTGTCATCAAACAAAGCATAGCAGGAACGGTCATAGCTCTTGCTCAGCGCTTTTCTGGTGGAACTGTTGCTCCTCTGGATCACTGCCAGACGGTCAAAATCCTGAAGCTCCGTACCATTGATCATCAATGTGGTGGGATTGAGATAAAGTGTGTCATACCACTCCCCGTTAAGCTTGACCTCACTGGACGGTGTAAAATTGGTGCCATGGATATAATAAGTGAAATCTGCGGCTGACACAAGCTGTACGGAATCCAGAGTCACATCATAAAGCCCCATCTTCATCTTAGTACGCAGGAACGGATTCTCCCCGTCATAGGCGTACCGCTCACCGTAAAGGATATCGTACTGCAGCGTTTCCAGATCAACCTGATAATTTTTCGTATTTCTCCTGGCCTGATGGTAACGGAATACCGTACCTTCGTGAATGCCGATTCTGTCCAGCACCTCTGCCGCAATCTGATATGATGAAAGGTTCTCATCCTTTTTCTGCAGTCCGAAATTATCCCAGATCACATATTCTGTCTGGAACAAATATTTATTCTTTAAATCCTCAACAGACAGTCCCATAGTGGGCAGATGGTCACCATACATCACAAGTACCACATCCTCAGGATATTCTGAAAGCCGCTCCACCAAATCCTTCACAAAATTGTCCATTTCACGGATTTCATTCACATAATATTCCCACTGGTTGTTTTCTTCCTCTGTAGGTGCTCCTGTCACAGTGATCTCCGGATCCTCCAGCAAAGGCTCTGACGGATAGGCTCCATGGCCCTGCACAGAAATGGTATACACGTAATCCGGCTCCTCCGTAGAATCCAGACATTTGATGATCTCATCAGTCAGAATACTGTCCTTTACCCAGCCGAGAGGATTTTTCTGGTCTTCCTCAGGCATATACTCCTCTGAAGTAAAAGTATCGAAGCCCAAATTAGGAAAAATAGATCTCCTACCATAAAAGTTAGCCTCATTGTTATGTATGGCATGCGTGGAATATCCAAGATTTTTCAGCACATATGGTGCGCTCTCGCAAGTAGTTTCCTTCAAAATACTCTTATAAGGATATTCCCCCGGTCCGAAATAGTGCAGGCTCATTCCCGTGATAGACTCAAACTCCGTATTGGCAGTTCCCGCTCCCACAGAAGGCACCTTATAGTAACCGGAAGAATACTCCTTCATAAGCTTCCTGAAGGTAGGCATGGGATCCTCTGATATATTCAGGAAATTTACAAGTTCCGGGTCAAAGAAGGATTCCAATTGAAGAAATATGATATTGGGATGTTCGGTGTCCCTGGTTTCCGGAAGATTCTTTTCTGTGCGCTGGATCCTGGCGATCTCGCTTTCAGAATAATCCCTTGGACAACTGATACCCGTATTGAAAATAGTGGTTGCCAGACAATAGGGGTATCCGTAATCCTCATATGCAAATGCAATATTTCCAAAGTAATTAGAAAGCACTCTTTTTTCCAACGCAAGCTGTGTCAATCCTGCAAAAGCCACAAAGCCTGCAAGCACAAGGGGAAGATTATATCTGTACTTAAGCTTCCCCTTGTATTTCGGCCCCTTAACAAACAGCCACAGCAGGAACAGGACTGCAATACCAAGCAGAATGCAAGCCACAACAACTCCTGCCATCGGCAGATATTTCTGGGCGATCTTAAAGGCATCTGTAATGAGATGAAGGTCAGGCCCAGTAAAAGGCGTGACACGGTTCATCAGAAGGACACCGTTAATAATCCCCAGGATCAGCCAGAAAATAGAAATCAGTACCCGGTAAAAGCATCTTCTCCGGAATAAATAAGCAATCAACGTGGTGGTAAAAATAAATGCTGTATTATACAAGAACACCAGCGGTCTCCCTGTCATATAGGACCACGCCGCAGCTATGGAATGGCGGGAAATCGCTTCAATGATAAAATATAACACTGCACTTCCCAGCGCATGGAAAACCAGAGAAATCTTGTTAAAAACATTGTACCACTTCATCTTAACGCTCCTTCATTACTTCTTCAGTTGTTCCAGCTGCATGGTTACCTTATCCATCATTTCTCTGTACTTCTGGAGCTTTTCTTTCTCAGCGTCCACCTTGGCTGCCGGCGCCTTGTTTACAAAATTAGGATTTTTGAGCATTCCCTCGCAGCGTGCGATTTCTTTGGAAAGCCGCTCCTGTTCTTTTGTAAGACGCTCCTGCTCTTTTTCTTTGTCGATCAAATCTTCCAGGGGCAGGTATACAACAGCGTCTGCTACCACGATAGACACTGCATCCTCTCCGATTCCCCTTTTGTCCTGCTGAACGTGGATTTCCTTTGCAGATGCCAGGTTCACAAAGGACTTCTTACATTCCTCGTACACTGCACAGATGTCTGCATCTCTTCCTACTATATAGAGGTTTGTCTTACGGTTCTGAGGAACATTCATCTCATTTCTTGTATTGCGGATTCCCTTTACCACTTCCTTAAAACTCTCAATTGCAGCCTGTGCCTGGGGGAAACACCTGTCTTCTCTGTAAACCGGCCAGTCTGCGATCATAACAGATTCTTCTTCCGGCATAAGTGTACAGTAAATTTCTTCTGTGATAAACGGCATAAACGGATGGAGAAGCTTCAGACCTTCTGTGAGAGCTGTACGGAGGGTCCACAATGCTGCATTTGCAGCCTGGGGATTCTCCTCTGCTTTCCAGAGACGTACCTTGGCAAGCTCTATATACCAGTCACAAAGCTCATCCCAAAGGAAATCATATACCTTCTGTACTGCAATGCCCAGTTCATATTTATCCATATTCTCCGTCACATCACGGACTACGGTATTTAAATGGGAAAGGATCCATTTATCTTCCGGATACAGAACACCTAAATCTGCCGGTTCTTCAACTGTCTTACCTTCCAGATTCATCATGATGAAACGAGAAGCATTCCAAATCTTATTTGCAAAGTTACGGCTTGACTCCACACGCTCCCAGTAGAAACGCATATCATTTCCAGGAGCATTGCCTGTGATCAGAGTAAGGCGCAGGGCATCAGCTCCGTATTTATCAATTACTTCCAGAGGGTCAATTCCATTTCCCAGGGATTTGCTCATCTTCCGGCCCTGTGAATCACGTACCAGACCATGGATCAGCACATGATGGAACGGAGCCTTTCCAGTCTGCTCTAGTGCGGAAAACACCATTCGGATAACCCAGAAGAAAATAATGTCATATCCTGTCACCAAAACATCTGTGGGATAGAAATATTCAAGCTCCGGTGTCTTCTCCGGCCACCCAAGTGTGGAAAACGGCCACAGTGCTGAACTGAACCAAGTGTCCAGCGTATCCTCATCCTGATGGAAATGTGTACAGCCGCACTTCGGACACTTCTCAGGCATTTCACCTGCCACAGTCACCTCGCCGCACTCATCACAGTAATAGGCCGGAATGCGGTGTCCCCACCAAAGCTGCCTGGAAATACACCAATCGCGGATATTTTCAAGCCAGTGCAGATAAATCTTATCAAAGCGGGCCGGTACAAACTCCAGCTCTCCTGTTTCCAGAACCTTGATGGCTTCCTTTGCCATTTCATCCATCTTCACAAACCACTGAGGCTTGATCATTGGTTCTACCGTTGTACCGCAGCGGTCATGGGTTCCCACGCTGTGGGAATGAGGAACCACCTTGACAAGAAGTCCTTCGTCCTCCAAATCCTTTACAATTGCTTTACGCGCTTCGTAGCGGTCCATTCCCGCATACTTTCCGCCCAATGTGTTAATGGTGGCATCGTCATTCATAATATTGATCTCTGCCAGATTATGACGGCGTCCCACCTCGAAATCATTAGGGTCATGAGCCGGTGTGATCTTCACACAGCCTGTGCCGAATTCTTTGTCAACATACTCATCGGCAACCACCGGAATCTCTCTTCCGGTGAGAGGAAGCACCAGCATTTTTCCTACCAGATCTTTATAACGCTCATCCTCAGGATTTACCGCCACTGCAGTGTCCCCAAGCATTGTCTCCGGACGGGTGGTGGCAATCTCCACAAAGCGCCCTTCTTCCCCTACGATAGGATAATTGATATGCCAGAAAAAGCCGTCCTGGTCCTCATGCTCAACCTCTGCATCAGAAATAGAGGTCTGGCACACCGGACACCAGTTGATGATTCTGGAACCCTTGTAAATATATCCTTTTTCATATAATTTAATGAAAACTTCCTGTACAGCCTTAGAACAGCCCTCATCCATGGTAAAACGTTCTCTCTCCCAATCAGCGGAGGCGCCTAATTTCTTCAGCTGGTTTATGATTTTCCCGCCGTACTCCTCTTTCCATTCCCAGGCATGTTTCAGGAATTCTTCACGGCCGATCTCATTCTTGTCGATTCCCTGGCTTTTCAGCTTCTCAATTACCTTAACCTCTGTGGCAATGGCTGCATGGTCAGTTCCCGGCTGCCACAGAGCCTCATAACCCTGCATTCTCTTAAAACGGATCAGAATATCCTGCATTGTCTCATCCAGGGCATGGCCCATATGAAGCTGCCCTGTTACATTGGGCGGCGGCATGACAATGGTAAAAGGTTTCTTATCCGGATTCACTTTTGCATGAAAATATCCCTTGTCCATCCATTTCTGGTAAAGTCGTTCTTCAATCCCTTTGGGATCGTAAGTTTTTGCAAGTTCTTTGCTCATAATGTCCTCCTGTAAAATTGTTTTTTAATTTCTATTTCAATTACAGTGTAAAAAGCATTTCCCATCCGGTTTTATCTTCCGGTTTAAAAAGATACGCCCCTCACACTGACGTGTGAAGGGCGATCATTGTCGCGGTACCACCTTCATTATACAGATCATCCTGCATATCTCATTGTCCTTTAACGCAGGATTACGGGGATGCTTACCTCACTTAAGCGCTGTCTCTGCCTGCAGTTTCCCTGTCCGGCACACACAGCACAGCCTGTCTTCAGCCTCCCGGCTCCAAAGCTACCTTCAGCAATCCTCTACTCAAAACACCTTCCAGCCAGCGGATGTCTCTCTCTGTCAGCGGTAACTGCTTACTCCTCTTCTTCATCGCCTTTGTCTTGGCTTATACTATAATTGGATTTTTAGGAGTTGTCAAGCGAGTTTATTTTCTTTTCATAATTTTACAGGGAAAGTTTTTATTATCTATTCCTTTGTTTTTCCAATTTCCTGTAAATACATAGTTCCCAATTCTGTTTGTATCAATTGAATAAAATATGGAAGTACAGAATATATCAATACATTTTCGAATGTTTTTCCAACGGATTCACAGTATCTGTATATTTCCCTCAGATTCTGCTCATATATGGAAATCACTAAAATACCATTTACATAACTTTCTCTCTCATCTTCGAAATCTGTCCTGATCCCAAATGTAACCCGGGTTTTCAACACTTGTAATTGAATAAAACCCCTGTAAGCCGCAGAAATGCGG
>JAUNHC010000063.1 GCA_030524175.1 Eubacteriales bacterium
TCATCGTAGCCCTCACCGGAGAGATCATGACAATGCCAGGACTTCCCAAAGTTCCCGCTGCTGAAAAAATTGACGTTGACGAGAACGGAAAGATTACAGGGTTGTTCTGATTTTATAAAATTAGAAGGAAAAACCGCAAAGGGACCGGGCCCCGGTCCCTCTGCACTCCCTTCGGGCTTGGAGGAAGCCGCCTTTGGTGCATCAAGGCGGAAGGTGTTCTCAGGTGATTGGCCCCGCTTGGATATTCAGGGCGAAAAAGTCGCCTGCCAATGCGCATCCGCATTGAATAGCTTAGGCGGTTATAAAGAGTCAAAACCTAGGGCAGAAAAGTCACCTGCCAATGCATACCCGCATTGAACAGTTTAGGCGGCTATAAATAAAGCCAAAACCTAAGGCAGAAAAGTCACCTGCCAATACAGTTCTGCATTGAATAGCTTAGGCGGCTATAAAAAAGCCGAAGGGTGTGCAGAGGGACCGGGGCTTCGGTCCCTTTGCATGAATAAGGAGATTTAAAGAATGGGATTTTCAACCAGTACATGTACAGAATTTGTTGAAGTTTTAGCTTCTAAGGCTCCGGTTCCGGGGGGCGGCGGTGCGTCTGCACTTGTTGCTGCTGTGGGAACAGCCCTTGGTAATATGGTGGGAAGCCTTACTGTAGGCAAGAAGAAATATGCAGAAGTGGAAGAAGAAATGTGGGAGCTGAAGGGGAAATGTGATCAGCTTCAGAAGGATTTTCTTCGTCTTATTGAAAGAGATGCAGAGGTTTTTGAACCTCTTTCCAAGGCTTATGGAATGCCGAGAGAGACAGAGGAGGAGAAGGCAGAGAAAGCGCGTGTTATGGAAATCGTGCTTAAGGATGCCTGCTCTGTTCCCATGGAAATCATGGAGAAATGCTGTGAAGCCATTGAGCTGATCGTGGAGTTTGGAGCCAAGGGTTCTAAGCTGGCTATCAGTGATGCCGGTGTAGGTGCAGCATTCTGTAAGGCAGCTCTGAAAGGTGCCAGCCTGAATGTGTATATCAATACAAAATCTATGGCTGACAGAGAGTACGCTGAGGAATTGAACAAAAAGGCAGATGCAATGCTGGAGAAGTATACAAAGATTGCAGATGAGACTTTTGACAGTGTGCTTGGCAGACTGAAATAATTGATAGGCTGTCCCGGATGGCTGTTCACAGAGTGGATGCACTCTGTGAACGGAGGCCGGCCCGGTGAATAACAGAGGGGAAGGCTTATCAGTTTTAATTTTAACGCGGAGGAAGATTTAAAAATGGCAAAACAGTTATTAGGAAAAGAAGTAACAGCAGCTTTAAACGAGAGAATTAAAGGGAATGTTGCACAGCTTCAGGAAAAAGGTGTTAATCCTACTCTTTGCATTATCCGTGTGGGTGAAAATCCCAGCGATATCTCTTATGAGAAGGGTGCTACCAAACGTTGTGAGACCTTAGGTGTTGCCTGTGAGAAGATTCTGCTTCCTGAAGATGTGGCACAGGAAGAGCTTCTGGCTACTATTGATAAGGTGAATAAGGATGACCATATCCATGGCGTTTTATTGTTCCGTCCCCTGCCTAAGCATCTTGATCAGGCAGTGATCGAAAATGCGCTGGCTGCAGAGAAGGATGTGGACTGTATGACAGATCTGTCTATGTCCGGTGTGTTTACAGGAAAGAAAATTGGTTTCCCGCCTTGTACTCCACAGGCTTGTATGGAGATCCTGGATCATTACGGAATCGACTGCACAGGCAAGAAGGCTGTTGTCATCGGCAGAAGCCTCGTAGTAGGCAAGCCGGCTGCTATGATGCTGGTTAAGAAGAATGCAACCGTTACTATCTGCCATACAAGAACAGTGGATATGCCTTCTGTTTCCCGTGAAGCTGACATCGTG
The DNA here is from genome assembly GCA_030524175.1 of Eubacteriales bacterium. Lineage (GTDB taxonomy): Bacteria > Bacillota > Clostridia > Lachnospirales > Lachnospiraceae > Blautia_A. Next base: position 1,885 of record JAUNHC010000063.1, read on the forward strand.
ATCGTAGCTGCAGGACGTGCAGGTGTTGTAGGTGCTGAGTATGTCAAAGAAGGACAGATCATCATTGACGTAGGAATCAATGTAAATGCAGAAGGAAAACTTTGCGGAGATGTTGATTATGCAGCAGTTGAGCCGATCGTCGATGCAATTACTCCGGTTCCCGGCGGTGTTGGAAGTGTTACAACTTCTGTACTGGTAGGACATGTAGTAGAAGCTGCAATGAGAAAAGCAAACGCATGAGAAAAATTCAAAAGAGCCTGCTCTTTTGGATGCTGACAGTAATTACGGGTGTCCTTATTTTGGGGGCGCCCGTTTGTGCTTTGGCATCGGAGGAAGGAGATTATTCTCAGGAGGGACAGATCTCCAGACCTTCCGGACAGGCATCCGGGGCAGAGGAGACAGGCAGCGGGGCAGATGATGCCACAGATAATACTTATGGTTATTATACCATTATGGGCGATACTACTGTGACGGCAGAGGACATGGTGTCCCACTTTAACAGGCAGAATATGGAATACCCTTCCCAGGAACTGGAAAAGGGCGGGGCACCGGATATAGAAACCTTCTGTGAGCTTCTGATTAAGGAAGCCCAGATTGAGGGAGTGCGGGGAGAGATTGTTTTCGAGCAGGCCATGCTGGAGACAGGCTGGCTTCAGTTTCAGGGTGACTGCAGTGCCGGACAGTACAATTTTGCCGGGCTTGGGGCAACAGGGAACGGAGAGCCTGGCATTACTTTTCCTGATGTGAGTACAGGACTACGGGCACAGGTACAGCATCTAAAAGCCTATGCTTCCTCACAGGAACTGGAGCAGGAATGTGTGGATGAGCGTTTTGATCTGGTAATGAGGGAGAGTGCACCCTACGTGGAGTGGCTGGGAATTCGTGAAAACCCATACGGCGGAGGCTGGGCAGCAGGAGAAAATTACGGGTATAAACTGAGAAGTCTTTTGGCTGAGCTGAAAGGCACGGAATATGTGTGGCCCACGCCGGCGCCTGAAGTAAGCCCGGCTGGTTCCTGAAATGGCTGGGCCGGATAAGTTAAATAAGGGGAAATACCTATAAAGCTTCCGTATGTACGGTTTTTATAGGTATTTCCCCTGTTTGATTGATTATCAGATCGACAAAATTTCTACTTCAATTCAATCTCTTCCAATTCCTTGGGCGGAACCTTTCTGGAGGAGGATTCAACAAATTTCTTTAAGGCCTTAGAAGATTTAGTGAACGGTGCGTTGGTTCCGGCGCCGCCAAGACAGCCGCCGGGGCAAGCCATACCTTCGATCATACAGCCCTTGATCTTTCCGGCCTTGGCAAGTGCCAGCACTTTTTTGCATTCCGCCAGGCTCTCTGCATGTTCAATATGCACCGGAACATCAGGATAATATTCTTTCAGGCAGGCTTCAATTGCCCCTGCCACACCTCCGGCCACTGCATATCCCCGACCGGCGCCGGTTGCATCATGAAGGGAGGTTTCTCCTTCATAGGAAGCAGGGTCTATTTCTTTGGCATCAAACATCCCCCACATTTCTTCAAATGTTACCACAAAATCCACATCGCTGCGGACAGTGGTACGCATAGCTTCCAGTTTTTTTGAGGCGCAGGGACCGATAAAAACTACTTTTGCATTTGGATGTTCCTGTTTGATCTTACGTGCAGTTGCCACCATGGGCGTAAGCTCCTGGGAGATGTTGTCGATCATGTCCGGAAAAGATTTTTTTGCCATCATTGACCATGAGGGACAGCAGGAGGTAAGCAGGAACGGCAGATGTCCCGTGGCAACCTCCTTGGCATAATGGTGGGCTTCTGAGATCGCACCGATATCTGCCCCAAGAGCAACTTCATATACGTTGGCGAACCCCATAGCTTCCAGTGCAGCCCGGAATTTGCGGGGGGTGACGTTGTCACCGAATTGGTAGATATATGCAGGAGCCACTTCCGCAATGACTTCAATTCCCTCTCTCAAAGCATGGGCAAGCTGGAAAATCTGAGACTTGTCCGAAATAGCACCGAAAGGACAGCTGACCATACACATACCGCAGGAAACACATTTATCCTGCAATATGGCAGCCCGTCCCTGAGAATCGCTGGAAATGGCTTTTACACCGCAGGCCCGCTCGCATGGCCTTTCTTTGTGGGCAATGGCGTCATAGGGACATACAGCTTTGCATTTACCGCATTTAATACATTTCTCCTGGTCGATAAAAGATTTGCCGCCGATCATGGAAATCGCACCTTTGGGACATGCCTGCATACAGGGGTGGGCAACACAGCCCTTGCACATATTGCTTACCTCGTATTTGTTGGGGGCACAGGCAGCGCAGGCGGAAGGGATCACCTGCATTAGCGGCGGTTCATAATATTTCTCATCAATGTTGCTGGCTTCCACACCGTCTGTCAGATGGACAGCCTTATTCTCTGGACGGAGGGAGAGACCCATGGCCAGACGGACACGTTCGCTTGCCACAGCTCTTTCCCGGTAGATGCTGTCCCGGTATTTAGCCCGTTCTTCCACAATGTTGTAGGGGATAGCCTCAATATCGTGGATCAAAGATTCATCAGTGGAATGAAAGCCGATTTTGGCAATCTCCGTAAAAATTTTCCTGCGTATTTGTTTTACAGGGGTATCAAGACTTCTCATAAGATTTATTCCTCCCTATATGTATCTCGCACACTCTGATTCTATCATATAGTAAATATGCCCAAAAAGCAATGTTTTTTTATTAACAGGATTGATAGGCGAATTGCATTGTATTTTTTTTCGTACAATCTCCAAAAACCTTGATTTTATGCGGTTTTTCGGACTTTCATAAGTGTAAAAATCGTCGTTTATTGCTTGTGAAATATGCCTGAACCATGTATAATTACTTATAAGGTGACTGTACAAAATCACCAAAAAATTAATACGTTAAAAATCACAAATTATATAACAAATTTAAGGAGGGAAATGAATGTTAGACCAGTCTTATTACGAAAAAGCAGATGAGATCATTGAGCATTATGGCCGTAAGCCCGGCTCACTGATTCCGATCCTGCAGGACGTCCAGGCAGAATACCGTTACCTGCCGGGAGAGCTTCTCACTTATGTGGCAGAAGAAATCGGAGTGAAGGAAGCAAAAGCTTACAGCGTAGCCACATTTTATGAGAATTTCTCATTTGAGCCTAAGGGTAAGTACATCATTAAAGTTTGTGATGGAACAGCCTGCCATGTAAGAAAATCTATGCCAGTGAAAGAAGCTATGCTGAAGGAGCTTGGCTTAAGCCATAAAAAGCATACTACAGACGACATGCTTTTCACTGTTGAGACAGTGTCCTGTCTGGGCGCCTGCGGATTAGCCCCCACACTCACTGTCAACGATGAGGTTTATCCGAAGATGACACCGGAGAAAGCAGTAGATTTATTGAATGAATTGAGAGGTGAGAATGTATGAGTATAACCTGTAAGGAAGAATTGTTGAATAAACAGTCAGAAATCCAGGAGCAGATAAAGTCTTATACTTGCCGTGTTCTTATCTGTTCCGGTACCGGATGTATAGCCTCCGGATCACAGAAGATTTACGATGAAATGGTCAAGCTGTGTGAAGACGTGGACGGCGTGCAGATCGAAATGCAGAAAGACATCCCCCATTTAGGCGTAATAAAGACAGGCTGTCAGGGACTTTGTGAATTAGGACCTCTTGTGAGGATTGAACCATATAATTACCAGTATGTACACGTACAGGTTGAGGACTGTAAAGAAATCGTAGACAGGACCGTACTTGGGGGACAGCCGGTAGAGAGGTTGTTCTACCGCCATGAAGATGAGGCCTGTCCTCATCCTGATGACATCCCGTTTTTGAAACTTCAGACAAGGATCGTTCTGGAGAACTGCGGAAATATTGACGCAGAATCCATTGATGAATATCTTGCTGTGGGAGGATTTTCAGCTCTTGCGAAAGCTTTGTATGATATGACTCCTGAAACAGTTATTGAAGAAGTGACGAAATCCGGTCTCCGGGGCAGAGGCGGCGCAGGCTTCCCGGCAGGGAAGAAATGGGGCCAGGTAGCCCGCCAGCCCGAGAAGGTACGTTATGTTGTATGTAACGGTGACGAGGGTGACCCGGGTGCGTTCATGGACGGTTCCGTTATGGAAGGCGATCCGTATAAGATGATCGAAGGTATGATCATCGCAGCTTATGCAGTAGGAGCTGAGGACGGATATATCTATGTGCGTGCAGAATATCCTATGTCTGTGAAGAGACTTGGAATGGCGATCCAGCAGGCCGAGGCTTATGGTTTGTTGGGAGATAATATTTTAGGCACCGGTGTGAATTTCCACTTACATATCAACCGTGGTGCAGGTGCGTTTGTCTGCGGTGAAGGTTCTGCTTTGACAGCTTCTATTGAAGGCAACCGCGGTATGCCCCGTGTAAAACCCCCGCGTACAGTTGAGAAAGGCCTCTGGGAAAAACCCACTGTCCTTAACAATGTTGAGACTTATGCAAATGTTCCTAAGATCATCCTTCAGGGCGCTGACTGGTTCCGTACCATCGGAACAGAAGGAAGCCCGGGAACAAAAACCTTCTCTCTTACAGGTTCCATTGAGAATACAGGTCTCATCGAGGTTCCGATGGGTACCACGCTGCGTCATATCATCTATGATATAGGCGGCGGCCTTAAGAGCGGAGCTGCCTTTAAGGGAGTACAGATCGGCGGACCTTCCGGCGGATGTCTGATCATGGAGCAGCTTGATTTCCCACTTGATTTTGATTCCGTGAAGAAGCTGGATGCCATTATGGGTTCCGGCGGACTTGTAGTAATGGATGAGAATACATGTATGGTTGAGGTGGCAAGGTTCTTCATGAGCTTTACACAGCGCGAGAGCTGCGGTAAATGTGTGCCCTGCCGCGAGGGAACTAAGCGTATGCTTGAAATCTTAGAGAAAATTGTAGACGGAAAAGGTGAGATGTCAGATCTTGACCAGCTTCAGGAGCTTGCTGTCATGGTACAGAGTATGGCTCTGTGCGGACTTGGAAAGAGCGCACCGCTTCCTGTAATCAGTACCCTGAAACGCTTCCGTGAAGAATATGAGGAACATATCCGGGATAAAAAATGCCGGGCTAAGGTTTGTACGGCTCTCCGTCAGTTCCACATCAATCCGGAATTCTGTATCGGATGCGGCAAATGTGCCAAGAACTGTCCGGCAGGAGCAATTACCGGAAAGATCAAACACCCATATACTATTGACAACGATTCCTGTATCAAGTGCGGCGCCTGCAAAGACAACTGTAACTTTGATGCAATTTACGTGGAAGCATAGAAGGGAGGAAATACTATGGGATTTATGACAATTGACGGTAGAAAAGTAGAATTTACCGATGAAAAGAACGTCCTGTCCATTATCCGTAAGGCAGGAATCAATATTCCTACATTGTGCTATCATTCCGAAGTATCTACCTTCGGTGCATGCCGCCTTTGTACAGTAGAGGACAACAGAGGCAGAACCTTCGCCTCCTGTTCAGAAGAACCAAGAGACGGAATGGTAATATACACCAATTCCGGAAGAATCAAGAAATACAGGAAACTGATCGTAGAGCTGCTCCTTGCTGCCCATTGCCGTGACTGTACTACCTGTGTGAAGAGCGGCGAATGTATCCTTCAGGAGCTGGCACACCGTCTTGGAGTACGTGATATCCGTTTTAAGAACACAAGGGAGATCCGTCCTCTGGATGAAAGTTCACCTTCGATCGTGCGCGACCCCAACAAGTGTATTCTCTGCGGCGACTGTGTGCGTGCCTGCGAGGAACTTCAGGGAATCGGTGCATTAGGTTTCGCTTTCCGCGGTACGGAAGCTATGGTAATGCCTGCATTTAATAAACAGATTGCAGAGACACAGTGTGTAAACTGCGGCCAGTGCCGTGTATACTGTCCTACAGGCGCAATTTCCATCAAGACTCACATGGATGAGGTATGGGATGCCCTGGCTGACCCGGATGTACGCGTGGTAGCTCAGATCGCCCCTGCAGTCCGTGTAGCAGTAGGCGACCATTACGGAATGCAGAAGGGCAGAAGCGTAATGGGAAAAATTGTAAACGCTCTGCATAGAATGGGATTTGACGAAGTGTATGACACTACCTTCAGCGCCGATCTGACCATCATGGAAGAGTCAGCAGAATTTTTAAAGAGAGTTGAGAAGGGAGAGAATCTTCCGCTTCTTACCTCCTGCTGTCCGGCATGGGTAAAATTTGTCACAGACCAGTATAAAGAATATATTCCCAACATTTCCACCTGCCGTTCACCTCAGGGTATGATGTCAGCAGTTATCAAGGAATATTTCCGCGATCCGGAACATTCCAAGGGCAAAAAGACCGTTATGGTTTCCATCATGCCTTGTACGGCTAAAAAGGCAGAAGCTATCCGTCCAAACAGCTTCACCAACGGCGAACAGGACACTGACATTGTTATTACCACAACAGAGCTGATCAGGATGATCAACAACTTTGGTATTGACTTTGCAGGCCTTGATCCGGAAGCATGCGATATGCCATTTGGATTCGGTTCCGGCGGCGGTGTTATCTTCGGTGTAACCGGCGGTGTGACAGAAGCAGTGCTCCGCCGTCTCACCACTGAACATACAAAAGAAGCTATGCGTGAAATCGCAGAATCCGGTGTCCGCGGAGACGAAGGAATCAAAGAATTCTCCGTTCCGTATAAAGGAATGGATGTAAAAATCTGTGTTGCCAGCGGACTTGCCAACGCAAAAACTGTTATGGAACGAGTGAAAAACGGCGAAGCAGAATACCACCTGATTGAAATCATGGCATGCCGCCGCGGCTGTATCATGGGCGGAGGACAGCCCACAAGAGCCGGCGACAGAACAAAAGTTGCCAGAGCCAAAGGCCTCTACAACGCAGACAACACCATGATCATCAAAAAATCCGATGAGAACCCATTGGTTATGGAACTGTACGATGGAATCATAAAAGGAAAAGAACATCTATTACTTCACAATGAAGGGTACTAAGGTCGTAAAACCGCAAAGGGACCGGGCCCCGGTCCCTCTGCACTCCCTTCGGGCTTGGATTGAGCCGCCTTGGGTATGGAAATATGCAGTTTGCTGACAGGTGATAAAAGCCCTTGGCTTTAGTCAATCGGACATTTCCTGCAGCAGTAAATACTGCTGGAATAAGTGCTGGATTGTTGTACGTCAAACAAAAGTAAAATTTTCCTGTTGAGCGCAGCGTAAATATTACTAATTGAATATATTATAAATAATATATTCAATTAAACCAAATAAGATATGATGAAAACCAATATATATACCCCCATCACAATCCCACCATTTCCCCCCACCAATAACACCTACGAAAAACGCCTCACCAGAGGCGTTTTTCCAATATCCATCCGTTCCCATCACCTAAGGCAGATCAACCCCAAGTCAACCCCACCCTCCCTCCATCCCGCATCACTCTTAAACAAGCGCGAAGGGAGTGCAGAGGGTCCGGCGCCCGGACCCTTTGCGATTTTTCTGTCTATTTTTACTAAAAATAACCCCCAAAATCTGTACTTAACCACAATTTTTCCCAACCCACTTGCTTTTTAAAAACAAGTTTGGTATTCTTTAAATCAGGAAGAATAATATTAGAGAGACGGGAACGGTCATAAAATGCCTTTCCCGTCTCTTTTTTTTATTCTTAGACCTAATTAAAATTGGTCGAACCTAAAAAAAGTTGTATATCTTTGGAGGGGAAACCGGGATATGCAAGAGAGGAGGAAAATTCCATGAGCAGACTGAGTATTATGACAAGGAATCAGGCGCAGACCACGGTGGAGGAGCTGTATAAGGATTTGGAGCGCAGGATCGTAGCCAGCCCTCCGGGACTTTGTCCGGTGGATTTGGCGGTTTCTTTTTTGAAAGTCTGTCACGCACAGAGCTGTGGGAAATGTGTGCCTTGCCGGATTGGGCTGGGACAGCTTCAAAGTTTATTAGAAAGTGTCTTGGACGGCAAGGCAGATTTAGAGACGATTGATTTGATCGAAGAGACTGCGGAGGATATTTTCTTCTCTGCGGACTGTGCCATAGGGTACGAGGCTGCGGAAATGGTACTGAAGGGAGTTCGGGGATTCCGGGATGATTACGTGGAACATGTGACTAAGGGACGATGCATCAGTAATCTCAATCAGCCTGTTCCCTGTGTGGCTCTTTGTCCTGCCAATGTGGATATTCCAGGATATATTGCCCTTATCGGGGAGGAGCGGTATGAGGATGCAGTACGCCTGATCAGAAAGGATAATCCTCTTGTCACCACCTGTGCTTTCATCTGTGAGCATCCTTGCGAGGCCAGATGCCGGAGGAACATGCTGGATGATGCAGTGAATATCAGAGGGTTGAAACGGTATGCTGCAGATCATGCAGGGGATGTACCGGTTCCTGCCCCGGCAGAGTCTACAGGGAAACGGGCAGCAGTGATCGGTGGAGGCCCGGGGGGAATCAGTGCTGCCTATTACCTTTCTCTTATGGGCCACCAGGTGACCATTTTCGAGCAGAGAAACAGACTTGGAGGGATGCTTCGCTATGGGATTCCTAATTACCGGTTGCCTAAAGACTTATTGGATAAAGAAATAGAGACTCTGCTTTCTAACGGCGTGGAAGTACGTACAGGAGTTTCTGTGGGAGAAGACCTGGAACTGGATAAGATAGTAAAGGACTATGATGCAGTTTACATTGCTATCGGTGCCCATACAGATAAGAAAATGGGAATCCAGGGTGAGGAGGCAGAAGGAGTTACCTCGGCAGTGGAAATGCTCCGGGCTGTGGGTGACGGAGAAACCCTTGATTATTCCGGAGAAGATGTGATCGTAGTGGGCGGAGGAAATGTGGCTATGGATGTGGCCCGTTCTGCCATACGTCTTGGCGCATCGAAGGTGAGGATCGTTTACCGGAGACGGATTTCTGATATGACGGCAATGCCGGAAGAAGTGGAAGGAGCAATTGCAGAAGGCTGTCAGATATTGGAGCTGGCTTCGCCGGTGCGGATTGAGCATGATGAGAACAACCGCGTGTCTGCTTTGTGGGTACAGCCTCAGATTATCGGAAAGGTAGTGAGAGGCAGGCCGGCCCCGAGGGTTGCCGATGTTCCTGAAGAGCGGCTCAGCTGTGACAGGATTATCGTTGCAGTCGGTCAGGGAATTGAGACCAAGGCTTTTGAAGAAAGCGGTATTCCGGTAAAGAGAGGTGTGATCGATGCCCTTAACTGGAGCGGTGTGAAAGATATTCCGGGTGTTTTTGCAGGCGGTGACTGTGTTACAGGTCCGGCAACTGTCATCCGCGCCATTGCCGCAGGTAAGGTGGCGGCGGCTAATATTGACGAGTATCTTGGATTCCACCACCTCATAGAAGCAGATGTGGATATTCCCTCTGTGCGCCTGCACGACCGTGATGCCTGCGGAAGGGTGAACTTAAAGGAAAGGAATGTGACAGAACGGAAAAAGGATTTTGAGGCTATTGAGTGCGGTATGAGTAAAGAAGAGGTATGCCAGGAGGCAGCCAGATGTCTGCGCTGCGACCATTTTGGATTCGGAAGCTTTAAAGGAGGTAGAATTGAGAGATGGTAAAACTTACAATTGATAATAAAGAAGTCCAGGTTCCGGAAGGAACCACAATCCTGGAAGCAGCCAGAAAAGGCGGAATCCAGATTCCAACCCTCTGCTACCTGAAGGATATCAATGATATCGGAGCCTGCCGTGTCTGTCTTGTGGAGCTGGAGGGAAAGAATAGGCTTATTACAGCCTGCAATAATGCGGCGGAGGAGGGCATGGTAGTTTATACCAACAGCCCAAAGGTCCGGCGGGCCAGAATGACCAATGTGCGTCTTATCCTGTCACAGCATGACTGTAATTGTCCCACATGTGTGAGAAGCGGCAACTGTTCCCTGCAAAAAGTGGCCAACGACCTGGGGATCATCCGGGTTCCTTATGAGAAAAAATTATTTCACAGCCGCTGGACTAAAAATTTTCCGCTGCTTCGGAATTACGAAAAATGTATTAAATGTATGCGCTGTATCCAGATTTGCGACAAGGTACAGGGGATGCATGTATGGGATTTAGCAAACACAGGCTCCAGGACAACTGTAGATGTATCCGGCAACCGCAATCTGGAAGAGAGTGACTGTGCACTCTGCGGTCAGTGCATTACCCATTGTCCTGTAGGCGCCCTCAGAGAACGTGATGATACCCCCAAGGTTTTCCGGGCATTGGCTGATCCTGATAAGATCACGGTAGTACAGATCGCACCATCGATCCGTGCAGCCTGGGGAGAGCCATTTGGTGTGTCCAGAGAATTTGCCTCTGTAAAACGTCTGGTAGCGGCCCTCAGGAAGATGGGATTCGATTATATTTTTGATACAGATTTCACTGCAGATCTGACAATTATGGAGGAGGGAAGCGAATTTTTAAAACGTCTTGAGAATCAGGAACAATATACCTTCCCAATGTTTACCTCCTGCTGTCCGGGATGGGTCCGTTTTATGAAATCTCAGTATCCTGATATGGTCGGTCAGCTTTCCACTGCCAAATCACCTCAGCAGATGTTCGGCGCTGTGGCAAAAAGCTATTATGCGGAACTCCTTGGAACAGACCCGGAGAAAATCTTCTGTGTGTCAATAATGCCTTGTCTTGCCAAGAAACAGGAATGTGCCCTTCCCAATATGGAGGATGCGGGAGCGGGACCTGATGTGGATGTGGTTCTTACCACAAGAGAAGTAGACCGTATGATCCGGGCGGAGCATATTGATGTTCCCGGGCTTTCAGAGGAAGAATTTGATTCTCCCCTTGGAATCGGAAGCGGCGCAGGAGTGATTTTTGGGGCAACCGGAGGTGTGATGGAGGCTGCTCTGCGAAGCGCTTATTATCTGGTGACACATGAAAATCCTGAACCTGACGCTTTCCGCGAAGTAAGAGGTCTGGATGGCTGGAAAGAAGCCACCTTTGATCTGGCGGGAACCCCTCTTCGAGTGGCAGTTGCAAGCGGGCTTGGAAACACCAGAAGACTGATGGAAGCCTTGCGTAAGGGGGAAGTACATTATGATTTCGTGGAAATCATGACATGTCCTGGGGGATGTGTAGGCGGAGGCGGACAGCCTATCCACGATGGTGAGGAACTGGCAGGTGAGAGGGGACAGGTACTGTACGGGCTGGATAAGGTCAGTGAGCTGCGCTTTTCTCATGAAAATCCTGCGGTACTTAAATGCTATGAGGACTATTTCGGAGAACCATTGTCACACCGTTCTCATATGCTGCTCCACACAGACCATGAAGGCTGGCAGATGCCTGAGTGATCCATAGGTATCAGGGCAGAAAGACCTTTTGTCTTTGTATCATTTAAATAGAATAACTGAGTGCCCCCTGGCATATAAATATAACAATACATGCTATTGTGTGAAAATATGCAAGGGGGCTTTGTTATGGAAAATTTTCAAGTTTACCGGGATATTCAGGCACGTACCGGCGGTGATATATACATAGGTGTTGTTGGCCCTGTCCGTACTGGAAAATCCACTTTTATCAGAAGATTTATGGAATTGATCGCTCTTCCCGGAATGGAAGCAGACAAACAGGCAGAGGTGAGAGACCAGCTGCCTCTAAGCGGTTCAGGCAAGCTTATCACCACTGTAGAACCGAAGTTTATCCCGAAAGAAGCCGTCCCGGTCCTTTTAGGCGGGGACCAGAAGGTGAAAGTTAAGCTTATTGACTGTGTAGGTTATCTGGTAAAAGATGCTGCCGGCCATGTTGAGGAAGGAAAAGAACGGATGGTGAAAACCCCCTGGTTTGAAAAAGCCATCCCCTTCCACGATGCCGCCCAGATCGGCACCAGGAAGGTCATTGAGGAACATTCTACCATAGGGCTTGTTATCACTACAGACGGCAGCTTCGGCGAGCTTCCCAGAGAAAATTTCCTGGAAGCGGAAGAGAAGACTATCAATGAACTGAAAAAGCAGGGAAAACCCTTCCTGGTCCTGGTGAATTCCCAAATGCCTTATAAGGAAGAAACCATGCAGCTTGCCCGGGAGCTTCAGGAAAAATACCAGGTGACAACTATGACAGCCAATTGTGAACAGCTCCGCAAGGAGGATATTGGACGCATCCTGGAAAAAATTCTTTATGAGTTCCCTGTCAGTGAGATACAGTTCTACATTCCCAAATGGGTGGAAATGCTTCCCATGGATCATGAACTGAAAAGCCAGGTTTTGGCACAGATAAAGACATATATGAAAAAGCTTGCTCACATCCGGGATATCACAAAGGAATCTGTCAAGCTTGAGGGTCCATATGTCCAGGATACCCTTCTTGAGAATGTCAGCCTTTCTGACGGAACTGTCCGTGTGCGCATCCAGATCAATGATGAGTATTATTATCAGATGCTGAGCGAGATGAGCGGAATCCACATGGAGAGTGAATACGAGCTGATCAACACAATGAAAGAGCTGGCAGCCATGAAAGAGCAGTACGTTAAGGTACAGTCTGCCCTTGAGGCGGTGAGAGGCAGCGGTTACGGCGTGGTGGTCCCTGAACTGGCAGAAATCCAGATTGAAGAGCCTACGGTGATCAAGCAAGGCAATAAATTTGGCGTTAAAATAAAATCTAAGAGTCCGTCCATTCATATGATAAAGGCTAACATAGAGACAGAAATTGCCCCCATTGTGGGTACAGAACAGCAGGCCAAGGACTTGATCCAGTATATTGGTGAAAGCGATGCCCGGGGAGAAAGTATATGGGAGACAAACATTTTCGGAAAATCCATTGAACAATTAGTTCAGGACGGTATCAGAAATAAAATCACCGCGATCAGCGATGAAAGCCAGGTGAAGCTCCAGGATACCATGCAGAAAATTGTGAACGACAGCAAGGGCGGATTAGTGTGTATCATTATATAAAATAAACAAAAATAATTATTTTTTACAAAAAACCGTGATTTTTCGACATTCCCTACGTATTTATGGTAAAAAGGGCGATAATCAGTTGAGGGAACAGGCTTGCCATATTTTGCCGGTCCTGAAGCAAATTACCAGAAATGAGAGGAAATGACTATGAAAGAACAAAAGATACTTGCACAACGCATTATGAACTTATGCCGGGATAAGAGGATGTCCTATTACCTGTTATCCTATAAGTCAGGTGTACCCATTACCACCATTATGAACATCGTACATTGTACGACGAAAAATCCGGGTGTATTTACAGTTTTCAAGTTGTGTGACGGGTTTGGTATTTCGGTAAAAGATTTCTTTAATACAGAAGAGTTTGAGAATCTCCAGAGGGATTCAGAATAGATAGCTGAGATTTAAATGACCGGGAAAGCAGGCAATATAAAAAGTCTGCCTTCCCGGCCATTTTTCAATATTTCTAAGTATATTTTACTTGAAACTCATATTATTTGTCTTTTTCTTCTGTTTTATCCAGGCATTTAAGAATTCCATCTGTTCTTCATCAGAGATAGCCTGGGAAACAGGATCATTTCCGGCAGCCAGACAACAGAAAAGTACAAAAATCTGAAGCCCAAAGAAAAGTAATAAAAATAGAATCATGGGAGAGCCTCCTTTTTGTGGTATTGATATGTTAAGTATTTGCATATCAATACAATTTATACATTTTATGAAACAAAAGTAGATATCTGAATCAAAATTTGCTATAATGAAGATTAATCGCGAGCCGTAGAGCGAGGGATTAATCGCTGCTGATTGACCGAAAGGTCAAGCAGATTCCTTAAGAGAAATCGCGAGCCGTAGAGCGAGGGATTAATCGCCGCTGATTGACCGAAAGGTCAAGCAGATTTCTTAAGAGAAATCGCGAGCCGTAGAGCGAGTATAAATTTCGGAGGAGATTATGAAAACGACAGAATTTAAAGTACATACGATTTATTCAAAGGATGATATCCTGCAGATGGAAAAGGTGTCCAGCCAGAAGCTGAGGCGTATCAGTCTTACAGTTACAGGTATTGTGTTTGTGCTGTATGTGGCAGTAGTTTTATGGGAGGCATCTAAAGGTGACGGACATGTGTCATTATTTTCTTTTGTTTCAGGCGGTGTTCTGGATGCTGTTCTGATCATTGCGCTACTATGCACCATTGCTATGATGGTCAGTCTTCCTTACTTACAGAGAAGAAAAATTTTAAAGGCAGTACCAGGCGGTGTTTTGAAAGCGAATTACTATTTTTATGAGAAAACATTTCAGTATGGCTGGGGTAACAGTTTTACTTCAGTGGCTTATATAAATATCCAGGAATTCAGGAATCTTGCCAATACATTTTTTATCAAGGCAGACGGCGTGGCCTATTGGATAAAGAAATCTGATTTCCAAGTAGGAAATCCTGAGGATTTTCTGGAATTTATGAAAGGGAAAGTAAAATGTAAGGTTCAATAAAGAGAGTGATCGTGGAAGCAGACAGAAATCTACAATTATGATTCACGGGGCCGTGTACCTTGCTGCACCGTTTCCGAAATAATAAGTTAACGGAGCCGGACAATTTATGAGTGTGAAGAAAGATAAGTATATGATCCTCTGCATAGCAGGGCAGTCTAATGCAGTGGGATATGATGAATCAATAGTACCGCCGGATTATCTCAGGCAGTTCCGCCGGGACCGTATCCGGCAGCTGGGTCTTTACGGTGAAGATAATCTGAAGGTGATCCCCCTTGGAGTATGTGCCCAGAGTTATCAGGATTTACGTCCATACAGCAATCCCGGGAATGCAGAGGAAAATCTGGGAACAAAAGGGATCCATCTGCCTCTTGCAGATTTATTGCTGGATGAAATACCAGAGGATTACAAGATTCTGGTGCTGCCATGTGCTTATGGCGGAACAGGGTTTACTAGTGGACAGCCCGGACGCTATCTAAAGGAGGAACTTCGTCCGGAACCGGGCATTTTCCGGTGGGGCGTGAAATCTCCCTACTATCTGGGAATGAAGGACCGTATTGCCTATATGCTGGATGAGAACAGTGAGAATTGCTTCCTTGGAGTTGTTTGGATCCAGGGTGAGCAGGACTGGCAGGATGCCCGTGGACATATGGCAGGCTTTGATGCTATGACGGCAGATTTTCTGGAGTATTTCCGTGGGAGATATCCGGGGAGAGTGTATAAGGGTGATTGGAACCGGGACGTATGGTATAATGTGGAGACTGTGTCACATTGGTACAGCCAGGGAGAATGTCCCCTTATATGGGAGCATTACCTTCAGTGGAACCCACGTACCTATGTGGAGATTCCCCGTGATACAGATTCCAATGAAGTAAACGGAACAGGACTGACAGCCTCCATACGTGGGTGCCATTTCGGAAATAACGCGTATGTGAAGGTGGTTGGCCCCAGAGTGGCCCGGCAGATGATAACAAATAGGAGCAGATAATAAAATAACCCTCTTTGATATGTGTGAAGTACAGCATATCAGGGAGGGCTTTTTGTTGTGGAGATGTTCAGGGTGTAATACGGGGAATCAGCTCTGCAAGTTTCTCTGCCAGGATGCGGTGGCTGTCTTCGCTTAAATGCATGTGGTCGTACGGATACATGCATATGCCGTCAATGGAGCCGGCATCAAGGAAATGGCATCCGAAGCGTGCGGCAGAAGCTTGGAAAAGCGGTGCCAGGCGTTGGGATTTCTCCATACAGCCTTTTCCCATCTCACCGCCTACGTCTGATGATTCATAACCTTCCTCAATGGGAGGCGGAGCGATGACCAGAATATTGGGTGCAGTACGCCAGGCGTCAGCTGAGATAGCTTTCTGGAGCAGACGTTCCAGACCCTTGGCAATATTTTCCGGTGTTGCGCTGAAACGCTCTTTTGTATCGTTTGTGCCCAGCATGATGATCAGCAGATCTACCGGCTCGTGGGACATCAGACATGGAAAGAGATAAGAAAGTCCGTCCAGCCCTTCAAAGAGCGGGTCAGAGAAAGCAGTGGTACGTCCGCTCAGCCCTTCCTCACGTATCAGATAGTTTTCAGGGAGATACCGGTCCAGCAGGCATGTCCAGCGCTGGGTTTCTGTGAACCGTCCTTTGGTGAAAGAGTTGTAGCCGTGGGTATTGGAATCCCCGAAACAGACAATGGTTTTTGACGTGGATATCATGGATGAACTCCTCCTTACTGTATTCTGTACTGTAAATTAAAAAAGGTAATCTTATCCATAATTTATGATACCATCTTAGAAAACCATGTGCAAGAATAAAATAAAAAAATTTCTTTTTTATAAAAACTATTGAAAAATATTTCCTCATATGGTATATTATTTCCAGCGAGAAGCACAAAAAACTTATAAAAGTTTTTGAGAAAAAGAACATAATTAACAAAGGGTTAATTATAATAAAATCTTAAGGAGGAAAAAATCATCATGAAAAAGAAATTGTTATCAGCTCTCTTAACAGGTGCTATGGTAGCATCCCTGGGACTCGGCAGCACTACGGTGATGGCGGCAGAAAACACAGAAATTACCTGGTGGGCATTCCCAACCTATACTCAGGAAAACGCAGATGACGGATTAGGTACATGGGAGCAGAAGATCATCGACGCATTCCAGAAAGCAAACCCGGACATAACAGTGAAGCTTGAGACCATTGACTTCTCAGCAGGCCCGGAGAAGATCACCACGGCAATTGAAGCAGGAACTATGGCGGACGTACTTTTTGACGCACCGGGACGTATCATTACATATGGTAAATCCGGCAAGCTGGCTCCGCTGGACGACATGTTTACAGACGAATTTGTGAAAGATGTAAACAATGATGCACTGCTTTCCGCCTGCAAGGCAGGAGATACCGCTTACATGTATCCGATCAGCTCAGCACCTTTCTATATGGTATTTAACAAGCAGATGGCAGAGGATGCAGGTGTGGCTGATAAGATTAAAGACGGCTGGACAACAGATGATTTTGTGGAAGTTCTGAAAGCATTAAAAGAGAAAGGCTATAACCCGGGATCTTTCTTCTGCAACGGTCAGGGCGGAGATCAGGGCCCACGTGCTTTCTTCACTAACCTGTACAGCACCTCCATCACAGATGAAGCTGTGACTAAGTATACAACAGACGATGAGAATTCCATTAAAGCTATGGAGCTTATCAAATCCCTTATTGACGATGGATTAATGCTCAACGGAGCACAGTATGACGGTTCTGCAGACATCCAGAATTTTGCAAGCGGCCAGACAGCTTTCTCTATCCTCTGGTCACCGGCTCAGCCTGGAACACAGGCAGCTCTGCTGGAAGGAAGCGGCGTAGAATTTATTGAAGTACCGTTCCCGTCAGATGACGGTGTTCCGGCGCTTGAATACCTGGTAAATGGTTTCTGCGTATTTGACAACGGCGATGAAGCTAAGATTGAAGCTTCCAAGAAATTCATCCAGTTCATGTGCGATGACCCGGAATGGGGACCAAAGGATGTAGTCAGAACAGGTTCTTTCCCTGTACGTACTTCTTTCGGAAATCTCTATGAGGATGAAAGAATGCAGACCTTAGCAACCTGGACCAAGTATTATTCTCCATATTATAATACCATCGATGGTTTTGCAGAAATGAGAACCTTATGGTTCCCAATGTGCCAGGGTATTTCTAACGGTGATGTAGAGCCCAAGGAAGCACTGACCGATTTTACTGCGAAAGCCAACGAGACTATTGCGAAAGCAGCACAATAAGCAATTTGGTTACTGTCCGGACGTTAGCGTGTCGTCGGTTATAAAGCGGACAGTAATGCAATTTTGACAGACAGCTCCTTGCACGCTTGCGTGCAAGGAGTATTTGTTAAAAGACAGCAGGGGTCTGAGAGTTAGTGGAGGAAGAACATCATGAAATTAAATAAACTAAGAATGAGGGAGACCTGGGTTTCTTATTGTTTCCTGGCTCCGGTTTTAATATTTTTCCTGGTATTTGTGCTGGCGCCTATGGTGATGGGCCTGGTGACCAGCTTTTTTAACTACACCATGACAGATTTCACCTTTGTGGGACTGAAAAACTACATACGTATGTTTACCGATCCGATTTTTCTGAAATCATTGAAGAATACACTGTTGATCGTAGTGGGTTCTGTTCCTGTGGTAGTGATTTTTGCTTTATTTGTAGCATCACAGACATACGAAAAAAATGTATTTACCCGTTCTTTTTTCCGGTGTGTATTTTTCCTGCCGGTTGTCACAGGTACTGTTGCAGTAACGGTTGTATGGAAATGGATCTACAATCCGTTGTCAGGTATCCTTAACTATATCCTGAAGACAGGGAATATCATTGACCAGAATATCAGCTGGCTGGGTGATAAGAGATATGCGCTGCTGGCAATTATCATCATCCTGCTCACCACTTCAGTGGGACAGCCTATTATCCTTTATATTGCAGCCATGGGAAATATAGACCAGTCTCTGGTGGAAGCAGCCAGAGTGGACGGCGCCACGGAGTTTCAGGTGTTCTGGAAAATCAAATGGCCGAGTCTTCTGCCCACTACCCTTTACATTGTTGTCATCACAACGATCAATTCTTTCCAGTGTTTCTCACTCATACAGCTTTTGACTAACGGCGGTCCTAATTATGCCACAAGTACCATTATGTACTATCTGTATGATAGAGCCTTTAAGTTGTCCGAGTACGGATATGCGAATACCATGGGTGTATTCCTTGCCGTTTTAATTGGATTGATCAGTTTTGCTCAGTTTAAGTTCCTGGGTAGTGATGTAGAGTATTAAGAGGGAGGAGACACAATGGCAAAGAAAAAATGGACACCCTTTAGTGTCATCACGATTATTCTTTTAAGTCTTTTGACTATCATGTTTGTATTTCCGTTTTACTGGATCATGACAGGTGCATTCAAGGCACAGGCTGATACTATTAAAATACCGCCTCAGTGGTGGCCTGCCAATCCTACTTTAGGTAATTTTGAAAAGCTGCTGGTACAGAATCCTGCGGGAAGCTGGCTTCTTAACAGTGTGCTTATCGCAGTGATAACCATGCTTCTGGTATGTATCACTTCCTCTCTGGCAGGTTATGTTTTGGCAAAGAAAAGATTTTACGGACAGACATTGCTGTTTTCTATCTTTATCGGAGCCATGGCACTTCCCAAACAGGTAATTCTTGTTCCGCTGGTGCGTATCATCAGTTTTATGGGAATCCACGATACCCTGGCAGCAGTGATCCTGCCTCTGATCGGCTGGCCCTTTGGCGTATTCCTGATGAAACAGTTCAGCGAAAATATACCTACGGAGCTTTTAGAATCTGCAAAAATTGACGGCTGTAATGAGCTTAAGACTTTTACAAGCATTGCATTTCCAATCGTTAAGCCGGGATTTGCCGCACTGGCTATCTTTACCTTTATTAACACCTGGAATGATTACTTTATGCAGTTGGTAATGCTGAATTCCAGAAACAAGCTGACAATCTCTCTTGGAGTTGCAACACTGCAGGCAGAGCTGGCAACTGACTACGGACTGATCATGGCCGGTGCTGCGCTGGCAGCAGTTCCTATTGTTACGGTATTCCTGGTTTTCCAGAAATTCTTTACACAGGGCATCACCATGGGAGCCGTGAAAGGCTAAGAAGCCTTGCGGTGCGGCGAAACGCACGGATATTTGTGCAGAAACAGTCATTTATCCTATTGTTTTTTAAGGAGAACATGGTATGATTTATGATAAGTTGGAAAATTTGAAAAAGTATAAAGGGATTTCAAAATGGCTGGATAAGGCCCTGGAATTCCTGGAAGGTACAGAACTGGCCAAACTTCCTCTGGGGCGTACAGCGATATGGGAAGACAAAGTGTTTGCCAATGTGATGGAAGCACAGGCCAGCGATGTATCTGAAGGTAAATTTGAAATTCACAGGAGATATATGGATATCCAGATCGACCTGGAGGGAACGGAAATCATTCAGGTGGGACTGGATGCGGAAGGTGTGCTGGATGAATTTGATCCGGCCAAAGATTTCGGAACAGTCATCTGCAGAGAGTCTGTTTCCTGTATCATGGGCAAAAACAGATTCATTGTATGTATGGCAGAGGAACCGCATAAACCAGGCATTGCAGCGACAGAAAACCGTTTTTTGAAAAAATGTGTTGTTAAAGTTGCTGTGACATAACGAACAGGAGGAACAACATGTACAATACCAACATTATCTTACAGATACAGGCTGAATATAATCAGTTTACAAAAGCAGAGAAAAAAGTGGCAGATTATGTGCTGCAAAATAAAAAGAAAGTGTTGTACATGTCCATCACAGACCTGGCTGATGCCTGCAAAATCGGGGACACAAGTGTCTACCGGTTCTGCAGGACTTTGAAGTTGGACGGATATCAGGATTTTAAGATGAAATTATCCTTAAGTCTCACGGAACAGGAGTCAGATCTGCCTGTAGGGGCACAGCCTCACAGTGATTCGCTGGAGAGCCAGGTAATGGAATCCCATATCAGTGCCATTAAAGAATCTTTTATGATGCTGGACCATAAGAAGCTTGACGAATTTCTCACTATGATGGAGAATGCGGAGAGGATTTATTTTTTCGGAATCGGAGACAGCCTTTTGACCGCAGAAGAAGCACGCAACAAATTTCTTCGTATTACCAGAAAAGTGTCTTGTATCACGGACCCTCATATGCAGTCAATGGCTGCATCCCTTATGGGCCCGGAGGATTTGATCATCATAATTTCATATTCA
This sequence comes from Eubacteriales bacterium, assembly GCA_030524175.1. Taxonomy (GTDB): domain Bacteria; phylum Bacillota; class Clostridia; order Lachnospirales; family Lachnospiraceae; genus Blautia_A. The sequence continues at coordinate 22,530 of JAUNHC010000063.1, forward strand.
GGAGCCACCAAGGACAATATCCATGTGGCTAAGGTAGCGAAACAGGCAGGGGCCAGAATTGCTTGTATCACACATTTTAGAAAGTCACCGCTGACGGCCTATTCTGATGTGATCTTGCTGTGCGGTTCAGAGGAATCACCTTTGGAGGGCGGTTCCATGTCAGCAAAAATAGGACAGTTATATTTAGTGGATTTATTGTTCCAGGAATATTATGCAAGAAATTATCAGGAATCCAGGAAAAATAATAAGTCAACCTCCAAGGCAGTAGTGGAAAAACTGTTTTAATATGCAAAGAAAGCGGGAAACAGGAGGAAGTATATGGATAAAAAGGTAGAAAGTTTAAAAGGAAAATTGATCGTATCCTGCCAGGCGCTGCCCAATGAACCTCTTCATTCGTCTTTTATCATGGGCAGGATGGCGCTTGCAGCAAAGGAAGGCGGAGCCAGAGGTATCCGGGCTAACACAAAAGAGGATATTGCAGAGATCAAGTCATTAGTGGATCTTCCGGTCATAGGGATCGTTAAAAGAGATTATGAAGATTCGAAGGTATATATAACCCCAACAATGAAGGAAATTGAGGAATTGATGGAAGTAAAACCGGAGATCATTGCCATGGATGCAACAAGTGCACTGCGTCCGGGAGGGAAGACTCTGGATGAATTTTTCCGTGAGGTAAAGGAACGGTATCCGGAACAGCTGTTTATGGCAGACTGCTCAACTGTGGAAGAAGCACTCCATGCCGATGAGCTTGGTTTTGACTTTATTGGCACAACGATGGTTGGTTATACAGAGCAGAGTGCGGACTTGAAGATTGAGAACAATGATTTCGAGATCATCCGTGAGATTGTTGCAAAAGTGAAACACCGGGTAATTGCAGAAGGAAATATTAATATGCCGGAAAAAGTGAAGCGGGTCATTGAGCTTGGCTGTTTCAGCGTGGTGGTTGGCTCTATCATCACCAGGCCTCAGCTGATCACTAAGGCATTTGCAGAAGCACTGGACTAAAGACACACGGACAGAAACCGGAGCGGCCGCAGAATAAATTAACTGCGGCTGATGTTTTTCATCCGGTGATCATGAGAGAAAGGGAAAATAAAATGAGAAATCTGGAAAAATATAAAGGTGTTATTCCTGCATTTTATGCATGTTATGATGAGAACGGCGAAGTCAGCCCTGAAAGAGTACGTGCTCTCACAGAATATTTTATACATAAGGGAGTAAAGGGGCTTTACGTGAACGGTTCCTCGGGGGAATGCATCTATCAGAGTGTGGAAGACCGTAAGACGGTACTGGAGAATGTGATGGCTGCAGCCAAAGGAAAGCTTACGATCATTTCACATGTGGCCTGCAATAACACAAAGGACAGTGTGATTTTGGCAAAACATGCAGAAAGCCTGGGGGTTGATGCGATAGCTGCAATTCCGCCTATTTATTTCCGTCTGCCGGAGTATGCTATTGCAGATTACTGGAATGCCATGAGTGAAGCTGCTCCCAACACCGATTTTGTGATCTACAATATTCCTCAGCTTGCCGGTGTGGCATTGACCATGGGGCTTTTCGCAAAGATGAGAGAGAATCCCCGTGTGATCGGTGTGAAGAACTCCTCTATGCCTGTTCAGGATATCCAGATGTTTAAAGCAGCGGCAGGAGAGGATTATATTATATTCAACGGTCCGGATGAACAATTTATGAGCGGCCGGGTGATCGGGGCTGAGGCAGGGATCGGCGGGACCTACGGTGTGATGCCGGAGCTGTTTCTGAAGCTGGATGAGCTGGTAAGAGCAAATGAAATGGAAAAGGCAAAAGAAGTACAGTATGCTGTCAATGATATTATCTATAAAATGTGTTCTGCACACGGGAATATGTATGCAGTGATCAAGGAAATCCTGCGCATCAATGAAAAACTGGATATCGGCGGTGTGAGACTGCCCCTGGCAGACCTTATTCCAGAGGATCTGCCCATTGCCCGGGAAGCAGCAAAGATGGTGAGAGATGCAGTTGATAAATTCTGCTGATTTTGGTTTTACAGACGCAGGAGGTGAACGCCGTATGGACAAATATGTGAGCATTGATATTGGCGGTACAGCGATCAAGTATGGCTTGCTGGACAGGAATGCCAACATTCTGGAACGGTATGAGACAGCTACGGAAGCCCATAAGGGCGGGGCAGCAATTCTTGAGAAAACCCTTGCAATTGTACGGGGATTCAGGGAGAAAGACAGACTTGCCGGCGTATGTATTTCTACTGCGGGCATGGTGGATGTGGAAAAAGGAGAGATTTTCTATGCGGCACCTCTGATTCCTGAGTATGCAGGGACAAATTTCAAAGCTGCCATAGAAAAGGAATTTTGTATTCCCTGTGAGGTGGAGAATGATGTGAATTGTGCAGGGCTGGCGGAGAGTGTATCCGGCGCAGCCAAAGGGACCGGCAGTTCCCTTACTCTCACCATCGGAACAGGGATCGGAGGCTGCATTGTCATTGACGGTAAGGTTTATCACGGATTCAGCAACAGTGCATGTGAAGTAGGATATATGCATATGGCAGGGAGTGATTTCCAGACCCTGGGCGCAGCCAGTATCCTCACACGTAAAGTGTCTGTGCTAAAGGGCGAGGATGCACAGGCATGGGATGGATATGCAGTGTTTAAGGCAGCCAGAGAAGGCGATACCGTGTGCTGCCAGGCTATAGATGAGATGGCAGATATTCTGGGAATGGGAATTGCCAATATCTGCTATGTCCTGAACCCGGAGGTAGTTGTCCTTGGAGGGGGAATCATGGCCCAGGAGGATTTTCTGAAGGAGAGGATGGAAGCTGCACTAAAGAAATATCTTGTGTCAGGGATTGCAGAAAAGACAAGCCTCAAATTTGCCAGACACAGAAATGATGCCGGGATGCTGGGTGCTTTTTATCATTTCCGGGGCAGGCATATGGACTAGCGGACAATAGATAGTAAGGTCTGGAGAAAGATCATTCCCAGTTTTGTCGTTTTTCTGCCCAGTTTTGTAAAAAATAATGACAATGATATGAAATCTTATATATAATACGTTCAGATATGAAGTGTAAAATATAGGAGAATGTATCGTATGCAGACAGTAAAGAAATTCCAGACAGATAAGACCGCATTAATTTTAAATGGGGGGGTAAAATCCCCTCTTGCTTTGTATTGGATCAGTCTGCCCGTTTTCTGCATACAAATACATTTAAGAAAAGCATTTCTGCACCTTTTTTCAAGGGGAAAGAAGTGCTTTTTTGCGTTCATTATTTAGGTATGGGAGAAAACATTTAAGGAGGGAAAGATGAAATACAATAAAAGACTTGTAAAAAAACTTACAGCATTGTTTCTTGTATGCATTATGATTATTTCTTTGGGGAATGGGTTTTCTATGCAGACGGCAGCGTCTGCACCGGAAAGCGGTGTGGACATCGATGTGCCGTCAGACACATCTGCGCAGTCCGAACCGGCGGGTGTGCAGATGCTGTCGGAAACATCTCAGCCAGAACTGACAGACTCTACGGGGCAGACAGACTCTACGGAGCAGGCAGAGAGCAGTGAGGGTACTGAGAGTGCTCAAACTGCAGGAACGTCATTGGAAAGTTATGGCGGAGCAGCAAATGACTTGGGAACAAGGGCTGAAAATCAAGGTGAGGCAAAAAACGGCCTTTTCAGCGATGGAATCAATGCGGATGTAAAATCCGGACAGCAGACCGTGTCAACTGCGACCAATGACACTATAAAAGCAATCAACGTGATTAAGCAGGATTCTACAGTAACAAAAACAAAGCTTCCTGGCGTTCAATTTGAAATCTATGGGCCTTATGATGCGTCAGGCACTTCCTTACCGGAGGGAGCCGCCAAAATCGATATGCGGACGACCAATGACGAGGGTGTGTGCGCGTTCTCAGGGCTTATTCCCGGGAAATGGTACTATCTGAAGGAGGTTATGGCTGCCAACGGATATGCCCTGAATGAAGATATTATACCGGTGCAGACAAAGGGAGTGTCTGATTTAGCCGCTATAACAGAAGAAACGGTAACCAATGACCGCTTAGGCAGGCTGGAAATCGAGAATACCACCAATATGGACTGCGAGGCTGGCAAGACAAAACCATCGGCCGGCGTGGAATTTACACTGTATAAAGCAGTTTTAAATTCGATTGGAGAATATGTTGAGGGAACGAATCATTATTCCAAGGGTGATGCTGTTGGAACCAAATCAACGGTTATGTCCAGAGACAATACGAAGGCATCGGTAACCTTTGATGATCTTGTTCCGGGTATTTATATATTAGAAGAAGAAACTCCGGAGGGCCATGCGTCCGTGGATGAAAAGGTGATTACGGTTCAGCCAGGCTACAATCAGGGAACGGGATATCCCGCATCCTCAGATGAGGAATGTGTTATTAATAATACTGCCGTAAAAGGTAAAGTAGCTTTAGAGGTAGTTTCCTCCATCGACAAGAATGTGCACATTGAAGCAGAAGTGCGACGTGAAGTCGCGTAATGAATTGCTAACTGTTAGCTACCCTATC
>JAUNHC010000064.1 GCA_030524175.1 Eubacteriales bacterium
TCACGTACGGTTCTTAGAGGGGAAAGCGGTAGTAATACCGCCGACCCACTCGATATACTGTATACCTTTATAAAAAAGTACATGTCCCGGCGGCAGCTTAAGACATGTACTTTTTTTGTTTCAGGCAGGTAGAATGCGGAAACCTATTTGGGCAAAAGCTCCCTCTTCTCCCTCCAATATGGGAACCACCTTTCCCGGACAGCTCAGGCAGAGCCTGCGGTACACATTCACCAGTCCTATACACTGACCCGGATTCCCGTTAACACTGTCTTCCATCAGGCTCTTTCTAAGCTCTTCACACTTTTCTTTTCCAATACCGGCTCCGTCATCCCAGACATAGAGCAGCACTTCCTCCCCTTCCTTTTCCGCTGCACATTTGATAAAGCCCTGCTTTTTCCCGGATACTCCGTGCTGAAAAGCATTCTCCACCAAAGGCTGCAAGGTCATTGACGGCAGCTTCAGCCACTCTAAATCCACATCCATAGCTGACTCAAACTCAATACGGTCTCCAAAACGCAGCCTTTGGATTTCTATGTAATTCTCTACATTGTCGAATTCCTCTGAAAGAGTGACAACCCGGTTAAACTGGCTGAGAATGTTGCGCAGAAACTGAGCCAGAAGATTCACAGCATTCTGGACACCAGGCGCATTTTCCATGTAAGCCAGTTTAGATATGGTGTTCATGGTATTAAAAAGAAAATGAGAATTGATCTGGGACTGAAATGCCTTTAGTTCGCTTTTGGCAAGCAGTGCTTCCGTCCGTATACTTTTCTCCCGTTCACTCTGAAGTTCAGTTTCCAATTGCTGCTTATGGAGCAATTCCTCAAACTGGCGGCGTATTTTATTCATCATCTCATAAAAAGCATAAATCAGCAGCCCCATTTCATCTTTGTGGATGTCAGGCGCCTCCTTGATCCTCCAGTTTTCCGGGGAAATCCGCTTTACCATAGACGTGAGGTCATAAAGCGGTGCCAGAAAATACCGCACAAACCATGCTGCAAGGGCGATGATCAATGCAGTTACCGCCAGAAGAGCAATAATAATATTCTTCAGCTGAGTAAGCATAGCCTTATTTTGTTCTGCAAGGCGGACACTCACCTGTTCCTCCATCCCCTTCAATGAATAAGAAGAAAAAACTGAAATTAATTTCTGTATCCTCTCTGTTCTTCCATAGGATGTAAGCATCTCCTCTGTATTCCCTTCCTCATGGTACTCAATGGTACGCTCTGCCTCCTGGAGATATTTCCGGCAAAGCCTGGCCAAATCCTGGGAATAAACATCTGAATCCTTCCTTTCAAGCAATATAATAAAATCTTCTATTTCTTCTTTTGTCTTATGATACCGGTCCAAATATTCTTCGCTGGAAAAATTCAGATAATTACGCAGATTCAGATGCGCCGGGGACAGGGAGGAATAGCCGTTATAATAGTCAGACTGCAATGCCGCTGTGTCCTGCATATCATGGGAAAGCTTAATGGTAAGCCTGGCAAACAAAGCAGAAAATATGATCCCATATACAAGAAGAATCATGCTGAACATCAGCAGTTTAAACCTTGATGACCTGAAAAAAGTGATCGTTACTCCTTCTGCGTCTTTAAAAATTGTGTGATTGTCATTCCCTTCCATTTCTTAAACCCCTCGCTAAAATATGTTTTACTGGAAAAACCACAGGCAAGGCTTAATTCCTCCAATGAATAATCCGGATTTTCCTTAAGCAGTTTTTCTGCATGCTGCATACGTATGTCTGTGAGAACATCTGAAAAGTTCTTTCCTGTTTTCTTTTTAAAAAGCCGGCTGAAATAGGCAGTGTCAAGTCCTAACTTCTCTGCCGCTGACACAAGGCTGACCTCCTGGGCAAAGGATTCCCCCATCCACTGAAGCACTCTTTCAAAGGAATCCCCTGATTCCGGCTGGGGAAGCTCCTGACAGTACCTAATGAACTCATCCAGCCATTTTTTCGGATTTACATTCTCCTGAAACAACGTACCTGCTGCTGTTTTAATGTCTGCTGAGGGCCAGACCTCAAGGAATGCCTCCCCGCATACCTGGGCCAATTCCCAAAAAACCACTTCCTGTTCTGAATCATATTGTTCCTGTATTTTAGCAAACATCCTTTCTGTTCTTGCCGTCAGACGGTCACGCAGATAACGTGCCAGCATATTACGGTATTTCTCTGTATCTTTTTTCCTCATTCTTCTCCAGGTTCTTCCCGGAATTTCAATCCTCTCCCAAATTTCAGCCGAGATATATTCCGGTACAAAACCTGTCTCCCTGCATTCCCTGGCTGCTGTAAATGCATCCTCACAGACACTGCTGATCCTGGCTATGGTGTTGGCGGTACATTGGATGCAGCTGACTGTAAAAAGCCAGATCAATGTATACCATCTGTATGGCTGAATTAACTTGCGGGGCTGGGCTAATATCAGAAGATGACTGTTGTCGGCATAGTCCGAAGCAGTCAAAAAACCATATTCCTGCAGCCATGTCTGCTTTTCAGTAAAGCTGAGCATTTCTGCGGTAGAAAAAGGTGTCTTGGACACAAGATGTACCACATATGTCTGAAGGTGATCTCCTCCCGGCCACCCGATAACTTGAAAAAAACGTTCCACCTGTTCCCAGTCCAGGGATGTCCGGGCCAGAAGGGATAATGCATATTGACCCATGCCCTGAGTCAATGCCTCCATATCTTTTTGGTGCATCTTCTCCTTTTTTCTCCTGGCCGCCTCCCGGATACAGCTGTTTAGTGTTTCAAAAAGCTCCTCATTATCTATAGGCTTGATAATATAGTCAAAAACCTTAAGGGCAATAGCCCTTTTCGCATAAGAAAATTTAGAATAGGCAGTATTGATCAAAATCACTCCCTCATAATTGTCATGGTACAGAATCTCACACAGCTCCAGTCCATTGATCACCGGCATCTCAATATCCACGATCAATATGTCCGGCTGCTGTCTCCTGACAGCCAAAAGCCCGCTTTCTCCGTCCTCTCTTCTCCAGATGACTTTTGCTTTTGGGAAAGAGCTGACTATAAAACGCTCCATTGCCTGGCTTTCTATCCGTTCATCCTCCACTATACCGAAGGTAACAGAGTTTGCAGATGAATCGTCCATCATTTTCCCTCCCCTGTACAGACAAGATCATAATCAATACTGCCCCTATCTGCTGAAATGTCTTTGCCCTCAATAAGCTCCAATGCTGTCTCCACACTTTTACTGCCCATCTGCCGATGCTTCTGTCCGATCAAAGCCTTAAGCTTTCCATCCTCCAGAAGCTGCATGGTTTCTTCAGTCTGGTCAAAGCCATACAGGCTTACCTTATCCTCCAGTTTCAGCTGGGCCAAAAGCTGGGCGCCTGTTATTGTCCCCCGTTCTGATATAGCTACTAAGGCACCTAGATCATCCATAGTCTTTATATAATTCTCACGCTCAATTGACTGTCCAAGTTCTGTGTCTGACATGACCATAGATATCTGCAGACGCTGGGGAAATTCCTGAAACGCCCTTCTCAAACCATCCACCCGCTCTTTTATGTTGGGTTTAGCCTCAGAAATCTCAGAAATTGTTAGAAGCGCTTTCTGATCCTCTCCAAGATTCTTAAGTACATAGCATCCAAGTGCATAGCCTGCCGCCTCATTGTCAATGCCAATGTAGGCATCCCGCAGCTCATCGCTGCTGTCACAGTCAATAAGCACTACCTTGATCCCTGCAGCCTTGGCCTGAAGCAATAATTGATCCGTAGTCTCATCAGCCTTGCTGTAAGGAAGGATAATTGCCTCTGTTTCTGTGAGGGCCGCAATTTCCACCGCATCATTTAGATCCATTGCAATATAGCTGTCATTATTTTCTGTATAGAGCACACTTAAATCTACCTGGTTTTCCTCTGCTGCCAGACACATACTGTCATTGATCTCCTGCCAGTAAACTGTCTCCGCTCTGGAAGGAACGATTACGGTGATCCGGTGCTGTTCTTCATTTTCTCTGTCTGCCCCCGGTACATTTACAGTACATGTCACCAACATCAAAAAGAAAAGTCCCAAAGTCCCCTTCTTTCCCATAACTTACCTCCTTTCCCCATGTTTCTGATCCTTGTTTTACATCTGTCTGAATTATAACATACCCATGGTTTTCATGTCGACAAACAGCAGAAGTCAGGCGTTCCGTTTTTTTGTCTTACTTTTTATCCTGTTTAAAAAAATGAAAAATGCTCCGTATTTTTTACCCATTATTTTTACAAAATGATAGGCAAGATAATCTTATGGTCAAAATAACGGAATCCCCATGGATTGACGCCAGCTTTTTTGTGCAGTTATAATAAAGTCCGAAACAAGTTATGCAGCATAACGAATACAGCAGAGGACGCTCTGAACTGATCACTGAAAAGGAGAAAGAATATGAAGATAAGAAATAAAGCAAAAAGCTCCAAATTTGCAAAAGCAGTTGTCACCTGTATCACAGCGTTCAGCCTCACAGCAGGCTTTGCATTACCCGCATATGCAAATGAAATGCCTGCGGAAACATCAAACACAGCGCATTCCCTGTCTGTAGGTGCAGCCGTCAGAGACATCACCCCCACCGTGGAAAATGGTCTTCTGCCAATAGACGGAACGGGAAAAACCACTCTGGTAGGTGTCATCGACCCTATCCATGTAAGAGTAGCTGCCATCAGCGACAGCGAAAATACTTCCTTGGTTGTTTCCTTTGAGTCAGGACGGGGACCTTACGGACCTCAGTATGCCCAGGCCTTGTCAGAACATACCGAGCTTCCCATTGAGGCAATTTTCTACAGTACAACCCATTCCCATGCCGTGCCGGAAATTACCGAAGAAATAAATCTGGATTATGAGGAAAATGACCCTGAGGTTACTAACCTGCAGCGCTGGGGCAAGCTTGCCATGGAACAGATGCTGGATGCGGCAGATGAGGCTCTGGCAGAAATGGAACCTGCAACTATGGGAATCGGTTACAGTGAAAGCTACATTAATGTGAACAGAAACCGGACATATACGGCAGAAGACGGTTCCTCCTACAGAAGCCAGGGATACAATCCCACAGGCCCCTCCGACAAGACTGTTGCTGCTGTCCGTTTTGATGATATGGACGGGAATCCCATTGCATTTATTGTGAATTATGCAGTCCACGGAACTGTTATGTATGCAAACCAGTGTATTGACGGCGGAACCGGAGTCAGCTCCGATATCCCCGGATATGTTTCCAATTGTCTGGAAAACTCTTATGATGACTCCGTTGCCTTATGGATCAGCGGAGCAGCCGGGGACCAGAATCCTATTTTTGCTAATGAATACTTCACTCCGGCAGTGGATACTAACGACAAAGAAACTACTTATATAGAAGACGGATGCGAAGATATATTGGAGTACCTTGGTAAAATCCATTATTCAGACGTACAAAGCGCTCTTGCATCCATTGACAGCACCACAAGCGATGCTTCTGTAAACTTCGCCTATGGCGGCACCTCAATACCAGCTTCAGAAGATAATGAAAGCGGCTCAGATGAATACGGGCTTCAGCTTCAGGTACTTCACATCGGTGACGTGGCTCTTGTAGGCTGTGCAGGAGAATTATTCAGCTCAACCGGCAGTTATCTGAAGGATAACTCACTTCTTGACAACACCATTATTGCAAACCATGTTTGGACACACGAAGAGCAGTTTGCCAATTATTTGGCCGATGATGAAGGACGGATTCTTGGAGGCCAGGGATGCAAGGCAGCCTATGAACCGGGATACATCAACTCTGCCCTTACTATATTGATGAATGATCTGATCAACGAAACATCTGCCCAATAAAAAATAGAGGAGGTATTGATATGAGGACAAAGGAAATAAAAAATCGTGCTGCCAAAGGATTGGCTATGGGAATGGCTGTAAGTCTCACTGTTCTAAACAGCTTAACAGTATCTGCAATGTACACGCCGGAGCAAAACGGTCCTGACAGCGAATTTGCAGTTTACAATGATTTAGGTGCTCATCAGGGTCTTGACGGGGAAACGAAGAATGCTGACATAAAAGAAATTTTTAATGATAAATATCAGGAAGATTATATCAACGCGGGAGCCTATATTCTCTCAAAAACCCCTACTGCTTCAAAAGAATATGAGGAAGGCGGAATATATTACGAAGCGGATACTTTTGAATATGGCGAAGGTATTTACATTATTATACAGGATGAATCATCCCCCGATAAATTCTATACCCTGATCAAAAGCGCCCAGGATCTTTCCGTTGGTGAAAGCTACATTTACAGAGACGGAGATATAGGCGGAAGACTTCTGGATGACAAATATACTTCAACACATATGGCAGGCAGTTATTTAGATTCTGACTATTCTTATGTGTCCTATGATACCAGCGGAGGAAAATTATCGGCACAGGAGGTTGCTCTCCAGGATGACGGTACTCCTGCCCAGGAACAGGCAGAAGGCTTTACATATCTTTATCTGGTTTCCGAAACTCCCGCAGACTATTGCCAGCGGACCGCCAATGAGGAAGCCGGACTTGAAGAAAAAGCACAGTCAGAGGAACGTGCTTACATGCCAGTTAACAACACACACCAGGAGGAAGGCGAGGCATTTAACAACTGGACTAACCTGACAGAGGATGACCCCAAAGATTACAATGACCGGATCGTGCGGGTAGGAAGTACAGAAGGTAATTCCAACAGCAGATTATATTCCTACAGCGGTCAGAATGTTATTGTTGCTAAATTCGCAGTGGGTATTACAGAAGGAAGCGCAGAACTTACCTGGTCAGATACTCCAGACTATGACGAAAATACTGACTACAGTATAAGCAGCGGGGATATTGAAATCACTGCAGGGGAAACTGCTCCTTTATATTTCCATACCCAGTTTACAAGTACCTGGGGCCGGGACGGCTATGTGAACTCTGATATCACCTATACCATCGGTGATGACAGTATAATCAGCTACGCAGGCAAATCTGAGGAAGAAGGGGCAGAGGAATTTGTGCTGACAGGCTTGAAAGCCGGCACTACCACGCTCACGGCTACTGTCAATGACAGTGAAGGTAAATATTCAGGCGGCGCAGAAGTAACTTTGAACGTCACTGTTAAATAACTAAAAGAAGGAAGAAACGCTGCAGTATCCGGCTGCGGCATTTCTTCCTTCTTTTTAAAATATCTTTGCAAAATCTCTATTTCTTAAAACACCATCTATATCAGTTTAACTGATACACATCTGCATACTGCAGCCCAAAGCTTAATGCCTCTGAATGGCTGTCAAAGTAAATATCTACGTGGCCGTACGGTGTGCCTAAATCTTCCACTGTGTACACATTGCCATTGATCATAAGCTGTGTCCCGAAAGGAACTCCAGCCATTGCCACTGTATTTCCTGCTGTGGGGACTGTTCCGCTGGCAGTGAGATTCCCTGCTGTTCCGCAGCACTGTGCACAGTTACAATATGCTGTAAGTGTGAAGTTACCAAGATATGTACCCTGTCCTGAATTTGAGGAGGAACTGTCTTCAGAAGAACCGGAACTGCTGTCTTCGCCTCCGTTTTCTCCACTGCTTCCATATTCCCCGGAGTCTCCGTAATCCTCTTCATCCTCTTCCTCCACAATGATATTGCTGCTTGTGGAACTGCTGGAGGATTCTGTGGTGTCCTCATCCGGATCATATCCGTAGTCCTCTTCTTCGCCGCCCTGGTTACTCTCAGCGGCTTCTGCCTCTGCTGCCTCCCGGGCCGCCCTCGCTGCCTCCTGGGCCGCTTTCTCTGCCTCTGCCTGCTGCATCAGACTGGCAATGCTGTTGTCAGCGCTGCTGATTTCCGCCATCAAAGCGCTGGCCTCTTCCTGGCTTGCACTGATCTGTCCGATGTAGGAGGATATGCTGTCATTTGTACTGGCAGCCATAGCCTGTACTTCCTGCTGCTTCGCCGCCCTCTCACTCATAAGGGCATTGATGGATGCAGCTTCTTCCTTAACCTTTGCTTCCTGCTCACTGATACTCTTCTGCAGTTCTTCATACTTCTCCAGCATATTTCTGTCATACTCTGAAATCTGCGCCACATTCTCGGCACGGTTCAGAAACTCTGCAATGCTCTTGGAAGACAGAAGAAGCTCCAACGCAGAACTTCCGCCCTTCTCATACATATAAGCAATGCGTATCTTCATAGCTTCATACTGCTTATCGGAAGCCTTGCGGGCTTTATTCAGGTCTATCTTAACCTGGTTCAGCTCCTCTTCCTTCTCTGCCGCCTCTATTCCCAACTGTGCAACACTGTTGGTCAACTCATCATATTGTGCATTTAAATCTGCTAAATAGCTCTCCAGCTCCTGCTTCTTACTCTCTAGACTATTAATATTCGCCTGTGCATTGGCAAGTCCTGCTTCCGCTTCCTGCTTCTGAGCCTGTACGTCTGCGATCTGATCTTCTGCCGCAAAGGCGGTAGTACCCAGGGAAACGGTCAGAAGTCCTGCAAGCAGTAATGAAAATATCTTTTTATTCTTCATATAAACACCTCATAACCTTTTCTGTAGGTCAAGTATAACATATTTCGTAAAAAAATCAACACTTTTATTTAAGATTTGTAACAATTACGTAATATTTCCATTTTGCATTCCCGCACAAACGGGGTATTTCCCGCATTTACGGAATTTACTAATCTTGTAACAATTTCTTTATTTTACGTTTATATGACTGTGTTACAATTTAAAAATAAACTATTTTTATCCAAAGGAGGAAAAGTATGAGAAGAACTTATTTAAGAAAAACCCTTGCAGCATTGCTTTCCGCTGCTGTAATGGTAACAGGAATTCCTATGAGCGCACAAGCCGCAACGGATCAATCGGGCATAGAGGAGGTTTCTGATTCAGGCACCTTCCAGATTCTGGCCATGGACAGTGTGACTCCACGGGGAACCGGGGCCCATATCCGGGTTATCACAACAGGGGGAGTTTTTGTCCACAAGATAAAATCCACTGATCCAAGTACCAGGATGGGATTACTTGCTTACGGTGAGACAGCTGAGATCATCAGCACTTCTGATAACTGGATTGAAATTTATTATCACGGATATTCAGCATGGGTATGCGGCACCACAGACACCGGCGAACCGCTGATAGAAAAGCTTACCGATGTACTCAGTGACGGCTATACAGAACTAAGAAATACCGAGGCCATCGTCACAGCAAAAGACGGTGTCAACGTTCACAGTGTTGCAGGGCTTCAATATAAAGTCATTGCTCTTCTTCCCCACGGCACTGTAGTAGATGCCCTCTCCAAATCTGACAAATGGATACGCATCAAATTCAAGAACGGATATACCTGGGAACAGGGCTTCATCGCTGCAGAATGGGCAAAACTCATAGAAAAAGGCAACGATACTCCTGCTGTATCTGAGGAAACCTTTAAACCTGTCACCGGCAAAAATGTACTTGTAAAAACAAACACCAAGCCATTAAACGTGCATTTAAGTCCCAGCGCAAATTCTACTGTGATCAAAACTCTCCCCAACGGATCTGAGGTAACCGCCGTTGCCCAGTCTCCATCCTGGTATGAAATAAGTTATCATGATACTTCCTCAGGGAAAATCATAAACGGCTATGTAGGCAAATTATTCAGCTCTTTGGTATCATCCACAGGATCTGCACGTCTGAATAAAACAAAACGCACTATTACGGCCGGAAGCAAATACCAGCTTGCAGTTCTCGGACTTAATGCATTGCAGATTCAGAATATTAAATGGAAATCCGCAAACACCAAAATAGCAACCGTATCTGCAAATGGTGCAGTAACCGCGAAAAAGGCCGGAAAAGTAAATGTATACGCTTATTATAAAGTAAATACCACTACCTACCGCCTCAAATGTGTTGTTACTGTAAAAAAATAATTTTATATCTTAAGCTACACGCCTTGTCGATCTGACACCCCGGCGTACCCAAAGAATGGCGGTGCCTCCTTCCGGAAGTACCGCCATTATGTATATTTCACTCTCTATCCCCTTGCATGATTAAGATTGCCGTTCTCTATTCGGCTGCTGAAGCCTCTGCCGGCTCTGCTGCCATAGCTTCCTGGAACTTGTCCAGGATGATCGTCTGAATCCTATCCCGTGTAGCTGAATTGATCGGATGGGCGATATCCCGATATTCACCGTCTGTAGCCTTGCGGCTCGGCATCGCAATAAACAGACCTTTTTCGCCTTCGATCACCTTAATGTCATGTACTACGAATTCATCATCAATCGTTATGGAGACAACTGCCTTCATCTTACCTTCTTTCGCAACCTTTCTCACACGTACATCCGTAATATTCATTTTTATGCTAGCCCCTTTCGTTTCGCCTACGTATTCCGTCCCAAACCAATACTTACTGAACTTCCCTGTTCATTAAGTGCACATACTTATAATACGTATCGCTCGTTTTTCTCTACGACGATCTTCACTTCTCCCTCGCCGCAATAGTATGAATTTGCCCGGATCGTATCCCGGCTCTCAACAATACAGTTCTCAATATGTGTGTTATCCCCCAGATATACATCATTGAGTATTACTGAATTTTTGATCACGCAGTTATTTCCAACAAAAACGTCCTTGAACAAGACGGAATTCTCTACCGTACCATTGACAATACATCCGCTGGATATAAGGCTGTTCTTCACCACGGAACCAGGATTATACTTCGCAGGCGGAAGATCATCGATCTTCGTCTTGATGGCCGGTTCCTGTTTGAAGAAGTAATTGCGGATCTCCGGCTCAAGGAACGCCATATTCGTTCTGTAATACGCCTCTGCTGTGGAGATATTGCTCCAGTAAGTGTCAATCTTATAGCCATAGATTCTCTTCAGGTTCTTATAACGGATGAGAATATCTTTGACAAAATCGTTACGTCCCTCCTGAGCCGCCTTCTCGATCAGCTCAATAAGCTGTCTTCTGCGGATCACATAGATACCTGTAGAAACTGTATTATAGGAAGAAACCATAGGTTTCTCCTCAAACTCCTCAATCCTGCAGTCTTCATTCATGCGGAGAACGCCGAAACGCTCTACCTCGCTCTGATCACGGCAGCTTGTACATACAACTGTCACATCAGCCCGTTTCGCAATATGGTATTCCAGCACTTTATTGTAATCCAGCTTGTAGATACCGTCGCCGGATGCAATAACAACATATGGCTCATGGCTGTTCTTCAAAAATGTCAGGTTCTGATAGATAGCATCTGCTGTCCCCTGATACCACAGGCTGTTCTCCTTGGTAATCGTCGGGGTGAACACATAAAGACCGCCCTGCTTTCTTCCGAAATCCCACCATTTTGAAGAGCTTAGATGCTCATTCAGAGAACGGGCATTGTACTGGGTCAGTACAGCAACCTTCTGGATATGGGAATTCGCCATGTTGCTTAAGGCAAAGTCAATGCTTCTGTAGCTTCCGCCGATGGGCATTGCCGCGATCGCTCTCTTATTCGATAATTCTCTCATGCGGTTGTTGTTACCGCCAGCCAAAATAATACCTATTGCTCTCATTTTTTGTCACCATCCTTTGCTGCAATTACTTGTCCGCTTGCCAGAACACCATCTGTATAATCTTCAGGCACGGTAATTCCGGAAATTGCAGTGTTCTTCCCGATCTTCACATTGTCAGGAATCACGCTGCGCTCGCCGACAGTAGCAATACCGAAGGCATAGACAGCCGGTTTCACCACATTGGGCACTTCCTCGCCGCAGCCCAAAACTACATGGTTCCCAATGGTGACATCCTCTGCGATGATAGACTTATCCATTACCACATTCTCACCAATGGTAGAATTGCGCATAATAATAGAATCACGCACAACACTGCCTTTTCCGATAATGACATTAGGACCGATGACAGAATTATGTACTTCACCGTAAATCTCAGCACCCTCTCCTATGAGGCATCTGTCCACCACCGCATCAGAGGAAATATACTGCGGAGGAATAATGTCACCCTTTGTATAGATTCTCCAGAATTCTTCATATAAGTTGAATTCAGGAATAATGTCGATCAATTCCATGTTGGCTTCCCAATAAGAGCCAAGTGTTCCTACATCCTTCCAGTATCCATTATACTCATAAGCAAAAAGACGCTGGTCTTTTTCCTTGCAGTACGGAAGGATATGCTTGCCGAAATCGCAGCCGTTCTGGTCTTTAAGAGCATAGAGAGCTTCTTTCAGTACCGGCCAGCTGAATATGTAGATACCCATGGACGCCAGATTGCTGCTGGGCTTCTCCGGCTTTTCCTCAAACTCTACGATACGGCTTGTCTCGTCAGTTACCATGATCCCGAAGCGGCTTGCCTCTTCAATGGGAACCGGCATACACGCGATGGTGATATCTGCTTTGTTTGCTTTGTGGAAATCAAGCATTACCTCATAGTCCATCTTATAGATATGATCTCCGGATAAAATCAGTACATAATCCGGATTGTACTGCTCCATGTAATCCATATTCTGGAATATGGCATTGGCAGTACCGGTATACCACTCACTGTTTGTACTCTTTTCATATGGAGGTAATACAGTTACCCCGCCCTCATTTCTGTCCAAATCCCACGGGATACCGATACCGATATGTGTATTCAGCCGCAGAGGCTGATACTGTGTCAGCACACCTACTGTATCAATACCCGAATTGATGCAATTACTTAAGGGGAAGTCAATAATACGATATTTTCCGCCGAAAGCGACTGCTGGTTTCGCAACTTTTTCGGTCAGCACACCGAGCCGGCTGCCCTGTCCGCCAGCTAAAAGCATGGCAATCATTTCTTTCTTAATCATGCAATCACCTCTTGTATGTTATGATTTCAATATTATATCACACTTTAATTCATTAGTGAACATTTTTTACAATTATTTTGCTTGAATTTTATTTTTTTTAGAGTTATTGCATACGTTTTATATAAAGTATACTTTTTTTCCTTTTTACTCTTTGTGTATTTCTTACAAATAATGACGTGCTTTTTGTCATATTATGTCATTTTTACTGTTTTTTTGAAGTTAAAGAAACTCTTTTCATTTTGCCCTGTTCGGAGTATAATATAGCGGAATAACTGGGGCTGCAGCCTTATTTTACACTTCTCTACTGCAATACTGCGCAGCCACAGCTCAGCCACGTTGAAAATACATGAGTTAAGGAGATTTTACTATGTATCAGATAGACTTTCATAAGCCTCTGCATATCCATTTTATAGGTATCGGCGGCATCAGTATGAGCGGCCTTGCGGAAATCCTGCTGGGTGAAAATTTCACCGTATCAGGCTCCGATGCCAAGGAGAGTCCTCTGACCCAGTCTCTGGCAGACAAGGGTGCAAAGATTTTCTACGGACAGCGGGCCTCCAACATTGAAGAAGGAGTGGAGGTTGTAGTTTATACGGCTGCTATCCACCCTGACAATCCCGAATTTGCCCGCGCGGCAGAAAAGGGCATACCTATGCTCACCCGCGCCGAACTGCTGGGACAGATCATGCGCAATTACGAGACTCCCATCGCCATTTCCGGAACACACGGCAAAACCACCACTACATCCATGGTTTCCCACATCCTCCTGGAAGGAAACTGCAACCCTACCATCAGTGTGGGCGGTATCCTTCCGGCTATCGGCGGCAACATCCGTGTAGGGCAGTCCGAGACCTTTGTCACAGAAGCATGCGAATACACCAACAGCTTTTTAAGCTTCTTCCCAAAGATCAGTATTATCCTCAACGTTGATGCAGACCATCTGGACTTCTTTAAGGATATCCAGGACATACGTCATTCCTTCCGCCGTTTTGCAGAGCTTCTGCCCCAGGACGGCACCCTGATCATCAACAGTGACACTCCCGAATATGAAGAGATCATCCGTGACCTGCCATGCCGCGTGATCACCTATGGACTTGAACATGAAGCTGATTATCAGGCATCTGACATTACCTATGACAAATATGGCCACGCTTCCTTCACTGTCCTTCGGGACGGAAAAAAAGCCGGCAGCTATTATCTCAAGGTACCGGGTATCCACAATGTATCCAATGCGCTGGCAGCCATCGCCCTGGGACACATTCTTGGACTATCCGAAGAAGTTATCATCAAGGGACTTGGAGGCTTCACCGGAACTGACCGCCGCTTCCAGTATAAAGGAGAAGTGGCCGGAGTGACCATTATCGACGATTATGCTCATCATCCCACAGAAATCGAGGCAACTCTCCACGCAGCAAAGAATTATCCCCACAAAAAAACCTGGTGTGTGTTCCAGCCTCATACTTACACCAGGACCAAGGCACTCCTTCCTGAGTTTGCACAGGCTCTCACCTTGGCTGACCATGTTGTGCTGGCAGATATTTATGCAGCCAGAGAACAGAACACTATCGGAATCACCTCCCAGGATCTGCAGAAATGCATTCTGGAGCTTGGCACTCCTTGTGAATACTTTTCCACCTTCGATGAAATTGAAAATTTTTTATTAGAAAGTTGTACACAGGGTGACCTGTTGATAACTATGGGGGCGGGAGATGTCGTAAATATAGGAGAACACCTTTTAGGAAAATAGTTATCCACATTATCCACATGTTTATACACATTTTTACTGTGTAAGGCATGTGGATTTTTTTGTGTATAATCCACTTAACATAATTCGACACAAACCTACAGCAAAAATTGCGTATTTCTTACAAAGTTCTTACTTTCACAGGTTTCCCATAATATTACTCATTTTTCCTTTTCCACATTATCCACATTATCCACAATTTAATGTGGATGAATTTGCTGAGAAAATAGGCTATTCTCTTTTAAAAAGGGTTGTGCTATAATCCAGGTAGTCTTAATTTAGAAAGTGGGTTGCAGTTCATGAGTATGATTACTTTACAGACCTCTTCCGATATGGAGTTTACTTTATTATCCAACAGTTTTATTGACCGGTATATGCCCCAGGCAAACGGAGAATTCGTCAAGGTATATATATATCTTTCCAGGATTCTTTCAAGCACTCCTGATGCTTTCAGTCTGGAGGAAATGGCAGATCGCCTTCTCTGTACAGAGAGGGATATTTTACGTGCATTGAAATACTGGGAAAAAGAAAACCTCCTCACTCTGAGCTGGGGCGCCGACAGAAGGCTTACCGGCATTACCCTGCAGTCCACGGACGACACCTCCGCCAGGGACGTTCCCAATGAGCCAACGGCCCCAAAAGCCGCCCCTGTCCAGCCTACGGTCTCCCAGTCCCCCCGTGAAGAGGATTCATCCCCTGATGAGGCCACCGGGAAACCATCATCAAAAAATCATTCCCTCACTCCCGACAGAGTGAAGGAGTTAAAAAAGAATGAGGATATTATCCAGCTTCTGTACATCGCAGAACAATATCTGGGAAAAACCCTTACCCCCACAGAAATGCAGAAAATCCTTTTCTTCTACGATGAACTGAAGCTCTCTGCAGATTTGATCGAATATCTTCTGGAATATTGTGTCACCCGCAGCCATAAGAGCATGCGCTACATAGAGACAGTTGCCCTTGCCTGGGCACAGGAAGGCATCACTACCGTAAACATGGCCAAGGAAGCTTCTTCCCGCCACAGCAAGGAATATTACCTCATACTCAAGGCTATGGGGATCAGCGGTCGTAACCCGGTGGACACCGAGATTTCCCTGATGGATACCTGGATGAAGGAATACGGCTTTACCATGGACTTGATCCAGGAGGCCTGCAGCCGTACAGTTCTCCAGACAGGCCAGCCCAGTTTTCAGTATGCCGACAAGATTTTGTCCGGCTGGAAGAAAAAAAATGTAAAAAGTATGGATGACATCCGTACCTTGGATGCTGAGCATAAGAAACGCAAGCTGGAAAAAGAAACATCCCGCCCTGCCCAGCAGCCTAAATCCTCTAACCGGTTTAATAACTTCCACCAACGGGAGTACGATTTCGACGAATATGAGAAGCATCTGCTGAACCAATAGCTGTAATAATGATGTCGGGGTCAAAAGGGAGCCGGGGCGGGTGCTGTCATCTTCAGGCAGACACTCGCTTCTCTTCTGACCCCGACATCATATAATATTTACCACAACAAAAAAGGAGGCCCGCCGTGCCTTTACACAATTTTCAGTACGATACCATAATGAGGGAGTATAACCGCAGACAGGCACAGAACCGCCGGCTTCTTGAGGAACGTCAGGAAGAAGCCTACGTTAAGGTTCCCCGTCTTCGGGAAATTGATGAAGAAGTAGCGACCTTAAGCGCCCGGAAGGCCCGCGGTCTGCTCAGCGGAAAGGAATCAGGCCTGTCAGATTTAAAAGCTGCCATTTCCCTTCTGTCCGAGGAGCGGGAAGCACTGCTGATCATCAACGGCTATCCGAAGGATTATCTGGAGCTGCCCTGTACCTGCCCCCTCTGTCAGGATACCGGCTATATAGGAAGCAAAAAATGTACATGTTTTAAAAAGGCAGAAATAGAATTGCTGTATACCCAGTCTAATTTAAAAGAAATTCTGGAAAAAGAAAATTTTGACCACTTTTCTTTTGATTATTATTCTGATACAATAAAAAATGAAGCCACAGGACAGACTGCACGGGATACCGCCAGGCGCGCATACGACACCGCCAGAAATTTTGTGCGGGATTTTGACAGTTCCTTTGAGAATCTGTTCCTCTATGGAGACACCGGCGTGGGTAAGACATTTTTGTCCCATTGTGTGGCCCATGAGCTTCTCGAGTCCGCTCACTGCGTACTCTATTTTTCTGCCTTTGATTTATTTGATATGCTTGCCGCCTCCACCTTTTCTAAAAAGAAGGAGAACGGCGGAGAAGAATTTATTTATGACTGCGACCTTTTAATCATTGATGATCTGGGAACAGAGCTTACCAACAGCTTCGTCTCTTCCCAGTTGTTTTTATGCATCAACGAAAGGATCATGCGCAGAAAATCAACGATCATCTCTACGAATCTGAAACTGGAGAATTTTTCAGAGACATATTCGGAGAGAACTTTTTCCCGAATTGCCAGCAATTATCATATGTTGAAACTAATTGGGAAGGATATACGTATACAGAAAATTTTTTCAGGAGGAAAATAAAGCATGGCACAGGTAACTACAAAAGATTTAGCTACACTTCCGGTGGGAAGACTGGGGTTGATTCCGCTTGAGAGCTGCCGGGATTTAGGTCAGAAGGTAAATGACTGGCTGGTTCAATGGCGCAGGGAACGCAATCATCCGGGAATTGATTCTTTTGCTTTTGAGGGATACCAGAGAGACTCCTATACTATCCCGGTGCAGACGCCCCGCTTCGGTTCCGGTGAAGCCAAATGTACGATCTCCGAATCCGTCCGGGGAGATGATATCTATATTATGGTTGACGTCTGCAATTACAGCATGACTTATCCCATAGGAAGATACACAAACCTTATGTCCCCTGACGACCATTTCCAGGATCTTAAACGCGTCATAGGCGCTATAGGCGGAAAAGCCCGCAGAGTGAATGTTATTATGCCATATCTTTATGAGAGCCGCCAGAGCAAGCGTGTGGGAAGGGAATCCCTGGACTGTGCAACGGCATTGCAGGAACTGATCAGCATGGGCGTGGAAAATATCATCACCTTCGATGCCCATGACGCCCGTATCCAGAATGCCACACCCCTTCACGGATTTGAGACTGTACAGCCCTCCTACCAGTTCATTAAAGCACTTCTGAACCACGAGGACGGCCTTCATATTGACAACGAACACTTTATGATCATCAGTCCGGATGAAGGAAGTATGGGACGTGCCATCTATCTCGCCAATATTCTTGGCGTTGACATGGGAATGTACTACAAACGTCTTGACTATTCCACATTCATAAACGGACGTCATCCTGTTGCCGCTTTTGAATTCCTTGGCCCTAAGCTTGAAGGGAAGGATATGATCCTGGTGGATGACATGATTTCCTCCGGCGATACCGTATTGGAAATCGCCTCTCTCTTAAAAGAAAGAGGTGCCGGCAGGATTTATATCTGTTCTACCTTCGGTCTGTTCACAGACGGATTAGAAAAGTTTGATAAAGCCCATGACAAAGGAGTATTTGATAAGCTGCTCACCACCAACCTTGTATACCAGTCCCCTGAGCTGCTTGAAAAGCCTTACTATATTACCTGTGATATGAGTAAGTATATTGCCCTTATTATCGACACATTGAACCATGATATGTCCGTAAGCCATCTTCTGAACCCTGTGGACAGAATCAAACGCTGTGTCAACAATTATATGGCAAGATACGAAAAATAAAGCTGCCCTTACAGCCGTCGGCTGAATGCAGCAGCATAAAAGATTTCACTTTTGACGTAAAAACGGTCCTGCGTATTCCGCAGGACCATTTTTTTACAGCTTTAGTTTTTGATATGGGATTCCCTCTTTTTCCAGGATTTCCATTTCCCGTTTATGGCAGGTACTGATAATGATCTGGCGGTTTTCCTTATGCAGCCAATGAAGGACTGCCTTCAGCCTGTCCTCATCATACATCCCGAACACATCATCCAGGATTACAGGAAAATGCTGCTCACTGCACAGAAGCTCTCCCGCAGCCATACGCAGGGCAAAGTAAATCTGCTCCATAGTTCCTCTGCTCAGCCTTTCCATAGGAACAATACGTTCCTGTGTATTCACGGTCATGCGCAGCTCCTGATCCATCAGAACCTCCTGGTATTTTCCTCCTGTTATCTCACTGAGAATCCTTGAAGTCCTTTCCCTGAGTTTACCCCCTACCTGATTATGGATGTTGCCGGACAAGCCTTCTATGGTCTCCATAGCCAGGTTCAATGCCTGGATCTCCGTCCCCTCCATTGTGGGAAGATAGGAGTCTTCTTCATATTCCTTATATTCAGCCTGAAGATTGGAAAGTGCTGTTCTTTTCTCTTCCATAGCTTCATCCAGGCTCTCACGGTTCCATTTCAGCTTTTCCTGCTTCTGAAGCCAGCGCACCTTCATCTTTCTCCGCTTTACCAGCTCTCTTGTAAGCCCCATCTGCATACGGCCGCCCCCGGCCAGCACGGTCAGTCCCAAAACGCCCACAAGAATCTGGGGAACAACCGTCTCCGGCATAAATTTCCCAAACAGGAAGATACCTGCTGCCGCCAGTGCGGTGAAAACTGCCATGCCTGTATATATCATCCATTTCCGTCTGGTTATGGTTTGGATCCTGTCATCCAGAAGGGAAATGCCGTCATCCTCTCCCGGCTTCATATGTAAAGACTTCTCTTTGTCCTCCACCTCGTAACGGCGCTCGTCCAGTTCTTTCATTTCCTGGCGAAGATATTCCATGTTGGCAGCCAGTTTTTCCTGTTCCTTTTCTGTCTCTTTCCGCCTGTGCGCCTCCTGAACCTGAAAGCCCTTCCTGGACATTTTCAGCATCTGCATGGCACGGCCCAGATCCACAGAATTGTCCCCGGTCCCCTGGTAACTTGCCATGTAATTCTGCAGCTCACGTACCAGATCCTGTCCTGTAACACTCTTCAGCTGTGCCACGGAAACCGTGTTGTCATACACAGCCTCGCTCACATTTCCCAGCACTACATCCAGATCACCCTTATCCACATCCAAAATTTCGCCTGTATCCTCACACAGAAGCTCGCTCATAGGATTTACTTTATGAAAGTTTCTGGTGAGGCGGAACCCCTTGTCTGCACTCTCAAACCATATAGTTCCGCCGTAAACCGTAGGATTCTCCCATGGCTCATAGGTGGAATACACATCATTTTTTGCAGCCTTGCCCCGCTGTCTCTGTATGCCATAGAACATACTCTTAATAAAGGTATGGGCTGTTGTCTTACCGCTTTCATTTTCTCCGTACAGGACATTGATGCCCGGGGATAACTCTAATGTTTTGTCATGGATTTTCCCAAAATTTTTAATTGCTATACGTTTTATAATCATATTTTTTCCTGTCACCTGCTGGTCTCTAACAATGCCTGAAGTCCATAGTACAAAGCTTTTTCCTCAACTGTATTCCTGTCCTTTTCCAGAAAATAACTGATATAATCGCCAATCAGCGTACCGCTGTACTTCTTCCTCAATGTTTCCAGATCATAGGATGGTCTTGACTCGTCAAGCACTTCTGTCACGTAGCCCAAATCCTTCAATTTCTCCGGGATCAGCAGAAGCTCCGGCGAACGGAACCCCTGAAGGATCACACGGTAAATATTCCGTACACCCTTCCTGGCGATATCCATTTTAAGCATTTCCTCCACTGAATATTGGGTGGAATCTTCTCTGAGTATCAACAGGAGCTGCTCATAGGATCGGCAGGCAAAGGGAACGAACTCCGTCTTTATCCTGCCCTTTTCCAGGCGTCCTTCAATATAACCGTGAGGCCCCAGATCATTACGATCAATAGGCTCCAACGCCCCTGAATAGGCCGCCAGATCCCGCAAAAGTATCTGAGGCTTATGAATATGCCCCATGGCAATATAATCAAATCCTGCCGCTGCCAGAGAGCTTACATCCATAGGTATATGCTTAGGATCTCCGCCGTGAGCCAGCAGAATATGAAGCCCGATGCCTTCCTGGGGACGGGCAGAGTCATACAGCGCTTCGGTAATCTCCTGATGATGATAACTTAATCCGTAAACATAAACGTCCAGCTTCTCATCCTTCACACAGGTAAGCCCTTCCTCCTGAAAGAACACAACATTAGGCTCCCACTCAAATTTTCTGTAAAAGGAGTCCTGTCTCATATGATCATGGTTTCCAGCCATCAGATATACTCTGGTATCCGGTATGGTGGAAAACAGATAATTTACTTCTTTTAATTCACGCAAAAGTGGCTGTCGGTGGAACAAATCTCCGGCTATAAATAACAAATCCACCGGATTCTCACGGATACCCGCAATAACCCGGCGGAAAGTTTCCCAGATCTCTTCCTCCCGCTTTCCGCTCCAGGGACAGCCCCTGTCAGGGACTGCACCCAAATGCACATCTGCAAGATGAATAAATCTCATGCTTACCTCCAGTGCCGCATTAGCTGCGGCTTCACTCAGGGACTGATGCCAAATATCAGCCCTTCCTTACTTACATAGTTACTGCCCACTCTGTGACCAGTATACACTCTCTCATTTTATGATCTGTAATTATAAGTCACAATTCTTCACATTTCTTGGGAAGGGAACAACGTCACGGATATTTCCCATTCCTGTAAGATACATTACACAGCGGTCAAAGCCCAGTCCGAAACCGGAATGACGGGTAGAGCCGTATTTGCGCAGATCCAGATAGAAATCATAGTCCTCTGCCTTCAGCCCCATTTCTTCCATACGGGCTGTCAGCTTGTCATAATCATCCTCTCTCTGGCTTCCTCCCACGATCTCGCCGATTCCCGGAACAAGACAGTCCATGGCAGCCACAGTCTTTCCGTCTTCGTTAAGCTTCATGTAAAACGCTTTGATCTCCTTGGGGTAGTCGGTGACAAATACCGGCCTCTTGTAAACCACTTCTGTGAGGTAGCGCTCATGCTCTGTCTGCAGATCGCATCCCCAGAAAACTTTATAGTCAAACTTGTCATTGTTCTTCTCAAGAAGCTCTACCGCCTCTGTATAGGTCACATGTGCAAATTCAGAATTCATCACATGGTTGAGCCTGTCCAAAAGTCCCTTGTCCACAAATGAATTGAAGAAATTCATTTCCTCCGGAGCATTCTCAAGTACATAACTGATAACATACTTCAGCATGGATTCCGCCAGATCCATGTTGTCATTGAGATCTGCAAAAGCACATTCCGGCTCGATCATCCAGAACTCAGCAGCATGACGTGTAGTATTGGAATTCTCAGCACGGAACGTAGGCCCAAAGGTGTAAATATTGCGGAATGCCTGGGCGTAAGTCTCACCGTTTAACTGACCGCTTACAGTAAGGTTAGTCTCCTTGCCGAAAAAGTCCTGTGAGTAATCAATGTTTCCATTGTCATCCAACGGCGGATTCTTCATATCAAGAGTTGTAACCTGGAACATCTCACCGGCACCTTCACAGTCACTCCCGGTGATCAGAGGTGTATGCACATATACAAAACCTCTCTCCTGGAAAAACTGATGAATGGCAAAGGCACAAAGGGAACGCACGCGGAACACTGCCTGGAACATATTGGTCCTTGGGCGAAGATGAGTCATAGTTCTTAAATACTCCAGACTGTGGCGTTTCTTCTGCAGGGGATAATCCGGTGCAGATGTACCCTCAACCGTTATCTCTGCCGCCTGTATCTCAAAAGGCTGCTTCGCCTGGGGAGTGGCCACCAGTGTACCTTTTACAATAATGGCAGCACCTACGTTCAGCTTGCTGATATCGCTGAAATTGTCCATACTATCATGGTATACCACCTGCAGTGTCTCAAAGAAAGAACCGTCATGGAGTACAATAAATCCAAAAGTCTTGGAGTCACGGACGCTGCGCACCCAGCCTCCCACTGTCACTTCCTTGTCCAGGAATTTCTCCCGTTCTCTGTAAATCTCTTTTACTGTTGTCAGTTTCATAATCTATTCCTCTTTCTTCTCAATTATCATACAGCCAACCTTTCACAAGTGCGGAAAAATCGTCTGCTTTTAAACTATACAGAAAATGCGCCGTCTGCGCCTTCCTCTGCATACTCAGACATCTAAAGGCGAAACAAATGCCCAAACATTCGTTTCGCCTTATAGTATAGACTATTCCCGTGCTTCGCGCAAGGAGTAATCTGGCTTTCTTCCTGAAATTACCAGGTCAGTGAAGCTTTTTTCTCAAAGCCGTGCTCCATATCATAGGATTCCATGCCACGGCGGCTTGACACATATAATGTGTTACCAATATAGAGGCCTCTTAAGGTGGAATAATCGTCATAATCCTCTGCCAATTCCCCCGGCACCTGTATACAGTTTCTCACTTGGAATCCATTATCACTGCTGTAAGAAAATACTCCATAACAATAATGTGCCTGCCAGTTCTCATCTTTGACTGCATAAGCAAAACCAAAAAGGTTTTTCTCCGGATCGGCTAATATAGCCTTGTAGTTGTCCATAACATCACAGTACACTGCATCTGTTAGGATCAGTTTATCGGCCTCCCTTACATTGGCTGGATCGCTTAAATCGAACATAGAGCATTTAAGTCCTTCCCTTTCCCCTGTATCCGGGTCTGTCTCCCACCCGATCCCCAGTAGTTTATCCTCTCCATAGAAATGCAGGTACTCTGAAAATCCGGTAATTTTCAGTTCCCCCAGGATCTGAGGATTTTCCGGGTCGGACAGATCAACAGAAAAAAGCGGGTCCACGTTTTTATAAGTAACGAAATATCCAGTATCTCCCATAAATCTTGCTGACTCAATCTGCTCGCCCTTGGCCAGATTGTCTATTTTTCCTATGATGCTGAGATTTTCATCCAAAACATATAAGGCATTGGAACGAACGGGTGTGGCACCCCCCACTCCATCCCCCTTATATTTTGTACTAGTCTCATTATTAGTAGTGACAACTCTTAAATTTCTCTCAAATTCATTCATAGAAAAACTGTCGTTCAGAATACCGGGTACTCTGCCGCAGCTTCCCGGAGTGAATTTACCGTCTTTATATCCCAGACGTACAATATCTGTATTTTGTTTATTCCTTTCCCAAACAGAATTTGCTGCGTAAATATTTTCCTGGCTTACATAAAAGGTTTCTGCTCCGCTTACCACTGCAATACGGTCAGAAGGCTCAGAGGGCCTGGTATTTTCCACGGCTCCCGCAACCAGGTAACTTCTTCCTGTATATTTGCTGTCCCGGTCTTTACCTGGAAGATAAATACTCTCGCAGGGAATGTAGACTCCCCCTGAACGGGGGACATAGTAATAATATTCTTCCTCTTTTGCCATACGTTCTGCCTGGGGCATATAGGAAGTAAATATATATACATAATTCCCGTTTTTCCTGGAGGAAAGATATGCTCCATCCTGTTTGTAAGTTCCCGTTTTTTCAGGACTGCTCCTGTCGGATATATCATAGGAAGTCACGATCGTTCCCTGAACAGACACTGTGTGATAAATACGTGTGCTGCTGTTGTCTGTGTCTGACAGTTCAACCTCATCCTGGGTGGTTATAAAATCGTATCCAGTAGAGATAACCTGCAGAATATCACCGTCTATATACATCTCTTTCGTTTCGCTGCCTGTGCCCCCAGGGTCGGAAATCTCACCTGTCAGTTTCATTGTCCCGGCTTCCACAATACGGATATTCCCCTTAGAATCCAGGGTATAGATATAAGTACCGTCAGTCTTTACGATATCCGCTTCATCCACATCTTTCTCCTGGATATTGGTGGACGAATACTCGCTGCCGCCGCCCGCCTCTGCTTCCATTGCACCCGCTGCCTGCTGTGCAGAAGCCATTTCCTCTGTATCAAAGGAAATATTATTCTCTGTAAGCGCATAATCTTCTGCGCCCTCATTAGCCTCATTTAACAGATATCCCCTGTCATATACTGCCCCCTCTTCTGAGCCTTCATCCCCATCACTCTGCTTTACCATTGCAAGCAGCTCTTCATAATCATTTACATGGAGAATAGCCTCGTCTGAATCCGCCGCCGCTGTGGTAACGGTCTGCACTTCGGCGCTGTCTACAGTATCCCCCCGCTTTTTAAGAGCCGGCCCGGCTATAAGCATCGCTGAGAGGAATACTGCCGCCGCTGCTGCCCAGGCCGCATATCTGCGGAATTTAATCACCTTACTTTTTGCTGAATATGGACTTTTACTGCTCTTTCCTGCCGTGGTATCATTTTCACTGTCCAAAGCAGCAGTTCTCTTTATCTCCGCCTCCAGTCTCTTTCTGATTTCTTCCGGCTCAAGGCTTTTGGGAATCTGTATATCTGAAGCAGATTCCTCTATCTTTTTTAATAATTTATCGTCATCCATATGCCTGTCTCCTCTCTACTTCAACAGTTCCCGCATTTTTCCCAGACTCCTGCTGATCCTGGAACGCACTGTGTTTTCGTTCATATGCATGATATCTCCAATCTCACAGCTCTTATATCCCCCGAATACTTTCATAGAGATCAAAAGCCTGTCATCCTCCGGCAATTGACTGAACGCCTGGCGCACCTGAATCCTTTCTTCCATACCTTCACACGAAAAAAGGTGCTCTGGAAGCTCCACTGTCTTATTTGTATACTCTTTCAGCTTCCGCTTACATTTGTTTGACAAAATCTTAAAAATCCACCCCTTAAAAGCCTTCGGGTCTCGGAGTTTGTCAATGGATGCAAAGGCGTCCATCACAGTCTCACCCACGATGTCCTCCGCGTCCTGGGGATTCCCCAAGGTACAGAGGGCAAACCTGTACAATTGCTTATAAACACTTTCATAATATTCTGCAAAAACCTCCGGTTTCTTCAAATCCTCCATGACATCACCTCTGTTTCCCGAAATCGGCCCCACGCCGTTTATCTTGGTGCACCTACCTTATAAGTGTGATTTTATCAGTAAACTGTTGCAAAATAAAACAAAAAATTTGCGCTGACGGTTTTAATTCCCGACAGCGCAGATCAACAATTAGCATATTCTTATTTTTTCTTAATTAAAGATCCAACCGCCATTCCCACACACATTCCCAGCGAAACACCGTAGGCTCTGAATCTTCCATCCAAGACAATTCCAAACAGTCCTCCCAGGCACATCCCAAGACACATTCCTATCAGCATATAGTCATCCCTGCCATATCCCTGTTTCTCAGTATCATCTGCTTCTCCATCTGCCGGATCGTCAGTCCTGCGGTCCGGTCCAGCTTCTGATACATTGGCTCCATCAGCCGCCCTATCCTGAACTGCAGATACTTTTTTTGTCTTTCCCTTATAGATTCTGGCAGCTGCTACAGCTACTGACAAACCCATAATAACCCAGGGCAGTGCAGCAATGATAAAATCAGCCATATTCCCATTTTCCTCCTGTTTCCGAAATTTACATCTGCCAGGCGACCAGCGGATATTCAAAAAATCTTTCAGTAAATTTCCTACCCATAAATGTCCCGCTGCTTTTTTAACTTTCCGATTTTCTTCATAATACGTATCATACCAACAAGAATAAAGATACCCAATACAAGGGTAAAACAACCGGCACCTACATTAAACCAAAACTTATTGGATATACCAAAACACAGATTCAAAATACTGCACCATAATTGTCCCACCAGTGCAACAAACAATATAACATTAATACGTTTCAGATGGGTGATCTTGGAGTCTGTGTCCGAATACAGCTCGAAGGAACCTTCATCTGCTTTTTTTCTAAAGTAAACCCATCGATTCATAGAGGCTACATGCTCAATACCTGTTTCCTCCATAAACCTGATATATTGTTCGCTCTGAGGATGATTGGGAAGATACTCCAGCAGTTCCACCCTGTATTGGTACGCTCCCTGCTCCCCTTCTTCGAACACATACCGCCCCAAGCTCATATCAGTCAACTCCAGCCCCTTGGCAGCCATTTCGTTGATCCATTTTTCCTCTTCCTCAAAATCCCATGCCATAAATAATTTATGAATTATCTTCTTCATTCTTCCAACCTCCGGCAATCGCTTTCCCGTTTTCCAAAAGTTCGCCAAGTCTCTCAATCTCTGCTATCACAGCATTTCTGCCGTTTTGTGTAAGCTGATATTCTTTCTTTCTGCTGCTGACCGCTCCGGGTAAGGCTTTGATCCAGCCTTTCTCCAACAGGGTGTTAAGTGCTCCATAAAGCGTTCCCGCTGCCAAATGGACGCGTCCGTTGCTTAGCTTCTCTGTATTCTGCATGATTCCATATCCATGCAGAGGACTGTCCAAAGAGAGCAGAATGTAAAAAACCGCTTCTGTCAATGCCATCGCTTCCATATGATATCTCTCCTTCCGCTATAACGCTGTGCTTTATAACTTTTCCCGATATATCGTTTGACGATATAGTAATTATAACGGATGCCGATATAATTGTCAAGAGCTTTATGCATTGACATTACCCTCCTATGAGCTTTATGCGTTGACATTACTGTGAACTTCCTAAATAATTGTCCCCTAAACCCGTTTTAACAAATGTGGAATCAA
>JAUNHC010000019.1 GCA_030524175.1 Eubacteriales bacterium
AGGAGATGGTTAGAACTCTTAAAGAATTATGGTGCTAAAACTTAAAGACGGGATTTAATTGGACATGATGGAACAAAGTATGTATCATACTTTGTGTTGAGACGGCACGGTTGAAAGATTAATCAGTCAGCAAAACGTATTTGCAATTGAAAAATGGATTGATTTTTTGCCGGAAACAGCATATAATATAAATACAGATAGAGATATCTGTCGTGCGGAGGCACGATAAAGCTGAGCTGGATGTGGAACAGGGTAAACTCCACAGCATGTAGACATTTGACAGAATGTCGGGCTTGGCATCTCGGATTGAGATGTAGTCCATATCGGGGACTTAACGATACCGATAGCGATTGTGATATTCGACAGAATATCGGGGCTGGCAGCCAGCAGAAAACACTCAACTACAAACGTAAAACGGGTGGAGATAATCCACTCGTTTTTTAGGTATAAATATGACAAAGAGAGAAAAGCGAGAGCAAATAGTTGACAAGATAGTAAATGCTGCCAGGGAATATAAAAAGTATTTGTTAGGTAGAACATTTATGTTTGTATTTGATAAAAAATATATTGAGGTTTCCTTCAGAAAAGAAGAATTTGCACATCTCACTGGTGTTGATAGAAAGATGTCGGCTAAAGAATTTTATAAAGAAGCAGTAAGAGGAACGCTCAGACAAAATCAAATCTATTTTTCTTCCAGATACCCGTTTGATTTATGCGAAAAGAAGATGAAGGAGTTGGACAAGCTTCCGCAAGCATTGCATCAGGATGGCTTTATTTTGGAGGAAATCTCTGCACATTCAGTATGTTATAAATTTGGTTTTAGCGAATTGAATTTTACTTTATGTTTTGGACAAGATTTGGACGGAACTGGGAATAAGAGAAGTGAATACTATTTAGCTAAATCTTTCAGAATTGGTGATTGTTTTGAAAGAAGCAGCAATGTATATGATATTGAGTACATATTCAGCAAGCGCAATAATCAAAGGTTGTACAATGAAATTTTGCTTGATAATAAAGGACTAGGTGAGTTGCCGTTAGAAGCAAGAAAATTATTAGATGAAACATTAATCTTTGAGAAATTCTTAAAAACGCTTGATGTAAATGGCCAATAGATGTATAATTAAACCTGTAAAAAAGAAAATTTCTTCGGGGCAGGGTGACTGATGCAGAGATGCAGAAAGAATTCCCTACCGGCGGTTATAGTCCGCGACCCGCGTAAGCGGCTGATTTGGTGAAATTCCAAAACCGACAGTATAGTCTGGATGAGAGAAGAACACGATTATTTCATACGTGCTCAGTGCCCCGGGAGGATATTTCCGGGGCTTTTTGTGTCGGAAATGCCAAAGGTTGTCTATGCCTTATCCGTGTGTTTACACGCCTGCCGGTGCGAAGCTTGCAGAAATTTTCTTTTGCGGACGGACGCAGAAATTTGAGACCTGGGTCTGTAAAGAAAAATTGCAAAAAGGAGAGAACAGTATGAGTGAACAGGTATTAAGAAATGGAAATGTAGCAGCGAGGACCCGGACAAGGACGATCACCCAGGTGGCAATGCTTGGTGCTTTGGCGGGTATTTTGATGAATTTTGAGTTTCCTCTTCCCTTCCTGGCACCAGCGTTCTATCAGCTTGATTTTTCAGAGATTCCTGTTTTAGTCGGATCCTTTGCCATGGGGCCGGTTGCAGGTGTGCTGATTGAGCTGATAAAGGTTATGGTGCATCTTGTGACAAAGGGTACCATTACAGCAGGTGTGGGGGATTTGGCAAACTTTTTAATGGGGTGTGCTTTTGTTGTGCCGGCCGGCCTGATTTACCGGTATCATTTTGTAAAAAGCAGAAAACATGCTGTAGTAGGAATGGCTGTAGGCACTGTGGTCACCACTGTTCTGGCATGTTTCATGAACGCCTTTGTTCTGCTTCCGGCTTACGGAAAGGCTTTTGGTATGCCTATTGAATCGTTCATAGAAATGGGCGGTGCAGTCCATGGTTCAGTGAACAGCTTGCTCAGCTTTGTGGCATTGATCATTGTACCTTTTAATTTGTTTAAGTATATAGTCACTTCTGTGATCGTATTCCTGGTATACAAGAGAATCCGCGTGGTTCTTAAAGGGGATTGATGCATAAAAATATGCATTTTTCAGGAGGACTTCTGATCAGACCCGAGGGTAAAGCGGGCTGAAGCCCAGTACAGCGTTACGTTCATTACTGCAATATTAATAAAATGCTGTACTAGTACAGCGTCTATTAAATAACTACCCACTTCACTGGCCTGATTTTCCGATCGCACACACGCAAAAGCCTCAGCGTAGCCCGCTACGCCTGCGTTTTTGCATCTGTACGCTCAAAAAATCATTCTCAGTGAATCGTGCAGTTATTTAATTTACGCTGTACTGGTAAATGTAGTATGTGACAGGGACATCTGCCAGGACCGGACAGAGGAACTTGTTCACGGGACCTTTCGTGTGAGAAATTGCGCGGGAGGTCTTTTTTGTATACTAAGATAGCACTCTATTTTGTTCTGACCAGAAGGTTATAACTTTTCTGGTATACAAAAACCCTCCGGGGGATACCACAATGTGCATAGGAAGGCTATTGATATGGGAGCAGCAAAACACAAACTGCCATTTTTTAACAAAAATATTAGTAAAGTTTACTAAAGTAATGAGATAATTTTCTGTATTATTAGACGAAAAGTAAATACTGTGTTGACAATACATATAGGGAGTGTTATATTGAAACAAAGAAATGAGACCGTTATCAATTGAGAACGTTCTCAACCGGAGAAGGGATTTTAATATGATAAAAGAAGAAGCCACCAGACTGGTAACGATCAAAGATATTGCTGAATTGGCAGGGGTTTCTACCGCTACGGTGGGGAGAGTGATGGGGAATTACGGAAGCTTTTCCGACAGGACAAGAAAAAAGGTTATGGATGCTGCTGAACAGCTTAACTATATACCAAATGCCATTGCAAAAGGGATGCGCAATCAGAGCATAAAAACTATTGCAGTGCTTATTGGAAGTATTAAAAACAATTTTTTCAGCGAAATTACATATTCCATTGAAAAAGAAGCCATGTCAAAGGGGTACAATGTTTTAATCTGCAATACTCACGAGGACGTGGGGCAGGAAATGAAACAGTTACGAAATATGTACAGCAAAAGAATAGACGGAATTATAATTGCTCCTGCTTATACAAAGGACCAAAAGATAAGAAAAGAACATTTAGGCCTTTATAAGGGAGAAATACCAACAGTATTTATTGACAGAGAAGTAAATGGGATTGGCGGTGATCTTAATCTCATCCGTTCAAATAATATTGACGGGGCTTATGCATGTACGAAATATCTGATTGGATTGGGACATAAACAAATCGCCGTTATAGGTACGAAAAGATACAGTACAGTATTTGAACGAATACAAGGATATGAAAAAGCACTTCTTGAAAGTAATATACCATTTAATCCTAAGTTAATTGCATATTGCAGTTGTCTGGAAAAAGAAGAAATTATGAGCACAACTAAAAAGCTTTTGGATACACAGAAGGAGGTAACGGCTGTCCTGGTTCTGAATAACAGCTTGATAGCCAGAGTATTGATGGAGGTGCAAAAGCGGAATATGTTATTCCCTGAGGATTTGTCTGTGATTGCCTGGGACGATGATGATATTAATGAACTTCTGGGGATAACTTCTGTAAAACAGTCTGTGGACACAATGGGGACCTTAGCTGCAAGGCGGCTGTTTCAGATGATTGAAGACCCGGAGACGAGAGAGAAAAGTGAGAGAATAGCTCTGGAAACAGAGTTTATTATAAGAAATTCCTGCGGTGTCCCAAGGACGTAAAGCAGGGGAAAAGGAGGAAAGTTTATGGATTTGATTATGGGAATGAACAGCGGTTCTTCATTTGACGGAATTGACGTGATTTTGGCTGAGATTTCTATGGATGAAGACGGATTCCCCACAGCACCTAAATTTTTGAAAGGAGGATCATATCAGTGGCCGGATACAGTGAAGAAAATTGTCCTGGATGCCTTTGAGAACAAGGTGGATATGGTTGGGCTTAACCGCCTGAACTATATTGCAGGTGCTGTCTTCGCAGAAGCAGCTGTTAAATTTATGAAAGAAAACGATATTGATTCCCGGGATATTAAGGTTTTGGGTCTGGATACCCAGACCATTTACCAGGAACAGCCAGACCATGCAGCTATCTGTGAAATGACAGAAGAGGAAAAGGCCAACTGGCCGGACAGATGGCTTTCCGGCAAATATCCTGCGGGATATCAGGTGGGAGATACTTCAGTTATCGCCAACCTGACAAACATTGATACCGTTACCCATTTCCGTCAGGCAGACCATACCTGGGGAGGCAGTGCCGCACCGTTAATGCAGTATTTGGATTTCATTTTATTCCGGAAAAAAGAAAATCCAACCATGACATTAAACATCGGTGGTATTGCAAATCTCCACCTTGCCTGCAGCGACAGAAAAAAGATGTTTGGGTTTGACACAGGACCAGGAAATGTGATTTCCGACTATTTTGTAAAGAAGCTATTTGACAGGGAATACGATAAAAATGGTGAAATTGCATCCAGTGGAAAAGTCAGTGAAGAGCTTTTGGCGTACTTTATGAATCATCCGTTCTTTCAAAGACCTGTTCCGCGCTCTGGCTGGAGAATGGATTATAGTCCGGAATATTTGGATCATGTAATCGAAAAGTTCAGTTATCTTCCAAAGGAAGACCTGCTGGCAACAGCTTGTGCATTTACAGGTGCGGCTGTGGCGAAATCAATGACAGACAATATACCGGAAGAATTAATTCAGAATACAACAGTCCTTTATGCAAGCGGAGGCGGAGTTAAAAATCCACAGATTTTAAAAGAAATCCAGAATCGGATTCCTGAAAATATTAAGGTTAAGGCCAGCTCTGAAATAGGTATTCCGCCGGAATTTAAAGAGGCAATAAAGTTTGCGACCATTGCCTACTCTACCATTCACTGCATTCCTGGAAACATTCCAGCCGCTGGCCACGCATCACAATATGCAATTCTGGGAAAAATTGCATTGGCTCCACGAAACATCAAAGGCGGAGCACAATTCTAAATGTGATATTAGTCAGTATACCATAATTTGAAAAAAACTCAACAGAGTTTCAGAAATAGAAAACTATAATATATTAGGGATATTACTTTTCGTTTTGTGGCCGGCGGCCGGCCTTTGGGAATATTACCATTGAACAGTAATTATTGGGAGGACAATGATATGAAGAGAACCATGGGAAAATTAACAGCACTTATCATGGCAGGAATACTGGCACTTGGAAGTACGGGAATGGTTTCCGTCATGGCGTCAGATGAAGGAGAAAAAGCAGCGCCGGAATTAGATGTGAAGGAAATTTACGGTAAGAGTCCGGATGGAGAAGCTGCTACCCTTGCCACAGAGTTAAAACTTACAGATGAAGAAATGCAGAAGATTAAAGACGGTAACTTTAAAGTGGCAATATGTATGCACCAAATGGACAACAATGTAAATACCGCCAAGGTAGACTTGATCAAATCTATGATGGAAGAAAACGGTGTGGAAGTCATAGCGGTTACAGATGGCCAGAGCAAAGTAGAGACAATGATCAGCAATCTTGAGACAACCATAGCGATGAAACCGGATCTGATCATTTCAATAGCCTACGATGTAAATGCAATGGTGCCGGTATTTGAGGCTGTACGTGATGCAGGGATAAAAATGGTATTTTTCGAGTGTGCACCATCAGGTTTTAAGGCGGGTGAAGATTACGCTGCCCTGGTGAGTACGGATTATTACGGGAATGGCCGTTTCGCTGCTGAGTATATGGCATATCTTCTGGATTACAAAGGTCAGGTTGGCATTGCCTATTATGATGCAGACGTGTGGACATGTAACCAGAGAGACCAGGCATTCCGTGATGTGATGGAAAAGTATCCTGATATTGAAGTAGTAGCAGACCAGGGCTACGCAGAGATTACTGACGCCGGAATTGTAGCAGATGCTATTTTAGCGCAGAATCCGGAAATTGATGGGATTTATGCCACCTGGGATACTCCGTCGGAGGAAGTTATGGCATCAGCACAGGCAGCAGGAAGAGATGACCTGATCATCACAACGGTAGACCTGGGAGAAAATTCTTCTCGTATTCTGGCTGAAAACGGAATGATCAAGGCAATCGGTTCCCCTCGTTCCTATGAAGATGGAAAGGCTATTGCGATGGCAGCTTTGTACGCATTGATTGATAAAGATATGGGTGCCGGTTTTATTGCAACTCCAACCATGGGTGTAACCGGGGAAAATGTATTGGAAGCTTATAAAACAATTTACAACACAGAGCCGTCAGAAGAGATTAAGAAAATTTGGGAAGAGAATCATAAGTAATATTATCTTATCTGGCCGGATTCTGTGGAATCCGGCCAGTATTCTCAAAGAAACAACACCGGATACAAAAGAAAGGGGAGCTTATGGAAAAGACAGATTATGCAATATCCATGACAGGGATTTGTAAAAGCTTCGGCGGTGTGCAGGTTCTTGACAACATAGATTTTAACCTTGAAAAAGGCGAAATCCATGCATTGGTGGGAGGAAACGGAGCAGGGAAATCTACATTGATGAAAATTATGACAGGGGTATATAGCTGCGATGAAGGAAGCGTCTATGTAAATGGAAAAGAGACAAAAATAGCTACTCCCAATGACGCAAAGAAGAACGGTATCCGTATGATTTTTCAAGAACTGAGCCTGATCCCGACCTTAACTGTGGCAGAGAACATCTTTCTTAATCATGAATTAGTTAAGAACATGCATACAGACAAAAAGGAAATGATACGTTGTGCACAAAATCTTCTGAACGACCTGGAAATCGAAGTGGATGTAAATGCCAGGATACAGGATTTGGACGTGGGAATCTGCCAGCTGGTGGAAATTGCCAAGGCTTTGTCTGTGGACGCATCGGTATTGATCATGGATGAACCCACAGCCTCCTTGACAGAAGAAGAAACAGAACTGCTTTTCAAAATTATGAGAAGCCTTAAGAAAAAGGGAGTTTCTATTGTATATATTTCACATAGGTTAAAAGAGATTTTAAATATTGCAGATGTAATATCAGTTTTAAAAGACGGCCACATTGTCATCACTGACAAGAAGGAAGTCTTTGATATGCAGTCTGTTGTCAGATACATGATAGGAGAAAAGGCAGTCAATCAGTTCATTTACAAAGAAAGAAACGTGGCAGTGAGCGATGAAATTCTCCTGGATGTGCAGAACCTGTCCTGGGAGGGAAATAAGAATCAGATTTCCTTGCAGGTGAGAAAAGGGGAGGTTGTTGGATTGATCGGACTCTTGGGCAGCGGTCGGACTGAGACTATGGAGGTTTTGTTCGGCCTGCGCAGACAAGGGAACGCGACAATATATGTGGAAGGGAAAAAGGTTGATATAAAATGCCCGTCTGATGCCATAAAAGCAGGTATTACACTGATCCCGGAAGACAGAAGACGGCAGGGAGCAGTATTGCAGCATTCCTTGCTTGAAAATATCATACTGCCCAATTTGAAAACTGTGTCAGTAAAAGGAAGGATGCAGCACAAGAAAAGCAGAGCGCTGTCTCAGCATTGTGTAGAAGAGTTTAATGTAAAAACAGACGGGATCGATATTCCTGTTTCCAGCCTGTCAGGCGGGAACCAACAGAAAATTGTAATTGCCAAATGGTTCAAAACTAACCCTAAAATCCTGCTGATGGATGAGCCTACTGCAGGGGTGGACATTGGCGCTAAGGGGGAAATTGTCAGATTAATAAGGGAATTCGCGGAGAGTCAAGGGGGAGTGATTTTTGTTTCCTCAGAATTATCTGAAGTTATGGCTATCTGTGACCGCATTCTAGTTTTAAAAGACGGACAGATCATTGACGAAATCCAAAGAAAGGATATCACTGAGGAGGAGGTACTTCAGAATGCAATACAGCAGTAAAAGTATGAAAAATAAAAAATTTGATATTACAAAATATATGGTTTATATAATTTTTGTGGCTGCGATCATCATATTCGGAATCTGGCTGGGCGGAACATTCTTTTCTGTCACTAATATCCTGAATATTGTAAGACAGACAGCAATGATTTCCATTATGGCTGTAGGTATGACTTTTGTAATTGCAACAGGAGGAATCGACCTGACGGTCAGTGGTATTGTCCCGATGGCAGGTCTGCTGGCAGCTATCATTCTTCAGCATACAGGTAATTTATTTCTGGCAGTTCTGGCCCCTATCCTTTTAGGCGCTGCAGTCGGATCGGCAAACGGTATTTTGATCACCAGTTTAAGTATACCGCCATTCTTGGTTACCTTAGGCATGCAGGGCATTTTTAAAGGTATGGCTATGTGGATCAGCAATACGAAATCCATGCCCATTTATGACAGCACCTTCTGTACTGTTTTTGGATTCGGCAGTATCGGGCCAATACCAATCCTGTTGATTTGGACCATTGTGTTTATGTTGATCGGGTATTATATGCTGAACCATTGCACCTATGGACGTAAGGTTCTGGCAATTGGGGGGAATTCCCAAGCGGCCCAATATTCAGGTATTAAGGTAAACCGGGTTATTATCAGTACGTATATGTTATCTGCTATGCTGGCGGCGGTGGCAGGACTCCTTTATGCAGGCCGGACAAAATCAGCAAAATATACATATGGAGAAAATGATGAAATGACAATCATAGCCGCAGTGGTCCTGGGCGGTACCGCCATGTCAGGAGGCACGGGCAGTGTTATAGGTGCAATTGTCGGGTCCCTTTTGATGGGAATGATCAACAACGGCTTAGTAATGGGGGGACTTACGGTCAGTCAGCAGCAGATGGTACGGGGATTTATCATTATTTTTGCGGTGGCGATCAGCAATTTGGGAAATAAGAAAAAGAAAGTATAAAAGTAACTGTGAAGATAGATTGGCCTATTTGTTTATATGGGTTAGCCCGTGTGATATCCATGAGTCTCTGCATGCAAGCATGCGTCATCTCATGGTTGTCGTTGGGGACTTTTATAGTAAATCATAAGGGAGGTAATACAATGAAAAATATAGGAATCAGTATGATCGGCGGAGGGTTTATGGGGAAACTTCATACCCTGGCAATCCAGAGTTATCCGGTATATTATTATCCGCCTAAAGCCAAAGTTACAAGAGAATGTGTGGTGGATATAGATGAAGAAATTGCACGGATAAGCCGGGATAGATTTGGATTTGACAGATATGATACGGATTGGAAGACTTTGCTCAGGGATGAAAAAACGACAGCAGTTGTGATCGCCACACCTAATTTTCTGCATAAGCCTATTGTTATGGAGGCTGTAAAAGCCGGAAAGCATGTGTTCTGTGAGAAACCACTGGCTATGACTGGGCAGGATGCTTGGGAGATGTATCAGGCAGCGGAAAGAGCCGGAGTGGTACATGCAGTAGGTCATAATAACAGGGCGCTTTCCGGAATCAGGCTAATGAAACAGTTGATAGACAGAGGGGAGCTTGGACAGATTTACAGTATCCAGATGCGTTATGTCCAGGCATGGGGAATGGATCCGGAAGCTCCTATGCAATGGCGGTTCGATGCCAGCAAGGCAGGAACTGGCACCCTGGGGGATACAGGTTCTCATGCATTAGATATTGGAAGATATCTTCTCGGGGATTATAAAAGGGTCACTGCATTGTCAAAAACCTTTGTACAGGAGCGCAATGTGGCTGCAGGTGCATTGCTTTCTAAAGTACCGGATAAGGAGCAGATTACAGGACGCCGGAAAGTAGATGTGGATGATGATATAAAAGCTTTGGTGGAATTTGAATGTGGTGCCAGCGGAAGCCTGTGGTCCAGCAGATTTTGCATGGGACATGAGGATACTCTTGATATAGAGATTTACGGCAGTGCAGGCTCGGCAAGATTTTCAAGAGAGCGGCCTAATGAACTGGAATTCTACAGTGGTAAGGATGAAGACAAAATAAGAGGCTTCCGAAAAATTAAAATGGGACCACAGCATCCCAACGGTGAGCTTTGGCCTATGGCTGACTTAGGGGTAGGGTATGTTGAACAAAAGTGTGTGGAATATAAGGATTTTTTCGAAGGGATTGCGGATGATGCACCGGGCAAA
Source organism: Eubacteriales bacterium (assembly GCA_030524175.1). GTDB lineage: Bacteria > Bacillota > Clostridia > Lachnospirales > Lachnospiraceae > Blautia_A. The sequence goes on from JAUNHC010000019.1 coordinate 10,138, forward strand.
GTCGCTACCAGCTTTTACGACGGATTTAAAGTGTGCCAGGTAATCGATGCTATGGCAGAATCTGCGAAAACAAGGCAATGGGTTGAGATAGATAATACTTTGTAGGAGGAAAAGAATATGCGTGCAGTTAAGATACCAAGAGAGAAGACAGTAGAGCTCCATGATGTACCGATTCCTGAGCCGGAGAAAGGCTGGGTGCGGGTGAGGATGAAAGCGTCCGCTTTGTGTAGAAGTGATCTGTTCCGGTATCATGGTGACAAAGTTTTTGATGACACCGGAGATGAGAGTTATATCACTCCGGGTCATGAACCCTGCGGTATTGTGGAGAAGCTTGGGGAGAATGTGTCTAAAGTCAAAGAAGGGGACAGAGTGGCAATTTATCTGGCTTTAGGCTGCGGTGTATGCGAACATTGTCTGTCAGGAAATACAGTCTTGTGCAGCAAATTCAAATGCATAGGCTTTGCTCTGGATGGTGCACATGCTGATTACATAGTTGTTCCGGAGGAATGCTGTCTGCCTCTTCCTGATGAGATGGATTATATTACAGGAGCACTGTCCACTGATGTGGGAGGAACTTTGTACACGGCATGTAAGCGTATAGGCATAACTGCCGCCAGGACAGTGGCTGTTTTTGGAGTGGGCCCTATGGGAATGGGAGGAGTACTGATGGCTAAGGCTTTTGGCGCTAAAGTGATTGCGGTAGATGTAAATGAGGAGCGTCTTGCGCTGGCGGAGGAATTGGGTGCTGATCATACTGTCAATTCTGCACAGACGGATGCTGCCGGGAAGATAAAGCAGCTTACCAAAGGAGTGGGGGCAGATGCAGCCATCGTCTGCTCGGGGGTGAATGCCGCTTATAACGGGGCGCTGGACTGCACGAAGAAAGGCGGCAGTGTAGCCTGCATAGCGGAAACCCACAATATAACAATCGATCCAAGCAGACAGCTGATCAATAAAAGGCTGAATGTGATGGGATGCTGGTATTTTAATAACTGTGACTGGAAGGAACTGACACAGTTTATACTTGAAAAAAAGATTCCCCTAAGCAGAATATCAACCAGAACCTATGATCTAGAAGAAGCGGAGGAAGCTTTCAGGCGCTTTGATTCAGGTATGGAGCAGAAGGTGGTATTTGTCTGGCAATGAGGAATTCTTATCCCCCCCATATTTCACATACCATGTGTCTCTAAAAATTTCTCAAACTTCTTCTCACTGAGTATTTCGTTCGTCACGAAATCCCCGTCATAAAAGAAGCTGTATGTTGTAAAAGGAGTAGGTGCATTCTGTGCCTGCTCTTTTGTTTGGATCTTATGCAGGGAAACTGTCTGACCATAGCGCTGTGCAACAGCCTCCAGGACAGGTGCATATTTATCTGTGTGGGGACATTGGTTTGTGTAATAAAGAACCATACCTTTTTCGTCTATTTTTCCATGCTTTGCACATTCCTTGAATTTGGGGACAGGTGCGTTATCTGAAAAGGGCAGGTAATACAGAACAAAAAAAGGTGAAGCCTCATCTGCAGCTTTGAACCCCTTATATTTCATATAATCCGGGTCAGAAAGAAAGCCGCGTTTCTTTTCCGAGGCAATGATGGTGACGCCGGACATTCCTTTTGCTTTTGCATCCCCGATACAGTAGGAGAGAAGTTCGTTGGCATACCCATGGCCTTTGTACTGTCCTGACACCCAGAAACAGTTGATATGCATATATCCGTCGGCTTCAATGGGATACCAGGCATTTTCCGCAGGTATATATTCGATGAAAACTTTTCCCCTGGTGTCGGTACGCCGGAATACAAGGCCGTCTGCAAAACGCTCCTTCATCCATGATTTTTTTGATGACACGCAGGTTTCACCTTTTTTGTCTGTAATGCAGCAGCAGATGTGTTCTTTGTCAATATTATCCTGATTTACTGTAATAAAATCCATAATTGAAGTCTCCTTAATCTGGTCAGCTCTCCAGTGTGCTGAATTTGATCCCGTCAGTCCCGTTGTCATCAGTCGACGATGCCACTGCATCGCCTCCTTTCTCCGCCTTGCAGAGTGACAAAATATTCAGCATTGTCACTATGAGTTCTGACTGGATAGAGTAATAGGTTATTCTTCTGTAAGCATGTGCTTTATTCTAACGACTACAGTATATCACTGATAACATGACACCTAATGTCAGGTTATGCGATTGGGCTAAAATTTTATGAGCCGGTCACTTTAGCAAACTGCGTACACTTTTTCTGATGACAAGCTGCGGCTCAAATAATATAGTCTGCTTTTGAGCGTCCGGGTTTTCGATTTCATATATGACACGCCGTGCAGTTTCCAGGCCGATTTCATAGGTTGGCTGGCTGATGGTGGTCAAGGGTACCTCAAGCATGTCCGAAAAGCTGATATCATCAAATCCGATGATTGAAATATCATCAGGAACAGATAATCCTTGTTTGCGGACCTGATGATATGCGCCGATAGCCATGACATCATTAAAGGCAAAGATAGCTGTGGCATCGGTAGTTCTCAGGATTTCTTCAGCCGCAGAGATACCTCCGGACATGAGATAATCGCCGTGGAAAATGTACTTTTTCGGAAGTGTAAGGTTAGCTGCTTCATAAGCCCAATTGATACCGTCCAGACGTTCCTGTGTACTGGCGGAGTTAAGGGGGCCGGTGATAAATGCAATATTTTTATGTCCCAGGGACAGGAGATGGCTTACTGCAAGGTAGGCCCCTTTTTTATTGTTCAGCATAAGAGAGCTGCAGTTTAGGGCCGGATTACAGCGGTCAACTGCAACAATAGGGATGGGAGAGTTCTTTATAGCTTCAGCATAGGCGGAGAAAAGCTTCGGCGGAGTGTTGGAGGCCATGGCTAAAATAATGGCATCAACACCTCTGGAATGCAGGATCTGGAGATTTTCCAGATCACGGGCAGGAGAATCATTTGTGTTGACTAAAATAATGTTGCGCTCATGTTTGATCATTTCTGCGTCGATCCCTAAAGCCAGGGTGGAAAAGAACTGATTACTGATATCAGGAATAATAAGGCCAACAGTTTTGGTTTGACGTTTTACCAGCCCTACTGCCAACTGATTAGGCCTGTAATTCAGCCTCTGGGCCGTATCGAAAATGAGCTGTTTTGTAGGCTCTGAAATCCTGCACTCTTTATGGTTCAAAACAAGGGAAACAGTGGTAATAGAGAGGTTTGTCTCCGATGCAATGTCTTTTAATGTAGTAGGCATAACTATATTGCTTCCTCCTCATGTTGTGCAAATTAGGAAAGTGATCTGAGGACACCTGATTTGTACAAGTTGTTAATATGGCACATTTTAACATAATCATAGAAGAAATTCAATAAAAACACACAAAAAGATAAAGCGTTTTAATTAAATACAAGAATAATATAGGAAAAGTGTATAAAAAAATGTGCTAAAGATGCGAAAACTATTGACAATTGCCAAATGGATGATATAATGTAAACAAATAAAATTGATAAAGCGTTTTAGCAAACTACAAGCAAAAGGAGGAGAAGGTAATGAAACTTGGGTACACGATCTGGGAATGGGGCCTGGAAAACGAAGAGGATTTAAAAAAAGCTATGCAGGATATGAAAGACTTGGGGTGTCACTATTTTGAGAACTTTATCGGCATGGCAGATATGTATATGGGTCGGGAAGAAGAGTTTAACCAGCTGGTGAAACAATATGATTTGGAATTCATAGCTTTATATCATTATATCAATGACCTGACCATAGACAATGTGGCCGAAGCAGAGAAGTACATAGAATTTTGCAAAAAGACTGGAGCTGCTGTCATGAATATCCAAGCCCCTGACAGACATGGGGATCCGTCAGAGGAAGAACTTGGGGAATTGGCCAGACAGCTCAATGGGATTGGTAAACTGGCGTATGAAAACGGGATAACGCTGTGTCTCCATCCGCATTTCCAGATGATGGTAGAGAAGGAAAAGGAAATTGACTACATGGCAGAGCACATGGATGAGGAATATGTGAAATTCTGTTTTGACACGGCTCATACAGTTCTGGGAGAAATGAAGAATTCCGCATTGCTCAGAAAATATGGCAGCCGAATTGGCTATATTCATTTTAAGGATCAGGATTTAAATGTGGATGTGAATGAATATAGAAGACTGTGGATTGAAGAATGGGACCAGCACCAGAGATTCTTTGAGCTGGGAACCAAGAGTGTTGATTTTAAAGAAGTTCTTCAGGTTCTTAAAGAAGTGGGATATAACGGATATGTGGTGATAGAGAACGATACCCCCACGGTTGGCAATTTTGAGGGAGCAAAGCACAATATTGAGTATTGCCGCAATGTGCTGAATCTGTAGAGGTGAAGGGATGAGAAAGACAGGAATTTTAAATATTGCCATATGCGAAGCGATCGCCTCACTGGGACATACGGAATATCTGGTGATCGCAGACGCAGGGCTTCCGGTTCCCAAGGATGTACAGGTGATAGATATTTCGCTGGTTACCGGTATTCCTGGATTCAGGGAAGTTTTGGATGCAGTGGCGGGTGAATTTGTCATAGATTCTTATATTTATGCAAATGAAATGGATGGGATAAATCCTGAGCTTGCCGCCTATGTCCATGAGAAACTGGATGGGATTCCGAAAAAAAGTGTTTCCCATGAGGAATTGAAAAAAATGCTGAAGGATGTCAGGTATGTGATCCGCACCGGGGAGTGCACGTCGTATGCAAATGTTATGCTGGAAGGCGGAGTTAGCTTTTAGCATAAGAAACGTGATATGCAGTATGACACTGGAGAAGTTGGGGTAAAAATGAGCCGGTGCAGACAGTTTCAGTGAAAGCGCAGCGTATTTTACACAAAAAAAGAAAGGAGGAAGGAAAGTCTGGGAACAGCAGCTGCGTGTATATAATGTAACTAAAAAAACAAAAGATTAATGTTAAGGGAGGATACTATGAAGTTTAAACGAATTTTAGCTGCATCTCTTGCAGCAACAATGGTGTTGTCAATGTCTGTTGGTGTTTCTGCAAGCGGGACTTTTACAGATGAGATCGAGAAGGATGCTGAGCTGACCTATTGGGAAATGCAGTGGGCAAGCGGCGATTATAAAGACTATGTACAGGCAATGGTGGACAAGTTTAACGAAGAAAACGAATATGGGATCACCGTAAACCTGGAAATGATTCCGTGGGACGGCTATTATGAGACATTCCTGACTGCAGTTACCAGCGGAACAGCACCGGACGTATACACAGGTGCAAGCACAGCCCCCACACAGTACGCTGAGATGGGAGAGAGCCTTGATCTGGATCCTATTATTGAGGCTTGGAAGGCTGAAGAAAATCCAATACTTGATGACATTGCAGAACAGTATTGGGGATTCTTTAAATATGACGGCGTTACATACGGACTGCCTTATGGTGTTGACCCTAAACAGGTTACCTACAGGACAGACTATTTTGAAGAAGCAGGGATAGAAACACTTCCTACCACATATGACGAATTTCTGGATGCGTGCGCTAAGCTGAAGGAGACTTTCCCGGACAAGATCCCGTGCCTGCTTACAGCAGGAGGAAATGAACCATCCTCCAACCATATGGTAGAAGTGCTGAACGGCCTGAATTCATCAGGTATGTTCGATGCTGACAAGAACGCAACAGTTGTGACAGATAAGCAGAAAGAAAATTATGAGTTCATTAAGACAATGATGGACAACGGATATATTTCTGAAGGTTCAGGCGGTTACGGGGATGCTGACGTGGAGAAAATCTGGCTGTCAGGCGGAGCATGTATCCTGTTTGGCCGTTCAGGCAATATTGCCGTAAATACAGACATTGAGGAAAATGTACGTGTACTTCCTCCGTTTGCAGGCCCAAGCGCAGACGAAGCTAAATATTGTGCCAATGTAAATGGTGTTGCCGGATTCAGCCAGACAGAATATCCCAATGCCGCACGGTATTTCCTGAAATGGTGGATGGAAAATAATCTGCAGATATTGGCAGGTACCGGAAACGGAAACCTTCCCCTTCGTGAAAGCTATTATGAAGACCCGGCATATGCAGAGCATATCTGGTATCAGGATACACTTGATTATTGTGTAAAAACAGGTGTTACTCAGGCATATCCGCTGGATTCCATGTTCCCGGAATTCGCTACATTGGAAGGCGAAAAGGTATTAGCTGTTGCACTTTCTGAGGTTATGGAAGGTACAGATGTTGATACAGCACTTCAGGATTGTAATGATGCGATCCAGAGAGTATTCGATGACGCGAGGGAAGCTGCCGAATAAATTGAATTCATGGGGCAGTCTTCGTCAGGGAGGCTGCCCTTGTTTGGTCGGCAGAGGGGATAATTATGAACTGCTGAGGCAGAAAATATACCGTGTGAGGTGCCTTTATGAATAAGAAAAGGAAAATTGAAAGCAGTCGTCTTGGATATTTAATGACAATTCCGGCAACTCTGCTGATTCTGTTGGTGGATATATACCCATTGATGAATGGTGTTACATTAAGCCTTCAAAAATATAATCTTCAGCATCCGGATAAAAGAAGGTTCATAGGATTGGAAAATTATGCGGACCTGTTTCATGATTCAGAGTTTTTGGGCGTGCTTGGTTATACATTCTTCTATACATTTGTTACAGTTATAACAGCATATCTGTTCGGATTGGTTTTGGCCCTTATTATGAACCGGAAGATGCCGGGGCGGGGAATCTACCGAACACTTGCCCTGCTTCCGTGGGCAGTGGCCCCTTCTGTGGCCAATGTGTGCTGGCGGTTATTATTTAATGACAGAGTAGGACTTGTAAATATATTTTTGATGAAGATTGGTGCGATCCAGGAACCTATTTTGTTTCTGGCAAAAGGGGAAATCGCGAAGCTTACTGTTATCTTTACGGATTTCTGGAGGGACTTCCCCTTCATGATGATCGTTTTGCTGGCTGCTATGAGTTCTATTCCCCGGGATCTGTATGAATCCGCATATATTGACGGTGCAGGATTCTGGAGTTCTTTCCGTTATATAACAATGCCAATGATTAAGGGAGTCAGTGCGATCAGTACGATTCTCATGTTTATCTGGGTCTTCAACCGGTTTGACAATATATATCTGCTCACCGGAGGCGGGCCGAATAAAGCAACCTATACCTTGCCGATAATGTCGTACTTTACAGCTTTTATGCGGGGTGATATGGGTAAAGCATCCGCTATGGCAGTCGTCATGCTGATCGTTATGACCATTGTGGCGATCATATATCTTCGTGTGATGAAAAGCGAGGTGGACGAATGAAGGATAACAGAATAATTTATAAAATAAACAATGTGGTTATTTATATTGTGTTTGCCGTTATTCTCCTTGTGCTTCTTCTGCCGCTGATATCCATGTTCGGCACGGCTATTAAAACACATGATGCAGCACTTATGACGGTATCACTTTTTCCCGAAAAGCTGGCTGATCTCAGCTTTGAGAATTTCGGCTATGTAATGCTTAAGGTCGGATTCGGAAAAAATATGCTCAACAGCGTAATCGTAAGTATTGTAGTCACACTGGCCTGCATTTTCTGTGCAGCTCCGGCAGGTTACGCGATTTCCAGGTACCACGGCCCCTATTTTCGGATTTATTCTGTATTCCTGCTGCTATTGCAGATGTTTCCGATCATGCTTATGCTCATGCCCCAGTATCTGATCTTTACAAAAATGCATATAACAAATTCTTTGTTGTCTGTTATTATCAGCTACACCACGAGTAATCTGGCATTTTCCATCTGGCTGCTGAAAGGATTCTATGATTCCATACCTATAGAGCTGGAGCAGGCGGCCATGGTGGACGGCTGTTCCAAATTCAGAGCATATGTTCAGGTGGTATTCCCCCTGACCTTGCCGGGAATCGCAACAGTATCTGTATTTACCATGCTTAATGCATGGAATGAATATACAGTGGCCAGTGTATTTTTGAAAAAAGAAAAGGTTATGACAATGACCCTTGGGCTTCAGAAATTTGTGCAGCAAAACGGCGCAGACTGGCCGTCCCTGATGGCTGCAGCCTGCATTGCAACTATTCCGGCAATCCTCTTTGTCCTCTTCTCACAGAAGTATCTCATCGAGGGAATGACTGCCGGCGCAGTAAAAGGATGATAAACACACAAAAACAATTAAATCCAATGAAAAAACATAAGGAGGAAGATCATGAAGACAGAGGCAATATGGGTAACAAGACCATTTCACGTTGAGGTGCAGCCATTGGAAATCCCGGATGAACCGTTAGCCGATGAGGTGCAGATAGAGACAAAGGCTTGCGGACTGTGTGCCTGGGATTCTGCAATGTACCAGGGGATCACAGGCCCGGGGGACCCGCCGTATGCCATTGGCCATGAGGCTGTGGGCGTTGTGACAAAGGTGGGGTCATTGGTAAAGGATTATAAAGTTGGGGATAAGGTGGCTGTATGTTCCGCGACTTATAATGTCCAGATGGCAAAGGTTGTAAACAATAAAGCAACAGGCGTATGCCACCTGCCGGATGATCTGGAAAACTGGGCAGATGCAGTTTATGAGCCGACCTGCTGTGTTGTCAATCTCCTGGCTTTAGGCGACATTGAGCCTGGAGACCGTGTAGCGGTAGTAGGCTGCGGCTACATGGGTGCATTGACCATCATGGGGCTGGTGAACGGAAACCATGCCGGTGAGATCATTGTTTTTGAGACCCGGGAAGACCGCTGCGAACTGGCGAAAGAACTGGGCGTTAAAAAGGTTTATGGTTTAAGGCCGGATGGAGAATTTTATGGATATGAAGAACTCAAAGCCAGCGGCGGCGCAGATGTTGTAATTGATTTTACCACCGGTGAAGCAGGATTCGCATTTGCACAGAAGTGTCTGCGTCCACAGTCCGGAAAGTTCCTTATTGGAAGCTGGCACCGCCAGAAACTTACCATCGATGCCACAGACTGGCATTTAGGCGGGATCACCATAAAGAATCTTTCACCTATGAGTAATCCGCATTATCATGATATGATTCCAAGAACAGCAGCTCTTATAGAAAAAGGCGTGTATCACCCCGGAAAATTAGTTTCCCATGTAGTCAACTATAAGGATGCAGATTTAAATCACATTTTTGAAATTTCCATTTCAAAAAAGGATAATTATATGAAGGGTGTCATCACATTTGACGATTGATTTTGCAGGAGAAAAATATGGATAAACTGAGGATCGGCGTGCTTGGCAGTGGGGACATTGCCACAAGGATTTCAAATACCATATTAAATATGGAAGAAGTGGAAATGTATGCGGTTGCGTCCAGAAATTATGATCATGCAAGGTCATTCGGCGAAAAATTCGGATACAAAAAGATTTATAAAACCTATGATGAGGTGATGATGGATCCGGATGTGGATCTTGTGTACATAGCCCTTCATCATACTCAGCATTATGAATATGCAAAAAAGTGTATTCAGTATAAAAAACCGGTTTTGTGCGAAAAGCCGTTTACGATCAATCATTACCAGGCAGAAGATTTGATCAGGGAATTTACAAAAGAAGGTCTCTTTTTAAACGAGGCACTCTGGACAAGATTTATTCCTGCCCGGACAAGAATTACAAAACTTCTTGAGGACGGTGTGATCGGAACTCCTAAAATGATCGATGTCAATATGATATGCCGGATCTGCGGCAACATAAGAATGACGGATATCCATATGGGTGGAGGTGCCTTGCTGGATCTTGGGGTGTATGCTCTTAATTTTGCTTCTATGTTTTTCGGCAGTGAAGTGGAAGAGGTGAAAACCATGGCTTCCTTCTGGGAGACAGGAGTGGATGAACAGGAAGTGTTTGCCCTGAAATATCCTCAGGGGAAGATTGCTGTGTGCAAGGTATCTATGGTTGGAAACGGTAGTGTACAGGGAATCATATATGGCACAGAGGGGCGCATTGAAGTCAGCGATGTGATGAATCTCGGTCATGTAACAGTTTACAATATCCAAAATGAGGTTGTGGAAGAGTTTTCAGCAGAAGAAGGAACCACCGGATATGAATATGAATTTCTGGCCTGTAAGCAGGCGCTGGAGAACGGAAAGCTGGAATGCTTGGAAATGCCTCATTCTGAGACAATGCTCCTGATGGAGCAGTATGACAGACTCAGGGCTGCATGGGGACTTGACTATCCTTGTGAGAGAGGACTGGAATAAATATGAAATTGGAAAAGATAAATGCAGCCATTATTGGCTGCGGTGTGATCAGTGATATTTATATGGATTCCCTTAAGAACCGTTTCAGGATCATTAACCTTACCGCATGTTCCGATCTAAATGAAGAACGATGCCGGAAACAGGCTGAAAAGTATGGCATTGAGGCGAGAAGTACAGAGGATATCATGGAAGATCCTGATGTGGATATGGTGATCAATCTTACTACTCCTAACGCCCACTATCCTATTATTAAAGAGGCACTCAACCATGGCAAACATGTTTTTTCAGAGAAAATGATCGCCGTGGAGCTTGAACAGGGAAAAGAATTGCTGGAGATTGCAAAAGCAAAAAATCTGAGGCTTGGAGTTGCCCCGGATACTTTTCTGGGAGCGGGCATTCAGACTGCAAAGTATATTCTGGAGCACGGATTGATCGGTATTCCCACATCTGCACTTGTGTCTCTGAACCGGAATTTCGGAGTTTATGGAGATTTGCTGCCCCATTTGCTGAAACAAGGGGGGAACCTTCCTTTTGATACAGGATGTTATTACCTCACAGCCTTGGCAGCCCTTCTGGGGCCGGTTGAATATGTTAACGGATTCAGCCGGACTTACCGTCCTGAACGTGTGGGGGAGCATCTGGATAAACCATGGTTTGGTGAACCCATGAAAGCAGAGGCGGAGAATATTCTTACCGGTTCCATGCAGTATAGGAATGGGGTACTGTGTTCTGTGCATTTTAACTCGGAATCAATAGTCAATGAATTGCCGGAGCTTAAGATTTTCGGCACAGAGGGTGTCCTGATGATAGGAGATCCCAATACCTTCGGCAGTCCTGTATTTCTGAAAAAGCCTATGTCAGAAGCGGTGAATTTCCCCTTTACTCACGGATATGAGGATAACAGCAGAGGAATAGGCTGTGCGGAAATGGCCTGGGCTATGCGTGCCGGAAGGCCGCACCGTGCATCAATGGAGATGGCCTATCATGTGTTTGAGCAGATTCACGGAATGCTCATCAGCGCAAGAAACGGGTGCAGATATGAGATGGAATCAACCTTTGACCTGCCGCAGGCATTGCCTTCAGGATATATTGACAACGGCTTTTGGGGACCTACAGAAGAAAGTGCTCTGATAAAGTAAAGGGATTTGTAACTCTTCATGGTTCTGAACAGTTACAGGGATTTAAGAAAGGGAGGATCAAATATGATAAAGGAAATCGGACATGTCTCCTTTAAAGTAAGAGATATGAAAGTGTCACAAGAGTTTTATATTAAAAACCTTGGATTTCGTAAATGCTTTGAGATCAAGAGAAATCCTGACGGCGGTGAGCCTACATCGGAAGAGGTGGTGAAGGACAGCGGAACCTATGACAACGATAAGCTGTGGATCACTTACATACAGGCAGCAGAAAGACAGTTTATAGAATTGTTTACCATGGATGAAGGTGACAGTGATGAGCTGCCGAAACAGAATGGTGTTGGTTACCTCCACCTTGCGATGATCGTTGAGGACGTACATGCTTTCCGGGATGGGCTGGTATCAAGAGGAACGGAAATAGATATCGAGCCCAGAATGGGTATGGATGGAACTTGGCAGATGTGGATCCATGATCCTGACGGAAACAAAATTGAATGTATGCAGTACACGGATAAGAGTGCACAATTGCTGTATACAGCAAAATAGAAGCAACGCTCCCGGCAGGAATGCCGGAGTGCAGTTGAATCTGAAGGAAAGGGAAAAAATGAAATATTCTGTTTGTATAGATGCTGTCTACAGAGGGATGGATTTCATGGAGTCTCTCATACGCTGCCGCGACGCGGGAATGAAGTGTGTGGAATTCTGGAGCTGGTGGGATAAGGATATTGATGCTATATCAGATTTTGTCCGTGAAAATAACATGACTGTCAGTACATTTTGTACAAAATTCATATCACTGGTAGATCCGGGGCAGCGGGAGGCATTTCTGGAAGCTCTGGCAGAAGGAATTGCAGCAGCAGAAAAGCTGGGGTGCCGTCAGATGATCGTGCAGACAGGCGCTGACACAGGCGAACCTCGTGACATACAGATGAAGTCCCTCCGGGACGGGCTTTTGGCAAGCCAGGGGCTGCTGGAGGAACACAACTTTACACTTCTTCTGGAGCCTTTAAACACTAAGATAGACCATCAGGGGTATTTTATGAAAAGTTCTGACGGAATGGCAGAGCTTCTGGAGGAGTTGAATGCCCCCTGTTTTCAGATGCTGTTTGATATTTATCACCAACAGATTTCTGAAGGCGATCTTCTGCGCCATATAGAGAAGCATTTTTCTAAAATACGCCATATCCACGCTGCCGGAAATCCGGGAAGACACGAGCTGTATCGTTCGGAGATCAATTATTATTATATATTCCGGGAACTGGACAGGATGGGATATGAAGGATATGTGGGACTGGAATATTTTCCGGTTGATGAGCCTGAGAAAGGCCTTCAGATGTTAGCCCAGGGTCAAAATATTTTTTGACCTTGGTACCTGAGGATTTCTCCCCACTTGGTGCTCCCGGAATCCAGCCATCACATAATCCGGGCACCACATAATTTAATAGAAAACATTTCCTGATTACAGAAGAATGTTTCCGGTTCAGCAAAGGACATTTCCGCAATGCGGGAGTGTCTTTTGTGGGTAATTCCCTATGTGTTTTTTTCAGGACTGTCAACATAATGATGATAAATATTTTTAATTGTTTGTTCAAATCTGTTTTTTATATATTCCGGTTCCAGCACCTCCACATGGCCGCAGAAGGACAACAGGAAGCTGTACAGCCATGCATCCTCCGGTATATGGACAGACACGGTTAAATCACCGCTGTCTGTCTGCTGTATCTCTGACGGGTCAAATTCATCGTAGACCCTGTAGGCGGTTTTTTGAGAGAATCTTAATTTGATGAGAGGATAGGCGGTTTCCGCCTGAGGCTGTTGGGGTTCCAATGGCGGCAGTGTCAAGGTATCCTCGAAGCTTTGGTCTGACAGTTTCAAGTTATGGATCCTGTTAATTTTAAATATTCTATAATCCTCTTTATCTGTACAGTATGCCTGCAGATACCATGCATTTGATTTATAATGAAGTCTCCCTGGCTTTACGATACGATAAGCACTTTTGCCATAGGAGTTAAAATATTGAAATTCCAGCAGTTTCTTATGGAGTATGGCGGTCTTCACAAGCTGGAATTTTCTCTGGTCGGTATCTGTTTTTCCCCAGCGGGAAAAATCCACCTGGATCCAATCAGGATTATCCTGGCGGAATAAAGCGCTGAGCTTACGGAGCAATCCCTCTGTATCACCGGATACCTGAGAAAGATTCTGAAGGGCAGTTATGATCTGCTGCTGTTCCTCCTTGGAGATCACAGTTTTATCAAGAACAAAATTTTCCAGCAGGAAAATACCGCCGCCTTTTCCCTGGGCGGCATAAACAGGTATTCCGCCGCTGCTTAAAGCGTCAATATCACGATAAATAGTCCGTACGGACACCTCAAATTTTTCAGCCAGCTCCGGCGCTGTAGCTCTTCCGTTTTCAAGAAGATAATACATGATTTTAAATAAACGGCTTTCCTGCAATTTTTCTGCCCCCCTTTTTACTTTCTATTATACACACAAAACATGACAACACTATGTCAGTTTAGATTCTTTTTCCTGTGTGGATATTATTGGTGGGCAGTCAATCTCAATGACCAAACACTCATTCTCATAAGAAGCCCGAATCTCCCCGCCCATCTGCTCTGTCAATGCTTTGGCAATAGACAGTCCCAGTCCCGTGGCATTTTTCCCCGTTTCCACTGTATAAAACCGGTCGAAAAGGCGTTCCGCCAAAACCTGATTCATTTCTTTGGTATGGTTTTTGAATACAATATGTCCGTTCTCTAAAAGTGTGATTTCCAAATCCCCATTGCTATATTTCACTGCATTTCCTATCACATTAGCAAGTATTCGGGAAAGGGCAGCCTTATTCAGCTGCCGCGTAACCTTTTTCTTGGGAATAAGGATTCTCGGAGTGATCCCTGCCTCTTTTAAAGCGCCATAATAAGCCGCAATACTTTCCTCCAGCGCTCTGTTCAGATCCACAGACTCTCTCTCTTCATATTGATTCGCTGAAACTACCAAAGAATACCGGAACAATTCTTCTGTAAGCTGCTTTAAAGTATCGATCCGCTCCTGTACCACTGACAGGTATCTCTGCACTTTTTCCGGCAGCTCTTCCTGTTCAAGCAGTTCCATATACCCGCAGATTGCCGTAAGCGGCGTGCGCAGGTCGTGGGAAATATTGGTGACTGCTTCCTTTAGTTCCCTGTCCCCCTGTAAATAACGGATATGCTCTTTCCGCAGCCTTCGCATCTGCCTGTCAATTTCAGCGGCTAGACGGCGCATCTTATCATCGGAAATAGTAATGTCAATTCCCACATTCGTATCTTTACCCAGCCTGGTGTCAATTTCAGCGCATATTTCATCTGCAGCTCTTCGCATTCCTGCAATCTTTATAAGTAAAATCCCGTTAAACACAACAAGAACTGCACATAAAACACCAAGCAGATATAGCATAATTCTCTCCTTATTTCAAATCTTTTCTGTTAAAACCCCAAATCCCTGCCAGATTGGCCGCTGCCGTTATCCCTGCAGAATAAAGACCTGCTGCACATGGATGTGTGACTGCCCCTGCTGAAATCTGTATCCCCTGTCCGGTAGGAATAAAATCATATAAAAATTGATAAAAGCTTCTCTGTGAAGGGCTGAGATACATAGGGTTAGGAATTTTCTCAATGGTCTGTGTGACAGTATCTCCCACTGTTTTTGACATCGTAACCCCGTCAAAAAATTCCGGTTCTCCCAATTTCATGGTAATGTATAAAGTAAAAAACAAAAGAGCAAAGATCCCGGCCATACTGATAATGGCCACTAATGTTTTATTCTGATTCATCATAGACAGCATGGAAAAAAACGCCGCAAGAGCAATGACCATAAGCAGACCGTCCAGTACATATATAACTACAGTCTGCCATTCCATCTCAAAAAAACCAAAGAGGGGTATTCCCACAATACAGGCAGTGAACATATAGATAAAACTCATTAACGCTCCTGCTGCCGCACAGGTAATAAAGTTTGACAGATAAATGTCTCTTCTGCTGCACCCTACCATCAGTTTATTGCGGATGGTTCCATCGCTGTATTCCGTACCCACAAAAAGACTGCAGAACGCTGCGATCAGCATACCGATGATAACATGAGACCCAAAGAATACGGAGTCAAATGTAACACTCGTTTCATAGACTTTTAAATTCCGGTATTGTCCAACACAGCTGATCACGCCGTACAGGATCATGGCTATCATACCAATCCAAAAATATTTATCCTTTCCCAGGCGCAGAAAGTTTGCATGAAGCAATTTACTCATGGCTGACACCTCCGATCAGATTGATATAATAGCTTTCTAGGCTTTCATCCCTTTCGGCGATTTTATAAACTGTACAGCCCTGCTCTGCCAAAGTCTGCACAAGGTCCGTCACATTCCACTCACCAAAGACATCAGCTTCCCATTCTGAAGCAATGGCATATTCTATCTTTCTTTCATCCAGTACACGGCTGAGGGCCTGTACATCTGATACTGTCATGTGCATCCCCTTACGGCACACAGACTCCAGTTCTTTTGCGGTCATTTCCTTTACGATTCTTCCGCTGTCAATAAATCCGTAATGTGTGGCAAGCCGGGAAAGCTCATCCAAAATATGGCTGGAAATCAGAACCGTGATCCTGTATTCCCGGTTCAGCTTCAGGATCAGTTCCCGTATCTCGATGATCCCCTGGGGATCCAGGCCATTGATTGGTTCATCCAGCACCAGAAAGTCCGGATCACCGGCAAGTGCTATGGCAATTCCCAGACGCTGGCGCATTCCCAGAGAAAAATTCTTTACTTTTTTCTTTCCTGTATCTCCAAGGCCTACTAATTCCAGTAATTCTTTGATTCCATCATAGGATGGACGCCCAAGGACTGCATATTGCTCCCGCAGATTATCCTCCGCTGTCAGATCCAGATAAATAGATGGTGTCTCTACCACGGCCCCCATTCTCCGACGCACTTTGAGAATGTTTGGCGAGGTATACTTTTCTCCATAAATTGTGTATTCCCCGGAAGTGGGATGTTGCAGCCCGCAGATCAGACGGATAAGAGTTGTCTTTCCGGCCCCGTTCTTACCTATAAATCCATAAATTGCCCCTTTTTCCACATGCATGGAAAGTCTGTTTAAAGCTTTGAAACTCTTATATTGCTTTGAAAGGTTCTCTGTAGTCAAAACATAATCCATATCAGTGCCTCCTTTATTTGATACAGCCATGATAGCACTGCATGGTTAAGAGAACGGTTAAGAAAAGAGTTAAGAAACCGTAAAGACACTGTCAGATCATTGTTGGCGCATTTTAAATCCGATTCCCCATACAGCTTCAATATAATCTTTTCCTGTTATCTCCCGGAGCTTT
This sequence comes from Eubacteriales bacterium, assembly GCA_030524175.1. Classification (GTDB taxonomy): domain Bacteria; phylum Bacillota; class Clostridia; order Lachnospirales; family Lachnospiraceae; genus Blautia_A. The sequence continues at coordinate 26,784 of JAUNHC010000019.1, forward strand.
CTCCGCAGATTACTCACATGTACTTTTAGGGAACTTTCCATGCAGTCCGGTGTATCTTCGCTGATCAAATCCAGTATCCGTGTCTTTGTAATCACCTGGGAAGGGTTCTGCATCAGCAGTTTTAAAACAGCAAACTCCGTTTTTGTCAGACGGACAGCCGTGCCATCTGCCGTAACCTGATATGTTTCTGTATTGAGGCACAGATCCTCAAACGTCAATTCTGTGTTTTTGACCGAGTCACACCTGTTTCTGAGCTGCACAGTTATCCTGGCTAACAATTCTTTTGTTTCAAAAGGCTTTGTGATATAGTCGGAAGCACCTTTCAACAGAAGATTCACCTTATCGTCTAAACCAGCCTTGGCGCTGACCACAATAACAGGAATCCCGGAAAGCCTGGGAAGGATTTCTTCCCCGCTAAGCCCCGGAAGCATTAAATCCAGCAGTATCAGATCAGGATGCTTCTGAGACAGAAGGAGCAGTGCCTCTGTCCCTGAATATGCTCGGAGTACTCCGTATCCTTCCTTTTTCAAAATAGCCTCTACCATATCACCGATGGGAATGTCGTCTTCTATAATTGCGATATATTTCATAAAATGCCGTCTCCCTTTCTGCCGCCTAAGAGTGTACTGGGCTTTATTCCGGCTCTCTATACTTTCCGTTCTTGTGTACTGGGGCAAACACGCTTTAACACATATTGTAACAAAAAGGCGGATATTATGCTATAGGCTATTGCTTCCTATGGTAAGAAACATTCCGGATCCTGAAGTTTTTAGAAAACATAGTGAAAACATTGTATCTGGGGCTAGCCGTCCTGTCAGCGACTTGGTACAATGGAGGAATAATGAGATCAAGGACAGGAAGTCCGTAAAAAGTGATTGATTAAGAAAGGAAAATAAATATGGGACAGATTCATAGCGTGGACAAACTTACAGATAACAAATATGTAAATTTATATAATGTGAAGGCTACCAGTGTACATGATACAACGGTTTCTTATTTTGTAGCCTCCAGAGCGAAGAGTGTAGAAGAACTGAAGCTAAAGACAAGGAAAAATACCCCGGATGGTGTGATCATCTATAGTATTTACGGGGAGAAGAGAGACAGGGTAGTTTTGGTGCGCCAGTACAGGTATACCCTGGATGATTATATTTATGAATTTCCGGCCGGTCTGGTGGAGCCGGGAGAGGATTTTCACCAGGGTGCAGTGCGGGAGATGTATGAGGAAACGGGGTTGAGCCTTGAACCTCTCAAGGTGGCAGAAGCTTATGAAAGACCTTATTTTACTACAATTGGGATGACAGATGAATCCTGTGCCACAGTCTACGGCTATGCCAGCGGCGTGATCAGCACCCAGGCGCAGGAAGACAGCGAAGAGATTGAGGTGGTATTGGCGGATAAGGAAGAAGTAAGACGGATTCTCAGGGAGGAAAACGTTGCTATTATGTGTGCGTATATGTTGATGCATTTTTTGGAGGATGAGGAGGCGTTTTCTTTTTTGGAAAGATAAAATGGTGAGTCCGGCACATCAACAGGTGATGTTCCGCTGAGAACAGGCAGTTTAATGGAACATCCCAAGGGTTCTGCTGATTTTGTGCATATTAAAAAAGGGAGATACCAGACGGATATCCCCCTTCCATACCTTTTGACGTGTGAATCCTCCAATGATTAGAAAAAGTATAGTAAGTTGTTTTAACGGTTGTAGGTCAGTACGCCTTCCGCTATTTCAATATTTCTTTCTGTGGTGGTGCCGGCTTTTAGTGTTCTGCCCCGCCCCACGGCTTGATAACCGCCGCTGGCAGTGATTCTGCCTCCTCTGATGTGGATATGCTCACAGCTGGCTCCGCCGCCTGCGCCGATTACAGCGCTGTCGTCATTCCCCCGGTATGTTTTCGCCCGTATAACGCCGCCCTTAATATAAATACAGGATGCAGGCTGATAAGCAGAACTTCCGATGGCGGCACAATGGGGCCCGCCTGTGACATCCAGGGTTCCTTCACCGTCTATCCACAGATAGCCATATTCTCCGTTCTTCTGAATACCGGCCCAAAAGGACACAAGTGTATTAACGGTACCTTTCATAAGTTCCAGAGTTACATCGGCATTGCTGTCATCTTCTATTAAAAATGCGGATTTTCCGGAATCGATATTTACACCGGCTAATACAATTTTGGTTCCTACGTCTTTTTTGACAGTGATTCCTTCCTGGACCGGAGCAGAGCTGCTCTGAACCACATAAAGTCCTTCAGTAAAATCATCAAAAGTATGCTTCTGCCCGTTCTGTACCGCAACGCCACGGGAGGTGATCGTGATTGGTCCTTTAGATAAATCAAGCCATTCTCCGCCCAGTACCATTACTTTGCAAGTGGCAGTATGGCCGTTAGCGCTGGCTGTGATCACGGCGGTACCTGGTCTTTGGCTTTCCAGGACCCCTTTCTTGTTTATCTGAGCCACAGATTCGTCAGATGAACTCCAAACCACTTCATCGGTGGCGTTGGCCGGAGTTATCTTAGCAGTTAAGGTTTCCGTCTGCCACCGTTTAATATAGAGGGAGGTTTTAGATATGGTAACTGATTTGGCAGAAACCCGCCCTGGAACAGTAATATTGCAGACAGCTTTCTTCCCTGAAGGGAGTTTTGCGGTTATGACTGCACTGCCTGTGCTTATTCCTGTAACCAGACCCTTAGAAGTAACGGAAGCTACTTTCTTATTACTGCTCGACCAAGTAACCTTGGCTTCGCCTCCTTTTGGTGTCAAAGTATAAGTCAGCTTCAAGGTCTGCCCCCTTTCCACGGTTGCTTTCTTCCTGGAAAGTTTGATACCTGTAGCATTGACCTTTGTCACCTTTACAGTGCAGGCTGCTTTTTTTCCGTTTGAAGCCGTGACGGTTATCACTGTTGTACCTGCTTTTTTTGCAGTTATCAGCCCGCTTTGGCTCACTGAAGCTACTGCGGGATTAGATGAGGTCCACTTCACCTTTTTATTGCTGCCCGCTGGTTTAACTGTGCATTTGAGCTGTAAGGTGCCAGTGCGTTTCAATGTGGCATTCTTTTTATTCAGGATGACCGAACTTACCGGGGGTGCCGGAGGTGCAACCCTGATATTATAGCTCAAGGTGTTGTTGGCTGTGTGGGTAATATATCTCCCTACACCGAAATCATAATACGTATACGAGGTACGGATATTACAGGTCAATGTACAGGTCCCCCGGGCAACCCCACGAACGTCGCAGGTTTTATACGTATTGCCCACAATTCTTGCAACACTGGTGTCGCTGATGGTCCACACAGAACTGTCTATGCGATGTTTCGAATAGCCTACATCACTCCACGAAAAAGTTTTCGTGCCGCCGGGGGCAATCACTACCTCTGATGCCGCGCTTGCCGTTATACTCCCCGCCACAGTGAGCACTACTGCCAAAACAACTGCTAAAAAACGTAATCTTCCAAGCTTGTACCTGGACTTTTTCATACTGCACCTCCCCTTCCAAAAGAGTTAGCATTTACATGGTTGGTTTTTTGCCGCGCTTAACTGATATATTTATAATAACACCGGTCATGGGAGGCGTCCAGTTCATAATCTGTAGAAGTAACAGATTTACAGCGGTATCTTGTACAGCAGCATATCAGTTTCTTTTATGCTCAGGTTGTCGCAAATTTGGCTGCTTTAGATTCGGTATCCTTAATTTTGGGAATAAATAAATCAAAGTTCTTAACACTACTCCAGTGCTTAATAATACCCCTCGTCTGATTCAGACATAAATCCCAAACCTACCATTTTTACAGAAAATATAAAAAATGTATAACGATTTATAGAAAAAGTGAAGTGGACAGTCCAAAGCTGCCGATGTTAGAATTAAGTTAGCTTAGATAAGGCCTTATCAACGAGAAGCAAATGGGAATTGTTGCAATACATATAAAACAGACATGTATGGAGGTTTTGGGAAATGAAAAAGTATTTGAAAAGAGTGGCACCATTGATGATGTCGGCAGTCATGCTCGGCTCTTTACCTGCGACTAATGTAATGGCAGAAGACGGCTATGGGTCTGCGCCAAGCGGAGAAGTGACCATTTGGGGATGGGATGAAACGGAAATTCTGAAGGATCACCTGGCTGAGATTTATCCTGATGTGACGGTGAATTATGTGACCATCGCACAAGCGGATCTGCCGAAGAAGATTCAGACCACATTGGCATCAGGAGCACAGATGCCGGATATTGTTCAGCTGGAATCTACCACACGGGGAAAGATGTATTCTCTGGATTGCTGGGAGGACCTGTCCGGAGAACCCTACAATGTGGACAAGGACATTTTTACAGTGGATCAGCTCCTTGTATCTGTAAATGAAGACGGTAATCTTTTGGGACTGCCAATGGGCTCTGTGCCATCTGCAATGGCGTACAAACGCTCCCTGGCAAAAGAGTATTTCGGCACGGATGATCCGGAAGAATTATCTGCAATGTTTACAACCTGGGAGGATTATATTGAGAAAGGACAGGAAGTAACTGAGAAATCCAATGGTTCAGTTAAGATGTTTGCAGGACTTTCTGACCTGTACAATGTATTAAGCGGACAGACGATCATTCCTTTTACAGAGGGTGACAAGCTGAATGTGGAAGCAAGCTTAACTCCTATTCTTGAAGAATTGGTCAAGATAAAAAAAGCAGGGATTGTTGATACGCTGGAAGAAAGTTCTCCTGCATTGATGGCTTCTTATGCAGATGATACACATATTTTCTATCCATGTGCCCAGTGGTCCCCAAGGTGGATCCTGAAGCCAAATGACAGCCGTGACGGAGAGTGGGGACTTATGGAACTTGCCGGCGGTGCAGTTAACTGGGGCGGAGGAGTTTATTCCATACCTAATACAGCCCAAAACAAAGAGGCAGCTTTTGCAATTATTAAATGGCTTACCGTGGATCCGGAATCCGCTGTTCCGAGAAGAGATGAGTTGGAAGTATTTACAGCCATCAAGTCAGTTTATGAGGATCCTGAATTCTATTCCAGGACAGATTCTTTCTTCGGAGGACAGGATATAGATAAATTATTTGCATACACCATCATCCCTAAAATGGATGAGACTAATGTACGCCCATTAAATAAATATGATGTAGAGGTTAAGGATGCGGTGAGCAGTGCACTGAAAACAATCAATGCCTCAGCAGACGGAAATGTAGACGTAAGTGAACTGATTGACCAGATTGAGACGGATATTCTGAGCAGATGCCCGGAATTAAGTAAATAGCCGGAAATTGTACTTGGTTTGGGAGGCCCTATGACAGCAATCTTCGCATAGGGTCTCTTTCTTTAAGCAAAACAGCAATTTTTATGTGCGAATTTTCGGGGGAGGAATGAATTGTGCGAAACAAAAAGAAAAGTTTCAATATGGCACCATATTACTTTATCATGCCCTTTTTCATTGGTTACCTGCTATTTTCCGTCTTTCCGTTTGCATTTTCTTTTTTTATCAGTTTTACAGACTGGAATGGGGTAGGGGCGTCTGCATTTGTAGGACTTAGCAATTATATCCGTATTTTTACACAGGATGCGGCTGCTCAAAAGGCATTTATGAACACCTTCCTTTTTCTGGTCATTGCCATTCCCATAGAGATCATACTTGGTCTGCTGACAGCAATGATCATTAAGGATTTTGTTCCAAAGGCTAAGGGCGCTTTGCAGCTTCTGAACTTTCTGCCTTACCTTACGGCACCGGTTGCAGTCGGGTTGATTTTCCAGTTTTTGTTTGATTGGGATTACGGTACTGTAAATCAGATATTGACGCAGATAGGGGCTTCCAACAACCATATATACTGGCTGGGGACAGAAGGGTACGCCCGTTTTGTGGTCATATTGGTCATTGTCTGGAGAATGTTTGGTTATTCCATGATCATTTTGTCAGCAGGCTTGTCAACCATATCTCCGGATCTGTATGAGGCAGCAGAACTGGATGGAGCAAACTGGTTTCAGAAGCAGATCCGGATTACTCTGCCTTTGTTAAAACCCATTCTGGGGTTTGTGTGTGTGATTTCATTGATCAATGGATTCCAGTTGTTTGACGATCCTTATATGTTGTTTGCTTCTCAGGCCGGCCAGCCATACGGAGGTCCGGGAAATTCTGTATTAACAGTTATGATGCATATGTTCCAGGCGTCCTTCATGAACTTCCAGATGGGATATGGTGCATCCATTGCTTATACTTTGTTTTTTATTATCTTCATTCTTTCTATGATTTTGACTAAATTCATGAAACAGGAGGATGACATATGAAAACAAAATTTACAAGCAGACTGATGCGGATTCCAGCCTATGTGTTACTGTTGTTTACTACAATCATTTCCCTGACGCCATTTTATATTATGTTTATCATGGGAACATACAAGAATGAGGACATATTTAAAGGGTTAAAATTTTTTCCGGGTACCTATATTCTGGAAAACTTTAAAACTATCTTACAAGGAAATGTAATAAGGCCGTATTTTAACAGTCTGTTTATCTCGGTCTGCAGCATGGCTGTCTGTGTATTTGTCAGCGCTATGATTGGTTATGGAATGGCAAAGTTTCAATTTAAAGGGAAGAAACTATTAATGACGATCTTGTTGGCAACATTAGTGATGCCTTATCAGATTAGCCTGGCCGGGTATATGATGGAGATGAGATGGGCACATCTCAACGGCACATTGCTTCCCATGATCCTGGTGTTTGTGGCTAACCCATTCGGCGCCTTTTGGATGACACAGTATATTGGGGCTTCCGTGCCGGATTCCATTGTGGAAAGTGCACGGATTGACGGGTGCGGGGAATTCCGCCTGTTTATTAATATTGTGCTTCCTGTGATCAAACCGGCTACCATCACTCTTGCCTTACTGGTTTTTTTGTGGTCGTGGAATAACTTTCTTATCCCTTTGGTATTTGTTACAGATCCCGCACAATATACCTTGCCTTTGTTCATCAGTACCCTGGGGGGATCCTATAGAGTAGATTATGCAGCAAAAATGTTGAACTTAACAATAGCAACCATTCCGGTGCTTATCTTTTTCTCAATATTTTCTAAATATTTGATAAAAGGTATGACCATTGGAGCAGTAAAGGAGTAGAGGAGACGATATCATGGTAAAAATACTTACACATGTGGCAATTACCACGAAAAATATGGAAGAAACATTAAAGTTTTACAAAGAGGTCCTTGGTTTTGAGAAGGTTTTTGAATTGGCAAATCCGGATACGAAAGAACCCTGGATCGTATATGTGCAGGTTTGCGCCGGACAGTTCCTGGAACTTTTCTATGGGGGAAGCCGGAATCACACTCAGGCAGAGGGCGAGATTGGAGTAAATCATCTATGTTTTGAAGTAGATGATGTGGAAAAGACAGCAAAACATATCACAGATCTTGGCTATCAATTGGACATTCTGCCTTGTGTGGGATGCGATAATAATTTACAGACATGGGTTCGTGATCCCAATGGAATCCGCATTGAGCTTATGCAGGTATCACCTGATTCCCCTCATGCTGCATTTATGTAGGAGAGCGGCTATGAAGATTTTAATAACAGGGGCGGGAAGAGGAATAGGCTTTCAGATAGCGGCAGCAATGGCGGAAAGAGGTCATCAGGTTTTTGCAACATACCGCAATTGTTCTAAACAACTTATGGAATTAAAAGAAACATATGAACAAGTAATTCTTTGGGAAATGGATGTTACAAGTGAAGCTGCTGTACAAAAGGCTGCAGACCAGGTGAAAAAAACATGGGGCACTTTGGACGGCGTTGTGTCAAATGCAGGTTGTCTTCCGGACGGGGACAGAGAAAATCAGATTTTTGACATGAGACCGGAGGATTTGGAGGAAATGCTTAAGGTGAATGTTATTGGTCCGGCCAGAGTCATTCGTTGCTTTTCTCCTTTGATGGAGAAGGGCGGTGTGTTTATAACCATTACTTCAGAAGCAGGATCCATTTCCAATGCCTTCTGTGATTTACCGGGATATTCCATTTCCAAAGCTGCAGCAAATAAATTGGTATCTATCCAACACTGCACCACAAAAGATTACAGGGTGTTAGCTGTACATCCCGGAAGGGCGGACACGGATATGGGCTATGTGAGCGCCCAGATTACTCCAAAGGAATCTGCCAAGGGGATTTGTGATATACTGACAGGAGTGAAGAAGATACCGGAAAGTTATGGCTGGTTCATTAACTATCGGGGAGAGCAGATGCCGTTATAAAAGGAAAGGAATAATGCAATGGAAAAATATTTTCATAATCCAATCTTAAGTGGTTTCCATTCAGATCCAAGTATCTGTAGAGTGGGGGAAGATTATTATCTGGTTACATCTACTTTTGTATATTTTCCAGGCCTTCCGGTTTTTCATAGTAAGGATTTGATTCATTGGGAGCATATTGGAAATGCCATAGAGCGAAGTGATCAGATAGACTTTTCCAAAAGCGCATTTTCAGAGGGTTTATGGGCTCCCACCATACGGTGGAATGACGGGATCTTCTATATTGTGAATACTCTTGTGCAAGAGGGCCGTGAGGCCATAAGGCTGAACTTTATTGTTACAGCCAAGGATCCTGCAGGACCATGGTCCGACCCCATTGTCATACAAGGAGCGGACGGAATTGATTCTTCCCTGTTCTTTGATGATGACGGAAGGCTTTGGTACTGTGGGAATTTCATCGGAGAAGAGGTGAAGTATGAAGGGCATCAGGGAATCTATCTCAACGAAATGGATCCGGAAACGCTTCAGTTTATAGGGAAACGAAAGGTTATTCTGGATGGCGCCTCCATCAGGGGGAAATGGACAGAATCCCCTCACATTTATAAGAAGGACGGCTATTACTATTTAATGATCTCAGAGGGAGGGACATTTACCAACCACTGTGTGATGATGTTCCGGAGTAAGACCATAGATGGGGAGTATGAAGTATGTCTGAGGAATCCCATCTTGTCTCACAGACATCTTCCATTGTCCTATCCAATTGTTGCAACCGGACATTCTGATCTGGTAGTAACTCAAAATGGGGAATGGTGGATGGTTCTTCTGGGGGTAAGGCCATACTCAGGATTTAATTATAACCTGGGCCGGGAAACATTTTTGGTTCCTTTGCGATGGGAAGAAGATGGGTTTCCCCTTGTGGACACTCCGGACGGATTAGTGGATGAATGGATACCATGCCCGGATCTTCCTCCGGCTTATCCCCCGCCCAAGAGTCCGGCGGAACATTTCGAGAGAAAAAATCTTTCTCCGGATTGGTGTGGGATACGCAGCATGAAGAGAGATTTTTATTCCTTGGAAGAGCGGCCGGGATGCCTTCGTATCAGGACCGGGAAAGAAAAACTGAGTGATTTCCGGGTTACACCTTGCTTCCTTGGAAAGCGGCAGGAGCATATGTATTTTGGGACAGGCACTTTCATGGAGTTTTGTCCACAGGAGAATGAAGAGGCGGGAATAGCTTTGGTTCAAAGCGATGAATTCCATTATATCTATACGGTGACCAGAAAACAGGGCAGAATCCTGCTTCAGCTATATCAGAATGAAAATGCCGCGGCTGCAGTAAATTATGATTTTGACGGACGTATGATCAAGCGAACAGATGTTGCTGTAATGGAATTGCCCGCATATGAGGAATATATCTATTTGTACGTACAGGGAACAAAGGATCAGTATCATTTTTACTATGGATTTACGGAAGGAGAGTACATTCTTTTTGCAAAGGATGTAGACGGAACCTTGTTATCCACTACCCGCGCAGGCGGATTTGTAGGAACATTTGTAGGTGTATATGCATCTGCCAACGGGGAAGTATCAGAGAATCATGCAGACTATCATTGGTTTGAAAATTATCCCACCGGGACAAAATAAAAGGAGAAGTACTATGAAAGCATTATTAATTGGCGGTACAGGAACCATCAGCACAGCAATTACTAGACGCCTGGCACAAAATCCAGATTGGGAATTATATTTATTTAACCGCGGAAATCATAAGGATGTAATTCCGGAAAATGTGAAGGTCATTGAAGGGGACATCCAGGATGAAGAGAAAGCAGCTAAATTGTTGGAGGGCATGGAGTTTGACTGCGTTGGAGAGTTTACAGGCTTCACGCCGGATCAGGTAGAAAGAGATATCCGTTTGTTTGCCGGAAAAACCAAACAATTTATTTATATCAGTTCAGCGGCGGCCTATAATACACCTCCGGCCAGGCCTTTTATTACAGAGGGGATGCTGTTGAAGAATCCTTACTGGCAGTATGCCAGAGATAAAATTGCCTGTGAGGAGGTTTTGCTGGAGGCGTTCCGCAAACAGGATTTCCCTGTTACCATTGTACGTCCAAGCCATACATATGGGGAGCGTTTCATTCCGTTTTGCCTGGAATCTCCAAAAGGAAGCTGGCCTGTGATCAAACGTATGATGGAGGGGAAACCTATTATTGTGCCCGGTGACGGATCTTCCCTTTGGACCATCACGTTTAATGAGGACTTCGCAAAAGGTTACGAAGGGCTCATGGGTAATGTACATGCAATAGGAGAAGCGGTCCATATTACAACAGATGAGGTGCTGACCTGGGATCAGATGGCACAGGCAGTGGCAGATGCCCTTAATGTGGAATACCGCCCATATTACATTCCCACAGATGTGCTGGCTGCTTTGAATCCGGAATTGAGCGGAGGGTTAAATGGAGATAAACGTCATTCAGTTATTTATGACAATTCAAAACTGAAGACTTTGGTTCCGGGATATTGTGCAGATATTCCTTGGCGTGTGGGTGTACAAAGAGCATTACATACCATATTAAACACACCAACGTGCAGGCCGGAGGATCCGGAGTTTGACAAATGGTGTGATGATGTGATCGCCGTGTATGATGAAGCATTGGAAAAAGCAAAGGAGATCTGTGGTTTAAATCAATAGAAAATATAACATGCAGGAATATGCGGGTAATAAGTATATTCCTGTGTGTTTTGCGTTGGTTTTGTTCGTAACTGGAGGGTGAACAGGTGGTTAGAAAAGAATTAAATGTCATGATCGTAGATGATGAAGCCATTGCACGAAGAGACATAAAAATGTTGTTTGACTGGGAGACCCATAATTTTCATATTGTTGCAGAAGCTGTGAATGGTCAGGATGCTTTGGAGAAATTCAGGCGTTATCCAATTGACATTATGATAGTTGATATTGAAATGCCGGTTATGAACGGCCTGGAATTAGCTGAAAAAGTTCTGGATGAGTCCAAAAATGTAAAGTTTATCTTTCTCACTGCACACAGCAGCTTTGAATTTGCCAGGGCATCTATGCGTTTAGGGGTGGACTCCTATATTTTAAAACATGAAATTGATGAAGGAATATTAATGGAAGAATTAGAGCGTCTCCGTGCAGAAATGCAGGAGACTGCCCAACAGTATTTTTACCGCAAAAAAGAAAGTATAGCGGTTTTGTTGGAAAGCTTCCATACACAGGAAGAGTGTATTGCCATCATGGAAAGGGAACAGATCAAATTCTGCCCGGGAGCAGCCTATATAGTATTGATTGAACTTCGTAAGGAATTGCTGCAGCAGATGGAAAGGCGGATGATAGAAACCACGATTTTGCATGAAAGCAATCACAGCGGCTTTGCCGGATATGAAACGTTTTCACTGGAAGAAAATCATATTGGAGTATTGATTGCAGTGGATCAAACTGTAGTGCAGGATATTGAGTTGGCGGCAGTGGATTTTGCCAACCGGATTCAAGAGCAGTTAGGGGACTTATTAAACAAAAATCTGTTTGTTTTTGTCAGCAGAAGAATCATGAAAGAGCAGGAGCTTCCTGCAATATATCTGGAAATGAAAGAATTTACCCAGAGCAGCTGGTTTTACAGGGATCCTGCTGTGCTTAGGTATTGTGATCCTTACATGGAAAAAGAAGAGCATGAAAAAGAAGCGGCCCAGTTGTACGAAAGTATAACCAACCACCAATACGGAGAAGCAAAACAGTGCCTGGATCAGCTTTTCTATGAGGAATTTCCACGAAAAAAAGATAAGAGATCAGTGGATCAGTTTCTGGCTAAGGTAACAGAATGCCTGGCTAAAGCATGGAACAATATGTACAAAGGAGAAGCTTACATACCTGCCGTTGAATTACACAGAGACATTTTAAATACTCCTAATATATTTGCTGCCGGGAAAAAACTGGAAGACTTTGTCACTGAGCTGCAAAAGATTGATTCTGAAAAAAGTAAGGAGAGGATTAATCTTATAAAAAATTATGTAGATAAACATTATACTGAAGATATTTCATTAGAAGCCCTGGGAAAACTCATCGGTGTGTCAGAAGCCTATATGAGTCAGTTTTTCAAACAGCAGACAGGGATTACGTTTAAAGCATACATAAGGAATCTGCGAATGGAAAAGGCAAAAGAAATGCTCTTGTCAGGATCTGTTAAGATTCATGATATAGGCACAAAACTGGGATATAGTTCAACACCATACTTCTGCTTAGTATTTAAGCATTATTTTGGAGAGACGCCAACGGAATTTATCAGGAGGCACACAGATGAAGGCAAAAACCAATAGCATACAGAATCGATTAAAACGGACCTTCTGCATAGTGGTTGCCATTGCGCTGTTGGTTTCCAACCTGTCCATATATGTTTATCTGCATTGGATATACACGAAGGATTATATTGAAAATAATAAGAACATTGGTGTGAACCTGACAGAGCGGCTGGACAAGGATTTGGCCAATATTGAAAACGTAGCAAAACTGGTCTGCTTTGATTCCAATCTGCAGGAATTGATGCGCAACCATAAAAAATACGAAGGATATGTGTACTATCGAACATTAAGGGAAATTTCTTCTATTTTAATGCAGTATGTTGCTCTGCGGGATGATATAATAGACGATATCTACATCATTGATGATGAAGACCAGGTTATTTCCGGAAGTGCGTATTACGATGATACTTTAGAAAGTGATTGGTATCTGGAATTTAAAGATTTAAAACAAAATACCTACTTTACCGGGCTGCATGATGTAAATCGGAGGGAAAGCAATTCACTTACAGACAAAAAACAGGTGGTCAGCTGTATCGTCAGTATGTATGATCTGAACAGACCTGCTAAAGAAGCAGGGAAAATGGGGCATATTATTGTGAATATCAAATTAGATGTGCTCATGAGTGAAATTGAAAACTTCAAAGATTTTCATTGCAGAATATTCGGTCAGGACGACAAAGCCATTGGAGGAACAGATGACACTATTGAGATAAAAAACATCGGGGACTGCAGAACTAAATCAAGTATATCTACAGGAGGAAAGTATTATTTTATGTCCGATATCCCCACTGCCGGATGGTTATTGACCGCCTCTGTAGATACCTCAGTAGTAAATATCCAAATGCTGCACATCATGCTGCTGTCACTGGTAATGATGCTTATTATCATGCTGATTTCAGGCAAGGCCATTGCAATTCTGGCAGCGAATATTACAGGCCCTCTTCATACACTTTCCTCAGGTATACGGCATTTTTCAGAGGGACAGTATGATACTCATGTGGAAGTACATAGTGGTGATGAAGTGGAAAAAATAGCCGTGGTGTTTAACCAAATGGTTGACAATATTAATCGTCAAATGGAAGAAAATCATCAAAAGGAGAAAGAAAAGCGTAAGAGCCAAATGCGGTTTTTAATGGCACAGATCAAACCGCACTTTATTTATAACAGCCTGAACTGCATCATTTATCTTGCCAGGAGCAAAAAGACAGATGACATTATTTTATTCACGAAAGCCTTGATTTCCCTGCTTCAAGTCTCAGTGAAAACAGGGCCTCAGCAGAAAACATCTTTATCCATGGAGATCAATTACCTGAAAAACTATATAACGTTGATCAAATATCGGTATGACAATCCATTGGAATTTGAAATCCACATTGAGGATGGATGCTATGGGATAGAGATTCCCGGTCTTATTCTCCAGCCCCTCATTGAAAACAGTATTTTTCATGGCATATTACCCTCAAATAAACCGGGAAAAGTGTGCCTGTCTGTGGAAAAAGAGGGAGATACCGTGAAGGTACAGATAGAAGATAATGGCTGCGGAATTGCAGAAGGAAAGATTAAGGATGTTCGGGAGAAGCTGAATATAAGTCAGTCGGAACTAGATATAAATGACAATATTGGGCTGGAAAACGTGAATAACCGGCTTAAGCTTTGCTTTGGGGAAAGGAGTGGTCTGCATATAGAGAGTAAGGAAAATGCAGGGACGAAAGTTTGGTTTTTTATATACTAAGGAAGTTTTGTTATTGAAACATAGAATATGGAATAAGAAATGGAGGAATAACATGATTTATTACGTGGATCAAAAGGCAGGCCGGGGCGGAAACGGTTCTAAGGAAAGGCCCTTCCAATATCTCTCTGAAGCGGCAGAGATCGCACAGCCAGGGGATGAGGTCTTGGCGGCACCTGGAATTTACAGGGAGTATGTAAATCCCAAGAGGGGAGGTACACCGGAAAAACCAATTGTGTACCGTTCAGTGCAGCCCTTGGGCGCGGTGATCACAGGCGCGGAACAGGTGAAGAATTGGGTACATTATGAAGGCAGTGTGTGGATGGTTAAGATTTCAAATGGTCTTTTTGGCTCATATAATCCCTATAAAACCATTATAGCAGGGGACTGGTACCGGGCATTGGATGATTATCATACAGGTGAAGTATATTTAAACGGCAAATCCTTGTATGAGGCGCCATCCCTTGATATGGTATTGCATCCTGAGATTGACAGACGGTCCTGGGATCCGGATTTTACCATTTACAAGTGGTTTACCCGGCAGGATGGAGACTATACGGTTATTTACGCAAACTTCCAGGGGGCAGATCCCAATAAGGAGAATGTGGAGATCAATGTGCGCAGGAACTGCTTTTATCCGGATAAGACAGGGGTAGGCTATATTACGTTAAGCGGGTTTGCGGTAAAGCAGGCAGCAACCACCTGGGCGCCGCCTACAGCCTATCAGGAAGGCATGGTAGGTCCGCACTGGTCAAAGGGCTGGGTGATCGAAGACTGTGAAATTTCACATTCCAAATGTTCCGGCATTTCTCTGGGAAAATATCTGCAGCCGGAAAATGAGAACAAATGGTCAACAAAACTTGTAAAGGACGGTACGCAGACAGAAAGAGATGCCATCTGCCAGGCACAGAGAGAGGGATGGACAAAAGAAACCATAGGTTCCCATATTGTGCGCAGATGTAATATCCATGATTGCGGACAGACGGGAATTGTAGGGCATCTTGGGGGTGTGTTCTCTGTAATAGAAGATAACCATATTCATCATATCAACAACAAACAAAACCTGGCAGGGGCAGAGATTGGCGGTATAAAAATGCATGCGGCCATTGATGTGGTCATCCGCAGAAACCATTTCCACCATTGCACCAGAGGACTATGGCTTGACTGGCAGGCTCAGGGAACCCGTGTTACACAGAATTTGTTTCATGATAATGTGCCCCCGAAAGGAACAGAAATTGCAGACAGTCTTGCGCTGGCAGAGGATATTTTCATAGAAGTGTCCCATGGCCCCACGCTGATCGATAATAATATTATGCTCTCCCAATGCGCCTGCCGGGTAAGCACACAGGGAATCGCATTTGTACATAATTTGATCGCAGGCTCCTTTACCTGGGTAGGAGCGGGTACGGATAACGGCGGAGTGGATTTTGCCACACCAAGGTATACCCCCTACCATGTACCTCACAGGACAGAGATTGCCGGGTTCATGACCATTCTTCATGGAGATGCCAGGTTTTATAATAATATCTTCATTCAGCAGGAGGCACGGAAGGATCTGGAAGATTATGCAGAGTCTGTGGGAATGGGAAAAGAAGTTCAGTTTGTCTGCGGAACAAAACCATATGACGGATACCCGGATGCAGATACGTATTTTGCACAATTCACTCCGGAAGCTGCCATTGATCATGCAGGCAAAGGACGTGATATTTTCTATGATCATCTGCCAATATACACAGGAGGCAACGCATATTTTAATGGCGCAGAGCCCTGTGACACCGAGCAGAATTTTCAGATGGACAAGGAACATGAGATATTTGTAAAACTGGAACAGAAGGGAGAGGAATATTATCTGAGTACGAATGTATATGAGTATCTTGAGAAATCCTCTTGCGGTTTTGTGTGTACGGAAACTTTGGGAGAGGCCTTTGAACCGGAGCAAAGATTTGAATCAGCAGATGGTACTCCTATATTATTTGATAAAGATTATTATGGAAGAAAACATACCCTTTCACCAATTGCTGGTCCGTTTGCAGAAGAGAGTATTGTATTGCCGTTGGAGGTATCGAGGGTGTGAAGTTGGTTTCCTGGTATCCTGGCCAGAGTCAATTTAGAAGAATAATACAAATCAGTGAGTGAATTGCTGAAAATCAGTGGGGGTGACTGCGGTCATCCCTTTTAAATTCTATAAAGGATTAGAGCGTGTTTTCATGATGAAAATATCTAGGCAGGAGGTACTTGCGGAGCCGGCAGAAATCATCAATCTGGTTCATGGAAAAGGCATGGAGAAATAGGGAGGACTGCCCTATGTGGTTAATTTTTAATTTTGGAGAAGCGCTCGTTATAATCTGCGAGATAGAAATGTATTTTTTGTGGTAAATAATTTATAAATTTAGATGAAAGAAATGAAATATATTTCATTAATTATGAAAGACAATGGCAATAATAGTATAAAATGTCATAGAATATATCGTATAAAACATAGAAAACAGGGAAAATAGACAAAAAACGTTGAAAGAAAATGAAAAGAATGCTACTATTATTCCATAAATAAAAGAGAAATTTTATAAAATAAAAAGAATAGAAATATGTAAGCGTAAAAGACAGGAAAAGAAGGTAAGGACGATGGTGAAAGTAGGAGTAATTGGATGCGGGAAAATTGCACAGGTACGCCATATACCAGAGTATATGGATAATCCCTGTGCACAGCTTGTAGGACTTTACGATTTGAATAAGGAGAGGGCAAAAGAATTAGCCGAAAAATTTCATTGTAAAGCATATACGAGCGTTGAGGCCATGTTAGCAGATTCGAGTATAGATGCAGTTAGTATTTGTGTAGCCAACAGTGCTCATGCGGAGATTACACTCCAGGCATTAGAGGCCGGAAAGCATGTACTTTGCGAAAAACCTATGGCAACTAATCTGGAAGACTGTGAGATGATGGTCCGTGCGGCCAAAGAAAATGGAAAAAAACTAATGGTGGGACAGAACCAGCGCTTTGCAAAAGCGCATATGGAAGCCAAAAGCCTGATCAAACAAGGAGCGATCGGAGAAATAATCACCTTTCGTACCATATTTGGCCACAGCGGGCCCGAGAACTGGAGTGTGAGTGCTGGTTCTCAGAACTGGTTTTTTGACAAAAAGAAAGCGGCCATGGGGGCTATGGCAGACTTGGGGGTACATAAGACGGATTTGATCCAATACCTTTTGGACGATGTTGTGGTGGAGACCACTGCAAAGATTACAACCCTGGACAAACGTGATTCATCCGGGAATCTTGTTGAGGTGGATGATAATGCGGTTTGTATTTATAAGATGAAAAAAGGCGCTATAGGGACTATGACCGCAAGCTGGACTTATTATGGGGAGGAAGATAATTCTACAGTGCTTTATGGTACAAAGGGAATAATGAAGATTTATGACAACCCTGATTATTGCATTGAACTGATACGCAAAGACGGAGGAAAGGTATTCTATGATATTGACCAGATTCAAACAAATCAAAACCAGACAAAATCAGGAATCGTCGATGATTTTATAGAGGCTATCCAAGAAGACGGGGAACCGGCGGTGAATGGAATCAGTGTGCTTAGTGCTATGCGTGCAATATTCGGCAGTCTGCAGTCCAGTGAGACTGGCAGAACAGTGGTGGTCCATGAGGACATGGTACTGTGAAGCTGACACAAGAAATCTGGAAAGAGGAAGAGTATGAACAATAAAGTCACTGCGGCACAAATTGCCGAAAAAGCGCAAGTATCTCCGGCAACAGTATCCAGAGTTTTGAATCACAGAGAACTGGTAAAGGAATTTACAATTCAGAAAGTTGAAAAGGCAATGAAGGAACTTGGATATGTGCTGAGCACTTCTGAGACAATTTCGGTGAAAGATCAGCCTATCATTGTATTGAATATTCCGGGGATTGAAAATACATTTTATCAGGATGTGATACGTGGGGTACAGATTTCTGCAAAGGACCATGGGTGTTATCTGCTGATTCATGAATCTCCGTTGAAAAGGAGTACTATGGAAGAGTTCTGCAGTCTGCTGCTTCGGGTTAAGGCGTCAGGTACGATAATCCTTAATAAAATACCAGAAGAGTTCTTGCGTAAAATAAATAGCATTGTACCATTAGTGCAATGCTGTGAATATAATGAGTCAGCTGATTTCCCATATGTAAGTGTAAATGATATACAAGCTGCAGAAATGGCTACGGAGTATTTACTTTCCCGAGGCAGAAATAAAATAGCTATTATTAATGGCCCCAGTAGTTTCAAGTATTCGATGGAACGTCAAATGGGATTTCTGAATGCTATGGAAAATGCTCAGATCACTGTACCTAAACAGTGGATTGTGCAGCTTCCTGAAGTGAATTATGAAATGGCATATGCGGCTATTTGCCGTTTGCTAAATGCGGACGTAAGGCCAAACGCTTTTTTTACCATTTCAGATATATTTGCGTCTGCGGTTATCCGGGGAGCGAAACGATTTTCACTGCGGGTGCCTGAGGATATTATGGTTGTGGGATTTGATAATATAGAAATTTCTATGATGACTACACCATCTATTACCACAGTGAATCAACCTAAGCTGCAAATGGGGTATACAGCCTGTGAGATTCTTATGGAACTAATGGAGAATCCTCAGGAGGAAGTGAAATCCATACTGCTGGATACAGAGCTTGTGATAAGGGAATCTGCATAAAGGGATGATGGCAGCAGTTTGGCGGGTATATTAAAAACAGAGGCAGAAGCTGTGAAAAAGCTTCTGCCTAACGTAATTAATGATGTATCTTATATCAGTTCTTTCAGAATTTCTTTAATATGATCCCATACCATCTGTACGGATGTCCAATCTAAGCGCTCCTTTGGTGTATGAACATCATAAGCCTTTGGCCCAAGTGAAATACACTCAAGTCCAGGTATCTTTGCACAGAACAGACCTAACTCAAGAGAAGAGTGGGAGATTTCCACATTAGGATCTTTTCCATACAGGTTTTTGAATGCTTTTTTAGCAGTTGCCAGAAGTTTGGAATCAGGATTATACGGCCATTCCGGACAATCAGCAAAAATGCTTACTTCTGCACCTAATACTTCTGCCAGATCATATACTTTCTGAAGGATGTTATACCTTCTTGAGGTGACAGCGCTTGGAATTGTCATCAGGATAGAAACTACATTTTCTGCTGTATTGATCATTGCAAGGGTATTAGAGCTTTCTACAAGACCCTCGATTTCCAGGCTCATGCTCTGTACGCCGCATGGCAGTAAACGGATAGCTTTGCAGATCTTTCTGGTTTCATCATAGGAGAACATTTTCTCGGGCAGCTTAGCTGCAGTCAAAGAAACCTTAATATCCGGATCCGCAATTTTATATTCATTCTTCAGCTCTGCACCAACTGCTTCTACAATAGCATTAACGTTTTCAAAATCAGCCTTTTGGATAACAATTACATTTGACATGTCACCTGGAATAACGTATCTGTTAATGCCGGCAGTCATGTCAGTGAAATGAATTTCATGCTGTAAGGAAATCTTATTTGCAATGCGGGCAAAAGTCTGGATTGCGTTGATTCGCTCTAAATGAATATCGAATTCAGAATGACCGCCGACACCGCCTGTTACAAATAAGGTGTACGCTGCCATGCTGTCATCTGGAGTCTCATATGTAACAGGGATTTTGAAATATGCGGAAATGTCACCTGCACATCCGGCAAAAATAGTATCAGGCTTGTGCCAGTTAAAGTCCATCAGTCTCTTTCCTGTAACATTTGCAGGGTTAAACTCGATGGCTCCCTTTTTCCCCACCTCTTCCTGAACAGAAATGCAGCACTCAATTGGCGGGTGCGGAAGCTGGGGATCATCGATGATGCACATCATGAATGCAACTCCAACACCATTGTCTGCGCCGAGAGTAGTTCCCTTTGCTTTGATGTAATCGCCGTCAATATACAAATCTAAGCCTTCTTTAAGCATATCTTTTTCTACGCCTGGTTCCTTGTCCAGAACCATGTCCATATGACCATGGAAGAGTACTGGTTCTGCGTTTTCATAACCCTTTGAAGCGGGTACCTTGATCAGAAGATTGAAAAATGGATCTTGGAATACAGTACATCCTCTGTCTTCAGCAAATTTTTTCAGATGATTACTGATGGCCTCTTCATGATAAGAGCCTCTCGGAATATTGCTTATCTCTTCAAAGTAATGGAAAAATTCAGTTGGTTTTAATTCTGATAAAACGCCCATTTTGTCCTCCTTGTTTAATGAGGACATCCCGTGATCATAGAATGTCCTCAAAATTTTTTTATTAACAATAATTAGTAGATAACGCCTTCGTAATTTTTAAGATTTTCAAGAGAAATCTTTACACTTTCCATTTCAGTGTGTTTTGTGTAATCCTGCTCAAGAATAATATAGCCTGCATCTGTATAGTTGATCGCAGTGTTGATGAAATCCTGAATCGGAAGCTGGCCAGTTCCGATTTCACAGAAATCATCTTTTGATACATAATCAAAGAAGTTGGAGTGCAGCAGGGTGTGTCCCCAGCCTAATTTCTTGTTGATATCAGCCTCGCCGGCAAATGTTTTAGGAAGATCCTTCTGATGGATGGCCATGACACGGTCGGCGAACTGTTTCATTACCTCTACAGGATCTTTTCCGCTTCTCTTCATCCAGTAGGAGTCAACTTCAAATTTCATATTTTCAGGAGCTGTGTTTCCGAACAGTACATCCAGAAGCCAGCTTCCGTCATCAAGGTATGGAGCAAGTCCAGTATGCAGACAGTGTTGAATGCCATATTTTCTGCATTCCTCACCCAGCCGGTTGTATAATTCACAGTCGCGCAGAGCGCCGTCTTTTGTCATGGAATATGGTTTGCTCATGAGGAATTTTGTTCCCAGCTCTGCATGATATTCTAAAACTTGATGCATGTTGTCAAGAGTAAGAGGATCAATATGGGCGCTGAAAATATCCACATCATTGTCATCTGCTACTTTTTTCAGTTCAGCAGCACTTACATTAAATCCGCACCCGAAATCATTCTCTGCATTTAAGTTTGCAAGTTCCAGATTTTTATAGCCGATTGCAGCAACATCCTTGATCGCCTGGATCGGATCTTTTGCCATTGCTTCTTTGATGGAATATAATTGTAGTCCGATTTTTAAAGCCATTTTTATGTTCTCCTTTCAAATATACCGGTGATTTATCAATCCCACTCAAGGCCGCGCATCTTCTTAAAGTTTGTCATGCTGACATTGATGCTGTCGATTTCATCCAGCCTAGAGTGATCCTGCTCAACAAGAATATATGGAATATTGTATTCGTTTCCTGCATCGATAACATCCTGGATTTTAATGATTCCGTTGCCAACCTCTGTGAAGTGTGAAGGCTTGATCGTGCTGGCAAATGCAGCATGATCAACTAATTTTGTCCTGTCAACAACTTTCCAGCTGTTCAGCTCGTCTACCATATCTAACGGGAAGTCCTTTTCATGAAGAACGCCGATTCGATTTCCATACTGATGAATCATTTCTACCGGATTGATCAATCCGCGGAATGCCCAGTATGCGTCCAGCTCAATTCCTATATATTCAGGATCTGTATTAGCCATCAGGTGATCGAAAATAGTCTCGCCTTCCATCAGCTGATACTCATTCCAGTGGTTATGATAAAGATAGCGAAGACCATTCTCCTTGCAGAGTTCACCTAATTTGTTGTATACTTCGCAACGTCTTTTCAGCGTATCCAGATCCGGGAAAAATTCCTGTGGATTGGAGATGAATTTAGCGCCGAGACCTACATAGAAATCAACGATTTTCTTGAAATAATCCAAATCTGAATAAATATCATGTTCTGCCTGCTGCTGGGTGGTCATAACATGAGCGCCTACAACAGTGATACCCAGATCTTTGACGATTTTCTGCATTTCTTCTAAAGAATAACCGAACCCGATTCCAGTATCTTTTTCTGCATTGTGGTTTGCAAACTCGATGTATTTGTATCCTGAATTTACAACCTGTTCCAGTGTTTTTCTTGGATCCTCTTTAAGGTGCTTTCTTACTGTGTAAACCTGAAGTCCTACTCTCATTTTTTCTTTCTCCTTTATTATGATTTTTTAATCTACATATTGATTTAAATATTTTTTTGCTAATCTGATAGAGGAAAGAATATCCTCCTCAGATCCTTCGAATGCTTTATCCTCAACTTCGATCACTGCATATCCGTTGTAGTGGATATCGTTTAGTGCGGAAACAAATGCGCTCCAGTCCACATCACCCAAGCCGGGTATCTTTGGGGACATGTATTCAAGCGGATAAGCAAGAATACCGCAATCAGCCAGTTTATCAGCGTAAAGCTTGATATCTTTAAAGTGTACGTGGAAAATACGGTCTTTAAATTCACTGATTGTTTTTATGTAATCCAGTCTCTGCCATACATAGTGGCTTGGATCAAAGTTGAGTCCAAAGTTCTTGGAAGGGATAATGCTAAACAGCTGTCTGAAGATTGCAGGAGTACACATTAAATTCTGTCCTCCCGGCCACTGATCTTTGCCGAACAGCATCGGACAGTTTTCAATAGCAACTTTTACATTGGACGCCTCGGCAAATGCGATGATATCCGGCCATATCTGGCTGAACAGGCGGATATTCTCGTCCACATTTTTTGTCTGATCGCGTCCGATGAATGTGCTTACCATTCCAATTCCCAGTTTGGAAGAAGCTTTGATCACGGATTTTAAATGTGTAATATTGGAATTTCGTTTTTCTAAATCCGGATCAAGAGTATTGGGATAGAAGGCAAGAGAAGAAATCGTTAAATTATATTTCTTCGCACAATCAAGGATCTGCTGTGTATAATCATCATCCGCGCAGATGCGTTCGCAGTCGATATGACAAACACCAGCGTAGCGTCTTTCTGCTTTGCCTCCGGGCCAGCAAGCTACTTCCAGACATTTGAAACCCATCTCCGATGCGGTCTTGGCAACCTTTTCAAAGCTGTAGGTATCAAGGATGGCTGTTAACAAGCCTAATTTCATCATTTTTGTATCACCCACTTTCTTTAATATTAACGATTCTGCCGGCCTGGCCGGATTCCATAAAATTTATACATCGTAAATTCAACCAGTCAGTTAATATCAGAAACACTGTTTCTTTCAACCAGTGTTGTAAAAAGGACTGTGTGAGAAGTACATTTTGCTGTGTTCCGAAGGTGTTTCATAAGCAGCTCAACTGCTTCGGTACCCAGATTATCTTTGTATATATGGATTGTTGTAAGGCCAGGCTCGATCATACTGCTGATCGGCAGATTGTCAAATCCGACGAATGAAAAATCTTCAGGAACGATGTGTCCTGTATCTTTGCATGCCTTGATCGCTCCGATTGCAACGAGGTCGCAATCCGAAAGGAATGCATCAGGCAATTCTTGAGATTTACATAGAAGATTTTTCATACCTTCATAAGATTCCTGTTCGGGATATCCAATAGGAAAGAAGAATTCTTCATCACTATTAAAAAGTCCGTATTTTTTTAGAATCTTTTTTGCATAATGCTGTCGTTCTTTAAAACAATTGTAATCCAGGCTGCTTGTCAGATACCCGATTTTTTTATGACCTGACTGAATTAAATAATCAATGGCAAGTTTCATTCCCTGGTGATTGTTTTCTTGTACAGAGCTGACTGACAGATCTATAAAAGAATTTTCCAGAAGAACGAAAGGGATGTCCAAATTGTTGAAATAAATCAGTTGTTCATATGATACCTCTGGAGCAAACAGGATAAATCCGGCACAATTATTATTGGAAAGACGGTCAAGTTCCCTTTCCAGGTTATCATTGGAGACAGTCATGAAACATAGATAGTATCCATGTGAATGAACTGCTTTTTCGATTCCTTCTATTATAAAAGAAAAGGAATTAGTCCCATCAGAGTTTACAAGCTTACCGGAATCTACATATGTGATAAAGAAGATATTTTTCTTATCATTTGAACTTTCCAGGCTATCCACCTCACTTTATAAAAGCATTAAATTTATAAATACATAATAATATATAATACCTAGATTGTCAAATGAAATTTATAAAAAATAGAGAAAAAATTTACGGTAATTGTAAAATTACACAATTTGCACGGAGTAAAATAGTACATAATGTACAAAATAACGGAGAAATGAAGAAAAACCAAAAAATACCATTGACAAATACGTAAAAAATTTATAAAATATTGTCATAAACAAGCGCGAGTGGCAAAATAAATTTATAAGATTTATAAACGCCGAACCTAATTAACTGAATCGGAGTTCAGTAGTTAGTAAATATCTTTATAAGAAAAGGAGAAATCAAAATGAACAAAAAGAGAATGATGAAATGCGTATCAACGGTAGCAACGGCAGCGATTGTGGCAGGTGCGATGACCACCACGGTATTGGCCGAGGGTAAAACATTAAAGTTAGCATATCTTGTTGACACACTTGATGAATCCCAGCATTTCGTATCTGAGAACATGGACCTGTATTGTCAGTATCTCAGCGAGCAGAATGAAGATTACGATATCGAATACAATGTGTTCGACGCAAAAATGAGCCTGACAGAGCAGATGGCTCAGATTGAGAACTGTGTAACTATGGGATATGACGGAGTTGTTATAAACCCCATTGACCCGGATGGAATTCTTCCTACTGTAGAGTCTGCCCAGGAGGCAGGTCTGGTTATGTTAGATCTTCGTTCTTCTAATGATGCATATGATCTTCAGCTTGACTATGCAGATGAGACCAGCCGGGGAGAACAAATGAAAAAATGGTTTCTTGATTATATGGATGAGCATCCGGACGAAGTATTTTATGTAGGACTCCTTCAGGGAGATCCAAAGACACCGCAGACAATGCCGAGATGCAGTGTACTTGCCACGATCGCAGAGGAACGCCCGGATAACTTCGTTGTTCTTGATGAGCAGTACTGTACAGACTGGACAACTGATTCTGCCATGAAGATTGTTGAGGACTGGCTGCAGGCTTATCCGCAAATGAACTGTATTTTCTCAGCAGCAGAGCAGCTGGCATATGGATCAGCCCAGGTTCTTCAGCAGGCTGGTGTGCAGGATGATTTCGTTCAGGTTACTGTAAATGGTGAGGCAATGGGGATTGAGATGGTACGAAAAGATCAGGTTATCATGGACTGCGGTACATTTACGCCGGCTACAGCAGCCGGAGCGATTCGTCTTCTGGTTGATGGGATCACCGAGGGAACCAGAGGAAGATATGATTACTCTGAATACACATTGTTCCTTATGACAAAAGAAAATGTAGATGAAGTTGAAAATCGTTATAATACATTCTCATGGGATGAAATGGGCGAGCCAAAGAAATTATATTAATATTTGATAACAATGTGGGATGTCTCTTCAGCAAAAGCCGGAGAGACATCCATAAAACTTCCTTATTCATTCTAATATACTGCACAACAGAAAGGGAAAAGAATGAGCGAAAACGAAAATAAGATTATTTTAAAAGCAGAGCATGTAAAAAAATCTTTCGGTGGCGTCCATGCCCTGAAAGATGCCAGTCTTGAGCTGAGAAGAGGAGAGGTTCACGGTCTTGTGGGAGAGAATGGAGCAGGAAAATCTACATTGATGAAGATTTTGCTTGGTATCCATAAGCGGGATGCAGGGACGATCGTGTATAAGGGGGAGCCTCTGAGTTTTAAATCTCCTAAAGAAGCTCTATCAGCAGGAATCGTAATGGTTCATCAGGAAATTAATATGATCATGGAAATGAGTATAGCAGAGAATCTTTTCTTCGGAAGAGAGGAAATGTTTATGAATGGACCAAAAATTAATATAAAAAAACGTGTGCAGAAGGCACAGGAAGTTTTTAAGGAGCTGAAAATTAACATTGATGCAACCAAAAAAGCAAAAGATTTGAGCATAGCAGAGCTTCAGCTTGTAGAAATTGCAAGGGCAGCTTCCTATGGAGCTGAAATTATTATTATGGATGAGCCTACCTCTGCACTTGCAGACGCAGAGGTAAAAGAATTATATCGTATTATTGATGATCTTATCAGCCAAGATAAGGCAGTTGTATTTATATCACATAAACTTGATGAAATCTTAAGAGTCTGCCATAGAGTAACTGTTCTGCGTGACGGTGAATTTATTGAGACAAGAGAATCAAAAGATGTGACAAAAGATATGCTGATCAGCAGCATATGCGGACGTGAAAATGTTTCTCTTTATACAAGAGAATCTTATAATCCGGGAGAAGTGGTTCTTTCGGTAAAGGACTTTACTTCCAATAATGTTTTTGAGAAGGTTAATTTTGAGGTGAGAGCCGGGGAGGTTCTGGGATTTGCGGGCCTGATGGGAGCGGGACGTACAGAGATAGCCCGTGCCCTGTTTGGAATTGATAAACATGATTCAGGCGAAGTGTTTATTAGTGGAAAGAAAGTACATATCAGATCACCGAAAGATGCTGTTCGAAACAGTTTGGGAATGGTAACGGAGGACCGGTTAAGATCAGGCTGTATTTATACAATGTCTATCATTCAGAATGCGACTCTGGCTGTTTTTCCGAATATATGCAATAAGCTTGGAATTTTTAAGGTTAAGAATGAGAATTCCATATTTAAGAAAATCGTTAATATGTCAAATATCAAATTTGGACAGGATTCAGATAAAATCGGATCTCTCAGCGGCGGTAACCAGCAGAAGGTAATTATCGGAAGATGGCTGTCAACAGAGCCGAAGATATTGATTCTTGACGAACCTACAAGAGGCATTGATGTCGGTGCAAAATCTGAGATTTACAAGTTGATCGATGAGCTGGCACAAAAGGGGATTGCAGTTATCATGATATCATCTGAAATGCCGGAGCTGTTTGCCCTGTGCGACAGAATCGTAGTAGTGAGGAATGGCATGATTTCCGGAGTGTTAAATACGAAAGAAACCAATAGTGAAGAAATAATGCATTATTGCTTTGGAACAAATGCTTCATAATGTTTAATAATAAATTTGAAATGAAAATGGAGGAAGAATAATGTCGTATACAAAAAAAGCTAGTAAAGCGATAATGACTGATTACAAAGTTGTAATAATTATTCTTGTTTTAGGAGTATTTTTGACTTTCTCGTCAGATGTGTTTCTTACAAGCCGTAACCTTATGAATGTTCTGCGTCAGGTGTGTGTAAATGCGATGGTTGCATCAGCATTTGTAATTGTTATTTCAACTGCAGGAATTGACCTTTCAGTGGGAAGTATTGTAGGTTTGGTAGGCGTTATTGTTGCAGTCTGCCTGAAAGCAAATGTTCCGATCGTATTATCCTGTCTGATCGGTATTGTAGCAGGTGCTGGTCTTGGCGCCATTAATGCATTCTTTATTACAAAATTTGATTTATTACCTTTTGTGGTCACGCTATCTACGCAGATGATTTTCAGAGGTGCTATTTATCTTATTACAAATATGTCTCCCATCACCGGCCTGCCGGATGAATTCCTTCCTTTAGGACAGGGATATGTAGGACCTGTTCCGGTACCTGTGTTTTTTATGATCATCATTGCGGTTGTTGCATGGTTTTTGGTTAACAGAACAAAATTCGGACGTTATGCACTGGCGATCGGCGGAAATGCTACCGCAGCACGTGTGAGCGGTGTAGATGTTAAAAAATATCTTTCCGGCTGTTATATTCTGTGCGGAGCTTTCTGCGGAATTGCCGCTCTCGTTCTGACAGCACGTACAGCATCTGCTCAGACTACAGCCGGTGTGAATATGGAGATGGATATCATTGCGGGATGTGTTATCGGAGGAACTCCTATGACAGGCGGTATCTGCAACGTATATGGTTCCCTTCTGGGCTGTCTTTTAGTTGGCCTGGTAGGAAACGGTATGAATATCCTTGGCGTAAATGCAAACTGGCAGACTGTTATGAAAGGTCTTTTGATCCTGATCGCAGTTTTGATTGATAAGGTATCTGCTACTATTTATGAGGCTAAGAAGGCCTGAGGTTGATTTGCAGAAAGAGGAGCGATTATGAGTGAAAAACATACGTTCAAATATTTATTCTCTCCATTTAAGATAGGTAAAGTTGAAATTAAGAACAGAATGGTTTTTCAGCCGCATGTTCCTTATTATGGATCGGAGGATGGCTATCCTACAGAAACGACAAAGCGATACTATATTGAACGTGCAAAAGGCGGAGTTGGGTTGATTGTGATTGAAAGCCTTATGGTACATCCGTCAGGAGTATATGCACCTCATGGCTGCATCTGCATGTATAACGAAAATATTGTTGATGCGTGGAAGGATTTTCCGCCCCGGATCCATGAATATGGCACGAAGGTATTCGGGCAGCTTTCTCATGCGGGAGCAGATGTACTGACGAAACCTCATCAGCTTGCCAGTGCACCTTCTCAGGTTCCGGATGATGGAGCCAGGGTTATCCCTAAGGAGCTGGATCATGATACAATTTTGGAAATTATCCAGGGGTTTGCAGAGGCAGCGTATAAACTGAAAGCAGCAGGTTTTGACGGTGTGGAATTAAAATTTGCACATGACGGATTACTGAGAGCGTTTTCATCGCCGTTTCTGAACAGGAGAACAGATGAATACGGCGGATGTTTTGAGAACAGACTTCGTTTTTTTAAGGAAATTGTTTTGAATATCCGGAAGCTTTGCGGTGAGGACTTTCCTATAGGTGTCCGTCTTTGTCTGGACCAGTTTTCGGAAGAAGGTATCACCCAGGAATATGGAATAAGGCTTGCCAAGACCTGTGAAAAATATGGAATTGACTATATCAATGGAGACTCTGGCGGCGGAACCGACGGTTCCATGCAGATATTCCCTATGTGTATGCCGCTTGGAACAGGAGTATATCTGGCTTCTGCTGTAAAAAAAGAGGTAAAGATACCGGTGATTGGTTTTGGAAGAATCAATGATCCGGTGTTGATGGACATGATCCTGGAGGAGGGACATGCTGACCTGGTTGGAAGTGCCAGACAGTTTATTTGTGATTCCCATACGGCCATAAAAGCAGAAATGGGAAATCTGGATGATATCAGACATTGTATAGCATGTAATGATGGATGTATCTATCAGTGTATGCAGGGAAGGCCAATCCGCTGTGTACAGAACCCGGCAGCGGGACGTGAAACTGAATTGGGTGAGGGTACTCTCAAAGAAACGGAAACTCCAAAACGGATCATGGTAATAGGCGGCGGGATAGCAGGAATGAAGTTTGCGGAAATTGCGGCGAAGAGAAAGCACAAGGTGGCCTTGTATGAGAAAGAAGATATCTTGGGCGGACAGATCAATCTGGCAGAGAAAATGCCTTTTCGGGCAGAAATTGGTGAGGTGGCCAGGTATATCCGTCTGCAGCTTCAGCAGCTGGATGTTGAAATTCATACAGGAGTTCTGGTGGACGAAAATCTGATCCAACAGGTTGATCCTGAGATTATTGTTGCTGCAACAGGTTCCAGGGCATATATTCCTTCTGTTACGATACAGGAAGGCAGTAAAGTAAAAATATTAGATGTAAGACAGGCATTGCTGCATCCTGAATTTATTGGAAAACATGTTGTTGTGCTTGACAAGCATGGCCATATGCAGGCGGCAGGAATTACAGAATTCGCGCTTATGCTGGGGGCGAAGGTCGAATATGTGACACCATATGAAAAAATGGGAGCTGATATGGATCCTTTAACCATGGAAATGGTTCGTAAGAGAGTCTTTGAGTATGATGATTTTTCTTATGAAGTTTACTCGGATGTTGAAGAAATAACAGAGCATGATGTGGTCATAAAGAATAATTACAGCCACAAAACAAGGACCATACAGGACGCAGATACATTGATTTATGCAAATTATCCTCTTTCGGATAATATGCTTTATAAAAAAATGAAACAGCTGGGAAGAAATGTATACGATATTGGCGATTGCCGAGCACCCAGACTTATTGAACAGGTTATCTATGAGAGCGAAATGCTCGCAAGAAAAATATAATTTATATGGATAAAAAGAGGAGGATTTTTGAAATGAAAGACATTCGGACAGCCGTAATCGGAACAGGTTTAATTGCAAATTCAGCACATCTTGCTGCGATTCAGAGAATTGGAAGTGGATTTGATGTGGTAGCGTGTTATGACATGCGGGTAAGTGCAGCGAAAGAGACAGCAGAGCGTTTCAATATTCCAAATGTTTATGAAGATGTTGATAAAATGCTGGAAGAGATGAAACCAGAGCTTGTGATCGTGGCAACCTCCAATGCATCACATAAAGAAATGTCATTAAAGGCATTAAAAAGAGGTGCCAATGTTGTGTGTGAGAAGCCGGTTGCTATGAAATATGCAGATGCAGTAGAGCTGTTTGACGAGGCAGAGAAGCGGGGCCTTCATTTCTTTCCGGCTCAGACAGAGAGATTCAGACAGGAGCGTCTGGCTGCAAGAAAGCTTGTGAAAACAGGTGAACTTGGAGAGGTATATTTTGCAGAGTTCGAGAGTGTGAGAAGAAGAGGAATTCCTCAATGGGGATTCTTTCATATGAAAGAGTACAATGTAGGCGGACCATTCGCTGATCTTGGTGTTCATGAGATTGACCATATGCTTTATACATTAGGAAATCCCAAGCCCATCACTGTAAGCGGAAGCACATGGTCAAAGATTGGGAATTCAGGAAATGAGCTGGAGATTTCCGCTGAACAAAGCGGTGCATTAGGCGGTATTGAGATTACACCTCGTCCATATGACTGGAAAGAGTTCAGCGTTGAGGATATGGCAACAGGGATTATCCGCTTAGAGGGGGATCTGACTATTAATTTCAAGTGTTCCTGGGCATTGAATGTTCCGGACCGCTTTACAAGAACTTATGCAGGTACAAAGGCGGGGATGAGATACGGAAATGATCATCCAATGACTATTTACAGTGATGTGGCAGGATGGCAGTCAGATAAGGTTCCATATGTATATGGAGATGCTGATTATCCTTCAGATCTTCCGTTCCCGGGACATGTTGGATTGCTTAAAAACGTATATGGTGTTCTGAGAAATGGTGAGGAGCCCATCGTTAAGAAAGAAGAGACTTTGAATGTTACAACAGTAATCGAAGCTTTCTATAAATCAGCAGAGTTACATAAAGAAATCAACTGCCTAAAGCTCAGAGGCGAAGAGTAATCATTGTAGTTTATCAATGGGACTATTTTTTGAATAAGAGGGGTTTGAATGAATATCATTGTATGTATAAAACAAGTACCTAATACAAAGGAAGTGCGCATTAATACGGAGACGAATAATATTATTCGGGAAGGCGTGCCTAGTATTCTTAATCCGGCAGACGCTAATGCGATAGAAGCAGCCCTCTCTATTCGCGAAAAAAAAGGTGGTACTGTATGTGCGGTCTCTATGGGACCGCAGCAGTCCGCTGATGTACTGCAAGAAGCACTTGATATGGGGGCAGACAGGGGAATCCTTTTATCAGACCGGATGGTGGCAGGATCCGATACATTGGCCACCGGTTATGCACTCTCCGCTATGATAAAAACGCTGAATGCAGATCTTGTCTTATGTGGAGCTGAGGCTATAGATGGATGTACAGGACAAGTTGGGCCAATTATTGCCGAGAATCTTGGATGGCCCCAGTTTACCTATGTTAATTCCGTAGAAATTACAAATGGATGTCTTAAAATAAAAAGAGACATGAGAGATACTTTTGAATTGTATGAATGCAAACTGCCGGCTGTTGTTTGTGTATTGAAGGGAATCAATATTCCTAGAAAGAGTAAGGATTCAGATAAAAGACCGGAAATTATTTCAGTAAAAGAAATAGATGCGGAAGAGGAGTACCTTGGAATGAAAGGTTCACCTACAAGAGTTTCCAAAATTGTTTTTTCGGGAAAAAGTATGTCCAGCTTTGTATCTGTAGATGGGAGTCTGCCAGTCAGATCACGCATTCGTATTTTAATGAATGGCGGGATGTCTCCTAAGAAAATCAGTTTTGTAAGAGGAGAAGCGAAAGAGCTTGCAGACAGAATTCTTGAGGATGAAGTTCTGAGAGGGCAGATTGTAAAATAGGAGAGGTGATAAGATGATTCATATTGATAGCGAAAGCTGTATTGGATGCGGAGTGTGCGCTGAGACATGTTTTTCGGGTGCAATATCAATACAGGACTCACGCGCTGTAGTGAATGATGCGTGTATCCTTTGCGGCAGCTGTGAAGACGCCTGTCCTGTTTCTGCAATTACTTTTGAAAGAGACAGTGAAGCGGCAGATAAGAATGATCTGTCCGCGTATTCAGGTGTATGGGTTGTCATGGAAAATGATAATCACACATCCATGCCTAAAAAGGTGTGTTACGAACTTCTGAGTGAAGGGAGAAAGCTGGCAGATCGTCTGGGAGAACGTTTGTGTGCAGTGTATCTTTGTATTGAGATTTCGGAGCAGACAGTGGAGGATCTTCGGGCAATCGGCTGTGATATACTGATTCTGGCGGAAAACAGCGAATTTAAATGGTATAATACAGATGTTTTTTCTAAAATCATAACAGGTTTTATAGAAAAATATAAACCATCTATCGTTCTTTACCCGGGAACAGAAAATGGAAGAGATTTGGCACCCAGAATATCAGCAAGACTTAAGGTGGGGCTTACTGCGGATTGTACAGCATTGGAAATTAATGAAAAAAAAGAGCTGGTACAAGTCAGGCCAACTTATGGCGGAAATATTGTAGCGTCTATTCTTACACCGGATCACCGGCCGCAGATGGCTTCGGTCAGACCTAATATTTTTGCAGTTGTCCGGACAGACACGCACAGAAAAATGGAGATTCTAAGAGAGCAGGTAACGATCACTTCGGAGTTATTGAGAGTAAAAAGAGCAGGCACACAAGAAAAGAAGAGTATTTATAAGGATGTTGAAGAGGCCAGGGTGGTTCTTGTGGGAGGATTCGGCGCCGGAGAAAAAGGCTTTCAGCTTATTAATGAACTGGCAGTTAAACTTGACGCTGCAGTGGGGGCTACCAGAAAGGCTGTTGACGAAGGCTGGGCGCCTTTTGAGATTCAGATCGGACAGACTGGAAAAATAATAGCTCCCGATCTGTATATCTGTTTCGGAGTTTCCGGAGCACTGCAGCATACCATCGGAGTCCGCGGTGCGAAAAAAATGATAGCAGTGAACAATGATCCTACGGCACCTGTTTTTAATTGCTGTGATATGGCTGTGCTGGGAGATTGTGTTGAGGTTCTTGAAAATATGATCAAGCAGGTTGAAGAAAAAGGGAACGAAGTTTTTTCTATATAGTAAATGACAAAAACTTTCCAAGGCCGGTTGACGACTTTGGGAAGCTTTTTTTTAAAGGAGATATTGTTTTGGAGAAGATAATAGACGAAAAAATAATGAAAGACACAGCCCGGCGTGTATGTAACTGGGGAAAATGGGGCAAAGAGGATGAAATCGGGACTTTGAATTATGTAAATGAAGAATGTATTATCCGGGCAGCAGCTCTAGTAAAAAAAGGCATGGTCTTTCAGCTTGGAATGAATCTGGATACAACAGGCCCACAAAATGGTGCATCAAATGAACGTTTTAATCCGGTTCATACAATGTTGTGGTCTGGAGTGGATGCAGTAAGTGGAAGAGAGCTGTATCACCATGGACCGCCAAAGGATCATGATCCGGAATTGCCCTGGTATAGTACTAATTTTTCTGATGATCTTATATCCATGCCGCTGCAGGCTGCAACACATTGGGATGCTTTGGCACATATTTTTTATCGGGACCTGGATACGGGAGAAATATTTCTGTGGAATGGAAGAAAAGCTGAAATGGTGGACTCCGCCGGGTGTTGGGCTTCCGGTATCGATAAATACGGAACAAAGATGGCCGGACGGGGAGTATTGCTGGATATAGCAAGATTTAAAAATGTGGATTACATGCTTCCCGGTGAGGGGATTACGGCAGAAGATTTAGAATGCTGTGCCAGGGCGGAAGGCGTGGAAATACAACGGGGAGATTTTTTGCTTATCAGAACGGGTGATGCAGACCGCAGGATCAGGGAAGGAAAGTGGGGAGAGTATGCAGATGTCAGACCAGGAGTGGAGTTCGAGACTATATGTTATTTTCATGATAAAGAGGTGGCAGCTATTGCCGCGGATACTTATGGTGTAGAGGTAAGCCCGAATCGGTCGCTGGTATTTGATAATCCTTTTCACTGGCTTGCCCTGCCCATGTGCGGTATGCCTCTTGGTGAAAATTTCAGACTGGATGAACTGGCGAAAGATTGTGAAAAAGACGGTGTGTATGAGTTCATGTTTGTATCTCCCCCGTTGCTTGTGACAAATGGAACAGCATCTCCGCTGAATCCATATGTAATAAAATAATGGAGGAGATTACATGTATTATATTGATGCACATGCGCATATTGGGGATTGCAGAGTTTTTGATATGAACGTAACGGAAAAGCAGTTTTTACATGAAATGGAAAAAAGCGGTGTGGATGCAGCAATTTTACAGCCTTTTCCTGGAGCTTTTGACTATCTGGCGGTTCATGATCAGATTTACAGAATGTCACGGGAAATGCCTGGAAAAATTTATGGACTTGTGAGCATTAATCCCCATAAGGATAGGAATATTCTTGAAAAGGAAGTTCGTCATTATGTAGAAGATTGTGGATTTGTAGGGATTAAGCTGCATACTCAGGGACATGCAGTGCATCCGGGATCGAGGGATGCACATGCATTATATGAAATAGCTGCAGGATTAAAGATACCGGTTAACGTACATACAGGACTGGGAGTGCCGTTTGCCATGCCTTCTCTTTTGCTGCCAATTGGGAAACAGTATCCGGAAATAACATTTGTTGTAGCTCATTCAGGTACCTTGGTATATTCAGCAGAAGCGGTTATCTTAGCAAATGAGTGCGAGAATGTCTATTTAGACACGACAATGTGTGTGATTGAGGATCTTTTGATGTTAAAACGTGAGTTAGGTGCGGAAAAACTGATTTTTGCATCAGATTCTTTAAAGAGTATGACGCTGGAACAGATGAAATTCAGGGCGGCAGAATTTTCTGAAGAGGATTTAAAGAAGGTATTTTACAGGAATGCAGCAAAGGTATTTGGTTTAGATGTCTATAAAGATTTATGAGAAAAGGGGTGAGAGAAAGCGTTATGAAAACAGATAGGAGACAACTGAATATTCTTTATTTTGTATCTCAGTGCGGGTATTGGTTTGCCAGTTGTACAATATTCAGTTTTTCAACCGTTTTTTTATTACATCGAGAACTTTCTGTTTCCTGCATTGGAGTGGTAATAGCATTAGGCAGCATATTGGGGACGGTTGCACAGCCGTTTTTTGCGGGTGCGGTAGACCAGGGATATATCCGGTTACATACACTGATGAAGGTTCTTGTGTATCTGCTGGCGGTTTGTATGGCATTATTGTTTTTTGTTAAAGGCCCGCGGGTGCTTATAATAGCAATATTTCTTATTGCTGATATCCTGCTGTGGGTAATTATGTCTCAGGAAAACAGTCTTAGTATTTATTATGTGAATAGAGGGATCTTTTTAGATTTTGGCATTGCCAGAGCAGGAGGGTCAGCGGCATTTGCGGTAGCATCTGTTATTCTGGGGTGGCTGGCACAACGTTTTTCAGCAAGTGCAGTGATGATAGGAGGGGGAGCCGGCTTGGCAGTGCTGCTGGTGTCTATATATTATCTGCCTGTACTGGATGAAACAAAACAGGAATGTGCAGATGAGAAGAGACAAAAGAGAACAGCGTCCGGCGGATTTCTGGCATTTATAAAAAAATACAAAAAGTTTACGGCAGTTTTGATCGGTGTAGCTATGCTTTTTAATTTTCATAATATGAATGTTGCGTATTCCATTAATATTATCGAGAGGTTTGGAGGAAATGCCTCACATCTCGGTCTGGGATTTTCGCTTGCAGCTTTTGCAGAAATCCCTATGCTGTTACTTTTTTTAAGAGTTAATAAAAGAATTAGCAGTAACAGACTTTTGATCGTGGCAGGTGGGTTTTTTATAGTCAAATCATTTTGCTTTGTTTTTTGCGGCAGTATACGCCTGTTTTATCTGATCCAGATTTTTAATATGGGGTCCAATGCATTGATTTTGCCAGCCTGTGTCAGATATGCAGATGAAATGATGGAGCCTGGAGATAAGTATAAAGGGCAGGCATTTGTAGTGGGGGCGGATGCGCTGGGCAATGTGTTAGGAACCTTGCTGGGAGGATTTATTGTTGATTACGCAGGTGTGAATGCAATGATCAGATTCGGAGTAGTGTTTGCGGTTATCGGATTTCTTCTTTTGATATTCAATGGGAAAAATCCGGAAGAAAAACAGATTGTATTAATTTCTGATTAATTATTTACTAAAAATGCTTTTTTCCTTGACAGAAATAAAAATTTATAAAATAATATTCTTTATAAGAAAGAGAGGATAAGAGCATATGTCATTAAAAGCAAAAGAGGTAGCTGAAATATTAGGTATTTCACAGGCTACTTTGTCGCTGGTGGTAAATCAGAAGCCGGGGATCAGTGATGCGACCAGGCAGAAGGTACTGTCAGACTTAAAGGAAAAAGGCTTTGAGTATCTGCTTGAAAAAAAAGGAAAAAAGAGAACGGTTGATCAGAATGCCCAAAACGGCAATAACAGCCAGATGATGACGGAACAGCATCAGGATAATACCATCGCTTTCGTGATTTATCAGATAAAGGGTGAACTTTTGGGATTCAATTCTTTTTTTCCGATGATCATGAATGGAATAGAAAAAACTGCCCGGCAGGAAGGATACAACATCAGTTTTATTAACATCCAGAAAGAACAGATAGATGAAGGAATTGATTACATTAAAGCCTCCAGATGCTGTGGATATGTCATTTTTGCTACAGAGATGCAGGAAGAAGATATTTTGCCGTTTAAAGAAATCGGCCTGCCGTTTGTTCTCCTTGATAATAATTTTAATGATGATATCAACATTGTAAAAGTAAATAATGAACAGGGCACATATATTGCTGTGAAGTATCTCCGTGAAATGGGACACGAGAAAATAGGTTACCTGAAAAGCGGAGTACCGATCAGAAGCTTTCAGGAGCGGTGCAGTATGGCGCTGAAGGCGATGAAGGAACTGGGCTGTATTTCTCCGGAAAAATATGTTTTTGAAGTGGGTTATCCGATTGATGGAGCATATGTGAAAATGAAGGATCTGTTGAGGAAGAATAAGGAGCTTCCAACAGCGTTTATGGTGGATAATGATCTCGTGGCTGCGGGAGCGATGAAGGCGTGTAAGGAAGCTGGTCTGAGAGTGCCGGAGGATATATCTTTTATCGGTTTTGATGACAGACCTATATGCTCCATTACAGAACCTGAGATGACAACGGTTCAGCTGCCCAGAGAATATTTTGGTGCGGAAGCAGTTAATCTTCTGATCCGGGTGATCAGAGGAGAGACAGAATTATCGGTTAAGACAGAGATTAATCTGAAGCTGATAAAGAGGGACAGTGTGTTGAAAATAAATTAAGAGTACAAGGTGAGACGAAAAAAGTCCCACCTTTTTTGTTGCCAAAAAACAGCGGGGAGTTGTCTGTGACAGATTTTATAGATAAATAGTTTATAAATTATTTATCAAAACAATTTATTTGAAATGAAAAAAGACACATGGAATAACAAGGAAATCCTATTATAATGGTGAAAATCAAGATATATAAAGGATAAAATTTATAAATTATAGAATAATATTGACAGGTAAGTAAAAAAATGATATTATAAATTTATAAAAAATATCATAAATTTATAAAAAGGAGAGAGGAAAAATGGCACAGACACCAGATTATTTTTTTAATTTTCCGTTTCCAAA
Source organism: Eubacteriales bacterium (assembly GCA_030524175.1). Lineage (GTDB taxonomy): Bacteria > Bacillota > Clostridia > Lachnospirales > Lachnospiraceae > Blautia_A. The sequence goes on from JAUNHC010000019.1 coordinate 64,873, forward strand.
AGGGGAACAAAAACCAAAACATATGAGAAAAGAAGATTTGAAATTATTCATTTACACGGAAGAATTTCCGGAGTCCAGTGACATGAACTGGGTAATTGCAAGTACAGAGGATGTTACTGTTGGTGAATATGAGCTTGCACCGGGAAGTACCTTTGATCCGGTAGATATTCATGCAGGTGACGAGGTGTATTATGTAGAACGTGGAATAGTTACCATGATGAATCCTAGAACAGGACAGGTGGTAGAAGTAAACGAAGGAGAAGGCATTCTGATGCCGAAGGGAGCACCACATAAGGCCTACAACTTTACCAATGACAGTGTAAAAATCTTATATGCTATTGCACCGAAAATTTGGGATGTGGATGGCCCGCCGCTTGATTATGATGAGCCATTTGCATTATATAAATCTGACACAAGAGAGGAGAGATAGACATGAATAAACTGGGACAATTTCCGGCAGATGGACAAGAAGCAAGAAAGTCCGGAAAATTTTACAAGCTTACAAGTGACACTGCATTAAAGGTGGTATCAGGAACAAAAACGCCGGTTCTCTTAAATATGTTTGTGTCTAATGATGTAATGAGCGTTGGGGAACTGGTAATTCCGGCAGGGGGAATCGGACCAAGACAGACTGAGTTCGATGTACATGATGGAGACGCTGTTTTTTATGTAAAGGAAGGCCCGCTTACTTTCTTTTTTAAAGAGAGCAAAGAAGTATTTTATATAGAAGACGGGGATTTCGCATTTATTCCCAAGGGCTATGAATATAAGGTGATCAATTATAGCGGAAAAGTTGCCAAAGCAGTTTTTGTAGTTGCACCAAAATTATAATCGTATCCCATTATTCAATAACTAATGCCGTTGTTGTAAGCTCCGTTACCACGTAATGTTGGAAGGGTCAGGCATTCTTACCCCGTTTATTCATATAATAGACAGAATAATAAGCGGGACGGTACTTATATATGCCAGACCAGAAATTAGATAACCTGCTGAATCTGGCTATGGATGCCACGGCAGAGGAACGGGAAAAATCAAGAAATCTGAATATAGGATATGATCAGGAACTGCGGCTTTGGGACGTGATCGTGAAATACAGCGGCCCAGTGGAAGGCCTGACTGGGAACAATATCACAGCAGTGCCTCTTCTGGGGGGATATGCGGTGGTGACGGTGCCGGAACAGGAATTAGATGCCTATTCTTCCCGGCCGCAGATAGAATTTGTGGAAAAACCTAAGCGATTGTATTTCGCAGTGTTCCAGGCAAAGGAAGCAAGCTGTATCCGCTCTCTTCAAATTGGCAGAGGGGCGTTATCCGGGCGGGGGATTCTCATGGGAATTGTGGATTCAGGGGTGGATTACCGTCACCCGGATTTTTGTAATCCTGATGGAACAACCAGGATCCTTAAGCTGTGGGATCAAAGCGTGGCAGGGCGGCCGCCGGAGGGATATTTTCTGGGTACAGAGTATACTTCCGCACAGATCAATGAGGCTCTTGCCTTGCCGGAGAACGAGGGCAGGGAGATTGTCCCGAGCAGAGATTTAAGCGGCCACGGAACTGCAGTCCTCGGAATTGCAGCAGGAAACGGCAGGGCCTCTGACGGCCTGAATCAGGGAGTTGCCTATGAAAGTGAAATTCTGGCAGTGAAACTGGCTGTTCCAAGGCAGGATTCTTTTCCAAGGACAACGGAACTGATCCAGGGAGTTGATTACCTGGTACGGCAGGCCCAGGCTTTGGGAAGACCTATGGTGATCAATCTAAGCTTTGGGAATAATTATGGTTCTCACAGGGGGGATTCCCTGTTGGAGACATACCTTGACAATGTATCCAGTGTGGGACGGATCGTCATCTGTACCGGTACGGGGAATAACGGAAACCAGGCTCTGCATACGGGGGGAAGACTTGCCCAGGGAGAGATGCAGGAGATTGAACTTGGAGTGGGGACTTATGAGCCCACATTGAATGTGCAGCTATGGAAATCCTATGAGGACGGGATGGACATTTATCTGGAAAGCCCTTCCGGAATGCGTATCGGGCCTCTGTACGAGAATCTGGGGCCCCAGCGGTACCGTACCGGAAACACAGAACTGCTCATATATTACGGAAAACCGGGTCCTTATCATGTCACTCAGGAAATTTATTTTGATTTTATACCCACTGGGAATTATGTGGACAGCGGCGTGTGGAAGATCATACTGCGGGGAAGAAATATAAAGGACGGGGAGTATTATTTGTGGCTCCCGGGAGGTAATGTTCTCAATGAAAGTACGGCCTTTTATTTCCCAAGGGCCACAGGGACATTAACTATCCCATCCACTGCTGCGAGAGTGATAACGGCGGGCGCTTATGACTCAAGACTGGATGCGTATGCTGATTTTTCAGGGAGAGGCAGTGATTTTCTGCCCTACCGGAAACCAGATTTAGCTGCGCCGGGAGTGAATATCATGACTTCAAGGGCTGGGGGCGGCTATGCGGCGGTAACGGGGACGTCCTTTGCGGCGCCCTTTGTCAGCGGGGCCTCTGCGCTGCTGATGCAGTGGGGTATTGTGGATGGAAATGATCCGTTTCTTTACGGGGAGAAGGTGAAGGCATATCTCAGGCGCGGCGCACGGAAACTGCCGGGGTATGAGCGGTGGCCGAATAATGAGCTGGGATGGGGAGTTTTGTGCGTGAAGGATAGTTTGCCGGGGTGAAGCTGTTTTTGCGGATTCATTGGAGTATGAAAAGATGAAATTGGTACGCGTTCATACAGGGGGGACAATTCCAGATATAGATGAAATATAGACATTGACCGGGTATAAGAACGAGGGGCTGTTGCACTAAGTAATTAGTGCGTAGCTCCCTTTTTTATGTAAAAAACCCAGCCGCACTTAGAAAAGCCCGACTGTTGATGTAAAATATAAGTATGTGAAAACCTATATCTTTAAAAAAGAATCATACTTTGAATGAGGAAGGATATCAACAAAAACTTCCTTTAAATCTGGAAATCTCAATCTTCGTTTTTCTTCCGGCCAAAAGTGCAGCGTATCGGCAAGTCGGAAAAGACGATTTCGTATTTTTTCCGCGTCCGGCTCTCTCTGATGGTATTGATTGAAATAGAGCATATATTATGATGGGGGGATTTAACGCTACATTGACAAAATACTGTTTTATCTGTTATACTGTTATATATAAAAGCATAACAGTATAACGAACGGAGGAGGCGGAGATGAAGCTTATCATTTCAAATATATCTGGCGTCCCTATTTATGAACAAATCAAACAACAGATAAAAACTGCTATTTTGTCGGGAGAACTTCAAGAAGAAGAAACTCTCCCTTCACTCAGAACTCTTGCAAAAGATCTGAAGATCAGTGTGTTGACTGTAACAAAAGCATATACCGAATTAGAGCAAGAGGGCTTTGTAAAAAATGTGCAGGGACGTGGATGTTTTGTCATGGGGCGTGGTTCCGAACTAATTAAAGAACAGCTCATTTGTAAAGTGGAAAATAACCTGGCAGAGGCAATAAAAGCTGCAAGAATGGCAAACTTATCCAAAGAAGAATTACATCATCTTTTAGATATTTTAATGGAGGTAAAAACGGATGACTAACTATTTAGAAGTAACTGACGTGTCGAAATCTTTTGACTCTTTTCAGCTCCATAATATCAGTTTTACCTTACCAAAAGGCTATATTATGGGACTTATTGGACCGAATGGTTCCGGCAAGACCACCACGATCAAACTTATTTTGAATATGCTTAAACGTAACGGAGGCACAATTAAAATCATGGGAATGGATAATATCTCCTGTGAGCAGGAAGTGAAGTCTGAAATGGGTGTTGTTTTTGACACAAATTATTTCAGTGATGATTGGAAAGTGTCCCAGGTTGAAAAAGCAATTTCGGTATTTTATCCGAATTGGAACAGCAAAAAATTTGCTGATATGCTGAAGAAATTCCATATAACCCCTAAGAAAAAAGTAAAAGAGCTTTCTAAAGGTATGCAGATGAAGTTAATGATTGCCTGTGCCTTTTCCTATGATGCAAAATTGCTTATTCTGGATGAACCAACCAGTGGGCTTGACCCTGTTTCAAGAGATGAACTTTTGAAAATTCTTTCAGAGTATATTGAGGATGGGGAACATAGTGTCCTTTTTTCTACGCACATTACCGGGGATTTAGAACGTGCAGCTGATTATATTACCTATATCAGTTATGGCGAATTGTTTTTTAGTGGCAGTAAAGATGAATTTATTGATATGTTCCGTATTGTCAAAGGTGGCAAAGATGAACTATCTGCAAATTTAAGTAACAAGGCAGTTAGTATACGAACATTTCCAACCGGATTTGAGGCTTTGGTAAAAACCGAAGATATTGGTGGTCTCTCGAACCTAAGTATCGAACCTGCTACGATTGATGAGATTGTTGTATTCACAAGCAAGAAAGGTGATAATTATGAATAACATTTTGAAATCCACAAAATTAGATATTGCATTAGTTAAACCATATTTCAAAACGATCTGTTTTACCTTACTTTTGCCAATAGTATTTGCGGCGATTAACCGTTCTTTACTGACTGGAATATCTTTCGCTATGTGTTTTATCGCTATGACAACGGGATACACGTTTTCAATTACTGAAAAAAATAGTATGGACAGACTTTTTGGGATTTTGCCAGTTCGCAAAAGTGAACTTGTAATTGGCAGGTATGTGTTCGTCTTTGCAATGGGGCTTCTTTCTTTAACTGTTTCTTTGATTGCGCAGCCATTAGTATTAAGAGCAATGGGTGAAGTAATTGGTCTTTTTGATATTGTAACAGCTGCTATTGCAGGATTGTTTCTGTATGTACTTTACACAGTATTTCAAATTCCTGGATACTACAAATACGGTTCTATCAAAGGACGAGTATTTATGTATATCCCTGTTGCGGGATTTCTGGTAACATTGCTGTCTCTTTCCAAAATGCCTCTTATGGGCAGCTCAATGATTACAATGGTTGAAAATTCTTTGCTTCTTCTCGGTGTGGTCATGGTAGTTGCTGTTGTTGTAATGTATGCTGTATCAATCTTTTTATCTATACAGATTATGAAAAATAAAGAAATGTGAGGTGAATGTTATGGATTTTACTATTTTAATAGTGGGGCTTATGATTGGCGTTGGCGTTCCTGTTCGCAATAAACTTATTCGGAAATATCGGGATAGGAAAAAGCAGACAGAAAATGAGAATAAATCAAAGTGAGTAAAAGGGACTCCATAAAATGCCCCATTCGTGGGAGCAAAACACGGTGCAGGCTACTTGACATAAATAGATTCATGTTGTATCCTGTTAAGTAGATTAACAGAAGGGGATTGTAGTGGCCAAATGGATAATTTATCAATAGATCAACTGTGTGAATTATTTCTTCAGACAATAAACCAATATACTGCTCTGGAAAAGTTGACACATACCTATGACATCGAGCCTCAAATTTATTTAGCTGAAATTCATATCATTGTGGCCATCGAGGCACATGAAAATATCAATATAACTGATTTGGCAAAATTGCAAGGGATTTCAAAAAGTGCTGCATCACAAGCGGTTAGTAAACTCGTCAAGAAAGGCTTTATTGAAAAAAAAGTTTCACCTGATACAGATAATGAAGTTGTTTTGACCCTTACTGTTAAGGGAAAACAAGTAGCTGATTTGCATAAAAAACAACACGCTTTGTTAAGTGAAAAATTAGCTGCTGTATTTAAAAAATATCCGCCAGAAACGGTTAATACTCTTTCTTCGTTGGCTGTTGATCTCCAAAAGATGTGGAAAGAACTATCTGAAAAGTAAAGATACTATGATTTTTGTTACTTTTTCTGTTAAGCTACTTAACATATGGAGGCCAAAATTATGAGCTATCTAAATATAAATCATATTCCGCAGTTTAATTTTCAAGCCAATAGAGTTTTAACTTACGGTGATTTAGCGTGTAATAGTGAAACAATTAAAGCCAATATTCCAAGGGTACAGAACTTTGAAGATTGGTATATAGTCTGGTCAGATATGGCAGAAAGTGCCGAAAGGAAAAGGCACTTTCTCCATGCGGCTTATTACTATCGTATGGCCGAGTTTTTCTTAAAAGCCACTGATGAACGAAAAGAAGATTCTTATAACAAATGTATTGAAAATTTTTATCGTGCCTTTGATTTAGAGTTACAATTAAACTATGAAAAAATCCAGGTGCCCTTTGAAGGGAAAAATCTTTACTGTTTGAGACTATCACCCTTACATTCTAGAGGAACGGTTGTTGTCTGTGGAGGGTATGATTCCTTTATTGAAGAATTTGTACTTCAAGTACAAGATCTTTTATCTCAGAACTATGAAATATTACTGTTTGATGGACCGGGACAAGGGAAATGTCTCCAAGAAAAATTGTACTTCCGCTTTGATTTTGAAAAAGCTACATCAGCTATCTTGGATTTCTTTCACATCAAGACATGTGCTTTTGTTGGAATCTCATGGGGCGGCTATTTCGCCTTGCGAAGTGCTGCCTATGAAAAGAGAATATCGGCCGTTGTTGCATATGACGTAATGGACAATGGATTGGAAGTAATGACAAACGTGTTGCCGGCTTTTGTCTGCAAAATTATCCGGCTTGCTTATCGTAACAAATGGAAAAGACTTCTTAATGGGCTGGCTGGTATGATAGCAAAGAAAAGTGTTCTGGCAGATTGGGCATTATCTCAAGGCATGTATATTACAGGGACAGAAACCCCTTTTAAGTTTTATCAAAACCTATCCTCTCACAATCTTTTAGGAGCTACGGATTTAATCACGCAGGATGTGTTATTATTGGCAGGTGAGAAAGATCATTACATTCCATCTAACCAATTTTATAGACTGAAAGATTCTATACATAATGCAAAAAGCCTAACTTGTAGATTGTTTACTACAGCGGAAGGTGGTGAACAACACTGTCAAATCGGGAACCATATGCTAGCTGTATATACCATTATTGACTGGTTAAACCAACACTTTCAAAACTGATTTATGGACTTCAGGGTCTGCCCGTATTTTTTGTCCGCTGCTTTCTGCTCCCGGAACAGGTTAGCTGTTCATGCGATCGCTCTTTTCTAAATATACTGTCCCTATTATAGCTAAAAAGCAGAAAAAAGCGGATCCGCCCGGAGAGGCCGCCCGTCATTTTTTTGTGGGTAAATATTCTGATCTTCAAAAAAATGGGGATAAGTATCCATTGACAGCGCCGGATTTAAGGCAAGGGGAAAGATTTTGGAGCCTGATAAAAGGAAAATAGCTGGGAAGCAGAATGATATCCACATCCAGCCCCAGCTGTTCCATGGGATAGAAAAATACTGTGGATAATTTTTTTCACTTTCAGCATTTTTACTATATATTATTTTAGGACGTTTACAACGCTATGAATGGCGTGGGTGTGAAAAGTAACGTTTTGATCGCTTATGAAGCATCTTAATATTATCCGTTATACTCTGAAATAAGTTCCTCCGTCAGATACTCATCACTCATACAGTGCAGATCCGATACACCTTCACTGATCAAACGGTAAGTTTTTGAATGGTAGAAGAAGCTCAGAGCATCATCCAAAGAAAGGTTTTCTTTTTGGGAAAATTGCTCAATAATTCGAGCATATTTTTTTTGCATTAAAATAGGATTAGCGGTCAAATCTGTTCACTCCCTTCATAGTGCAGATATTCATCAAGAACTTTCTGTGTTCGGAGACATATTTGCAAATTGGGCTTTTCATAGCGCAGGCGGCGGATAGCTTCTCCTTTGTCAATTAGGTTATTGAGTCTGTATCTCCAGATAGGAGCCATGATATAAAATCATAATCTGATTCCCCTTTCTTCCATTAAGCTGATAATATCGTCAACGATATATTCCTTACTTTGGGTATGCAGCATTTCATATTCGGGTATTATATAGCCGTTTAAAATATTACTTGTCTCAGTCAATACCTGATAAATTTTCTCAGCATTTTTTTCAAGCTTGATTGCAATATTTTCAATACAGAATACAGCAAATTCCAGCTCATCTGCATTTTTTATTTTAGCATCATTCAACATAGTGGAGCACCTCCTGTTATTCATATTCAAAATGATTTACAGTATCATAATTACCCAAATTTTCCTTCAAGAAATTCTGCGTATGAGGATTTTTGCAGATTATTCTTTATCTTTGTGCTTTCTGTATTTTTTAGGCGTGAATTTATCACGAGCATTCTTCTTGGAATCCATGTATACAGCCATTACAGCCTGAAAAAATACGTCTTTTGCATCATCGTCCAGCTCGCCGCTGGTAAATAAAGAGTTTACTCGTCCTAAAACGTCCTGGGCTTCTTTGGCACCTTTTGAGCCGAATGTCTCCCGTGCTGCCATAATAAAAATATCGTTGTCTATATGACTCTGCGAATCAGTTTCCTCCTCGTTAAGCAAATAGGATACAGAGATGTGCAAAGCTTCTGAGAGCTTTCTAATATTGCTCTTTCGAGGAAGTGTTCCAAGTTGTTCGTATGTGTAAAGAGATCTCTCAGAAATGCCAGTTATTTGGGCAAGCTCCGTCTGAGACAAGTTCATAGCCAATCGAGCTTCTTTTATTTTTTTGCCAAAAGTCATAATCGTTCTGTCCTTTCTAAAAAATCATAACTTCCGATTATTTGTTGGAAAACTTCTGGAAATGAATATAATAGTAAAAACAGAAGTTTAACTTCGTTATAATTATATATCAGCAGCTTTTCAGTGTCAAGAACTTCCGATGCAAAACAGCACTGAAAGGCGTATTTACTTATTATGATCATATCTCTATAGAATTTCAAAAAAATATGTTATCTACATTTTTATGATTTATGGGACGGTCTCAGAAAGTTTATCCACACACCACAGATATGGTTATCCTTTGAACTCTTTTTTGTGGATATTTTTTTGAATATATTTTATTGTGTTATTCTCTTCTTGTAGGATGCTGGCATACTTCAGAATCTGAGGAGGGGAGTGGTGGGGCTGTATAGCGGCAACCCTGTATCGTTATATAGGTCGGTCATCTGTTAAGGCATCAATGAATGGCGCAAACAAGCCGCCCATAAACTTATCTCTTCCGAAGTTGACTCGATTTCGCCGGATGACCAGTCCTAATAGGTTTTGAAAAAACCAATCGTACGAAAGTGCGAATCGTGATATAATTTGTTTGAAACGTTTCCTGCTACATTATGTTTTTTGCCGACTTAGGTGTGTGCAAATTTCGCCCGAATACGGCAAGAGTTAAGATGGAAGTTGGAAATTGACATATGAAACAATCCTTGTCTTCTTATAACAGACAAGGAGCAAGACACAGAGGGAGAAGGATAAAAGGATGGCGACAAGAACGAAAGGTTTTTGCAGATTTTGTGGGAAAGAATATACAAAGTCAGGAATGATGAAACATTTGAAGGCATGTAAAGAGAGAGGATTTGAACAACAGCCAGTTTCTAAAAAGAAGCTCCCCGGGGGCTATGATCTTGCCATTACAGACAGATATAACAGTGATTATTGGCTGATCATTGAAATTCGGGAAGATGCAGCGTTGGAGGATTTAGATCAATTTATACGTGACATCTGGGTAGAATGCTGTGGACATTTAAGCTGTTTTACAATTAATGGAACTGTTTATGAAAGCTTGCCGGATAAGGATTCATGGTGGAGCGAAGCTGAAAATATGGAAGTAAGATTAAACAAAATATTGTGTATGGGGATGAAGTTTACATATGAGTATGATTTTGGTTCTACGACGGAGTTGATCATCCAGGTTATAGACCATGTGGAAGGATATACAGAGAAAGATAAGGTTACGATTCTTTCACGCAATCATCCTATGAATATCCTCTGTGGCAGGTGCGAAAAGGAGAAGGCTGTGTGGTTCAGCGCTATGGAAATGTACAATGGATCCGGTGAGAATGCGTATTTATGTGATGGATGTATGACAGAATTAGAAAATGGAGATGAAGAGGAAGCGGTTGAGTTTGGAATGTATATGCCGGTCTGCAATTCGCCGAGAATGGGAGTATGCGGATATGAGGGAAGTAATAAATTTCCGGAGGAGTTCATTCCGCCTTGCCGGGATAAAGAGGGGAGGATGCAGTAGAGATGGTTAACTTAAGATTAAAAAAACTGATATTGGAAGTTGTGGATAATCAGTTGAGAGATAATGAACCGCCAGCTGTAGTGGCTGCTTATGATGCACTTCTTGAAGCTGGTTATTCTGTGAGTGAGGCAAAGGAGAAAATTGGTGCAGTTGTCCTTGAAGAAATATATGATGTTATGAAAGAAAACCAGCCATATGATGAAAAAAGCTATACAAATGCACTAAATAAGATGGTTCAGCAATGTATCGACTATGAGGATACACATAAAATCCAGACCGAATGGGATGAGTGGGACAGACTTGTACAGAAAGGTTATGAAGCGGAGGAAAATAGTGATAATGCCACAATGGTTTCATGTTGGTGGCAGGCCTGGGATATCTTTCAAAAGATTGTTGAACAGGCAGAATTTAAGATAAGTGTCAGCGGCATTATGGAATCACAGGATTATGAATATCCGGTAGATACATGGCTTCAGGATTTGGAAATAGAATTGGGAAATGCCGGAGAGCATGAAAAACGTATGGAATTTTGTGAGAAAATTCTTGAGGCTTTAGATTGGACTTTTGACGACAACAGTGGTTTTATGGCAGCAGTCGGAGAAGAATTGTATCTTTCAGGAGATGATATTCGGGGACGAGAATGGTTTGAAAACTGGTTAAAAAAAGAGCCTCATAATCAAAATGCAATCAATGCATTCAGTTGGTGTATACAGGAAAAAGAAGGGGAAGAAAAAGCATATCAATTGCTCAGAAGGAGAGTAATTGGGGCTGCCTGTACGATGAGCAATGATATTTTATTTGAACGTGCAAAATTACTGGGACAGCACTTGGGATATGAGGAAGATTTGAAATGGATAGAATCCCAGTTGGCCGCTTTTTATGATTCTTTGGAAAATGCAGATTTATATAATGATTTGTATGACGATTTTCGGATGCCGGTGCAGCAGCCGATTGTAAAAGAAAAGAAAGTATACCCCAATGATCCCTGTCCATGTGGAAGTGGAAAAAAGTACAAAAAGTGCTGTGGAAGAAAATAGGTGAAAGAGATAAAAATGTTGGAAAAAGATTTAGAAACGTTATCCAGGGACAAATTACAGAAAATCGTGTTGAAAATGGAAGAATTTCTGTCAGAGAAGCAATTACAAAAACTGCAGGAAATAGTACAGGACTGCAGTCGTACCGATGAAAAAGATCACACAGAAACCATGCAGGTAAGAATGTCACGGGAGTATATCAATGAGAAAATGCAGCAGATCAGGCAGTGGAAACAGCAGATTGATGAGGGAGAGCTTTATCTTGATACAGAAGAGTATGAGGATTATTCCAGTGGGTATTGGGATGCTGATTGGGTAACAGAGTATGATGATAACTGCGGACTTGGTGATAAGCTTGCAGCTATGATCCGGTTTGCCAAGGATTGTGTGGATGGCAGGAGCTATCGGGAAGCAAATGAGATTTATGAATGGCTGTGGGAGATGTTGGTATCTACAGACAATGAATATAGCGATTCCCTGGGTTTGGAAACATTGGCAGAAAATAATCTGATACATATCGACATGGAGCAGCTTGCACTTTTGACTTTATATGCAGATTATCAGGTACTGCAGCCGGAGAAAAGAGCAGAGAATCTTTATCTTTATTTTGTCTATGGTACCTTTCATAAGCTACATATAGAAGAAATGTTTCATGTGGGAAGGGAAAGCCTGAAGGATACGGAACAGTTTTGGAAGGATTGGATTGAATTACTAAAGAATAAAAATGGGGATATGGAAGTAAGGCTTTTAAAAGAAGCGGTTTTATATCGTGGGGGAATAGAAGGGCTGTCTAAACTGGCAGATGAAAATTCAGCAGTACACCCGTCTTTGTACCTTTCGGTTATGGATGAATACGAGAAAGAACATATGTATGAAAGGATAGAAGCAACTGGAACGAAAGCGTTGGATGTACTGGATGTTGATCTTACGATACGAAGTGAAATTGCTTTAAAAGCAGCCGTTTTTTCCTCTTATTTGCAGAATGAAGATAAAATGATGCAGTTTTGCTGGGAATGCTTCCGTTCAGATTCAAAAGTGAAGAATTATCTTCGCTTATTTGGAACAGAGGAAATGGCGAATAAATATGGTATGCATGGGAGAGAAGTGCTGCATAACATTGTGAAGGGTAATCAGATATGCGATTGGCGAAAGACAGAACTGCGTAGGAATGTGATAGATGACTACGAGTATTATAAGCTTTGCTTTTACATGGGAGATTTTGAAACAGCAAAAACGGCATCGAAGAACCCTAAAGGTTCTTTGGGATGGAGTTCTTCTTTTATTCAGGATGGAATCAGGCTCTTTTTGCTTTATTTATATGAGAATCCTCTTCCCTCAAAAGCAGCTGCAAGTACTGCGGCTTATATAGGCTTTGCTGATACAAAAGAAGAAGAAAATATGACTGGATTTGAAAGAAAAATACTGGAAGAGAGCCGTGAGCATAAGGTGAGCGAATTCTGGAACTACTTTCAGCGTTGGAAAAGATATTTTCCAATGGAGCCAAATGAGAAAAAACGATATTTGGCATGGGCGGAAAAGATTGTATGCAGCAGAGCAGATGCAATTGTATCAGGACAGTATAGAAATCATTATGGGCAGGCGGCGGTATTGCTTGCTATGGTAGGAGAAATAAAGAAAAGTATGGGACAGGCTGACGCAAGAATGATAATTTTCGAGGAGTATAAAAGAAAATTCCCCAGGCATTCGTCATTTCAAAAAGAGATGAAACATTATTTTAATAGAGTTTAGTCATAACAGACTTTGAAAATTTCTTCTCCTCTTACCTCCCCTAATCGTCTTGTGTATTGGGATTGTATTTACAAATTGTTTTCCGTAATGGATACGCTGCCCCCAGTTATGTATACCTAAAAGGTGACGCCTGCTTGAAAATAGGGGATCAGATGGTAAACATGGATGCATTTCCCGAAGGTCTGGGGTTTGCTGTAAATAAGCAGAATCTGCAGAATATGGAGATTACAGCATCTAAGCCGGTTCAAACGGTGATAACCATAGAAAACCTGACCACATTTTTTCGATTCAAAAGAGAAAACAGCTTGATCATTTACCTAGGGGGATATCATAATCACATCAGAAGACTGCTGTTACAGAAAATATACGAAGTTTTTACTACAGCACGGTATGATCATTTTGGAGATATTGATGCCGGAGGCTTTCGAATATATTATCACTTGAAAGAAAAGACCGGGATACCATTTAACCTGTACAAAATGGATTTAGAGACATTAAAAATGTATGAAAAATATGGAAAGAAATTGACGGAAAATGATAGGAAAAGATTAAAAAAGCTCAAGGATACAAAGATAGAAGAAAGTGAAAGACAATGTGTTGATCATATGTTGAAATATAATGTGAAACTGGAACAGGAATGCATTATAGAATGATCAGTCCATCATTGATGGCAGCATATGGAGAGAAGGGCGAGGCGTATCTGCGGAGAGGGGCGGGGAAGCTGCCGGGGTATGAGCAGTGACCGAATAATGAACTTACAGAGGGTGGAAAAGCATATGAAGGTTGCAGTTGTTGAAGATGAAGCAAAATATGTGGAGGAATTGAAGCAAAATCTGGAAAGATTCCAAAAAGAATATATGATCCCCATTGAGGTATCTTGTTTTCAGAGCGGAGATTTGTTTTTGCGAAAGTATAAATCGCAGTATGATCTGATCTTATTGGATATTCAAATGGCCTTTATTGACGGGATGCAGGTGGCGCAAGATATCAGAAAGATTGATTCAGGGGTTGTGATAATCTTTGTGACAAGTGCGGCTCAGTATGCATTACAAGGATATAAGGTGGGGGCATTTGACTATATTTTAAAGCCGGTAGAATATTTTGTCCTTTCGCAAAGCCTTCTGAAAGTGTGCCAAAGCTTAAATAACAGGCAGAAAAGGTACTTAAATCTAAAAATCAAATCCGGAAGGCTCCGAATGGATGTAGATGAAATTTGCTATATTGAAAGCAAAAGGCATACCATGGAGGTTCATGCGCTTTCCGGTATATATGAGGTATATGGTACTTTGCGGGAGCTGGAAGAGGAACTGCGGGATTGCCATTTTGTGCGGGGAAATATAGGATATTTAATTAGTCTGAAGCATGTAACAGCGGTTCGGGAAAATGCAGTGGTCATAAATGGAGATACCTTGGCATTGAGCCGGAACCGAAGAGAAAATTTCTTAAATGAACTTATGGAATACTGGGGGAATGTGTGATGATTCAGGCTGGTTTGGAAAATACACCGCTTTGGTATACAGTAATAGCGGAAGCCTTAACGGGAATCCTGTATGTATATTGTTTGGAGCGCTCAAATATAAACGGAAAAAAATTGCTGAAAGCAGGAGTCATTTTCCTGGTGCAGTGTTTTTATTTTGGCAGTGGGATTTTGGGGATGGTATACGAAACAATTGGTGCATTGGCGATGTTTGTACCATATGCCTTGATTTTTTGCTATTTTTGGTTTGTGTGTGAGCTTGATGTCAGAAAATCCATATATTTTTCCATTCGGGCGTTTGTTTTTGCGGAATTTCTTGCAGCGTTCGGTTGGTATGCTTTTTTGGAATGGTGGGCTCCACAATTTGAAAGACAGGGAGAGATCATATGTTTGATATTGGTTTATGGCATATCTGCTGTTATTTTATATAAAGTAGAGCGCCGATGTATGGAAGCAGCGGATATCACCATTAGTGATGCAAGCTTGACAGCGGTCTTGATACTAGGAATCTGTACATATATGGCGGCTGGCTGGAAGGTTGTAAAATACAAAGCCGATATGTTTGGCGCATATGGAATGGCTTTGTTCGGTATGCGGACATTGGTTAATTTATCAGGATTAGTTATGTTGGAAGCATTACATCTGCAGCTATGCAAATCTCACGCGGAGCGGGAAAGATTTGCTTTGGAGGCAGTTTTGCAGAATCAGAAACAGCAATACCAGATGACGCGGGAGTGCATAGACGCCATCAATTATAAATATCATGATTTGAAGCACCAGATTGGCTTGTGGAGCCAGACAGCCAACAATGCATATCAGCAAAAATATATGTTGGAGCTGCAGAAAAAAATAGAACTGTATGGTGCGGAGATACACACGGGAAATGGCGTTCTGGATACGATATTATCCGAAAAAGGAATTTTGTGCCAACAGAAGGATATTTACATGAAGAGTATCGTAGATGGAAGTATTCTGCAAATGCTGGAGCTGGGAGATATGTGTGCGATTTTCGGAAATGCGCTGGATAATGCGATTGAGTATCTGGAACAGGTACCGGAAAAAGAAAAGAGAGTGCTGCGCCTTATTGTGCGGCAGGTGCATCAATTCGTGATCATACAGGTAGAGAATTATTGTGACAGTGAATACAGGGAGGGCGAAAATCTGCCGGATACGACAAAAAAAGAACGTTTATTACATGGATATGGTTTAAAAAGTATGAAATATACGGCAGAGAAATACGGAGGAAAAATGTCTGTTAAAACGGAGGACGGGTGGTTTAAACTGAAGATCATTCTTCCAATCGTATAAAAAAGGTAATAGAACGAAGAAATCAGAGAGCAGTCACAGCGGCTGCTTTCTTTTTGTGCAGAAATAACGACCATTTGCCGAGTTTTTACAAGAAGCATTGAAAAAGTGTTAGATTTTCTGTAGATGGTTTGCTTGTCTGGTAAATCATATGATCTCAATGTTTATAAACCAAAGGGAAAGCAGAAAGGAGAAAAAAGTATGCACAAGAAAAGGATTGTTCTCAATGGGAAACGCACTGCTGCCATCGCGCTGGTATGTGCAATGACCGTTGGAAACGGCGCGTCAGTTATGGCGTCTGCGGAAAACGCAGAAGGGGATTACCTCATTTATACGTCAGATTTTAACAGTAAGGAAGAAGCATATCAGGCAGCCTATGAGCTGAATCAGGAGATTGCAGAAGAAGGGATCGTACTGTTAAAAAATGATAATGACACACTTCCTCTAAGTAATGAGGAACAAAATGTAACGGTATTTCAGAGAGGCTTGTACGATATTATTTTCAGTGATGGACTGACCGGTATGATCGGTGGAAATATAACCGGATTTATGGGAAGAACTGCTGCGGGAATGAACGTTTTCGATGCGATGAGAGAAGCTGGATATAACGTAAATCCGGAGGTAGAGGCGTTTGATCATGATCCGGAGCGGGCCCCGCTTTCTGCGCAGGAACCGGAAGCCGGCGCCGGAAAAATCGTATACGAGACAGCAATTGAAAATTATGATGATGCAGTATGGGAGTCCTGTAAAGAATATAATGATGCAGCAATCGTAGTATTGACACGCGAAAGCGGGGAAGAAGATGATGCACCCCTTTATTCCGCAGAAAAGCTTCCTGCAAGTGAAGAAAGCAGTGCAGAAATAGGCGCTGAAGAAACACAATGGCTGGATGAAAACGGAAATCCGATCCAAAAGCTGGACCAGGCAGCACATATTGACGATTCTTATCTGCAGCTTACCAAATATGAAGCGGATTTGTTGGTAGAAGCCGGAAAACATTTTGATAAAGTTGTAGTTGTATTTAACAGTACCAATCTGATACAGCCGGATTTCCTTGTAAACAACGAAGAGGGAGTTTGTGACCTGAGCTATTACACAGGCGTAGAAGGTTCAACAGTTAAAATTGACAGTGCGCTTTGGGTGAATGGTATGGGTTATGACGGTGTAAAAGCACTTGGGAAGATCCTTTCAGGTGAAATCAGCCCCTCCGGGCACACAGCAGATATTTGGTCCAAGGATTTTAGAAAAGACCCATCTGCCATAAACCTTGGATATTATGGTATGACAGACGGAAACCGTTTGAATTATGGGGTAGATGAGAATGGAACTCCTGTTTACACCACAGACGAATACGTCAATGCTCCTGAAATTGATCAGATGTCTTATAGCGAAGGTATTTACAACGGATATCGTTTCTATGAAACAGCTGCGTATGAGATCGATCAGAGCAATTACAGTCCTGCCAAAGAAAATGGCGAGGTATATACAGACGGAGAAGAATGGTACAGCGACAATGTAGTGTATCCCTTTGGTCATGGACTGTCTTACACAGAGTTTTCCTGGGAGGTTGTAGGGCAGGACTTGAGCGGATTAAATGATGCAGCTGGTAATGGAGAGATCACTGTAGATGTAAAAGTGACAAATACAGGAGATGCGGCGGCGAAAGATGTTGTACAGCTTTACTATTCTGCTCCATACATTGAGGGTGGAGTAGAGAAATCACATACAGTACTTGGTGCCTTTGCAAAAACAGATACATTGGAACCGGGAGACAGCCAGACCCTGACTCTCAGCATGAGAAATTATGATGTTGCTTCTTATGATATGGATGCAACATACGGTGAAGATGATACAGTAAGCTTTGGTGAAAACAGCGGCTATAAACTGGATGCGGGAGATTACTACTTTGCATTGTGTACAGACTCCCATAATGTGAAAGCTGCAGAAGGTACAACAAGTATCCTGGATATTCGGGACAGCGAAAGTGCATTTGTGCTGAAAGCAACCTTGGACGAGGAAGTAGCGATTAAAAATGATCCGGATACCGGGGAAGAAGTGAGCAATCTTTTTGAAGATGAGACTGCAGGCAGTGTGTTATACGGGAACAACAATAATGTGACAGACGGAACCATTCCGGTATTATCACGTGCTGATTTTGAAGGAACCATGCCGGTTAAAGTTACACAGAAGGCATTGACCAGAAGTACAGAATATATGGACGAATTATATCGTACTCAGAATTATGCGACCGGTTTAGAGGAACTGGGAACAAAAACAACTACGATCAATTCTCCCATGGAAGATGCTGAGGGATTGGCAACTTCAGGAGACTGGACAGCAAGTGAATGGTTTAAGAACCGTGCAGCAGCCGGATACTCAGAGCTGGATGAAAACGGAAACAGAGTCATTGTACGCAGCGCAGATGAAGAGCGGATCGGAAAAACAATTGTTGACGGAGAAGCAGGCGAGGGTGAAGTCAGCAAAATACTTTTGTATGAATTGACAAAGTACGATTATGATTCTGAAATCTGGGATAAGTTCCTGGATCAGCTTACGATCGATGAGATGATGAATTTTGTAACTTATGGTGGATTTGGTATCTGGGGTGTAGATGAACTTGGTATTCCACAGTCCCGTACACCGGATGGTCCGGAAGCACTTTGTTTTGACCCGGGAGAAATCATGGGTTATGCATATCAGTCATTGGTAGCCTGCACATTTAATGAAGAATTAGCTTATCGAATGGGTAAGTCCTTTGGAGAGGAAGCATTATGGGCAACACCGATCGACCGCGAGGTAGATAACGGAGTCTTACGCGGACCGATTTCCGGATGGTATGCACCGGGGGCTAATCTTCATCGTTCTAAATTCGGCGGAAGAAACTACGGATATTATTCAGAGGATGTGACATTGACAAAAGTCCTTCTGACGCAGGAATGCCAGGGTGCAAGAGAGAAAGGCCTGATTACATTCCTGAAACATTTTGCATTGAATGATCAGGAAACCGACCGTACAACAGGAAATGGTATTGTAACCTGGGCTGACGAACAGACCATGCGGGAAATTTATTTTAAAGCTGCTGAAACGGCTCTTAAGGGACCGTCTCTGGGATATATGTCAGGATACAACCGCATCGGTAATTACTGGACAGGTAATCATTATGCACTCAATCAGGAATTGGTACGTGGAGAATGGCAGTTCGAGGGAACCGTTGTTACGGATGCATACCGTGAAACAATGGATATCGACCGAATGATCCGAAGCGGAAACGAGCTGGCTCTGGCAGGTAATCTCTATAACTTTGCAGGTGTGTCAGATGTACCCACCAGACCTGGAGATACTTATCTGATCGAGCAGATAGATGAAAACGGAAAACTCGTAAGAGATGAAAATGGAGTTATCCAGACAGAAGAAGTCGTTATGGATTTCGATACACAGGCAGCAGCTCTTAGAAATGCATGCAAATATATCTGCTATGCAGTATCACAGAGTAACGCAATGAGAAACGGCGCAAGCCAGGAATATATGATAACAGAGGCACAGCAGCTTGGAACTATTACCGTTGGTACAGAAGGTGCAGAGGAAACCGTAGATGTAGAGTATGATGGTGCATTTACCGATCTGTATGAACATAATACCATTACATACAGCCTGTATGCAGGAGAGCTTCCGCAGGGACTCACACTGGATGAAGCATCAGGTAAGATTACCGGTACTGTGGGTGCAGACGTTCCTTCCGGAGAATATACATTTGAGATTTTAGGTAAGGTCGATAAGTGGGCACCTAAATACAAACAGTGCACGATTACGGTGGTATCTCCGGTTGCGCCAATCGTGAAAGAGGAAGAGCCCGAGGCAGAAGGCGATGAATTTAGCTTCCTCTTTGGAGACGGAGCACCGGAAGGCGGTATGGATCCCCAGGGGCCGGAAGCAGATGCCCCGGAACCTGATAGTGCAGAAGCAGCAGAATGATGAATCAATACAAAAATATAGGAGGATGAAGCAATGAAACTGTGGAAGAAAAGAATGGCATGTGTGATGGGGGTTATCATGACATGTGGAACCCTGTGCAGCTCTGTAGCGGCACAGGAAACAGAGACAACGGATGATGCATTTGTAATGGAGTCTGAATATGTGGATTTTTTTGGCCTTTCAGGTCCGGGAATGTCTTCTTCTGCAACAGAGGTAGAAATGATCATCAGTGACAGTACCGGCGCATGGGAGGCAAGTGAGGGCCATTATGTAGGTTATACACATGCACCGGACATTACCTTCACCTATGAATTTACATCTGATAAAGAAGCAATGTCTACATTGGTGTTAAGGCTGGCCTCTGACCAGGGAGATATTGAAGGTTATGGAAATGAAGCTTTGGGAATTACGATCAACGGGAAAGACTTTGAGTTTAAGGATACCTTTACTTTAAGCGGGAAGAAATTTGAAGATCATGTGATTTCAGATGAGTTTCCCATCCAGGAAGGTGACAATGTTCTGGAGCTTACCGTAAAACAAAGTGATGTTTTTCAAGCTTCTTTTGGTTCATTTGTAACCTTTGGCCCGCTATTTGACTGCGTGAAGCTGGAAACGGATGCCGATCTGTCCTGGGAGCCGATTAAAGAAAACGTATAAGAAAAAGCAGTAAACTGAATGGAGGAAACAAACATGAAACTATTTCCGGGAATCAGGGCGCATAAAGGTGGAAAAATCTGGTTTCGGGTATCGATTGCTGTAATGATGGTTTTGATAGTGATTTCAGTGGTTTTGACGCAGAATCCTTTTTTATCAAATACACTCAGCGCGGTTTTTGGCGGTGTTCGTACGGTGATTGATGGAGATGCTTCGGCTTATCAGCAGTATGAGGCAGATTATAATGATAAAGAGTCTGTGCTAGAGGCGGCAAATGCCCTGAATGAAGAAATCGAAGAAGAAGGAATCGTGCTGCTTAAAAATGAAGATGCTCTCCCAATTGCCACACCTGATTCGGATGATTCTATAACACAACGGCCGAAAATCAGCGTGTTTGGAAAAAATTCCGTAAATCTGGTGTACGGAGGCTCTGGTTCCGGCGGAGGTAGTACAAAGGGTGCCCCAACCATTTATGACAGTCTTTCAGATGCAGGATATGATGTGAATCCTACATTAAAGGAATTTTATGAAAGTAAAGAATCAGGCTCCGGAAGGCGGGAAAGTCCTTCTATGGGAAATATCCTCACAGGATTTCCTACGGGTGAAACACCGCAGAACAGTTATTCAGAAAAAGTTGTGGAAAGTTATGACAAATATTCTGATGCCGCACTTGTAGTGATTTCTCGCATTGGCGGAGAAGGCTTTGATCTGCCGCGTACAATGAAGATGAGTGAGTCGGGAGAATATACCAATGGTTTTACAAATGCAGATGTATGGGAATCAGAGATACCGGTCACAGGCGCAAGAAGCACAGAGGATCACTATTTACAGTTGGACCAGAATGAGACAGATTTATTGGCTGCTGTATGTGAGCAGTTTGAGAATGTGGTCTTGGTTATCAATAGTGCGGCACCAATGGAGTTGGGATTTCTGGATGATCCGGAGCATTATGCATATCAGGAGAATATAAAAGGAGCTCTCTGGATTGGTGATCCTGGATATTGCGGTATTTATGCATTGGGCAGAGTATTGAATGGTTCTGTTAACCCATCCGGACGACTGGTGGATACCTATGCCCGTGATTTCACACAAGACCCTACATGGGAAAATTTCGGAAATAATCGTTCCTATATGGGAAACCGCTATCTGGTTGACGGAAAGATGAGTTCCAAATATGCATATTTTACCGTGGGTTATGAGGAAGGCATTTATGTGGGATATCGATATTATGAAACCCGCGGTGCAGAAAATGTTGTTGGGGGCGAAGGTGAAGCATGGTATAAGGAACATGTGGTATATCCGATGGGATATGGCAAGAGTTACACAACATATGAATGGGAACTGAACAACCGGAGCGCATTGGAGGGCCGTGATATTCAGGCGGGTCAAAAGCTTAGCTTTGAAGTAGAGGTAAGTAATACAGGAGATTTTGCCGGTAAGGATACTGTTCAAATTTATGTAACGCCGCCATATCAGGATGGCGGACTGGAAAAAGCACATAAAGTTCTGATAGGATTTGCCAAAACAGATATCATTAATGCTGGTGAATCTGATAAAATAACAATTGAAGTAGACCCATATGATTTTGCCACTTATGATGAGAGTAAAAATAGCTATGTGCTGGAAGAAGGAAGCTACCAGTTTTACGTTAGTTTTAATGCGCACGATCAGGAAGATGGAACACACAAAACGGTTTTGGAACCGGTGTCCTTGAACGTACCGGCAGGTGGGATTCTGTATTCACAGGATCCGGCAACGGGAGAAGCGTTGGAGAATCGGTTCAGTGATGCAGATGAGCAGCTGGATACCGTACTTTCCAGAAGCGATTGGGAAGGTACATGGCCGTCTGCCCCCAGTGAACAAGACCGCGATATGACGAAAGAGTTTATGCAGCAGCTTACCTATGAAGTTAAGGACGAAGGAACCGCCTGGTATACAGAGGAAATGCCAAAGACCGGACAAAAGGGTGAGCGGCAGCTATATGAGTATATCGGTGTGGATTATGACGATGAATCCTGGGAAGAATTGCTCGACCAGATAAGCATTGAGGAGATGATAACGCTTGTAGGCGTTGCGAATTTTAATACAGCCGCCTTAAACAGTGTTGGAAAGCCAAGAACAACAGATCCGGACGGACCTAGCGGATTTACTTTGTTCATGGGAGATCCCTCTGTATATGATACATGTTTTTATGCCTGCGAAAGTGTAATAGGAGCTACCTGGAATATGCAGCTTGCAGAACGAATGGGCCAAATGGTTGGAAATGAAGGTATTATAGGCGATTCTGAAGGCAGGGGGAGCGGTACTTCGTACAGCGGATGGTATGCGCCTGCAGTCAATATACACAGGTCTCCATTTGGTGGAAGGAACTGGGAATATTATAGTGAAGATGGATTTTTGTCAGGAAAGATGGCGGCTAATGTATGTGCCGGGGCCCGGTCAAAAGGACTTAATACATACATAAAGCACTTTGCGCTGAATGACCAGGAGACAAACCGGGATTCAAATGGAATTCTTACCTGGGCGACAGAACAGTCTATGCGGGAGATATATTTTAAGCCCTTTGAGTTTGCCGTTAAAGAAGGCGGGACCCAGGCGGTCATGACATCCTTTAACCGCATTGGTACTATCTGGGCAGGAGGAAATTATAACCTTCTGACTGGAGTCTTGCGCGATGAATGGGGATTCCGGGGTATGGTGGTGACGGATTACAATATGCTGTCTTCTTATATGGGAGCAGATCAGATGATCCGCGCCGGAGGTGACTTAAATCTTTCACAGGATGGCAGGCCATCTGGAGAAAACACAGCAACTCAGGTGAATGCGTTGCGCAGAGCAGCTAAAAATGTATTATATGCAACAGCAAACAGTAATGCCATGAATGGTGTTGGAGAGGGAACTGCTTTTCATTACGCGCTGCCATATTGGCAGATCGCATTGATCGCAATCGATTGTTTGATCGTGATGATATTGGTTTTATGGGGAGTTTCCTATTCTAAGAAAAAACATAATATTGATTGAGCAAGACTAACAGGCAGCGTAGAATCATTAGATGATTTTACGCTGCTTTTAAAGTGGAGATATTACTACCGTTGAATATTGTTACTAAAGCTTGAGCAGGCAGCTGATCATGCTGCTGATGAGTGATTATGTGGACAGGCGTGTGGAAGATCATACTGCGGGGAAACAATATAAAGGATGGGGAAATAGGCCGGGGCGTAACTGCGGAGAGGGGCGGGGAAGCTGCCAGGATATGATTAGCTGCCGAACAATGAGCTGAGGTGGGGAGTGCTGTGTGTGAAAGATAGTTTGCCGGAGGAAGCTGTCTTGATGGAATCATTGGATTATGAAAAAATCAAACAGGCAGGTGTTTATGCAGTGAATGTGAATACCATTGAGGATATAGATGAAATACCGACATTGACCGGGTATAAGAACAGCTGGCAGTATAGTATCATACTGCCAGCCTCATTTTGAACTCTAAATATTCAAAGTTCAGAAAGAACCTTGTAATCGTTCCCTGAATTTTATAAGAACTCAGTATTATTTAACCTGAACCTCAACGTAAGGGATCACCTTAGCCTGTGTAGGACCGTAAGAGCGGACATCAACATCCTTGCCCCACCAGGTACCCTTGCTTCTGCCTTCTCCGACGCCGAATGATGACGGGCTGATTTTGCCTTCTGCCAGCATAACATTTGTCAGATCAGAGCTGTATTCGATTACGATGCTGTTTTCTCCTTCAACGAGGTATTCTGTTGCATCGAAGATTGGCTCCTTCAGGTTGACGCCGCCGGTATACTCATCCTTGCCGTCAAGAAGGATTGTTCCGCCTTTGCCGTCACTGATCTCAACATCGAGCCCCTTCTTTACCTTGGTGGGATTCGTAGAGATTTCGCCGCCAACCTTTGTCCCGTTGATCCATACTTCCATACTCTGGTGAACAGAACCAAAGTCAATATATGCACCGGTTGCCTGAGATGGATCCCAGTTAAAGGTAGCTTCATAATGTCCAAGTCCGGATACCTTATCGCCAACCTCTTCAATCTGATCCCAGGTTTTCAAAGTATCAAGATTTACCTGAATGTCTGTTACTGTTGTGGAGGTCTTACGGTTTACAGTCTCAAGGCCGTCGATCGTTTCTGTACGGACAAGATCACCTGCATCGTTTCCGTCTTCATCCTTTGTTCCTGTCCAGGATTCTACTGTTAAATCCCAGTTGGTAATATCATATGCTTCCGGTACGTTGATTTCGTCCTCCCTTGATTCTCCGTCAGAGAAAACTGTCTTATAGGTGCCGGTTTCGGTTGCACGGATATTTATTCCGTCATCTGTAATATATGCAGACTCTGCATTGGTTTCTGTGATAGATAATGGCTGCTCCTCAACCTTTTCAAATACAAAAAGTGCAATATTGGAGTAGTCAAGATCAATCGGGATAATGGTCTGGCCATTTTCATAACGGAATTCGCCTAACTCGGTCACCTCGCCGGTCCATGCGTCAAGGCTGTAAGGAACATAGGTTCCCTCCATCTTGATTTCCGTCTGAATGTTTGTTCCATGGTCGTTCTCTGCAATACCTTCTTTTTTACTGTGTTCATGGTAAGTGCCGTCACAGTAGTTGTAAACATACAGATATCTGTTGCCTTCTTCGTCCTCACGGGTATTGGTCAGAAGCTGTAAGTTCGGCTCCGCAAATTCAGCGTATGGACGGATGCCAAGTTCATCATGAAGCTTGGTGTAAACCTCATCAAAAAGATTTCCGGTCTCATCAGCATCAATTGCTACTTCGTTGTCAAGAATTGCCGCAGCCCTTACATTTTCAAGGGACTTCATTTCTTCCATAACTTTTGCAAGGTCTTTATCTTTTCCGTCGTTAAAGGTTGTAGCTGTTGCAGCCTTTGAGCCGACGATCACAACAGGAAGGCCTTCCTTTGCAAGCTCGAGAATCTTCACAGCCGCATCATAATCAAGCATCTCCTGGAAAATAACAAGTGCTCTGTAGCCTGCGCCTTCGATGGTTCCTGTTTCTTTGTCGTAGTATACGTCCTCATTGAACAGGAAATCAGGGCTGAAGTAATCATAAGTATAACCATTATCCTGAAGCTCGGTTGAACGGTAGATGATACCCTGATGGGCTAATTTCTGGTTCATGCTGTTTTCTGTAAAGCTTCCGTCCTCACCGCCGGATTTCATACCCTGGGTCCAGTTATTATAGACAAAACCAACGTCCGTTCTGGATTTTCCTTCCTGTACGAACTCCTGGACACGGCCAATATGTGCGTTAAACTCGTCATAATCTCTGGAAGCCGGTTCACGGGAACCCCAGCGGTTGAACGCAGTACCACCGCCAAAGCCAGACATATATCCCGGCCAGTTGTAGTTTCCGTATCCATAACCGGCAGTCCAAATGTGCCAGATGACTCTCTGGAAGCCTGTTGCATACTGAACGTAGATATCATCCAGCAGTTCCTGCCATGAGGTTCCATAAACAGCAGAAGTTCCGCCTGTCTCTGTAGAAAGGACCTTATTGAGAAGTTTCGCACCTGCAGTATGAAGTCTGAAAAGGTCAGGCTGGTTATACTGATTCAAGTTCTCAGCTTCCGGGTAATCCACATATTGAGACGGCTCGGTAATCTCTAACGCTTTACCATAGGAGATCTGTGCTCTTGTGGTAATACCGCAGGAATTCAGCCACTCCTTAAGAGGGATCAGCATGTTCTCTTCGTAAATCTGCGTCATCACATCCTGATAATCCTGGATGATTTTCTTTCTGAGAGTCTCATCTGTCAGATCATATTTTCCGACACATTGGGAGTGCAGGTTCGTTGCCAAAGTGAACCCGGAACCAACACCCTCGATCAATACATAATAAGGGGTGATGTCATAGCCTTTTCTCTTCTGGAATTCTTCGATGATATCCTCTGTCCACCAGGTAATACCTTCGCTTTCGTTCCCATACTTTATTTCCAGAGAATCCATGAAAAGCTGGACATCTCCATTCTTAATCTTTTCATTCAGCTCAGGGTCATCCAGATAATGTTCCGACCAAAACGTCTTAAGTGCTTCCACACCAGCCTCATCAAAATAATTAATTGTATAGCACTCTTCCGTAGCCGGAGTAGATACCTCATAAGAACCCTGTGAATAGATGGGGTAGATCATATACTTTTTACCTTCGCCCGGAACTTCCCAGTTGATGGTATAATTCGTCTCCCCTTCTCCCTTTATGATCTTCTCTTCTGCCATCAGGTCGATTGGTTCTGCGTCTGATACAATTTTACCATTTTCATCGATTTCATACGCATATACAAATCTGAGCTGTGTGTTATCTCTTACACAACTGACAAAAGTACCTTCCTCTTCTCCCCAGGGAATGGAATATGTCTCAGGAGTACCGATCGCAGTACCTTCCAGTTTTTCGCCGCTTTCACAGTAAATCGGCTCGTAGCTGGATGCAAGGATCTGCATGGCAGCCTCGCTTGTGGGGTCAAGCTTAGATTTGGGAACGTTTGCAGACGCCCAGTTGGTACCGGAGGTCAGATATACACTCATTCCAAGATCTAATAATTTGTTCATCATCAGTTTCCACTTATGGCTCCACATTTCTGATCCATATGAGTAATCCTCATCCGGCGCAACACCGTCATCCTGCATACAAAGCTCAACACCCCGGAACCCGGAATCATATAATGTCTGGATCTCCTCCAGTAAAGTTTCATCTGTGGCGGATGCACTGCCTAGCCACCATCTCACATCTGATGAATAGATACGGTCCGGATCCGTATATCTCTCTTCGAGAGCGGATGCGAAGCTGCTTTCCCCATTTTCTGCCCCCAGGACACTGGTTACAGGCTGTGCTGCCAGTGCCAGGGAAAGAAGGAGCGCCATAATAGAAGCATTTCTTTTTTTCATCTTACTCTTTCCTTTCGTTAAAAAAATTGTTAATAGCTGCATATCTGTTACAATAACTGAATGATACTTAATTTCAGAATTTGATACTATTACATTCATGACATGAATTATCATTTTTGTGCGAAATTGCACAGATACTCTTTCATAATGATGAGAAAAGAGATAAAATTACCATATGAAATGTGAATTTTAAAAAGGCAGGTTACAAGTATGAAAAGAATCTCCCTATTTTTTGGAATGTTGTTGTGCTTATTGCTATGCAGTGCTCCCGTCCATGCCGCAGAAGAGCCTACGATTACCGTTGCCATTGCAAGCTTTGATTCCGACAGCTATGATTATTCGAAAATTGAACAAGAGTTGGACAAATATGTATATGAAAAGCTTGGCTTTCATGTAAATATGGAATATCTTGAATATATATCTTATGGTCAGGAAATGAATACCTACCTCCTTCAGGGGCAATTCCCTGATGTGTATCTGATCATTGATGATTCCGATTATAATATGCTGCTTCAAAACGGATATCTGTTCCCATTGGATGATCTGCTGGACAAATATGGAAAAGACCTTTCGGCAGTGTGTTCAGAACAGGAATTACTGTCTCATACAGAAGCGGATGGTTTTTGTTATGGCATTCCCTGCATCCATGGCCGAGGATGGACGATAGGTTTTGAGTATCGTGTTAGTATTGCAGAAAAATATGGATTAGATATGGAAAATATTCATACGGTGGAAGATTTGGGAGAAGTATTTGCCGTCCTGAAAGAGAAGAATCCAGACATTGTACCTCTTGGCTGGACTACTTATTGTGCATGGGATATGCTTCCTGATACTTTAGGAGTCCTTATGAATATGGGACATTCAGACAAAATAGAAAACCTGTATGAAACTGAGGAATACGAAAATTTGTGCCTGTTATTTAGTGAATGGCGGGAAAAGGGTTACATGTTAAACACAGATTATGTGCAGACAGATTTCAGTTCGTATGTTCAATTAGAGGACACCTTTGGAAAACTTGCAGACTACAATCCGGCCATGCAGTGGACCGATGCAATAGAGGGAGGAGAAGAATTCAACTGTATCCCATTGAGCCAAAATACAATTATGTCCAATGCTTATAATCGAAATTGTTGGGTGATTTCCTCAGAGACAGAATATCCTCGTTATGCTATGGAATTCCTAAATCTTTTATATACGGATAAAACCCTGCCTAATCTGCTGGCATACGGAACTCATGGAAATGATTATGAATTTACAGATTCAAATTGTGATGAAATACGTCTGTTTGCATTAGACAATGCTTCACTTGAAAAACCTATCAAAATCCGTAACTATCTGGTGGGAAATCAGTATCTTTGCTACCGGTTGGAGGGGTTCCCGGAAGATATTTGGGATCAGGCGGTCATGTATGACCAAAACGCATTGATATCGAATGGATATGGATTCGAATTTGATGATACCCCGGTATCCCGGCAGGTACAGACATGCCAGAAGATTGTTGACCTCTACGATCCCCTCCTCATGTATGGTACTCCCGATGCAAAAGAAGTCCTTGCATCTTTTCGTGAAGAACTGAAAGAAGCAGGTATTGGCCATATTATTGCCGAGAAGCAAAAACAATTTAATGAATGGAAAGCAAAGGAAAAATCATGAAACAAAATCATAAACCGCTTTCAGAAAAAACGGTAACTTTTCGCCGTTTAATCTATTGTATGTGTCTGATCTTGATCGTCATCACGCTCTGCAGTGTCAGTTTTATGCATACGCAGCAAAAACGTGACCGAACGGAACAAATTTCAAAAAAAAGCCTTGAAACAATCCAGACTTGGGTTGCAGAGAGAGATGACTCCATAAAAAAACTGCAATCTTATCTGTATTCCCAATTTTCAGGGAATGCAGAACTAGAGGCATTGCCCACGGAAACAAATCCGGTCAAACGTTTTGAGGAAAAAAACCAGCTTCTGGAGCTGCTGAAAATGACTGTACAGCTAAACGGTTCTGCCCAAAGTGTTTTCCTATGTATTCCTTGGGAGGATGAATATCTTTATCTGTCCCGTTATCTGGACGACCAGTCCACAGTGGCGGAGTCTGAGCAGATTCGAAATGATGTCCTTCGCTTAATAAAAACAGAATATTCCAACCAGAACAGCCAACAATGGACTGCCTGTACCATCAACAACACTCCTTGTCTGCTATGGATGATGCGTCTTGGAGAAAATATCTGCGGTGCATGGATTGACTGTGACGCTTATCTGCAAAATTGCCGTAATCTGAATACAATGGCAGATAACATTTCAATCCAGCTTGTAAAAAATGAGAATGTAGTTTGTGAAATACAACGGGAGTCAGACTTTACCGGTGATCCATCCGTTCTTCTTGAAGTTCCGTCCCAGCAACTGAAGATGACTGTGGTTATACGGATGTACCCTGACAGCTTCCTAAGTGAAGAACAAATTCGTTTTGATTATGTATGGTTTGTTACAACCATACTGATCATAATTCTAATCGTCGTGCTGGCATTTCAGGCATTTATGTATTATCCAATACAGCGGCTGACCAACGAGGTTGCCGCCCTCCAGAAAACAGAGGATATGCTGCCGATCCACGAGGATTACCGGACACGGGAAATCCGTAATCTGAGCCGGTACCTTAATCAGAACATGAAGAGACTTAAAGAAATGAAAATCGATACTTACGAAGCAAAACTCTCCGAACAGTATATGGCCCAGGAATTTCTTCTGATGCGGCACAAAACACATTTTTTCATTAACTGTATGAGTGTGGTTCATGCACTAGCCGGACAACATGATGACGAACTGATTTGTAAGATGGCACTTTCCCTGATCGAGTATTTGCGCAAGATTGATTATGAAAAGCAGGAGCTGGTCCGTCTTGACGATGAGCTGAGCCTGATCCATTCCTATATCAGCATCCAGAAGGTACGTTTCGGAGACAGCTTCCGATTTGTGGAAGAGGTTCCTATCGACCTGTTTGAAGCAGGTATTCCTCCTTTGATTTTACAGACCTTTGTTGAGAACTCGGTAGAACATGGAAGGATCCACCAGAAAGATAATGTCATCCATTTGTGTATTACATATGCAGAGATTGAAAACGCCGCATACCTTCGTATAGATATTACAGACAACGGTTCCGGTTTTTCAGATAGTCTGCTGAATGAATTCCAGAATGTTCATCGTCCTAAACATCTTTCCCAAGGACATGGAGTTGGTATATGCAATGCCATTGCCCGCCTTAGACATATCTATGGAGACCGGGCATTCATCCGAATAGAAAATATTCAAGAAGGAGGAGCACATATCCATATGGATCTCCCCATTATAGATTAGGAGGAAAAAGATGTATCAAGCATTGTTTGTAGATGACGACCGTTTCCTCGTCCAAAATATGAGCCGCATTTTAGACTGGCAGGAATATGGTTTTGAAAAGCCGCTGACCGCATGCAGCGTGATAGAAGCCATGCAGATTCTTAAGGAACAGAAAATCGATCTGCTGATTACCGACATTGAGATGCCGGGAAAGACAGGTTTTGACCTGACTGATTACGTGTTGGACAATTACCCGGATATTACCTGCTGCCTTCTGACAGGCTATGCAAGATTCGACTATGCCCACAAAGCAGTGAAACTTCATGCCTTTGATTACCTTTTGAAACCACTGCAAAAGGATGACCTTGCCGCACTTTTGCTAAAATTCAGAAGTCAGTTTGAAAAAACGAAACATCCGCAAGAAAAATACTCCCAACTTGTAGAACAGACCATAGCATATGTTCGTGAGAATCTGAAAGAACCAATCAGCCGAGAGACGATCACAAATGTGCTTCATGTCAGCGAAGGACATATTTCACATTTGTTCAAAAAAGAAACCGGCGTTTCCCTTCCCGAATATATTACCGATATGCGGGTGGAAAAAGCAAAAGCCCTGCTTGCAGATTCCAATGCTTCCGTTGCAGAAATCTGTGAGCAGATCGGCTATAATTATCAGGCCTATTTTACTAAGATATTTAAAGAGAAAACAGGGGTTCCACCTCTGCAATACAGGAAAGATCACCGGAAACGTTAGATGAGTGTACGATTCTGTGGCTTTTTACAAAATAAACAGAGCAATGAACGGGAGGGAAGAAGGGATTACAGGAAAAAAATACTGTGGTACCGCTGCACATAATTTATACGGTTACTGCATAAAATTTTAATGGAAAGCTCTATTGACTTTCTTCTTTGTGCTTGCTAGAATGTAGGTACAAAGAAAGTTTACCACTGACCGATATGTGGTATATAAATGGTCGGGTTGAA
>JAUNHC010000065.1 GCA_030524175.1 Eubacteriales bacterium
CGTACGGTTCTTAGAGGGGAAAGCGGTAGTAATACCGCCGACCCACTCGATTACAGAGCATCATAGCTGGCAGGGACTGCTTACGGGAACCAACCAGCCGCGCACTGCATTTAGAAGTACATTGGACTGTATCCTCTTAATGAACCATGCTATGCAGGGAAAACGGTCACAAAGGAAACAGGCATAGATGGGGGAAACAGATGGAAAATATATGGATCGTACTTGCTTTTTTATTGGGCATTCAGTGTGGGATTATCATCATGTGTATCCTGCAGGCCAAGAGGCAGGAAAAGTTGGAGCAATATGAGGAGCAGCTGAAGAGATACAGAGAGAAGCTGGAACAGGAATTTGATTTTGAGTTTCCTGAACCATCTGCAGAAAAAGAATATTTTAGTCATAAGATTATTTAATATACGAGCATATGAGAAAACAAAGAGATTTATCAGGGCAACAATTTGAGCGATGGACAGTCTTACCACAATATAGATTTAAAAATGGACAAAAACAATGGCTATGCGTCTGCTCATGTGAGGAAAAGACCGCTAGATATGTCTATGAAACCAATCTCCTGCAGGGGTACTCCAAAAGCTGCGGCTGCTTATCCAGGGAAAAGACGAAAAAGCGGTATATTGATTTAACAGGCCGGAGATTTGGAGAGCTTGAGGTTATCAGTAAGGCCGGGAATAAAAAGGATCGGGTTGCATGGAACTGTAACTGTGAATGTGGACGGGAAAAAGTGCTGACATCCCATGACCTGCTTTGTGATAAAAGGCAAAATTGTGGAGATCCGATACACAGAACGGGGAAAAACATCCGTGACCTTACCCATATGGATTTAGGCGGTATGGAGGCATTATCTCCCACAAAGGAACGGGATTATAAAGGCAGTGTCATTTGGAAGTGCCGCTGTAAAAAATGCGGGAAAGAAAAGCTTCTCTCGGAGGATGCGCTGGTACATGGGAATTATAAAAGCTGTGGCTGTAACAAGTATAATGGTAGTACACAGCTGATGGAATACAGACATTTCTATCAGGGAACCTGTCTGGAAGCACTTCAGCGTAAAATGCGAAGTGATAACAAAACCGGGGTTGCAGGTGTTACCGAAACGAAAAGTGGCAAGTATAAGGCAAATATTACTTTTCAGGGAAAAGTGTACTTTTTGGGCAGTTATGATACTTTGGGGGAGGCAGCCAGTGTACGCAGGGATGCAGAGAAAGAATTGCATGAGCCTTTTATACAAGCATATACAGCATGGATGGGGATTCCGGAAGATAAAAGGGAAAAATTCGTGTTTGAAGTGAATTACATCAATGGGGAGTTTTTGACCTATTCCAATTATCTTCAAGGGATAGAAGGAAAATGAAAAGGAGCTTAAATGAAATGGTGGGAGTATGAAGAAATAAAATTACCCAGCGGACATACTTTCCGTGAGCGGGTCTTAATGCATCGAAATGGTGGAATCTGTTGCAGCATAATAATATTGGCATTAGTGGTAAGTGGGATTTTTTCTTTCTTTTTGTTTAAACGTGGTGTTGCAGAACCATCTCTTAAATTTATTCTATATGCGTTGTATGGTATGTTGGCGGCTGTAGCATTAACTGTGATGTTGTGCCGGGGGGCCAAAATCGTTCGCCCGAATGAAGCAGCGGTGTTCACTTTATTGGGGAAATATTACTTAACTATTATACGGCCGGGTTTTTACTTTATTAACCCATTAGCCACTGAAGAAGGAGTTAGAAGGAAGTATGGTGCTTTCCAGCTTGGAGGGATCGTTGGCAGCTATTTAAACGGTTTTGGCAGCAATGCTCATCGAATCCCACTATCTCCCATGATATGCACAATCAGGCTTGATAATATTTTCAACACGCAGAAAGGCTATGTCCTTTCCATGGGCGCCAAAGTAAAATATAAAATAAAAAACCCAACCAGAGCTATATTTGCAGTAGATGATTTTGAGGGATATTTTTATGAAACTTGTGAGTCTGTGCTTAGAGCGGATATCCGCAAAAATCTATGTTACGGTGAGATTAACAGAGAAAAAATAAACGAATTGGTGGAACAGCTTATTGGGGAAATAGAATCTACAGCAAAAATAAATATCCAAGAGGCGTTAAGCCCGATTGGCTGTGAAGTTTTATCTATAGCATTAAATGAAGTTTACGATAAAAAAGAAAATCAATATTTTACAATAACAGGAGAATAAAAACATGAGTGAATTATTATTAAAGTTATCTGAAAATCCGATGATTCTAGTTGTGGGCATATTGGTTCTAAGCTGTGTATTGTCAATTCCTTGTATTATTTATGGAAAGCATGCAAAAGCAAAACAAGAAAAGTTTGCTGCTGAGAACAGGCAAAATGCTATTTTACTTATATTTGGTGAAAAAATAACGATAGATGGGAAAAGCCTGTCAGAATTTCAATGCATTGATAAAAGTAAAGAATCTGTTAGTGTAGTTCTGCAACCAGGCATCCATATAGTAAGTGCATTATTTGGAGCGGCTAGAAATGTGGATAGGTTTAGACCTGGTAAAGAAATTGAGGTAGAATTGGACCTTCAGGCAGGTTATTGGTATTCAGTGGGTGGATATGAGTATAGTGCCCAGCAACGGAAGAATTATTATAAAGGACAGGTTCCGGAGCATATCTTAGATTTGCCAGTTGGAAATAAGTTTCTGATTTGCTATAAAGATGATAGAATATAATATTCAGATTATATACTATTTCGCGGAAGGATAAGTTCTTTGAAAAATTGGTCAATAATTTTTAATGAATTTATATAAAATATTGCTTCTGTGAGGAAAAGAGGAAATATGAACATTACAGCGTTAGTTGAAAACAAGTCAGATGGAAACTTTAACCCCAAACATGGCCTTTCTCTATACATAGAAACGGAAGAACATAAAATACTTTTTGACTTAGGGCCAGATGGAACATTGTTCGAAAACAGCAGGAAAGCGGGCATCGATTTGCGCCATGTGGATACTGTCATAATCTCTCATGGACATTCCGATCATGGAGGTGCGTTAAAGCAGTTTCTGGAAATAAACCATAAGGCAAAAGTATATGTTCAGAGAAAAGCATTCGAAAAACATTATTCAAAATTTCTGTTCTTGAAAGTTAATGTGGGATTGGATAAGAAGCTGGCAGGCCATGAGCAGATCGTGCTTGTGGATGGGGATTATAAGATTGATGAGAAACTGTTTTTATTTACAGTAAAAAGTTCACCGAAGTATTACTCCACTGTGAACGATGCATTATACACAGTAAATGGTAAAGATGATTTTACACATGAACAAAATCTGATCATCAGTGGTGAGAAAAACGTGCTGATTATGGGATGCGGGCATTCAGGTGTTGCAACTATTCTAGGGGAAACAGAGAAATATCACCCGGAGGTATGTATTGGGGGCTATCATTTGTTTAATCCTATAAGCAAGAAAGGTGTTTCAGACAGCTTGCTGGAACAGATTGCAAAAGATATGAGCCGGTATGACATAAAATTTTATACATGCCATTGTACGGGGGAATATGCTTATCAATATTTAGAAAAACATCTTTGTGAGATGCATTATCTATCATGTGGTACAACAATTAGTATTTAAAAAGTAAAGGACAGAAACAAGAAGTCTATTTTTAGCACATAATCTTTTTGTATTATATAATACATTGGTGGAAAATGAGTAGTAAGTTTTTGGGGAGGTAAGAATCTGGTAAACAAGCGCCTAAAAAAATTAAGAGACAAGCATTTTTATATTACCTTTAATGGTACCTTTTGCAGAGCCTTGCAATGTTCTAAGAGAAAAAAGATCAAATATGGAACAAGAAGTACATATGTTGATGAGCTGCTTATAAAAACATTGTATCCAGAAGACTATGATAATTTAAGCCTGGAGCTTGATAAAAGTATCGTTACAATCATTGATGCTGACGGGGTTCCCTACATTGGCTTGTATAGGGGAACTGTAGGAACTTTTGATCATCAATATGGTTTGAGCAGTATATACATTGAATTGCATAGCTGAGGTGAGTGGGGGTGTGATTATGAAATTAAAGTGGATCAATAAAAGAGGAAAAACCAATTGCAGCTGCATTTGAAAGGGCAGGATTTCAATGGTATTTAAAAAGATATTGGGAATTTCATAAAAAGCAACTCATTTTTTGCGGGTATTTTTTGTCGATGCCTGCTTCAGTGGGGGGCTTTTTGTTTCTTTTGGAAAAAAATAGAAAAAATCTTCAAAATAATTTCCGGTTTGCAGTGTCAAATGTTGTTTTAGTAATTATAGGAAGCAGATGTGAACTCATAAAAACAAAAACAGCATACGGAAGGGGGAGCATAGATGTCCGCTCCCTTGGAGAAAAATGCTTATATAATTGAGATGTTTGACAGCTACAGTAAAGCCATCCAGCGCAATGAATGCCGGAACTTGATTAAAAAGAAAAAGACAAAGAAAAATACCCGTGAAACAGTTGTGTCTAAAAAAGGGCAGTATCTTTTTGAACAGCAGGAATACCAGGATACTTATCCCTCTGATGGTTTCTTCCTAAAAGGGATAAATGATACATATTGCTGCCATATCCTGGATGAACGCCTGTTTTATGCAATGGAAAAGTTACCGCTAAAAGTGCGCACTATGCTAATTATGAGTTTCTGGCATGGTATGAGTGACGTGGAAATTGCCAGGTGTTTAGGCGTAACAACCAGAACGATATTCAATTGGCGAAAGGATGCCTTTAAGAAGATACGTCACGATTACGAAAGAGGAAGTCCATAAGTATGAATCAGATAATTTTGACAATGGAACTCATTCAAGGAGTAGTGAGAGGCGAGGAAACAGCACAAAGACTTATCCTGCAGTATTATGACCAATACCTGAACAGTCTCGTCACCACAGTAACAGAGGATGAGAATGGAAA
This sequence comes from Eubacteriales bacterium, assembly GCA_030524175.1. Classification (GTDB taxonomy): domain Bacteria; phylum Bacillota; class Clostridia; order Lachnospirales; family Lachnospiraceae; genus Blautia_A. The sequence continues at coordinate 4,918 of JAUNHC010000065.1, forward strand.
CAAATATTACCAACTTGATGAGGATTTAAAAGTGCAGATACAATACAAATACTTAGAAGCAATCAAAAAATGGAAGGCCATAAAAAAATGATTACAGAGGATTTATTTGATTTTGCTTATATCCCGGATTGGTATGAGCAATTAGAAACACTAAAGATGGCAGCGCTGCCAGAGGCGTGGACTTTTAAGAAGCCTCAGTATACATACAAGAATCAGACAACCCCAATCCTAGAGCGATATATCCAACATGTTTTTCGCAGACAGGCATTTCAGTACAATTTGGCAAAAGAAAAAAAGCAGGCAGAAATTTATTTCTTTATGAACGGTGAACTTGCTTGTTTTCATACTGGGCTTTATAACCGGAGATATAAAGCGATTTATGGCGTATTTACCCAGAACCGGAAACCGGAGTCCACCTTTCAGTGGTATTTCCAGGGGTTTATGGATGAAATGTCATCGCTTATGATGCAGGTAGAACCCCTGCCCCAAAAGCCAACCTACGATATGGCGCAATGTGGCGCCCAATACAACCAGGGATGGAACATAAGAGTCAACGTGGAACATATTCTAAGCGATTCCGAAAATTTGGAACGGATTCCCCCTAAAATCCGTAAAGCTAAGAATCTGCCACTCTTATTGGAAACAGCCGTAGAGTTTGCCAGGAGAAAAGCAGACGTTGATTATACGATGGTTGTTCCGCAGCTATATAGAAATAAAGTACAGTTTTTATTGCCTATATGTCTGACAAATATGGAGAAAGCAGATCTGGCGATGGCGCTCTCCCATATGGACGGCTATTATTTAGGCCATACGTGCTTAACGCTTGAGATGGCGTATTTAAATGCGAGGATGCTTGGGAAACCGGCAGCACTGTGGCTGACATCCCTGGTGCAATAATTATGCACAGGAGGACAGCGGTTTGTTTAAAGCAATTTATCAATGCGATGATTGCAAGGGGAGACTCTTTGATCTCTTACTGGAAAACGGTGAGATTGAGATCAAATGTGGTAAGTGTAAGAAACTTGTTAAAATCGAAGTAGACGAACTTGCACACCTGATCGAAGATTACCGTAAAAATCAGACTCATACACTTAAGTAGTATGAGCAAAGGACCCTTATGAGGTTCCTGTGCCATTGGCATACCAAAACCAAGGATAGTTTTGTCACTATTTGTTTGGGCACAGAAATCAGGTGTTATTTCTGTAAGCACCAATGCAAGAGGAACAGGACATCCTCGGTTGTTTTTTTGATCTGAATTCCATTTGTAATGGGGAAAGGAAGATGGAGAAAACAAACTGAGGAGACTTGTAATCTTTCTGGTGCTGTTTTCTGTGTTATTATGGCAAAACAATTTAAGAAAAGGGAGCATTATTATATCCCGGTAGAGGACACTCTCGTTGAGGTTACCCGTGAGGTGTATATGGCCTACTACCAATCGGAACGTAGGGAACGTTATTTAAAGGAGCAGGATCAAAAACATGGCATCCTGTACATCAGCGAATTCGGCCAGGATATTGTTGAGCAGTGTCCCAGCCTATGCAGACAGGAGGAAGGGACAGACACAAAAGCAATTTCCAAAGTATATTTGGAATCCCTGATAGACGGGCTGGGGAAAGAAGAACGGGAAGTTTTCCAACTTTGTATTTTGGATGGCTATTCCTTGCGGGAAGCTGCCAGAATAATGGGGATACATTATTCCAAAGTAGGACGGATACTGAAACGGATCCGTGAAAAAACCCGAAACAAATGTTAAAATCCGCAGGGGATGTAACAGAAGCAGATGATTCCGTCTGCTTTTTTTCTTTTACTTTTTTATTTTTTTTGAAAAAAGCGAAACAAAACAAAGCCCAGAACGGCTTTATATATAGAGGGATATTTAAGTGGTATCTTTCGAGGCGGCGGTAGCCGCCCTTGTTCTTTGAAAATTTGATACCAGCACTATGGGTACGTTCCTGTAGATAGAAGCGTGATAAAGAAAGCGCCAGGACGAATAGTGTCTGCCCCGCCCAAGAGACTATTGGGTAGTGGCGGGACTGTTTCGAGCGATGTCTTTCATTTAAAATAAAGCCGTGGCTGGCTTTTCGCCATGATCATCTGCAGGGGATAATGATACGTGATTCTGTAAGTAAATGCAGAAAGGTGGACTTTGGGTTGTAATCAGCAAGACCCCTGGAATACCTGCGAACGGCTCTTGCCAGATGCCTGCCTGTAGTGTTCCCTTTTTCAAATGAAAAACTACGCATTGGGGATACGGGGTAAATACAATGCAAAACATAATAAAAGTTACAAATAGTTGATATTAGATACATGCGGCTTTAAGGAAACTTATGGCCGTATTGATGTGATATCAACCAAATCAGGATATAGGAGGAAGGTAAGATATGCTTTATAATAAACGTTCCAAGCGGGCGCATGAAGATATAGAATACATTTTCCGCACGCTTCTTCCAGAAAATGGACTTGTGGTTCGGGAAGAGCAGATCCAGTTGAGCCATCAAATGTTGGACGCTTTTCTGTATAAACAGATTGCTTTATGTGACGCTGGGGTGGGGATTGGAAAAACTTATGCTTATCTGGTGGCCGGTGTTATTATGCGTAAATATGCCATGAACAGAACTATTTTGTCCAGTGGGAAATGGCCGGTTGCCATCTCAACTTCCAGTGTTGCGCTTCAAAAAGCCATTATCAAGGAATACATTCCTTTTTTATCCAGAGTCCTTTTAAAGGGAGGTGTCATACAAGCACCGTTAAAAGCTTTTGTGAGAAAGGGCAAGGAACGTTATGTATGTGATAAGCGTCTGGCGCAGCGGCTTTTGGCCATAAAGGGCAAACCAAAGAACGCACAGCAGAAAGAGGCATTGTTGTCTCTAAGGATTCATTTTGATCTGGATGATGTCCATGGGGTAAGTGGTTTTGACAGGCGGCAGGTATGCGTTCCACGTACCTGTCCAAAAGAGTGCCGGAAAAATTCAGGCTGCCGGTATCAAAGGTATCTGCAGAGGTCAACGGAACCGGATGTTTTTATACAAATCTGTAACCACAATTATTTATTAGCGGATTCCATACACAGGAGTAAATCATACCGTCCGCTTTTAAATGATTATCATGCTTTGATCATTGATGAAGCGCATAAACTGCCAGAGGCCGCCCGGCAGATGTTCGGGCACATTTTAAGAGAGACCGATATCATAGAAATTTGCTATCTGTTAGAGCGGGAACACTGCAAAGTAGATGCAGAAAAGATTAGAGATGCCTTTGGAAATTTGGCGGGCTGTATCCAGAAGGAATGCTTTCAGGAAGAGAGGGAACATTACGCTTTTCCCCCAACCGCTGAATGTTTACTGGCACTTAAAATGATGATCCAGCAGCTGCATAAGACACAGAGTCATTCTACAGGGGCAATTCCCGGATGGACCATGAACCGGCTGGGAGAAGCAGAGGAGATTCTCACCCATTTTTTTCTCCATAACAAGAGGTATGTCCTCTATTTACAGAAGGACAAGAATGAGATTCCCGTATTTTGTGCTGCAAGCCGGGAAACAGCAAAACGGATGGAGAACTGTCTGTGGAATAAGCATGTCCCGGTTGTTTTGACAAGCGGGACTTTGATGGCTGGAAACGGATTTCAACGGACACGGCAGTTAATGGGACTTAAGGGTCATCCAGCTGTCCGTGAGTATATCGCAGAATCGCCGTTTTTATATAACCAGAACTGTCTCTTGTATTTGCCTGGAACTTTAAAACAGACCCCAAAAGGAAGCAGGGAAGAAGTACACATGATTGCAAGACATATCAAAGAACTGGTTAGAACCACTTATGGACATACGCTTGTATTATTTACTTCCTACACATTAATGGGAAATGTTTATCAGGAACTAAGAGATGATATGCCGTTTCCACTTTTAGAAGTATGGCGCCATTCCCAGGATGAGATTTCCCGATTTAAAACACAGGGAAACGCTGTTCTGTTTGCAGCGGGTTCCTGTTGGGAAGGGGTGGATTTCCCAGGGGATATGGTATCCTCTCTTATTATTGTGAAACTGCCATTTGCTGTGCCAGATCCGGTGAGTGAAGCAGAACGGGAGAAGTATGGCAGTTTAAAAGAATATATACGAAGTGTTATTGTTCCGGATATGCAAAAGCGGCTGCGGCAGGGATTTGGACGGGCAATAAGGACAGAACAGGATACCTGTGTAGTATCTGTTTTAGATTATCGGGCAGTGTCTGGTGGAAGGTATCACAAGGATGTCTTATGTGCCCTGCCAGAATGTAAGAGGGCAGATTCTATAGAGCAGGTGGAACGGTTCATCCGGGAGCGCAAAGGTGTGGATTATTATATGTAGACACTGATTCCTGGCGTTGTTGGTAGTGCTGCATTTTAAAAGAAAATAGAGAAAAATGTTTAGTGGGTTTTCAAGACAGTAATGACCAGAATTGGTGGTATTGGTGATAGCTTTCTAAGCACGTGTTGGGTATACTGTGTATAGCGTTAGATAAGGGAGGTGTTGAAAGTGGCACGATATGAAGTCGGTTTGCAGGTAGAGAAACATAAAAAGTATTATTTTATCCGTGAAATTGAGAGTTGTGCGATTGTCCAATTACCCTCAAAATATCTAATGCATAAAATGAGGTCGAATATATCGCCAAATACCAACCGAAGGAGTGCATTTGCCATATCATACTATCTGAATTATATGGAAAAATGCGAATTGAAGCTGGAAGATGTTTTCCAGATGAAGTATTCCAAACAGCATGAGCATTTTACAGACTTTCTTCTTTGGCTGAAAACGGGTGAACACAGCATTGAGAAATACAAAAAGCTCCCAAGCAATGAGACATGCAATGCTTATCTGAAAGAAGTGTTCCAGTTTTATACGTTTATAGATCGGGAGGAAGAATATGGTCAGGGATTGAAGGTACTGTCTGACGGACAGTTCATTGTGCGAGATTCGGTAGGCGTAAGGAGAACTCTGAATCGAAAGCATTTTCATGGATATTTAAAGGAAAACGGACATATAGGAAAAACCATAGAGCAGGACAAGATCGTTACGTTATTACAGGCATGTACAAATTGCCGCGATCAAGTCCTGCTTTTATTATTGGCTGAAACAGGATTCCGGATAGGAGAACTTCTTGGCATACGGTACGAACATGACATTGATTATGAGAACCACTATCTTATTGTTAATTTTAGAGATGACAATGAGAATGGTGCGAGAGCCAAAAATGCAGAATTCCGGAAAGCGAAAGTAAGTCAGGACACCTTTGATATCTTAATGGCCTATTTTAGACAATATGAGGATCTGATTACAGGTCAAGAATATTTGTTTGTAAATATTGCTGGGGACTATAAGGGGGAACCATTCCGATTAAGCGGTGTATATAGCATGCTGAAATGTTTAGAAAAGAAAACAGGGATTAAAGCTTCCCCACATATGCTCCGACACTATTTTGCTAATACGCGAAGAAAGGCCGGATGGAAATTGGAATTACTAAGTCAGGCGTTGGGACATCGGCATATTGAAACCACAATGAGATATCTAAATATAACAGAAGAGGAACTCACTGATGCAAGCGATGAATTTTACCGGGTGCATCAAGGAATATACGGAGTTCAGGAACTGTTATAACGGGAAGGAGGTATTTATATGCCTGCACTAAGATTGCTGGAAAATGAAAATATACAGCATTTACGTGGGCAGCTTCAAATAGGGGATGTACTGCAGGACAAGCTGTGTATGTGTGCAGAAGATTTTCTAATAGGTAGAAATATCTACGACGTTACTCTTATAAAAGAAAGTGATTTCAGAAAATATAAAAAAAGCCTATTAGAGAGCGGCGGGTATACCCAGAAACAGATTGTTGAAAGAACGGCAGCATTGCGAAACATTCACAAATATTGGGTGGAACTGATATATGGAGAGTTACTAAGTGAAATTGACCAATGTACGGATATTGAAAGGCAACTAGTAGGAAATGTAAAAGGATTTTTAATCAGGCAGGGGATCAAACACATATCAGAAATGAATTATCCACTCAGGGATTGTTATGAAAAGGAATTGAGAAAGACAAAAACAACTGCAGCAACACTGAGATATCTGCGTACTTTTGATAAAATTAAGCAATTCTCAGTCCGGGAAGAAATAAAATGTTTTTCTAAAAAAGCAAGAAATCAGATGGTGTATAAAGAGCAGGTTCTTTTCTTACCCTATCTGCCCAATCCAAAGCTTGTAATGGATTACGATAAGATTCAGGATAAACATGAATTGGTCTGGGATTTTGCAAGAAAAGCATCGGATCAGCTGAAACGGCAGGTTTTCCTAATCTTAAACTACATACTTGAGCATTTGTATGAAGACGATCCTAAAGAACGGCGGGTACGATTCTTATTACCGCTTAGATGGATGTATGACTTCTGTGTGGAGGAAAATATTAGCGATATCGAATGCATGGAGATAAGTCAGATCCAGAAATTCGAGCAGAGCGTGACAATGAAAGTGGCAAATGTGAAAAACTCCATGCAGATTGTGGATAACAGCCGGAAAATTTTATTCTTGCAGGGAAAAGAAATCCACTGGCATGCGAATGTGTGGTATATGGAACGTTTCCATTTTTCACCGGATCGGGTAAATCCAAGTAATCCGGTAATGAGAATCAGTTTTTTAGAGGTGACAAATCGCAGAAACCGTGAGTTATTACAGGCATTTGCCAGATATCACTTGGGCGTGGGTCAACTTACCATAGGTAACGTCCGGCTCCTATTATATGATGTCAAAAGATTTCTTGAGTATTTTAAGGATGATGAATCCATCTGCCAGGTGGAAGCTCAAAGGCTGGACATCTACTTTAAGGAATTACAGGAGGCAGAGGTCAAGGATGATACCTTCAACAAAAAAGTCAACAACATTTTTAAATTTTATCTATATTTAAAAGTGAATGAATATATCAGTAAAATTCCTTTTCAGCCCCAATATTACCTAAAAAAAACATATCCAGTCCACTATGACAGATGTGTGGAAGAAAAAGTCTATATGGAAATACTAAAAAAACTGCATCTGTTTCCGGTAATACCAAGATTGATATTTTTACATTTGTGGAGTACCGGGTTAAGGGTTAGCGAGGTGTGTACGCTCAAGGGAGATTCTTATGATTGGGATGGGGAAGATGCCTGGATTAAAGTGTACCAGATCAAAATGAAAGCTGAAAAGATGATTCCCATACCATTTATACTGTATACCATTATGAAAAATTATATTGAAAGAAATCGAATCAAACCCAAAGATTATATTTTCAGGGGAAGTGATGGCGGTGCATATAGGGTGGGAAGTTTTATAAATGTATTTAAAGATTGCTGTATTAGAAATTGTATAGCTGATAGAGAATATATTTTTAGGAGCCATGATTACCGCCATACCTTGGCAACCAAGTTTTACGATGATGGAGTCTCCATACAGACAATCCGGGATTACCTGGGGCATGTTACTGAAAATATGACAAAGCAATATTTGGATTACATGCCGCAAAAAATTGCAAAGGCTAATGATACATATTTTGAAAAGACGGAAAATAATCTGGCTTCGACTTTTACAATTAAAAAGCGTGGTGATAAGAAATGAAAAATAAAATTCATCTGTATGAGTTAGAATGCTACAAAAATGCGACAGAAGAACAAAAAAATAAAATGCGTATCTGTGAAAAACGGTATTTTGATTTAGAGGGACTTCCATCTGAAAGCATACGCCTTTTACTGGAAGAGTTTATATGGGAACGAGGGAAGTGCCTAGCACCTTCCAGCCTAAATAGTGAATTTCTTTATTATAATAATATCCGAGATTTTCTGATTGAGTGTGAAATAGAAGAGTTACAGCCGGATGAAGAACAGAAAATAATTCGGCTTTTAAAAAAGTGGATGTTAAAACATGGATATGCACTTACAAGCCAGAAGTATAAAGCAGAGTACGATAAGGTGGTAAGCCAGACATCCAGCATTGAAAAGCATATGAAAAAGATTCTCCGATTTGCGAAATCAGACGATGAGAGGCAAGAGCAAGAAAAAGATATCTGGGAGCTATACAAATTTGATTTTTCAATGCGGATTAATCCGATAAAGAATGTAAAAACATTAAATTTTACGAAGATTCCACAACCGGATATTCGGGAAGAAGTAAAAAAGGTAGTATATATGCACTTAAAGCATGAGGCAATAGGAACTATCTTAGCAGAAATAGCCGCAGTTAATCGGTTTACAAAATATCTAAAAACAAGACAGCCTAAGATTACATCCCTTTTGGTACTAGGGAGGAAACAGATTGAGGAGTACCTTATATATCTGCAGACAGAGGCTCGTGAGCGCAAAAACTATCGCTCAGATTTATATGCCCTTAGACGGGTTATCGAAGATGTGGGATGTTTATATGAGCAGCACCAACTATGTGACATTTTTCTAAATAACGATTTTCCAAGCACTCCCAGATATCTCTTTAAATTTTATTCCGACGCAGAGATCAAACGATTAAATGAACATATTTTTAAAATGGATGAGCAAATATGCCGGGCATTAATTATCCACCAGCTATTAGGTACGAGGATATCGGATACACTGACGTTAAAAACCGATTGCCTTAGTAAACGGGGAGGACGTTATTTTATACGGATTGAGCAGGTAAAGTCCATCACATTTGAAAAAGCAATCAGTGACGAGGTTGGCCAGCTGGTACAGAAAGCAATCGATTATACAAAAAAGCAATATGGAGATACAGAATATATATTTGTTAAGAAAGATGACCCGGCGAAACCGTATCAATACAGTATGCTGCAAAATAAAATCATGAAGATGATCCGCCAAGAAAATATTCGGGATGATCATGGAGAACTGATGAATTTTGGGACACACATATTCCGGCACTGCTATGGAAAGAAACTGACAGAAATGCATGTGGAGGATTGGATGATAGCCAGGCTGCTTGGACATAAGACATTACAAACAGTACACCATTATCGCAGGATTGGAAATAAGACGATGGCAGATGAGACCAGAAAGACCAGAGAAAAAATGGATGCCATTTTACTGGAAATTGTTATGGAATGGGATGGGGAATGGATATGAATTATGATAAGATGGTTAGTATAACGAAAGAAGAAAGTAGTAAAAAAATAAAAGAAGCAAAAGAAGCCATAACTGCAATGCTTGAGAGGATGGAAAAAATCTCAGTCGCAAGTCTGGTAGAGGAGACGGGATTATCGCCTGGATTCTTTTACAAGAATCCAGAGGTAAGGGCAGAATTAGAACGGGCGAAGCATATACAGATGGTGGAAGGATATGAATTAAAACCCAAAAATCAAAAGCTTTTAGATGCTCAGAATGAATTGATGAATTACAAGCTAGAAAATAGAATGCTGTTACAGAAAAATCAGAAGTTAGAAGCCGCCAATATTGAACTGAATAAGAAACTGGAGAGCCTTCAGAAGAAGGTCAGTCATAAGGAACTCTCTATACTTAAAAACCTATAAAGAGATTTAAACGAGGATTAAATATGAAATACGATAAAATAGTTGCAATGAATCAAGAAAAAAGCAGGAGAAATGTGGGTATTGTAAAGAAGGAAATACATAACATGCTGGAAAGACGAGAGCAAATTACAATAACAGCTCTTGCGAAATCAACAGGTTTTGATAGAAGCTTTTTCTATAGAAATTTGGAAGTTCGGAAGGTGGTAGTAAAAGCCATATCATGCCAGAAAACTTATTATAATCCAGACCAAGTAATAATAAATCAAAATTTGAAAGAAAAGACTTTTGATTTGCAATTAGAGAACATTAAGTTGAAATCAGAAGTGGAAAAATTGCGGACGATGAATCAACAATTGATTCGAGAAATTGAATCCTATAGAATGGAAGAAAATGAATGAGAAGGAATTAATACAAAAAGGAAAGGATACCTTGCTATGAAATACGATAAAATGGTAGCGATCAGCCAAGAGAAGAGTAAACGAAAAATTGAGGTTGCAATAAAGCAGATTAACGAAATGCTGGATAGAAAAGAGAGAATAACAGTAACAGCACTTGCTAAGTATACTGGATTTTCTAAAACATTCTTCAACAGAAACCCAGAAGTACGTGCGGCAGTAGAGGAGGCAAAACTTCAACAAGGTGAATGTTATAATCCTAAAAAAGTAATTTTTGATAGGGCAGCAAGAGAGACAATCATTCAATTAAAGATAAAGATAAAAGCATTAGAGACACGTAACAAAGCGCTGGTTGAAAAGAATATGATTTTAGAGCGACAAATACAGGAATTAAAAGATAAAGGTCAGGCATAAATTACATATAATTTAAGATCAGATGTTGAATGGTAGACGATGTGTGAAATACAAGTCTGCCATTCTTTTTTGTTTTGGATAAATGTATATTGAGGAAACGGCAAAATATCACCTTATACACAAAAAATAAAAAGTGTGTATACCGTCTCAAAATAACGAAAGCCTCTATCATGGAAGATGGTTAACCCCGCTGATATCAAGGGTTTCCGGGGGCGGGGTTAGTTTTTTGTAGAACGGTATACACAAGAAAAAAAGTGTGTATACCGTCTCGAAATAACGAAAGCTTCTATAATGAAAGATGGTTAGGCCCGCTGGTAGCAAGGGTTTCCAGGGTTGACCCTAATTTTTTAGTGGTCCTGATCGGACTTGTGATCATCTTTAAGGATCAGCTTACTGACCTTGTCAAGAACATTCTGTCTAAAATCACTAAGCAAAGTAATTCCATTTAAGCGGAAAGGAGGTGTGTCCTCATGGCGAAAAAAGGGAGTATTACTGTGTTTCTGGCCTTGATACTGAGTCTGTTATTGTCACTTGTATGCGCCAGCATAGAGTCCGTCAGGATGGCGGCAGCCAGAACACAGATATTGAATAGTCTGGATATTGGATTGTATTCTCTGTTTGGGCAGTACGATAGAGCGGTGTTAAAAGAATATGACCTGTTTCTCCTGGACGGCTCTTTAGGGCGGGGGGAGCTGGATATGGCGTCTGTGTATGACAATATGGAGTCATATATGAAACCTGTCCTCAAACAGAACAGCCAGAAGCTTTCTGTTGTACAGGGAGGATTTACCGGCTACCGGCTTCTTACTGATGATAATGGGGAAGTATTCTATCACCAGGTGATCAAATATATGAAGGAAACACTTGGAAGCCAGGGGATACAGCTCCTTATCCAAAAAATGAAAGGAAGAGAAGATGAGACAAGAGCCGCAGAAGAACGGGGTGCTCAGGCCGAGTCCGGAAATGCACTTGAGTCTTATGAATCCGAGATGGACACTGCAGCCAAAAACAGCCAGGAGGCAATGGAGGAGGCGCAGAAAAACCAGGAACAGGAGGGAACTGACAATCCGCAGACAGGGGATATTACCAGTGGACAGGATACTGTTAAGGTGGAAAATCCCATCACGATCATACGCAGAATCAGCAAGATGGGAATTTTGGAATTAGTGATACCCAGAGGAAAGGGGGTATCAGACAGCTCAATTTCCCGGAGTACAATGGTTTCCGGACGACGTCTTAATGAAGGTATGCCTATGTATACAAGCCTCGATAAAGATGATTCTTATACATCCCAAGTATTGTTCCAGCAGTATCTTATGGATAAGCTGGGTAATTACCACAAACCGGCAGCAGGGGGGCTTCGTTATCAGATAGAATACGTTTTGGGCGGTAAGGATAATGATATCGAAAATCTGAAGTCGGTGGCGGGTAAACTGCTTCTGATACGGGAAGGCGTAAACTTCGCATGCCTGGCCGGGGACAGTTCAAAACGTGCCCAGGCTCAAGCGTTGGCGCTGGCTATTGCTTCCGGCTTTTTAATACCTCCGGCAGCAGGGATCATTGAAGCTGCCTTGCTTTTATGCTGGTCTTTTGCGGAGAGTGTGCTGGATGTAAGGGAACTGTTTGACGGAGGTAAGGTGCCATTGGTAAAGACTGGGGCAGACTGGCAGCTTTCCCTGGAAAATCTGCCTCATTTACTGGAAGGCCTGGATTCAGTTAGGAAAAGTTCTGACAAGGGAATGAGTTATGAAGATTATCTTCAAGTGATGATGCTTACTCTTGGAAGAGAAAATAAGATCAGGCGCGGAATGGATATGACGGAACTGAATATGAAATCAACAGGCAAAAGAGAAGCATTTCGTCTTGATAATTGTATTGTGGCATTGGAGGCATCAGTGGATGTCAGGGCCAATCAAAGAAAAACATTTACAGTAACCAGGCAGTATTGTTATGACTGAGAAAGAATGCAGTAAAGGGATTGGCGGATCAGCTGATGTGAAGGAAAGAGGTGTAAAAAGATGCTTTTTCAGGGAGGAAGGGTGATGGATATACAGATAGATAGATGTGGGAAATTAAGTTTGAGTCATACACATAAGAAGAATCACCAGATAAAATCAAAAAAAGAAAGGAAACGCTCTCTAAAGTACCTGCCCTTTCTGTCTTCCCCGATGGACAGAGAGGACCTTCCTGGAAAAGTGTCTCTTTGCACCTCTTTGCGGGATATAAAAAGAGCAAGTCTGGCAGTGGAAACAGCCCTTGTTCTGCCTGTGTTTTTTCTGGGGATAGTGACTATGATATCGTTCATGGACATTTACAAGCTTCAGACAGAACATTTATCAGTTCTCTGCCAAAAGGCAAAGGAGGCCGGAATGTATGCGTATGTACTGGACGGCGCCGGGCCGGATGAAATTACTTTGCCGGATGTTTATTCATACGAACCAGTAGGCGGGCTGATCCCATTGCCGGATGTATGGATGCACAATACAGTGAAGGTACATGCCTGGACAGGAGTGGAGTATGGTGAATTTCAGGATGGGGAAACTGCAGTGGAGCCTATGGTGTATGTGACAGATTCAGGAAGTGTTTATCATAAAAGCCTGGGCTGCAGCTACCTGAACCTTTCTGTTATTCGGACGGCAGGTTCTTCTGTGAGTTCTTTGAGAAATGATTATGGGGAACGATATACATCCTGCGAGGTATGCAGCAGAGATCAAAAAGCAGCAGGTACTGTTTATGTTACAAAGAAGGGCAACCGCTTTCACAATCTGGAGTCATGCAGCGGACTGAAACGGTCAGTGCGCATGGTGGAGGAAAGCCAGGCTTGTGTACAGATGGGGGCCTGCAGCCGCTGCGGCTGAGATTAGAGGTATGGCAATATGAAAGAGGTTTGTGTATTAATGCTTTTGGGGATAAACGCTTGGACGGATTTACGGAAAAGGCAGGTTTCTCTTGTGTCAGTGTCAGTGTTGGGAGCGGCGGGAGTATTGTTTTTGGTTACAGGAGAAAGGATTTCCTGGGAGACTTTTATTCCCATGGGAATAGGAATACTTTTTTTGACAATGAGTATGGCAACAGGCGGTGGGATTGGAATGGGAGATGGCTGGCTGCTGGTTGCGCTGGGGACACTTTTGGACTTGGAAAAATTTTTGACAGTATTGTTGCTGGGGCTTTTTGCCTGTGCGGTTTGGGCCGGTATTCTGCTGGTAGTACTGCATAGGGGACGCAAGGATCAAATTCCCTTTGCCCCGTTTTTATTTTTGGGTTATCTGGGAGGAATGCTGTTATGGTAAAAAGAATGAAGACAGGAAGCTTTACGGTTGAAGCTGCATGTGTGATGCCGCTAATTTTATTGGTACTGTTCGGACTTTTGTATTTATGCTTTTTTGTCCATAACAGGGCATGGCTTACTGCAGCAGCCTATGAATCAGCCATAAGCGGAAGTATGGAGGGAATAAAGGATAATGGGCAGATTTATGATACTGCCCGGATGCAGAGTGAGCAGCTGGGCAGTATAGGATTTTTTGGGGCAGAAAATTTGAACACCCAGACAAATGTAGGGAAAAGCGTCCAGGTGACCTATGATCTAGATACAGTTGCCGGCTATGGAGGGCTGAACTGGCACTTGCGGGTGGAAGGGAAATCAGCAGTGATCAAGCCTGTGGAGTGGATACGGAAAGTAAAGGCTGCCTCAGAGATATTGGGAGGATTGGGGGATTGACGGATGAAGTCTGAATACAAGAGAGATATGAATCACAATTTTTTAATTCTTTACGGTGAGAAAGAAGTGGATACTGCGTCATACCAGGTTAGAATGCTGGTAGGCAATATCATCCCTTCTCTTTTGAAATGCCGTATACAGGGAATTGATGGGAAATTCATGGTGTATTATGATATTACATCCAAGCAATCCGTATCTTCGTTTTATGAACAGAGAAAGTTTGGGATGGATGATCTGCGGCTTTTATTCGGGGGATTCATTCAGGCCATGGAGGAAATGTCTGAATATCTCATGAATCCGGGACAGCTGGTGATCCGTCCGGAATACATATTTTTGGACTTTGAGAAAAGGGAAATCTTTTTCTGCTGCCTTCCTGGATTTGAGCGGGATGTGAGAGAACAGTTTCAGGAGCTTACGGAATACATTCTTCCCCAGCTTGACCATGAGGATGAGAAAGCTGTTATGCTGGGATATGGAGTGTACAGAAGAGCACTTGAGGACAGCTTCCATCTTGAGCACATAAAAGAAGAATTGTACCAGGTGAAGGAAACAAAGGAAGATAACAGTAAAAGTAATAAAGAAAATAAGGAGACGGAAGGGTGCATATATGTTTCTGGTGAAATGGGGGGAGATGATGAACAATCTGGCGGGGAGGGAGAAGCTTCTTTGTGGAGAGATGATTCCCGGCAGGAGTATTTTGAAAAATCTTCCGGCACTCATTCCGCCAATAACCGTATCCCTGGAACCTGGAAGAAAATCCTGGGAGGTATAGCAGGCGTAATAATTCTTATGGCAATACTGGCGGCAAAAGCTATGGGATTTGTACCGGGCATTGGAATGGAAGTAATCCTGGGATTTCTTTTGGCTGCAATGGGGACAGGAATGCTGGGATACAAAGTTTATATGCGCATAAAAGAAAATACCTTAGTCTCAAAAGGCAAAGAGATGCACAGAAAGCAATCCGCACAGCCTAAATCCAGGGAAAAGAAAAATCCTCCATTAAAAAGGCAGAACGTATCCGTGTCTTTAGATATGAAACCGCCTGTTTGGTCAAGAATGGAAGCAGGAAAAGAAGAAGTATCGGCAGCAAAGACGCTGAAAGGAGATGTAAGAAGAACAGGGAAGGGTAAAATAGATGATCCAAAATTAAGTAAGCCGAAGACCATGGCATCAGCGTCACAGACTTTAGGAACTGGCTGGCAAAACTTAGATGAGGGAGTTACTGACGAGCAGGAAGTATTCGGCATACAGCGTGGTAAAGATGTAAAAAGAGACAAATACAGTCATGTGGAAAATTACGGGGAAACTGTGGTGCTTTCAGCCAGTCCGATATCCGGACCAGCCAGTCTGGTAAGCCGTGAGCCGGGGGAATTGGCTACTATATATCTCCAGGAGGAAATGACCATTATTGGAAAACTTGAAATAGCAGCAGATGCAGTCATTAACCTTCCTACTGTGAGCCGTGTTCATGCTAGGATAAGAAATAGAGAAGGGGAATATTATCTGTCAGATTTGAATTCCAGGAATGGAACTTCTGTGAATGGGAGAATGTTGAAGGGGGAGGAGGAATATCAGCTTCAGGATCAGGATGAGGTAGATTTTGCACAGGCCAGATATGTATTCATAAAATAAGACAAAGATTATAAGTAATGTTAACCATTTTTTGGAAAAAAATCAGATATGTTTTGAAATACAGGTATAAATCTGATACAATATCTCTATGGTGATTTTGTGGAGAGAACACAGTTCATTCAGTGCATCACAGATATCAGACAGAAAAGAGGATGATTGTGGAAGAGCTGAGGAAGGAGCCGGCGACGGCATTTTTAATTTTAGTGAATGTGCTGGTCTTTGTGGCTGTTGAGTTTACAGGCGGGTCACAGAACACACAGAATATGCTGAAATGGGGCGCTGCATATACGCCAATGATTTTGGAACAGGGGCAAGTGTACCGTATGTTTACCAGTATATTCCTTCACTTCGGAATGTCCCATCTGGCTAACAATATGCTTGTTTTGTTTGTCTTAGGCGGAAGATTGGAACGGGTGACCGGAAAGATCAAGTTTCTGTTGATATATTTCGCAGGAGGTATCGGCGGAAATATCTTATCCCTGTATTTAGACACTAAAAATATGGAGTTTGCCGTGTCAGCGGGGGCTTCCGGCGCTATTTTTGCGGTGATGGGAGCCATGATATATGCTATTATCCGCCAGAAAGGAAGAATTGAGGATTTATCCGCCAGACAGATTATTATCATGGCTGCCTTTTCATTATATTTCGGCTTTACCAGCAGCGGAGTGGACAATGCGGCTCATGTAGGAGGTTTGATCTGCGGTTTCCTGGCCGCCGTACTCCTTTATCATCCCAGAAATATGCGAAATACAGAGCCATGACCTGGTGTGCTGCTCACTTCGATGTGCCCGCCGTGGGCATCAATGATTTGTTTGGCGACAGCCAGGCCAAGACCGGTTCCTGTAGGTTTGGACGTCACAAAGGGAGAGAAAATATCTTCTTGCTGCAGGAGGTCCATCCCACATCCATTATCTTCCACAGAAATGCAGATTCCATTGGATATTTGCTCGGCGCGGAAGATAATCTTCCCCTGGGAATATGAAAGGGCTTCCTGGGCATTGCGCAGCAGATTCAGGAGGACCTGGCGCATTTTGACACGGTCGATTGGGATTGTTGGAAGGGAATCGGGAATTTTTATTTCCAGAGTAATTCCCAGATAATCCAGTGTGGGTTTCACTGAAGAGATAACCGTGTTCAGATAATCCCGGAGGTTGGTGGGTTTTAGCGATACCCGGCCGGCATTATTATAATTGGAGAGTTCATTCAGCAATTCTTTGATATATTCGAGATTGTCCATTAAGTCTTCCCAGCAATCAAATGTTGTGATCTCCGGATGGGAGGAGGCCAGCATCTGGAGTTCACTGTTTATCAATGCTATGGGATTGCGTATTTCGTGGGAAAATTTTGACAGAGTAAACTGGAATTCTTCTTTTAGCTCTTCTACTGTGGTATTGGCCTGCATATCATCACCTCACGGGAAGTGTAACACCCTTGATTACGGATATCAACATAATTCGTACTAAAAAAATCGAGAAAATGCGACAAATTAAGAGCTGGGTGACCAGACCGATCCGTATCATAATGGCTGGTCCGGAGCGGTCTGGTCACCCATAATATTTTTCAATTTATAAAGGAGGAGATAAAGATGGAAAAATGCATTTTTTGTAAAATTGCGGACGGGGAAATTCCTACAGCCACATTGTATGAGGATGAGGATTTCCGGGTAATACTTGATCTAGGTCCTGCCAGTAAGGGGCATGCCCTCATTTTGCCAAAATACCATGCGGCAAATATATATGAGCTGCCTGATGAGCTTGCAGGTAAAGCTATGATTTTGGCAAAAAAAATGGCTGTAAAAATGACAGAAGCGTTAAAATGTGACGGATTTAATATCGTTCAGAATAACGGGGAGACAGCAGGTCAGACTGTATTTCATTTCCATATGCATCTGATTCCCAGATATCAAGGGGATGGAGTAGGCTTAACCTGGACACCAGGTAAACTCAGTGATGAGGAGAGAGAGGAAATTCTGGCAAAGATTAAAGCGTAGCAGCATTTTTTGCCAGGTATGTACAAAAGATGATGAATAGAATTTCGCGGATATTTATAACGAATATCATAGATTCTCGACAAGACTTGCATATAGAATTGTGAAAGACAGAGACATGGCAGAAGATGTCAGTCAGGAAGTATTTTATAACATCTATAGAATGGGCAGCAGACTTGATTTGGATGATGAACAGAAGCTTCACAATTTCATAGTTACGGCTACCGTGAATAAGGCCAAGGATTTTCTTAGAAGGTCTTATAGAAAACGTGAAGTGGGCATAGGGGATGATGCAGTGATGGAATCCTTTCAGGATAAGAACTGTGATGTGGAATCTAAGATTCTTCATATGGAAAAAGAAGAATACTATACTCTTGTTCTTCAAAGACTGCGTGACAGAAACAGGATGAACTACGATATACTGATAAAGATAAAGCGGTTGGGCATTCCGCCAGATATTGTCGCTGAGGAATATGGTATTTCCAGAAATAATGTGAATAACAGAGTCCTCAGGACAAAAGCCTGGCTTCAAAGTGAAATGTCCAAAATATATGGAGATTAGTCAGCTCTGCGGGACTGAACACATTGTTCAATGATATCGGCAATGTGCTGGATAGAATCCAGATGCCTGCTGTCCGCCATAGCATCCATATAAGACTGTCGGTTGGCATAAAGCTCGCGGATAGAATTCATCAATGTTTTTTCTGTGATTTCTTCCTCTTCCAGTACCATGCTGTAACCTTGCCGCTCAAAGGAACGTGCATTCAGAATCTGGTCGCCGCGGCTTGCATTGGCAGACAGCGGGATGAGAAGGTTAGGCTTATGAAGAGAACTGATCTCACAGATAGCATTAGCACCTGCACGGGAGATGACGATATCGGCCAGTGCGAATAGATCGGGAAGCTCCTTTTTGATGTATTCATACTGTACATAGCCTTTCGTATTGTTAAGGGTTTCGTCTGTCTTATCTTTTCCGCAGAGATGGATAACCTGAAACTCATTCAGAAGCTGAGGAAGGATTTTCCGTATATTTTCATTTACTGTTGCAGCCCCAAGGCTGCCTCCGATCACCATAAGAACAGGCTTATCTGAACTGAAACCGCAGAATTGTCTGCCTGCTTCCTTGTTTCCATTAAGTAATTCCTGACGGATTGGAGTACCTGTGAGTACAGCTTTATCTTTTGGAAGGCTGTCTACGGTCTCCGGGAAGTTGCAGCATATTTTTGAAGCTGAGGAAATACACAATTTATTGGCAAGTCCGGGAGTCATATCAGACTCGTGGATGACTGCCGGGATCTTACATTTTTTGGCAGCGATCACCACGGGAACGGTGACAAACCCACCTTTTGAGAATACTATGTCAGGCTTTAATTCTTTTAAAAGTTTCTTGGCCTGACCAAACCCTTTGATTACCCGAAATGGGTCTGAAAAGTTTTTTGGGTCAAAGTAACGCCTTAATTTACCGGAAGAAATTCCATAATAAGGAATACCCAGTTCCTCTATCAGCTTTTTTTCGATACCGTCGTAGGAGCCGATATATGAGATTTTATACCCAAGTTCCTGCAGTTTGGGAATAAGGGCGATATTGGGAGTGACATGGCCGGCAGTACCGCCGCCAGTGAGTACAATATGTTTCATGGGGGTTCCTCCTGAATAAGCTTTTTCGGGTAACTTTAAAAGAAAATAAGCCAGTAATAATGTAAGTCATGGCTTATCAGTTACCTCTATTATTCATAAATATGAACCCCCATGGAAGAATTGTCAAGGAAAGATAAAATTCTGGGAGAAAAAAATGGAGAAAAAATTTGAGGACGACGAGCTGGATAAATTTCTTGATAAAGAATTGATGAAAGAAGCAGAATTAATAGAACAGGCTCTTTTCTCCGATGATGGTTTTGAAGATTATGAGGAAACAGATGAAGAACTCAATGCCTCATATCAAAGACTGGTGGAACGCTTAAAAGCCGATGGCATTTACCGGGAAGATGACGATGATCATACAGACGGCAGTGATACTCATGGCGGTGATGAGGCGGACGAAGCAAACGATGAAAGCGGCGGCAGTCACAGCACAGATACCATTATGGCAGAAGAACCCGGACAAAAGGTGGTCCCCATGCCGGTATCAGACAAAACAAAAGAGAAAAGAAAGGCAGGGAAAACCCACAAAATTGCTAAAGCAGCAGGATTTGTGGTAGTTGGAACGCTGTGCGTGTTTGCGGCTAGTATGACTAGTGAGGCGAATAGGACGTATTTTATTGATACATTACAGTATTGGATGGGAGATGATACACGGATAATAATTGATAATGATGATAAGAATGATACAGCGAATAGCAATGAATATGAAGCTAGAGATGCTATCGAGTCAGCATTAGAAATAGAAGTTCCTAGCTTTTTTTATCGGCCTAAAGGATTTGAATTTAAAAGTTATGAAATCAATGTTATAGCTAAATTTGCGTTTATAGAGTATCAATATAATGATGTTATTATTTCAGTGTATATAGACAAAAAAGACGAAAATAGTGAAAGTGGGACGTATAGTCTTCATGGAGAGAAAGTTGATACAGCATATATCTCAGATGAAAGTATTCCTGTTAATATATTCGAAATTCGAGATAATGATGATCTTATGTCAAGTTATGTGGCACAATGGGAAAGGGATGAGACTTTTTATCAAGTATGCGGTAAGCTGGAAAAAATGGATTTTATAAATTTAATCGAAGAGATGAGGTTTTAATGTGATTTAGATTCGTTAGTTGCGTATTATATTTTGTAATGATGGTTTGCAATTGAAAGGAGTATCGTAAGCGCAAAATATTGCTACGCTGCCCATGAATCACGCTTGCACCAAAATGAT
>JAUNHC010000113.1 GCA_030524175.1 Eubacteriales bacterium
TAAAGACCTGCCCTCCCCCTGCATAGCAGGGGGATTATTTTTTCTGTCACACATAAAAAAATAGGGACTGCACTAGGCAATCCCTATTTTTGGTTACACTTCATTATCCATGATATCACAGTGAAAATTAAAAGTCTAGTATTTTTTTCTTACTTCTGTTATCCTTTCTTTACGCTTCGGGAAGGCCGTGAACGGGAAATAAAATCATACAAGGAGAATAACATGAATCGTGAAGAACAACATTTAATTGAATGCCTGAGAAAAATCAAAACAAACATTCACCGCCTGGAAATTCAGCTGCAGGCAGCAGAAAATGAATCCCAGGAACTGTTCCGTGCTGTCCGCAGCGGTGATACAGAACTATACAGCCAGCTCATGGTAAGTATAAACATGAAAAACCATTATGAAAAAAGTCTGCATAAAAACCGGACAGCCTTGGATAAACCGTATTTTGGCCGTATTGACTATAAAGAGCTGGATAGCGGTCAGAATGAAAAACTTTATATCGGCAAAAACGGAATTACCATGGGGGATCATGAGGTAACTGTTGTGGACTGGCGCGCACCAGCCGCCACAATCTATTACGAAAATCCCATGGGAAAGGGCAGCTATCAAGCAATTGACGAGGCGCCGATTCCCATTGATCTGCATTTAAAACGGACTTTTGACATAGGTGAAGGAAAACTCCTGGGTTATTATGACAGTGACGTGGCAGCAAATGATGAGCTTTTAGTAAAATATCTGTCTCAAAACAAAGAAGCTGTTCTGGGTGATATCATCTCTACGATCCAGAAGGAGCAAAATGAAATCATCAGAGAAACCCCTTATGCAGACATTCTTGTACAAGGCGTGGCCGGAAGCGGCAAAACCACTGTGGCCATGCACAGAATCTCCTATATCCTTTACAATTACGGAAAACACTTTGCACCGGAGGAATTTTGTATTATAGCGGCAAGTGATATGCTGCTGCGTTATATCACCAGCGGTCTCCCGGAGCTGGATGTGGAGAACGTAAGACAAATGACTATGGTACATTTCCTCATACAGCTTCTGTCCAATGAATGGAAGAAAAATTATGAGTATATCGAACCGGATCCCGGGGAGTGCTGTAAAAGCCATATCAGCTTTATCAAGGCACTTGACAAGTATCTGGGAGATATCAGAATAAAAGTGATCCCACACCAGGATATCACTGACACAGATGCCGGCATTCTTATGTATGGCAGTGATATCAGAGAAATCCTTGACCGAAATCCTGAGAAATCAGTTTCCGCACTATGCTCTTTTCTCAATGAAAGACTAATATCACGAATCCGTATGCTGCTCAGCGAAGAGGACCAAAAAGACTTGAAAACTGCTATGCTGAAAAAACACAAAAAATTTTTCACCTGGAAGAAAAATACAAAAGCAGTACAGGTATATATAGACTTTTTATTCAGTTATGCAGAAGAACAGTCTTGCCCAACGTGCATGGACTCCATTATCGCACATGTTCAGAAAGGAAGATTTGATGTCTATGATCTGGCCCGCCATGACGCTTATCTATATCCGCCTTCTTTCCCCGGAAAAATGTGAGGATTTCAGCCAGATCATTGTAGATGAAGCCCAGGACTTCGGGCCATCCGTTTATTACGCCCTGTCCAGGGCACTGCCTGGATGCCGCTTTACCATTATGGGCGATATTTCACAGAACATCCACTATGAAACAGGGATGAACACTTGGGAAAGTCTTAGACATGAGGTCTTCGGAACGAAAGGAACAAAATTCCATGTACTGGCCAAAAGCTACCGCAATACTATCGAAATCTCCGAATATGCAGGTTATGTACTCCGTGAGGCATCTGCCGGTGCCTACAGGATCCAGCCGGTAATCCGTCATGGAAAACCAGTAAAAATATGGAGAACAGGGAACAATACCATGTCCGGCGGCAGTGCCTTAAAGGCCATGGTTTCCCTGACGCTGACACTGCTGGAAGATATCAGGCATTCCGGTTTCGACACTACTGCTGTCATCTGCCGCGATGAAGCAGAGGCTCAAACGACTGCAGAACTTCTCGGAATTGAAAAATCAAACCCTGACCAAGACAATTTTCATACCGGTGTTATGGTACTTCCGGTTATGTATACAAAGGGCCTGGAATTCGACGCTGTAATACTATGGGACCCAAGTCCTGACAAATATCAGAAGAGGGAGGGTGATGCAAAACTCCTGTACGTTGCAATCACCCGGGCCCTCCACGAACTGCATATTGTGTGTCACAGCATCCTGACACCTCTTCTTATGGACACCTGATGTAATATAAGAATTTTAATCTCCCAGGCGGATCACTGTCAAAGCAGCTTCATCAAAAGTGAATCCATCTTCGTCTGCCACCACCTGTAAGGTATCGCCTGCCGCCCCGCGGAACGGAATGTCAAAAGACAGTGTTGCAGTTTCATTTGAGCCTGAAAATGTATGTCTGGAAAGTCCCCCTGCCACTGCATTTCCATTTTGATTCAAGCGTACCTGAAGGGTAGATGGAATGGTGGTTCCGGCAGAAACGGATACTGTACTTTGGAAAATCACCTGATAAACGCCATCCTGGTTGATTTCCACCTGAGAAGAACCTGGCTGATGTGAAATGGCAGTACCTGAAACAAGAGGAGTATCGTTAAAAATCAACGCTCCGCCCCCTGCACTTGGCTGAGCAGTGGTATCTACTGTGGCAAGTACATCCGGCGCACTGCCTCCTCCCGGTTCTCCCCTGGGGATGACGAAATCAAACACTGCCTCCTCTTCTGTTCCGCTGTTTGTCACTTCGGCTTCTGTACCAGGATCTCCCGTAGTCACACTTCCAATCCTGATCGTAGCAGCAGGCCCTGTGGGACCTGTTTCTCCGGTTTCCCCTGTAGCTCCTGTGGGACCCGTTTCTCCCGTGGCTCCCG
>JAUNHC010000020.1 GCA_030524175.1 Eubacteriales bacterium
GGTTTCCTACCCCTGATTCTCTTGTATCCCCCCTGGATTCTCGCGGAAGCATCTCGGATAATACTTCTATTGCCTGATTTATAGATTTATTATCAACAAAATACTTCCACCTGATCTTTTTAAATATCTTTCAAACATATATCAAGCAGGGATTTAAAATTATCGGCATTATAATTGGGTCTTACAGCTTTCACCCTATTATCCTCATTGACCTTAATAATTTTCTTTAAGACACTTCCCTTCAAAGGTCATGTAAATTTATTATTTTGCAGCCTTTACTCTCATAATAACCCAGCATTTCATCAATTTTCCTTTTATCATAGCTTGTAATACAGTCTGATAAAACATTAACTCTATAATTTGCTTTACGTAAATTGTAACAGGTTGATTTAACACAAGCAACAGCATCTGCTCCTGCTATATAGAAATCGCATATTTTATTTTTATTTATAAAGTCTGCAAACTCTTCACTGCTTAATGCATTCCCTTTGTATTTTGTGAAAATATTTTTTGACATTATTTTCAAATCCGAAGCTAATTCAGCCCCGCGTGTATTGGGTTTAAAAGTCCTGGTTCCCTTTGACAGATTTTCATGTCTCATATAAACAATATGAATGTCTTTTTCTGCTGCCCAATCTATGGATCTGTTTATATTATCAATTATTTCCTTGTAATTCTTTGTTATGTCATTTTGTATATCTATGATTACTAATGCTTGTTTCAGCATAGCGGCTCCTCCTGATAATGTGATTTGTTTACCGCTATTATAGCTGAACATTAACGACAACAGTATGTCACTAATCTCTGTAAAGATTTTGAATCTGCAAAGTTTTTTCTTTTATTTTATCAATAATCTCACGGGGTTCCAGCACCTCAACTGAATCCCCCAATCCCAGGAGCATAGAGAACCATATTCGCTCATTTTCTATTACGTAAGTATCCATAACAAAATCACCGTTCTCACGTTCCTCCACGATTTTTCCTTTCATATATTCCATAACAGGAACCCGTGCTTCCGCTTTACACAGTAATTTCATGGGAATATACCGGCGGGTATCATTGCTCCATTGTTTTTCCAGCAGCTCCGGGACATTTCCATGTTCATAGTTTATGGGTTTATCTGTAACAATTAAATCATTTAATCGGTTAAGCTTAAAGAGACGGTAATCATTTTTACAGGTACAATATGCCAGCAGATACCAGGCATACCAGCGGTAATTTAATGCCAGCGGTTCAACCGCTCTATGGCTTTTCTGTCCTGTGCTGTCTGTATAGTCAAACTCAACTATGCTTTTATTATGGATTGCTTCTTCAATCTCGCGTACAAATCCAGGGATATTCTTACCCTCACTTACAACACCAAAGTCAATAAATACCCGCTGTTCCTCATCTTTGTAATGCCCTGCAGTCAACAATTTTTCCAGAGTTGTATTGATTTTTTTATTGTCATAAGCGGAACACATACCTTTTAGTGCAGTGATGATAAAAAGATAATCTTCCATCGTGGTTATCTGCTTATTCAACTTGAAAGTGTCAAGTATTTCATATCCGCCTGATGCTCCGGTCGATGAGGATACAGGTATCCCGGCAATGGAGAGAGTCTCCATATCACGCACGATCGTGCGGACCGACACCTCAAACCGCTCAGCAAGTTCCCTGGCCGAAACCACATTTCGATTTAACAAATACATTGTAATTCCAATAAGACGGTCAATTTTCAAGTATGATCACCCGCTTTCTTTCTTATTTCTTTTTCATGGCATTAGTTCCGGAAAAAACAGAACATGCACAGCCAAGTTCAGTTTACTATATTTAAGGTTAGGCGTCTATCACATGAGAGATTGTCTGGCCAATTTTTTCAGTTTCCAGGAAGCAGTTAGAAATCATTTCAATTATCCTCCATAACTATACTCGGTATAGATTTACTTCAACTACAGATAATATTTTTAATATTGACAGGAGGTATGAACAATGAAAGCTATCGTGTATGATGGATTACAGAAAGTTGAATGCAGAACCGTGGAATATCCCAGGATTGAAAAAGAAGACGACATTATAGTAAAAGTCACTTCCACTGCTATTTGCGGATCAGATTTACATTTAGTGCATGGTTTAGTAAAAGGAATGTATGACGGATATGTATTAGGTCATGAAACAATGGGCATTGTGGAGGAAGTTGGAAAGGGAGTTAAAAATCTGAATAAAGGCGACAGGGTTGTAATCCCTTTTCCTGTCGCATGCGGACATTGCGGATTCTGTAATAAAGGAGAATTCAGTCAGTGCGATAATTCAAATGATTATGGGGAATCGGGCGGATTATTCGGTTATAGTAAATATCATGGAAATTATGCCGGCGGACAAGCAGAATATATACGGGTCCCCTTTGCCAATGTAGGGCCTAAAAAAGTACCGGATGAATTGACAGATGAACAGGTCTTATTTGTAACAGACGTTCTGCCAACCTCCTATTGGGGTACGGAAATAGCGAATGTAAAAGCCGGGGATACGGTTGTGGTTTTAGGCTGCGGGCCTATAGGATTGATGACAATCAAGTGGTGTATTCAAAAAGGAGCCGGCAGGATCATTGCAGTGGATAATGTAAACTATCGCTTAGAACATGCAAAAGGCTATGGAGTGGAAGCCTTAAATTTTGAAAAATATGAACAGGTAGGGGAGCATATAAAAGAGATCACACATGGAGGAGCACATTGTGTAATTGATTGTGTGGGGCTGGATGGAAAAACCTCAGTAATGGAAAAAATAGAAACTGCACTCAAATTACAGGGAGGATCAAAATCAGCTATAGAAATAGCTTCCCAATGTATCAGAAAAGCCGGTACAGTAGCTTTAGTTGGAGTATACGGCAATAAATATAATAATTTTCCCCTTGGGAACTTCTTTTCCAAGAATATCACCTTAAAAATGGGACAATGCCCTGCCACCAGATACGTTGATCTGATGTTACAAAAAATCCAAAAAGGTGAATTTGACGCAACAGATATCATAACCCATAAGCTTTCTTTAGAAGAAGGCAGCCATGCTTATAGTATTTTTGATAAAAAGGAAGATAACTGTATTAAAGTAATATTAAAACCGTAAGGTGATGAGCCATTACGGAAGATTCATGGAACTTTTGGGATGCCCTGGGCGTTTCTTAAGGAGAGCGTAAATACGTATCTTCTATGAATCGGAATTGCTTTAAAAGTCCGCACTCCCATTTGTAAAAGCCAATCTTCAAATATTTAATGGAGATTGGCTATTTGTATTAGTTTCCGCACCTTGGTTTCAAACACCTCCCTTGTTACAGGCAATTCCTCCGACTTCATACACAAAAATATCTCATTTAATTTCTCCATTTGTGGAGAAGGTATATTAAGCTCAACAACGTAATCCATCATATACAGCATATAATCGGCAATGATTTTTGCCTGCTCAAACCATCACCAAGATAAAAACAAAGATACCATATGCCACCCATTCATTGCTGATATGGAAGAACAAAACTCCGGCAAGAAGTATCGTAAGCAAAGGTGTGGACTGACTGTACAAAGAGAGCCTTATTGTTTCCCACTTTGTCGTTACAACCGTCAGTAATGTAATGGTACCTGCCGATATCGCATAGTCCAGATGAAAAGTTTTAGCCATAAAGATAGCCATACTGCTCCCTACTGCAATCTTTACTGCTTTCAGCAGTTTTTTCCTACTATTTAGCTTTTTATTCACCATTCTATGTCTCCATTAGTCAAGACCACCGGCTTAGCCGGTGGTCTTGACTAATACTGTTTACAAAATCTTTATATTCCAACGTATGGATTATGTCATTCATAACGTCCCTTTCTAATTCTGCCACCAACGGTGGCAGAATTTAAACTATCTATTCATCCCACATTTCTCGATAATACAAAATATAGTCGTGTACTAATCCTGGATGTTTTAAATATAGCCCTCTGCATACCCGTTTAAACAGTAATAACATTTCGTCAAATTGACAAAAATCCAACATTCCGTCCAAAATACATGCTATTTCCTGCTCATCTGTAATCTTTTCATCTAAAATATCATTGACTATATTTGTATATTGCAAAACTGCCACATTAGACAGAGTCTTTAATTGCTCTGCCATCTTCATAATTTCTTTAGCCATTCATCCAATGATTCCTTTAGCCATTTTTAATCTATTATTACAGATTTATCTTTGTTCATACGGTTCATTATACTTCACTGCTTGCAACAAGTTCAAATTTTCATTAAGTTATATTTACTATATTTATGAGAACGCGTCTATAATAGGAACCACCTTGAGTCTAAAATAAATGCCTAATAGTAGTTCTACCGAATTGTATCTATTTTTACCTGATTGTTTACCTATTGCCAAATAGTATAAAGTTATGCCAGATTGTATATATTATCTTGCGTAACCTTCATTCTTGAACTACCCGGCGTTATCCCCGTCCCCCTATCTGCGAAAACTTATCCATCTCACTTTCCGTAAAAACACAACCCCATTTTCCTCAAATAATCTCACAAACCCGCGTAGAATCAAGCTTTTCGGGTGAGAAGCGTGACGGTTTCCACATGCACCGTCCCCCCAAACTGATCCACCGCACACACTCTCTCCATCTCATACCCTTTCCCGCACAGATACTTCAAATCCCTTGCCAGGGTAGCGCTGTCACAGCTGACGTAGACAATCCTTTTGGGCTGCATCTGGATCATGGTTTCCAGGAGTTTCTCCTCACAGCCTTTCCGGGGAGGATCCACCACGATCACGTCTGCGTAGACCCCATTTTTGTCATACTCTTCAGGCAGAACCTCTTCTGCCTTGCCCACAAAGAACTCCACGTTTTCAATTCCGTTGATACGTGCATTTTCCCGTGCATCCCCAATTGCTGCAGGAACAATCTCCACACCTCTCACGAATCTGGCCTGCTGTGCCAGAAAGAGGGAGATTGTCCCAATCCCGCAATAGAGATCCCACACAGTCTCCTCACCGGTAAGCTGGGCATATTCCAGTGCTTTGGCATAAAGTTTCTGCGTCTGGCGGGGATTCACCTGGTAGAACGACAAAGGAGAAATCCGATATGTCACATCTCCTATCTTATCTGTAATATATGTCTGTCCCCAGAGGAGCCGCAGTTCGTCTCCCAGTATCACATTGGTGCGCTTCTTGTTGACGTTTACAGTAATGCTGGTAATCCCGGGGATTTCCCTGAGGGATGCAATCAGCTTTTCTTCTGCGGGAAGTTTCTTTCCGTTTAGGATCAGGCACACCATCAATTCTCCGGTAAAAAAGCCGTAGCGGATGAGGATGTGGCGCACCAGGCCTTTGCCGGTAGTTTCATCGTAAGGGTCTGCCCCATATTTTTCCATATAGGAAATAACCCGGTCCAGGACTTCTTTGTTCTGTTTTACACCCAGGGCGCAGTCTCTGTTATCTATGATCGTATGTGTTCTCCCTGCGTAAAAACCGGTGACGATTTTTCCTTCTTTATTTCTTCCTACCGGAAATTGGGCTTTATTCCGGTAGTGGTAGGGTTCGTCCATTCCAATTATTGGCTCCATGGGAATGTGAGTGAAGCCGCCGATTCTTTCCAGATGTCCGCGGACCTTGCGTTCTTTGAAGGCAAGCTGCTGTTGGTAGCTCAGTGCCTGAAGCTGGCAGCCGCCGCACTGGCGGGCAAAGGCGCATTTGGGTTCTACCCGGTAGGGGGATGGGGTGAGCACTTCCATCAGTCTTCCATAGCCGTAGTTTTTCTTGGCTTTGATGATTTTGACTTTTACAGTGTCTCCGATTACTGCATCTTTCACAAAGACGGTGAAGCCATCGGCTTTGCCGATACCTTCACCGTCGATTCCACAATCTTCTATCTTTAAAGTGACTATGTCATTCTTGCGGTATTCCATAGGGATTACAGGTCTCCTGTTCTTCTGAGATTAGATTCAAATATTCTGTTGAAGCCCAGCCATTCTTTTTTGCCTTTGTCTGCGGCAAAGATTTCGGTGAGGGTCTCCATTCTGGCATCTGTATTGTCGGCTAAGTTCAGTGCAACTGCCTCTGCCAGGGCCGGTTTTTTCGGTGATCCGTATTCTAACTCTCCGTGGTGGGCCAGGATACAGTGGATCAGTTCGTGTTCCAGTTTCTCCGGGAAATCCGGTATTTCTCTTGCAAGGTCATGAATCATCTGGGCGCCTATGACAATATGGCCCAGGAGCTGTCCCTGATCTGTGTAATCATTCAGGGGGAAGGCTGAGAGTTCTCTTGTTTTGCCAACATCGTGAAGAAGAGCTGCTGCGATCAGCAGGTCTCTCTTAAGGATTGGGTAGGCTCCGGCCATATAATCGCAGAGACGTGCCACGCTTAAGGTATGCTCCATCAATCCGCCTATGAAGCCGTGATGTACCGTCTTGGCGGCTGAGTGGCCTTCAAAGGACTGGAGGAATTCTTTATCTTCTTTGAACAATTTCTCCAGAAGGGCGGATAAATATGTATTCTGTACGCTGTCTACAAAGGAGACAAGCTGGCTGTACATGTAATCTGTGCTGTTCTCACTTACCGGAAGGTAGTCCGCAGGATCATATTCTCCTTCTCCTGCCTTGCGCACCCGTTTAACATTGAGCTGCATGGCTCCGGCAAAGCTTGTGACGTCTCCCATGATTTCAATGTAATCCAGGGTGTCAAAGTCATCGATCCCCAAGGAATTGGGATCCCAGATTTTGCCGTCCAGAACTCCTGTTTTGTCCTGGATGATGATGTTTTCGTAGGGCTTGCCGTTTTTGGTAACTGCTGCCTGTCTCTGTTTGCACAGGTAAATTCCGTTAATTCTGTCGCCTTCGTGTAATTCGTTTATAAAACGCATGTTTTTTTCTGCCTCTCTATCTCTCTTCTATTGTCACTTGAAAATCCATTTCCACATACAGGTCATCTGCGCTCTTGCGCGCAATGGTGATCGTCACCCTTTCTCCTGTTTCCAGCTTTTGGAGGCGGGTGGTATAGGACTGCATATTTTTCAAGGTATTTCCATTGAGGGCTCTTATTATGTCCCCGTTTTGTATTCCTGCCACCATGGCAGGGGAATCACTGTCTACACTGTCTACAAATATTCCTTTCGGTATGCCCCTGGTCACTGCCTGGGTGTCGGTGATGCTGATGCCGTGTATTCCCAGATATTTCACAGGCTCACTGTTGGACAGCATCTCTATCAAGGGACGAAGCTGGGAAATAGACAATGCACGTATAATATTTGTGGTTTCTGCTTCCTGTTTGACGATAAAACCAATGACCTTTCCTGCTGTGTCAAGGAGGATGCCGCTGCCATCAGGACTTCCCTGCATATCTGTGGCCATCAGATTATATTCCGCATCTGAAACGGTCAGTCTTCCTGAAACAGATGTAACCATACCGTAAACCACTGCATCCCGGTCACCTGCCGGACTTCCGATGGCGATCACAGGCTTTGCCTGAAGAAGACTGTATGAATTTCCAAGCATTGCCACGGAGATGGAATCTCTTGTATTACTGTCAAGGCTTGACACAGGTACACGCACCACCGCTATCCCCGTATCATCGTCTGCCTTACACAACTGTGCATCAGCGGTGGTTCCGTCTGAAAATGTAACCTGAAGCCTGTTTGCTTCCCTCAGACCGTCTTCATAAGTGAGAATATACAGATTCGAATTATTTTCCAAAAAAATAATTCCCTCGGAACTGCCGCATCTAAGGAAGGAATTATCCAGAAGATTCGCATCTCCTGTGATACCTGAAACTGTCACCAGGGCTTTTCTCGGTTCCTCGGACACCTTCAGTACCTCACTGTATATTTCTTCATAGTCGTCCAACGGCGTCAAAGATGCAGCCGTATCCTGCAAAGCAGGTGTGGCTGCAGGCTCTGCCTGGCCCGTGGGGGCTGCTGCCTGATTCATCTCGGGCGGAGGTGTGGTCAGCTTCACATCCCCCTGCTGTCCTGCCTCTGTTCCGAAGCGCTGTAAAAGAGCCGGTGCCGTACTTGCAATAGCTGCAGCCGCACAGATTCCGAAGAGTACGCCGCCTCCGATAATAGCTGCAATTCTGCCCGCCAGGGCACGTTTATCCACCGGCTTTCTCTTTATGGTTTCTTTTATGAAATGGTAGTCTTGTTCATCTGGTCTTTTGTCCATGCCATCTCCCATAACACTTCTCCCATACTTTGCTATAACAAACTGATAGTCTGGAAACTATTCTACCAAACACTTATGAACTTTTTATGAATAAAAAGGCATTTTTTCCTTTTCATTACCGCCAAAATATTGTAGAATGGAAACTAGGAAATTATGACCATTTTGAATTACTTGTAAATAACTACAGGAGATATTATGAATCAGAAAGCATACAAAGCATTAGAATATTATAAAATCATTGACATGTTGACAGAAAAAGCCTCCTCGCCTATGGGTAAAGAGCTTTGCCAGAACCTTGAGCCTTCTATTAATATTGAGGAGATCCGTCTTATGCAGACTCAGACCAAGGATGCTTTAAGCCGGATTTTTCACAAGGGAAGCATCTCTTTCGGAAGCGTGAAGGATATCCGCGGCTCGCTGAAACGGCTGGAAATAGGAAGTACCCTTGGAATCCCTGAGCTGTTGGCCGTCTGTGCCCTTTTGGAGAATACCAACCGGGTAAAAGCCTATTCCCGCAGTGACAGAGGAGATTCCGCGCCTGACTCCCTTGACGGGATGTTTGAAGCACTGGAGCCTCTTACACCTCTTTCTACTGAAATACGCCGCTGTATTGTATCTGAGGATGAGATCAGCGATGACGCCAGCAGCACCTTAAGGCAGATCCGCAGAAGCATGAAGCTGACCAATGACAGAATACATACTCAGCTCTCCTCCCTGGTGAGCGGCAGCGCCCGGAATTATCTTCAGGATGCGGTCATTACCATGCGGAACGGAAGATACTGTATTCCTGTAAAATCAGAATATAAGGGACAGGTTCCGGGGATGATCCATGACCAGTCCTCCACAGGCTCCACCTTGTTTATCGAGCCTATGGCCATTGTCAAGCTGAACAACGACATCCGTGAGCTGGAGCTTAAGGAGCAGAAAGAAATTGAAGTTATCCTTGCTTCCTTAAGCGAGCAGACAGCGCTGGAGCAGGAATCTATCCGGGCAGACCTGGATATTATGGTACAGCTTGACTTTATTTTTGCCAGGGCTTCTCTGGCAATGGATATGAATGCCACGGAACCTGTCTTTAACGAGGAAGGACGTATCCGGTT
The DNA here is from genome assembly GCA_030524175.1 of Eubacteriales bacterium. Classification (GTDB taxonomy): domain Bacteria; phylum Bacillota; class Clostridia; order Lachnospirales; family Lachnospiraceae; genus Blautia_A. The sequence goes on from JAUNHC010000020.1 coordinate 9,255, forward strand.
AAAAAAAGCCCGCCATCCTCTCATCGGGAAGAAAAAAGTCGTTCCTATTGATATCCGCATAGGAGATGATTTTGACCTGTTGGTGGTCACAGGCCCCAACACAGGCGGCAAGACTGTATCCCTGAAAACAGTAGGACTTCTCACTCTTCTCGGACAGTCAGGCCTTCATATCCCTGCCCTTGACCGTTCAGAGCTTGCCCTCTTCCATCAGGTCTATGCAGATATCGGTGACGAGCAGAGTATTGAGCAGTCTCTAAGTACCTTTTCCTCCCATATGACAAACGTTGTATCCTTTTTAAAGGAAGCAGACAGTCATTCCCTTGTACTTTTTGATGAGCTTGGGGCAGGTACTGACCCTACTGAAGGTGCTGCCCTTGCCATTTCCATCCTCTCTCACCTTCATGAGAAGGGAATCAGGACAATGGCCACTACCCATTACAGCGAGCTGAAGGTTTATGCTCTGTCCACTCCCGGAGTGGAGAATGCCTGCTGTGAATTTGATGTGGAGACACTTCGTCCCACCTACCGCCTGCTCATCGGTGTTCCCGGAAAGAGTAATGCCTTCGCCATCTCTTCCAAGCTTGGACTTCCTGATTTTATTATTGAAAAAGCCAGGGAACAGATCAGCGAGCAGGATGAATCCTTTGAGGATGTCATCTCTTCTCTTGAGCAGAACCGGGTGACGATCGAGAATGAACGTGCAGAAATCCAGCGGTACAAAATGGAGATCGAGACTCTGAAAAACCAGCTGGAATCCAAGCAGGAGAAGCTGGAGGAACGCAAAGACCGTATTCTGCGCCAGGCCAACGAGGAGGCTCATGCAATCCTCCGTGAAGCCAAAGAATACGCAGACCAGACTATGAAAATGTTCCATAAATTCCAGAAGGACCATGTGGATACAGCCGCAGTGGAAAAGGAACGCCAGAACCTTCGTCAGCGTATGTCAAACACTGAAAAGAATCTCACACTGAAGCCGGACACCAAGAAGCCGAAGAAGGAATTGACTGCAAAGGATCTCTCTTTGGGCGAAACCGTAAAGGTGCTGAGCATGAATCTTAAGGGTACTGTCAGCAGCCGGCCGGATCCTAAAGGATATCTTTTTGTCCAGATGGGAATCATCCGTTCCAAAGTGCACATTTCAGATTTGGAACTGGTGGACGAGCCGGTGATCACAACTTCCGCCCTGTCGCGTACAGGATCCGGAAAGATCCGCATGTCCAAATCTGCAAATATCTCCACAGAGATCAACCTTCTGGGAAAAACTGTGGATGAAGCGATCGCAGAGCTGGATAAGTATCTGGATGATGCTTATATCGCCCATCTTAAGAGTGTCCGTATCGTCCACGGAAAAGGCACCGGAGCCCTGAGAAAGGGTGTGCACAATTATCTGAAACGCCAGAAGCATGTGGATTCCTACCGCCTTGGTGAATTCGGAGAAGGCGACGCGGGAGTGACCATTGTTGAGTTCAAAAAATAAAAACGGGTATACCCGTATCAGAATGGAGCCGCAGCCAATGCGGCAAGGGAGGTAAATATGGTTGCAAAACAGAAAATCCTCGTTGTAGACGACGACAATAATATAGCAGAACTGATATCCCTGTATCTCACAAAGGAATGCTTTGAGACTAAAATCGTTAATGACGGTGAACAGGCTCTTCGGGAGTTCAATCTTTTTCATCCTGACCTTATCCTGCTGGATCTGATGCTGCCGGGTATAGACGGGTATCAGGTATGCCGTGAGATAAGGCATCTTTCTGATGTGCCGATCATCATGCTTTCCGCTAAGGGTGAGACCTTTGACAAGGTACTTGGCCTGGAGCTGGGTGCTGACGACTATATGATCAAGCCCTTTGACTCAAAAGAGCTGGTGGCCAGGGTACGGGCGGTACTCCGCCGGTTCCAGGTGAAACAGCCTGTTGTGTCCTCCAACGAAAAGAGTGTAAGCTATCCCGACCTGACCATCAATCTTACCAACTATGCGGTAACTTATATGGGAAGGCAGATTGACATGCCGCCCAAGGAGCTGGAACTTCTGTATTTCCTGGCTTCTTCCCCCAACCAGGTATTTACCAGGGAACAGCTTCTGGACCATATCTGGGGATATGAATATATCGGGGATACCCGGACTGTTGACGTACATATCAAACGCCTCCGGGAGAAAATCAAGGATCATCCCCGCTGGTCCCTTGCCACGGTATGGGGCATCGGCTATAAATTCGAGGTGAAGAACGAATGAGACGTCCCCTGTATATTAAATTTCTCATCGGATATATAGCCATCGGCATCTTCAGTTTTTTCCTGGTGACTGCCGCTGGCTCCTATCTGGTAGAAAAGCATCTGGAACGCTCCATAAGCGAGGACCTTTACAGGGAAGCGCACAATATTGCTTCTGATGATATGGTGAAGTACAATATATCCTCCACAAATCTGGAAACCATCCGGCAGAACCTGAATACTGTTGCAACTTATCAGCAGGCTGCCATCTGGATCATCAACAGCAAAGGCCAGATCATCATGAGTACCCGCCGGGATATTTCCCCCACCTCCCCTGTTACCATAAATAATTTTGACCCTGCGGCCTGGGGCAGCAATTATTACCAGGTTGGTGATTTCTACGGATATTTTCCTGATAAGCGTTTAAGCGTCATAGCCCCTATTACAGCGCAGATGTCAACTAAAGGATACGTTGCCCTGCATTACCAGATGAAAAACCTGTATCAGAACAGGAGCAGTATTCTCCTGATCATGCAGATCATATTTGCTGTGATGTATGGGACTACCTTCGTCATCCTTCTCATTTACCGCACTTATGTGCACCTTCCTCTGAAACAGATCATCAAAGGTGCATCTGAATATGCGGGCGGAAATCTTTCTTATAAGATTCCTGTCACCTCAGAGGACGAAATGGGATACCTGGCTAACACGCTGAACTATATGTCAGATGAATTAAATAAAAACGGAGAATATCAGAGGAAATTCATTTCCAATGTATCTCACGATTTCCGTTCCCCCCTGACTTCCATCAAGGGATTTGTGGAAGCCATGCTGGACGGAACCATTCCGCCGGAAATGCAGGAAAAATATCTGAAGATCATTGCCTTTGAATCTGAGCGGCTGGAAAAGCTCACCCGAAGCCTTCTCACTCTTAATGACCTGGATGTGAAGAAGCGTATGATGAATATAAAAAAGTTCGATATCAATGAAACCATCAAAACCACTGCTGCTGTCTTTGAGGGAGTTTGCACAGAGAAAAAAATACTTCTTGAGCTTATACTAAGCGGAAAAGAGCTGTTTGTCCAGGCTGATATGGAACAGATCCAGCAGGTGCTGTACAATCTTCTGGACAATGCGATCAAATTCAGCGGCAATAATTCTTCCATCATTCTTGAGACCACGGAAAAAAACGGAAAAGTTTTTGTGTCTGTGAAAGACCATGGAAGCGGAATCCCGAAAGACAGCCTTCCTAAAATCTGGGACCGATTTTACAAAATTGATGCCTCCCGGGGAAAAGACCGCAAAGGCACCGGACTTGGGCTTTCTATTGTTAAGGAGATCATCAACGCACATAACCAGCATATTAATGTTATCAGTACAGAAGGTGTGGGAACTGAATTTATCTTCACACTGGAAAAAGCAAAATAGCCCTAAAAAACAGCATGCCAAATTTTCAGATAATCCGGCCATGCTGTTTTTTGTTATCCTTATTGTTTTTGCTGTCCTTATTTGTCAAAAGGCTGCTTCAGCATCCTGTCTTCATTCACAAGATAAATGCCTCTGGGTGTGATCCTGATTTCAGGAATCACAGGAAGTGCCATAAAGGATAGGGTAATAAAAGGATCGAATCCCGGCTTTATTCCCATACTGTGTGCCTTGGGAATCATATGGGAAAGCGCCTCATTCACCTTCTCATATCCCTCATCGCTCATAAGCCCCATCACCGGCAGGGGCAGGGTTCCGTAGATTTCTCCCTCCTCCACCAGGATATAGCCTCCTTGAAGGCGCACAAGTTCCTGTACTGCCAGCACCATATCCCTGTCATTGTCCCCCACAACGATCAGATTATGGGAATCATGGGAAACACTGGAGGCAATTGCACCGTGGCGCAGCCCGAATCCTTTTACGATTCCTACACCAACCTTTCCGGTGTGTTTGTGACGCTCGATCACTGCAATTTTCTGATAAGTATCATCTGAAGTGAACAACCGCTCTCCTGCCTCTTCCCCGAACGGCACTTCCTCCAACAAATCCTCTGTTGCAATCTGGCCCTGGAGCATATGTATGACATGGGCCTTATCCCCTGTATGACGCAGCCGGAGACGGTCCTCCCCAAAGTCTAAAAGATGGACCGTGTTTTTAAGCTGAGGCGCACAGGGCTTGATTTTCACTTTCTCATCCTTTTGGATTTTCTCTCCTTTAAAGTATACCTCCAGAACATTTAAGTCCCTTGTATTGTCAAATACCACAAAATCTGCCTGATATCCAGGTGCAATGGCCCCCAGATGTTTCAGGCCGTAACATTGTGCCGCCTGGATGGTTGCCATCTTAAGGGCTTTCTCCACAGGCAGACCAAGCTCTACAGCTCTTTTCACATTATAATTGATATGGCCGTCTCTTCGTATCTCTTCTATGTGCTTATCATCTGTGCAGAAGCAAAAACCGGAGGTATCGGTGCCATGTTCCACAATTCCCTTCACGATGGCCTCCAGATTTCTGGCAGCGCTGCCTTCACGTATGAGAACCTGCATTCCCTTTTTGCACTCTTCCATGGCATATTCATAATCCACACATTCATGGTCTGTAGAGATACCTGCCAGTGCATAGGCTGAAAGATCCCCCGGCGTGAGAAACGGCGCATGGCCGTCACGGACCCGCCCTTTAAAAAGATTTAACTTCTCATGCATGGAAACATTGCCGTTTATGACAGATACTGCGTCCATCACTTCCCCAAGACCCAGTATCCTGTTGTTCTCCAAATAGGCTTTCATTTTTCCCGCTGTAAGTACACATCCGTTGTCATCTACATGTGTGGCCGGTACACAAGAAGGCATCATTACATATACGTTAGCCGGTGCATCCTCTGTCTGCTCTAATATATAGTCAATTCCTTCTGTCCCTGATACATTTGCCGATTCGTGAGGGTCAACAATAAACGTAGTCGTCCCGCACTGGGCGGCCTGCCGTACAAGCTCCCCCGGAGAAACCAAAGTGGATTCCAGATGAAGATGGCTGTCAATAAGTCCCGGACAAAGACAACTTCCCTCCAGATCTATCTCCTTCTCCCCCTGGTATTTGCCAACACCCAGGACGATCCCCTCTGCAACAGCAACATCCCCTTCCACAAATTCTCCTGTATGGGCAAGAAATACATTTGCATTTTTAAAGACCAGTTCTGCCTTATCTATGCCTCTGGCCATTTTCGAAAGCCTGCGGTATTTTTCCAGCTCCATAAACAACCTCCTTTTTCTGAAATTTTCTTAATACATTCTATAGTTTTCGCTGTTTATTGTATATAAGTATTATATTGTTTCATATATTATCACTAAATTCATTGCAGTGCAACTGTTTTTCATATAACAAAGTGGAATATTTTCATAATAGTTACTGTTCACTCCGTGACCAGCAACACGCTTCGCGATGTACAGAAATTATGCATACTGCATAATTTCGCACGTTGTATGTCTCGGGATTTTCATGCATATATGCATGAAAACACCTCGCGGGATATTACCAGTGAAAAGTAACTCATAATACACAAAAAGTCCGGGCTGTACCATAATATGGTATTCAGCCCGGAAGCTTTTTATTTCCATTCGTATTTCGTTAAATGGCCGTTAAGTCTCATATGGTCAAAATCATGCTGGCGCAATGCCTCATACAGGACGATCGCCACAGAATTGCTCAGATTCAAGGAACGGATCTCACCGATCATGGGAATCCTGATACAGGAGGCCTGGTTTTTCAGAAGTATCTCCTCGGGAATCCCTGCGCTCTCTTTTCCGAACATAATATAACAGTCATCTTCAAACTCAACATCTGTATAGGTCTGGGGAGCCTTCGTGGTGGCATAATAGATTTTCGCCTTTGGATTCTTCTTTAAGAAATCCTCATAATCCAGATATGTGGTCACATCCAGATCCTTCCAGTAGTCCATCCCCGCCCGCTTGATGGCTTTTTCGTTAAGCTTGAAACCTAAAGGTTCGATCAGGTGTAGCCTTGTCCCGGTAGCCACACAGGTACGTCCTATATTCCCGGTATTCGCCGGTATTTCCGGCTCATGGAGCACTATATTCAGTCTTGCCATAGTTCCATTACTCCTTTGATTTCATCTTCTGCCGGCCTGTCCAGATATCGGACGTTTTCCCTGCTGTACAGGAGCCGGTCATTCTCTTCATTTGCATGGCCGATAACGGCAGCCGGTATTCCCATCCTTAAGAATTCCTCCACCAGTGCCTCCCCTGAAGGGATACCGATAAGTACAGAGCCTTCTGACAAAAGATAATAGGGATTGATATCCAGTACCTCACATATCTCGATGGTCTCCTGCCTTACAGGAACCTTCCGCAGATCTGCCCGAAGTCCTGTCTGAGAAGCTTCTGCCACTTTCCACAGAGCACTTAAGAATCCCCCTTCTCCCATGGCAAACCTCACATTTGCCCCGGCTTCTCCTGCCATGCGCCACGGAACACTTTCCTTTGGGATCTCTCCTACCCCGTAATTCCGGCGCAGAGCCATTGCATCCCCAAGGAAACTTCCCGAAAAAACTTCCCTTAGAAGGTCATATTTATTCTCAGCGATCAGTGAGGTGCCTTTTAGTGCCACTGCACCTGCAACCACCAGCTCATCACCTGGCTTAAGCAATCCTCCCACCTCTGTCTTAAGGGCTTCCATCGCATCTTTTCCAAGTCTCATCTTCTTACCTTCCCTTACAAAATAAAGGACAATATTCCCGGAACTACCATTGCAAGCACTAAAATGATCGCAATTACAGCTGTGACGATTTTTCTTTTCTTAGGATCAAACATACCCATACCTGCCATAATTTTCACCTCTTTTATTATTTATGCAGTCTTACGCCCTTTTGGACGCCTGGTTTAAAGGCTGATTTCCGCTGTTGAAGCGTTGTTTGTCAGATAGTCTCTTTCTGTGTAATCAAACAGAACTGTCCTTCCATCCCGGAATACCTCAATATGAGCTGTCTTTGGTATCCTCTCACGGCGGCGGTATTCCCATACTGCCTTCTCATAGGGCTTCTGTGAAAAAGCAAAACCAGGGCGGCTCTTTAAGTTCTCCCTGAGATAAAGGTCCATGATCATCTTATCCGCTGCTGTCTCCCGGGAAATCATGGAATATCTTTCCGCAAATTCCAGCAGGATTTCATAGCGGCGGATCCTTGAATGGGATATTTCCCCATATCCTTTTTCATCATAGAACCTGCCCAATGCTTCAAAGAAAGAAAACGCATCTGAAAAATATGGCTCCATATACTCTAAGGTATTATGGAACTGTCCACTATTATAATACACTTCCACCATATTTTCCACAGTTTTCAGCTTTAAAACTTCTCTGTAAGACAACCATTTCGTGGACAGGACCTCATAAGGCTCCTTATTTTTGTGGATTATGCCATATTCCTTTACTTTTTCCATCATAAGAGAGCCCTTCAGCACTTTAAGGAAACCAAGCTGAAGCTGCTGGGGCTTTAAGCTGTACACATCATTGAAAGATTTCCGGAAGCTTTCATATCCTTCATAGGGAAGGCCTGCGATCAAGTCCAGATGCTGATGGATGTTATGAAAGCTTTGGATCCTTCTCACAATATGTGAAAGCTTCTGAAAATCCATTGTGCGCCTGATAGCCTGTATGGTACGGGGATTGGTTGACTGTACGCCGATTTCAAGCTGGATCAGGCCCGGACGCATAGTCTTCATCAGTTCAAGCTCTTCCTCCCGCAGAAGGTCAGCAGAAATTTCAAAATGGAAATTCGTGACGCCGTTATCCTTTTCTTTGATGAACTGCCATACAGCCATTGCATGGTCATGTCTGCAGTTAAAGGTACGGTCCACAAATTTCACCTGAGGAACCTTGTTGTCTATGAAAAATTGTAGTTCTTTTTTCACAAGTCCTATGTCCCGGAACCTCAGTTTCTTATCCACAGAGGAAAGACAGTAGCTGCAGTTAAAAGGACAGCCTCTGCTGCTTTCATAATAAATAATCCTGTTTGCAAATTCATCCAGATGGTGATAGGCAAAGGGAACCCTGCTTAAATCCATAATCTCACGCCAGCCGTTATGATGTACAGAAGAGCTGCCTTCCTCTGCAGTCTCCCTGTAGACAATCCCGGTGATCTCCCGGAGGCTTCCTGTTCCCTCAACATAGTATTTCACCAGCTCCAGGAAGGTCTCTTCCCCTTCCCCTGTCATCACCCCTGTGAAATACTGATTTTCCTCCAGAAATGCTTGTGCATCAAAGGAAACTTCCGGGCCGCCAGCCCAGAAGGAGGTGCCCGGAAGTATCTGAGCCAGATCACAGAAAAGTTCTTTTACAAATGAAATATTCCAGATGTAACAGGAAACACATACAACATCAGGGCTTTCCAGATAAATATCTTTGAGGATATCATCTTTCAACTGGTTAATTGTATATTCCTTCAGAACAATATTCTGCTCATAGGCTTGTGCATAGGATTTCAGATTATAAACTGCAAGGTTGGAATGAATATATTTGGCATTACATGCCGCTAATAAAATCTTCATAATGAACTCCTTGTATTATTCCATCTAGAACAGCAGGCTTCCCGCCTGGAAAACCAACACCGCTGCCCCATAAGCCAGGACAAGCTGGAATAATACTATTTTCAGGGTAAATCCCCATGAATTACTCTCTTTTTTAATGGTTGCCACAGTAGCCATACAAGGTGTATAAAGCAGGCAGAATACCATAAGGGCATATGCATTCACGGCACCGAAGCCGTACTGCCCCAGAGCTGATGTCATTGTTGTCATGCCCGCCGCGGAATTAATATTACTGATTCCAAACAATACCGCCATGCTGGATACTACCACTTCCTTTGCAGAAAGACCTGCAATGAGCGCCACGCCTACCTGCCATAACCCCAGGCCTGCGGGAGCCAGAAGGGGCTCCATCCAATGCCCCAGAACTGCGCCGAAGCTCTCCTGCACATCGGCTACCATTCCGTGTATGCCGAAATTCAGGATGAACCAGATCACGATAGACGCAACAAAAATCGTGGTACCGGCTTTGCTGAGATAATCTTTTACTTTCTCCCATACATAAATGGCAATGGTGCGGGCGTTTGGCATTTTGTACTCAGGAAGCTCCATCAAAAGACTGCCTGCGCTGTCTCCCTTCTTGACCTTTCCCATGATAAGGGCCAGTATAACAGCCATTACCAGACCCAGCACATAAAGGGAAAATGCAGCTATAGCCGCATATTCTTCAAAAAACATGGATGAAAACAATACATAGATCGGCAGCCTTGCAGAACATGACATAAAGGGTGTTAGGAAAATCGTCCTCTTCCTGTCTGCCTCCTTCTCAAGTGTCCTGGTAGCCATCACTGCCGGTACTGTACATCCAAATCCCAGCACCATAGGCAGGAATGCTTTGCCGGAAAGCCCTACTCGGCCCATAATGCCGTCCATGACATAAGCTACCCTGGCCATATATCCGCTGTCTTCCAAAATCCCAAGTGCCAGGAACAAAATGAATATATTCGGCAAAAAGGTAAGAATGCCGCCAACACCGGCGATCACACCATCCACTACAAGTGAAATGACCCAATCTGAGGCGTGAAGGCTTGTGAGAAAAGCTGTGGAGCCGTTTAATAAGGCATCCAGGCCAATTTCAAACACTCCTTTCAGAGCATCTCCTATGGTAAAAGTAAGGAAAAATACAAAAGCCATAATACCCAGAAAGACTGGTACACCCCAGAACTGATGGGTAAGAAGCCTGTCAACCTTATCTGTTTTTCCTTCTTTAGAAGAGTCCTTGTAAAACAGCACTTCCTCCACAATCTCTTCTATGTAATCGTATTTCTGGTTAATGATCTCTTTCTCATAACTCCGGTCCAGGATATCCGGGGCATCCAGATTATATTCCTTAATTGTTTCTTCATCGTTCTCAAGAAGCTTCACGGCTGTCCAGCGCAGATACACAAGCGAGGGATATTTCTCTTTAAGTCTCTCCTTGAGCACTGATATTTTTTCTTCGATGTCTTCCGTATAGGCCACTACCGTCTCCGGCATTTCTTCCTCATAGTGATGCTTTACTGCGTGGAGAAGGACATTCAGCCCTGTACGTTTCCTGGCGGAAACAGGTACAACAGGAATGTGCCCCAGCATTTCAGGAAGGCGGTGATTGTCAATCTCCATTCCTCTCTCTTTCACAACATCCATCATATTCATAGCCAGGATCACCGGCTTGCCCAGTTCCAGAAGCTGCATGGTAAGATAAAGATTCCGTTCCAGAGAAGAGGCATCCACCACATTTACAATCACATCTATGTCATCTTCCATCACGCATCTGCGTGATACTTTTTCTTCAATAGAGTATGAGGTAAGACTGTAAATACCGGGAAGATCCACAAGATTTATCTTCTGTCCCTTATATGAGGTCAGACCCTCTTTTTTCTCAACAGTTACCCCAGGCCAGTTTGCCACCTTTAAATTAGCGCCTGTAAGGGCATTAAAAAGCGTCGTCTTTCCGCAGTTGGGATTTCCTACAAAAGCTACCTGTATCACGTGTTCCTTACTCATCATACCCCTCCACCTGTATTCCTCCTGCAATGTCCCGTCCCAATGCCCAACGGGTTCCTCTCACACGGATGATAGTAGAGCCGCTTTTCTTCTGGTTAAGTACCTTTATGCGGGTACCCTCCAGGATTCCCAACGCCTCCAGCCGGCGCTGTACATTCTCCTGCTCCATTATATTCTTAACACGATAGGACTCTCCCTTCTGCGTTTCCAAAAGCGTCATATCTGCCTCCTTATCAATGTTCTTTTCTCATAAGTTAATTCTGTCTAAGTCGATTATATTCCAGGACAGTGTAAACGTCAACGAAATTTTGCCTCACCTGAAAAGACGATTGTTTTTTTCTTTTTTATAGACTACAATAGTTTTAGGAGGATATTACTATGAAACAGACAGAATATTTAGAACATTTCCGGACTTTTTCTTTTTGGGAGCATATGAGCACCCAGGAACAGGAACTTCTCTTATCCAATATACGTGAAATCCATTATCCTGCCGGTACTGCCGTACAGACCGGCGACTGTCACTGCCTGGGAACACTCTTTCTTCTCAAGGGCATTCTCCGTGTTTATCTTCTGTCTGCCCAGGGAAAAGAGGCTACCCTATACAGACTCAGAGACGGGGATACTTGTACACTTTCCGGCTCCTGTATGCTGTCGGCCATAACCTTTGATGTGCAGATCGACGCAGAGACAGACTGCGATGTACTTCTGATTCCCACAGCCGTTTTTTCCAAGCTGATGGATAAAAATATTTATGTGGAAAATTTTGTATATAAAATGACAACTGAACATTTCTCTGATGTGATATCAGGAATTGAGCGCACCTTTTTCCTCAATCTGCCCCAGCGGATCGCAGCCTTCCTTCTGGATGAATCCGCCCAGGAGGAGTCTGACACGCTTTCCATAACACAAGAAAACCTGGCACGTTCCATCGGAAGTGCCAGGGAAGCTGTCAGCCGTGCCCTGAAGCAGTTAAGCAGCGAGGGCTGTATTGAGGTCTCCAGAGGCGGGATCCACCTGCTGGATAAGAGCCGTCTTTATCAAATGTTAAATACCTTTTAATCCTCAGGGCTGATGTAAAAGAAGGCATCAGCCCTCCAGAAGTGCTTTCAGTGTGTCCTTGGGAGTAAGGCCTACAAGTCGGTTGACTTCCTTACCATTCTTGAACAACAGCAGAGTAGGAATACTCATAACCTGATACTGCTGTGCCAGGGCCGGCTGTTCGTCCACATCCACCTTACCCACGGCATAGCCTTCCTGTGCCAATTCATCAATGATCGGTCCCTGGCGTTTACACGGTCCGCACCATGTTGCCCAGAAATCTACCAATACCGGTTTGTCTGATTTTAATACCTCTGCTTCAAAATTTTGTGTTGTAAATGCTTTTGCCATAATTATTCTCCTTTTCAATTTCTGTTATATGATAATGCCAGGTTCAAAAGATCATACAATAAAGGTTTTTACTCCTGTCATCATTATATTAAGTATATTTTATATAAAATATGCATTAATACCAATATCAATCCCTTTCACCATTTTTCCGAAAGTTTCAGGAACCGCTCTGCAGTCTTCTCACATATTTTCCTGCCTGGATTCCGGCCTGGGCGCCTTCATACACTGCCTTTGCCACCTGAAGCAGACCGCCTGTACAGTCGCCTGCCGCAAAAAGTCCGGGGACTGTTGTCTGCATATCAGGTCCTACCTTCACATGCCCCTTTTCCGTGAGTTCAGCCCCTATCTGCCTGGCAATTTCTGTACTTCCGGCAGTCCCCAGGGCCACAAAAACGCCGTCAGCAGGCATGAAAGACGATTGATTGGCTTCGGCGTCCTGGGTCTGCATATCACTTTTCAGCCGGATGCCTGACACCTTATCTTCACCCTCAATAGCCTGTATTTTCATTGTATTTACTGTGATGGGATGTTCTTTAGAGAAACGTGGTTCTCTGCCGTCTGTATAAATGGTAACTCCGGAAGCCAGATTGGCCAGTTCTTCAGCCTCATGGAGGGCAAAATCACTGTCTCCCAGTACCGCTACTTCCTTTCCGCGGTAGAAGAAGGCGTCACACACTGCACAGTAACTCACACCTTTTCCTTCAAATTCTTTCACTCCGGGGATCTTGGGCGCAGCCCTCTTACTTCCGGTAGCCAGGATAACACTCTGACTCTCAAAGTCTCCCGCTGTAGTATGAACCTCAAAGGTGTCGAAGCCGCCCATCCCCAGAACCTGGGCATCCAGGACACGTACTCCTAAAGCCTTGGCCTGCATGATCCCTGTCTCAAATAATTCCTTGCCCGACAGGGGATGGTCCAGTCCATAATAGTTCTCTATTTTTTCTGCTTTCTCTAAAGCACCGATGCCGTTATTGATGACCAGGGGATTCATGTTTGACCTGGCCGCATATAACGCAGCTGAAATACCTGCCGGTCCGGCACCGATAATTATCATCTTTTCCAAAAATATCACCTGCTTTCCTTCGTTAGTCTATAATATACAGTTAATTCCCCTATATTTCCGTGATTTAGTCACGAACCTTTTTCTGCCGGTTAAGACAGTCTTGTGCATAACAAAAGATGCCCCGCAAAACCGCGGGGCACCGAAAAAACATATCAACCTATTAAAGGATATTTGTCTGTCAATTCTTTTACAAGTGCCATTGCCTGCTCCTTGTGGCTGCGGTCCTTCAATGTAATGGCTATAGCTTCTGCTATCTTATCCATATCCTCAGGAACCATACCCCTGGAAGTAACTGCGGCAGTACCAAGGCGGACACCGCTTGTCACGAATGGGGACTGCGGGTCATTGGGAATGGCATTCTTATTACAGGTAATATTTACTTCATCCAGAAGATTCTCCATTTCTTTTCCTGTGACTCCCAGATTTCTCAGGTCCACAAGCATCAGATGGTTGTCTGTGCCTCCTGATACAATGTCTACTCCCCGTTTCTTAAGACCCTCGCTCAATGCCTTGGCATTCTCCACTACAAGGCGTGCATATTCCTTGAATTCAGGCTGAAGAGCTTCTTTAAAGCAGACTGCCTTGGATGCGATGACATGCATCAGAGGGCCGCCTTGGATTCCCGGGAACACTGCTTTGTTGAAATTAAATTTCTTGGCATTCTCCGCACTGCACAGAATCAGGCCGCCGCGGGGTCCGCGGAGTGTCTTATGGGTTGTGGTTGTCACTACATCCGCATAAGGAATCGGGCTTGGATGCTGTCCTCCTGCCACAAGTCCTGCTATATGAGCCATATCCACCATGAGATAAGCCCCAACCTCATCTGCGATCTCACGGAACTTCTTAAAATCAATGGTTCTCGCATATGCACTGGCACCGGCTACGATGAGCTTCGGTCTGCACTCCTTTGCAATCCTGCGGACTTCCTCATAATCTATGATACCGTCATCATTTACACCGTAGGGAACTGCATTGAAATAGCTTCCTGACATGTTAGCGGGGCTTCCGTGTGTCAGATGGCCCCCATGGTTCAGGTTCATACCAAGAACAGTATCTCCCGGCTTCAGCATGGCAAAAAATACTGCCATATTCGCCTGTGCTCCGGAATGAGGCTGCACATTGGCATATTCACAGTCAAATAATTCTTTTGCCCTTTCAATGGCTAATCTCTCTACCTCGTCCACACAGCCGCAGCCGCCGTAGAATCTCTTTCCCGGATAACCTTCTGCGTATTTATTTGTAAGAGGACTTCCCATGGAAGCCATCACTGCTTTGCTGACCCAGTTCTCAGAAGCGATCAATTCGATATGTGAATTCTGACGGGCTACCTCAGCCTCGATCAGCTCCGCAATCTCCTTGTCCACCTGCCCGATTTCCTCTAATGAATACATAATTCATCCTCCTTAAATATCTTCAGTTACTGACTATACCAGATTATACCTGATTCATTGCCTCGTGTCAATGAGAAAAAGACATCTGTCCGCGCCAGAAAAATTTGCAGGTAAACTAACAATTTTTTTTGACTAATTGCTCTATATTTGATTTAATAGGAGTAATGAAAAGTATGCGCGAAGGAGTGTGCAATATGAGAAGTTTTGAATATTATACCCCTACCAAGGTGATTTTCGGAAAAGACACTCACCTTAAGACAGGGGCTTTGCTTAAAGAGAAGAATTATAAAAAGGTACTTATCCATTATGGCGGCAACAGTGCCGTCAGCTCAGGACTTCTGGATGAGATCAAAAGCAGCCTGGAAGATGCCGGAGTTTCTTACATAACTCTTGGGGGTGTTGTTCCTAATCCCCGTCTTTCCAAAGTAAGAGAAGGAATCGAACTGTGCCGAAAAGAAAATGTGGATTTTCTCCTGGCTGTAGGAGGCGGCAGTGTCATTGATTCCTGCAAGGCGATCGGCTACGGTGTGGCGAATCCATGGACAGACGTGTGGAACTTTTTTCTGAAAACAGAAACGCCGAAGGCCTGTCTTCCAATAGGCACAGTTCTCACCATCGCTGCTTCCGGCAGTGAAATGAGCAACTCCTGTGTTATCACCAATGAGGACGGGTGGCTGAAACGCGGCAGCGTAAAATCAGACTTGTGCCGCCCTGTTTTTGCAATATTAAATCCCAGACTCACCTATACTCTTCCACAGTATCAGACAGAGAGCGGCTGCGTAGATATATTAATGCATACCATGGAAAGATACTTCGTAAATATAGAGACCATGGAGATAACAGACAGTATCAGTGAGGCTCTCATGCAGACAGTGATCTACAATGCAAGGATCCTCATGAAAGACCCGGGCAACTATAATGCCAGGGCTGAGGTCATGTGGGCAGGAAGTCTTTCCCACAACGGACTTACCGGCTGCGGAACTGCCGGAGGCGACTGGGCCTGCCATCAGCTTGAGCATGAGCTTGGAGGTCTGTACGATGTGGCCCACGGTGCCGGCCTTGCCGCCTTATGGGGAAGCTGGGCAAGATATGTATATAAAGAAAATCCTGAGCGCTTTGCACAGTTTGCAACTAATCTCTTTGATGTTCCCTGGAGCGCGGATATTGAAAAAACAGCACTGGCAGGCATAGAAGCAATGGAGGAGTTCTTCCGTTCAGTGGAAATGCCTACAAATCTTCGGGAACTTGGGCTTAATCTTTCTGATGAACAGATCCATGAACTGGCCTTCCGGTGCAGCTTTGAGGATACACGGACTATTGGGGTGTTTAAACAGCTTAATATGAAGGATATGGAGAAGATTTATCTTGCGGCTAGGTGATTGTTGAGGGGAGGCCCGGAAGGTGGTCGAACGGCGAGGAGAAGGGAAACCGGTGCGGGGACATCGCTTGCGGCGGACAAATCTAAGCTTTCAGTTGTCTCTTGGGGACGGAAAAGGTGTGCGGCAACTCGCAGCGTTTGCTGATGCAAACGCTGCTCAGACAGGCCTTACTCCGTGCCAGGGCACGGCTTTTCCTGATCGTTCCAACTGAAAGCCAAGATCTGTCTCGTCCTCGCTCAAAGCCCCCGCACCGGGTTCCCTTCCCCTCTCCTTCCTCTACGTTTTCACCCCTCTGCTGCGTTTGCGTTGATTCCGGAAGATTATTTGAAGGCGTAAAGTAACTTAGTCGTACGTTCGTTGTTGTTAATAAATTAACGGTTATATCATTTAACTCCCGCCTTGAAACGCCAGCTTCCGGGGAAGGGTGCGGTTGGGGCGTGCTGGGGGAGAAGAGACGGCGGTGCTTTGAGTGAGCATTTGGAATCACTTAGCGGGTGAGGCGGCCTGCGCCGAGGTGATTTTGTGCCTCACGCACAAAATCAAGGGAGCCCTGTCTGAGGAAAATTCTCTGATGAGAATTTTCCGAGTTGGCGACCGATCCGACAAAGCAGGACGCTTCAGCCGCTTAGTGATTCCATGTGAAACGAACGTACCGCCGCCTCTTCTCCCCCAGCACGCCCCAGCCGCACCCTTCCCCGGAAGCGTCCCTTCTATCCCTCCCCAAAAAACAACATCGTCTTTCAATATTTTTTTGTTGCAAACCGCCAGAAAATATGGTAATATCTTTCATGTGGCAATTTTGCCATATAAGCCCAGATAGCTCAGTTGGTAGAGCAGAGGACTGAAAATCCTCGTGTCGCTGGTTCGATTCCGGCTCTGGGCATTTTACTTAAGGAATTAAGTTATCAGAAATCCTGAGATCAGAAACCCCCATGACACTTAAGTTATGGGCTTTTTTATTATAAGAATACTGGGCGGAAAAGGTCTGTACCAGCCTGTTCTGTCCCAATATTATTTTATGATGCAGGTTCAAAAGAGAGCCGGAGCAGGCAACTGTTCTCTCTAAACTCCTTTTTGACTCCTACATCATACATATATAAAGAAAGGATGCGTAACAATGAGTGATTTTAAATTAGAAACAAAATGCCTGCACGCAGGTTACACCCCGGCTAAGGGTGAGCCGTGTGCCCTTCCCATCTGCCAGAGTACTACCTTTAAATATGATACCACTGATGAGATGGGACAGCTTTTTGATTTAAAGGCTGAAGGTTATTTCTATACCCGCCTTCAGAACCCTACCAACGATGCTGTCGCTGCAAAAATAGCCGCACTGGAAGGCGGTGTCGCAGCAATTCTCACATCCTCTGGACAAGCTGCAAATTTCTATGCTGTATTTAATATTTGTGAGGCCGGCGACCATATTGTGGCTGCTTCCACTATTTACGGCGGTACCTTTAATCTGCTCGGTGTGACCTTTAAGAAACTTGGAATTGACTGTACTTTTGTGGACACCGATGCAAGCGCTGAAGAAATTTCTGCCGCATTCCGTCCAAACACCAAGGTTGTACTGGCAGAAACAATTGCCAATCCGGCACTTGTAGTGCTTGATATCGAGAAATTTGCCAAGGTGGCTCACGAGCACAATGTACCTCTTATTGTAGACAACACCTTCGCCACACCTGTGAACTGCCGCCCCTTTGAGTGGGGAGCTGACATTGTCACCCATTCTACCACCAAATATATGGACGGTCACGGTGTACAGGTAGGAGGGGCTATTGTGGACAGCGGCAACTTTGACTGGGAGGCTTATGGAAGTAAGTACCATGGTCTGACTGAACCGGATGAATCCTATCATGGTGTCATATACACGAAACAGTTTGGGAAAAAGGCTTATATCATGAAAGCAACCTCCCAGCTTATGAGGGATTTAGGCTCCATTCCGTCCCCCAACAACTGTTTCCTTCTGAACATCGGTCTGGAGACTCTGCCCCTTCGTATGGAACGTCACTGCAGCAATGCACAGAAGGCAGCTGAATACCTTAATGCCCACGAAAAAGTGTCTTCCGTAAACTTCGCAGGACTTCCCGGCGATAAATATCATGACATTGCCAAAAAATATCTTCCTGACGGCACCTGCGGCGTTATCTCTTTTGAATTAAAGGGCGGCAGGGATGCTGCAGTACGGTTTATGGACAGCCTGGAAATGATCAATATCGCTACTCATGTGGCAGCCTCCAAAACCATGGTGTTGCATCCTGCAAGCCACACACACAGACAGATGAATGACCAGCAGCTTATGGAGGCCGGAGTTTCACCCGGAATGATCCGCCTTTCCATAGGAATCGAACATATTGATGACATAATCGCAGATTTAAGCAAGGCATTGGAAAAATCCTGACAGGCATTTTATGTTTTGAGTATAAAATTTCCCCGGTAATTCTGAATTGGATTTTCCCTATCAGAATTACCGGGGATTTTCTGTTTACACACTTTTCACATCTGAAATAATTGTGTGTATACTCATCATCACATAACCGGCATTTACTTTTCTATTCCTGAAGAAGATAAACATCCGTGTAATACACACCTTTGCTCTCGCCTTCATCATGAGTCGCCACATAGATGTCAATACAGTTTGTCTTAATGGCGCCTCCGCAGTCCTCTGCCACATAAACCTGACCATTGATCACAACCTTAGAGCCATAAGGAATCTGGGTGGGGTCTACAGCAATGGTACGGTTGGTGGTTGCGGTCACACCTGTGGAAGTGATACCGTTGGCCCATGAGCCGCAGCAGATACTGCACTGGCAATAATGGGTAATGCGGAAATTTCCCAGCGGCTTCAGAACTGCATCTGAAGAGGCGGAAACAGGGGTGCCTACCTGTACTCCTGCCACAGACGAGCTTCCGTTTACAGCAGTCACACCGTCCACGGCTTCGGCAAAGATTCCTTTTCCTTTACTCTTATGGATGACTCCTGCCTCTTCTTCTGTGTCCACAGTGGTATCGGCTTTTGCCACTTGTTTCGTATTTTCCTGGCCTTCTAATACATTGGTGGGAATATAGCCCACCTGGCTTACTCCTCTCTCATCCTCATATAAGATCCTGCTCCAGATTTCATTGACGATTCCTGTACGGTTCACCTGGTCCTCCTGGATGACTTCACCTACAACCTCCCCGTCCTTTCTGCCGGGAAAATCCAAAATATCGCTGTCCTTCGCCACCTTGACTGTATCATTAAACTTCTTCATCTGAGTGGTATCACTTAACACACTGTCCGGGACATAACCTATGATCTTATTTTCACCTTTTTTCTGGAAGGTGACTTTGCTCCAGCCATTGTCACATACAGCAACCCGCTGCAGCTTCGTCCCCAATAAAACCTTCCGAAGCTCCCTCCCCTTCTCACCGGGGTTAGAACGGATCATAATGTCTTTCGCCGTCACATACAGGGTATCTGCCTTGGCAACTGCATGAACCTCCTTGCCGGCTCCATCGTTTATGAGAAAAATATAAGGTGTCTTGCTGTCCTGTTTATATGTGTTGATCGTTGCTTCATAATTTAAAACATCAGCCGAAACGGTTGACGGAAATAAAATCATGGCACATAAGAATAATGCAAAAACTCTTTTCTTCATGGACTGATCTCCTCTTTTGGATTTCATCATTTCCTCTGTTGATAAACCCTATCATAGCACAGGACTTATGATTTTGCAATTTTGCCCTCTTGTTTTTACTCTTTTTTAAGAATTATAAACTCTCTTTTTCTTTTCAAACAGTCTTGCTCAGGTTACAATGGTACTATGAAAAAGAAAAATACATCCAACAGACAACTGACAAAAGAACAGCGTCTTGCACGCAGACAGGCCCAGGTACGGAAGCAGAAAATACTGCTTGTCTTTCTGGTTTTCTCCATGGTGCTGCTGGGAATTATCCTTGCTGTGCTTCTTAACAGAAGGGGACCAAACCCTTTGGAGATCAATGCTGCCTGTGAGGCTTACCGCCCCCAGGTGGAAGAGGCCGCGGCTCAATACGGAATGTCCGAATATGTGGATTTAATCCTTGCACTGATGATGCAGGAGAGTTCGGGTATCGGCCCTGATGTGCTGCAGTCCTCTGAGGGTGCCTATAATACTGAATATCCCCAGGTTCCCGGAGGAATCACAGATCCCTCCTACTCCATCCAGTGCGGTATCCAGGAGCTTAAATATGCCATGGAAAAGGCCGGTGTCCAGAGCCCCACAGATATGGAGAATATCAGGCTTGCACTCCAGGCATATAATTTCGGTGCTGATGTTTACTTTTCTTATATGAATGAAAATGGAAACAGCATATGGACTGAGGAGAGTTCAGAAGCCTTTGCACAGATGGCCAGCGGAGGAAAGCAGCGGGATGAGGATAATCCCCTCCGGGATCCGGCAGGCCCTTGGGATTACGGCGATCAGAAATACCCGGAACACGTACTGCGCTATTATCATCCTGAAGAATAACAGAAGAAAATAAAATGCCGTACCGCTTTGCACAGCAGTACAGCAAATGATATCAACATATTTTTTCTCTGCCGGGCAGGGATGCCGGAGTCTGACCAGACCGCTTTCAGTCAGACAGCGTACTAGCAGCTTTCCAATGGCACTCTGCTGGTCTCTTGATCCTGTGTTTCCCGTATCTTCCGGTTCAGTTTTTTTATGGAAGGAACGACGAAGCAGGCCACAATCACCGCAGAACCAATATCTGCAACAGGTCCGGCATAGAGGATCCCATCCAGTCCGAAAAACAGGGGCAGAATCAGCAACAGAGGAATCAGAAGGATCAACTGACGCATCATTGAAAGAATGGATGCCTTAAACGGCTGCCCTGTTGCCTGGAAGTAGTTGGTTGATACAATCTGGAAACCGGCGCAGAAAAGCCCGCCCAGATAAATCCTCATACACTTCACTGCGAACTGGGTAAACTGTGCGTTGCCGCTTCCGAACAGCCGCAGGATCACATGGGGCATTGTCTGGCAGATCAGCCATCCAACGGAGATAGACACAGTGGCATATGTAATCGCTTTGAAATAGGTTGCCCGTATCCGTTTATAGTTTTGCGCCCCATAGTTAAATCCCAGGATAGGCTGGGAACCAACACCGATCCCAATGCAGAAGGAACCCAGGATCATCACAATCTTCATGACAATACCCATGGCGCTGAGCGCCACATCCCCGGTCACTTCGCTCTGGTTTCCGTAATAAACCAGGGAATTATTCATCACTACCTGCATTGCACAGGCCACAAGCTGGGAAATACCTGATGAGGCCCCCAGGGTAAGGGATTTTTTACATACACGCGGGACCAGCTTCATGAGCTTTAACCGGAAGCGCATATTGCCCCGTTTCTGGAAATAGCGGCACAGAATCCCTGCTGACAGGATTTGTGATGTTATGGTTGCAATGGCTGCACCTTTCACTCCCCAATGGAAAACAAAAATATAAAGGGGATCCAGAACCGTGTTGAGGGCTGCCCCAATTAAAATCCCATACATAGAAAGACGGGGATTTCCGTCCGTCCTGGCCATATTGGACATGGTGATCCCCAATACGCTGAACGGTACTCCAATCAATACGATAGAGGTATAATCCTTTGCATAAGGCATAACCGTATCCGTGGCTCCAAACATTCTAAGCAGCGGCTCCAGAAAGATCAGACCCACTACAGAGATGATCATCCCCATGATAAGAGACATGGTAAACAAGTTATTGAGGGTGAGGTTAGCCTCCTGGTCATCCTTTTCCCCCAGCTTGATAGCTGCGTAAGCACCTCCTCCTGAGCCTGCCAGAGTGGCAAATGCCATGACGATCGTCATCATCGGAAAAGAAACCGTCGTCGCGGCATTTCCCACATAACCCACTCCCTGCCCAATAAATATCTGATCCACAATGTTATACACTGAATTGACCAGACAAGAAATAATTGACGGTACAGAGAAAGACAGCAATAATTTGCCGATGGGCTCCGTACCCAGCGGATTTTTTTTATGTACTATTGATGTTTCACTCATTCTTATTTAACTCCTTTCATTCATATACCTCCACGCATTTTGTGCCATTATCTCCAGTAATCGCTCTGCCTCGGCAGCTTCCTCCGGTGTCAGGCCATCCACCAGGATTTCATTCCACTCTTGCCTGATATCATAGAGCTGTTCTATGATCAATAAAGCTTTCTCTGTGGTATATAGACGGCGGAGTCTCTTATCTGCCTTATCTGTCTCCACCCGGATATATTCCTGTTCTTCCAGCTTCCGTATACCCTTTGTAACAGTTGCTTTGTCGAAATGTCCCAAACGTGCCAGTTCATACATACTGATTCCTTCGTGTTCATGAATGCATACGAGGAAAGATAGCTGCCCGCTGCCGATATTGTATTCTGCCAGCTTTTTGTCATAAAACCTATGTACCTGCCGATACATCATAGATACATGGCTCATTATGGTATTGTTTTTCATTATAATCCACCATTCACGGTATAATTAGTTGGATAGTCAACGAGATAAAATATATCACAAACTCGTTGGTCAGTCAACTATTTTTTGTTCAGTATGAATTCTCAAACAGACTCTAGCGTGGCAGTTTCTGGGCGCAAATTTCCGTGCAGATTTATAAACAGCAGGGATTTTTTTATATTGTAAAAGCATTATTGACCTAAAGTGTGATATAATTAATCTATTGCAGATATAAAGAAAGGATTTGCTGCCTTTATGAATACTGACCGTAAAATAGACGCTGGCAGTAATGCCATGTTTATAAAAGATAAAAATACTTATGCGCTGTATAAAACTGACATCCAAAAGCGCAACTATAAAATGTTGTTTTATGTAAGCCTTAGCCTGGTATTTTTAGGGATATTATTCTCAATTGTGAATTCACTTTTCCATATATTTAACAGCGGCACAAAATATATCTATCTCTACTGGGCTGGTTCCTCCTGCTGTGCCCTTGCTCTGTGTCTTTGGAAGAAGCAGTGGGTACTCAACTATGCTATCGCAGTATTTTACATATATTTAGCCGGCATAATGATTTCCATGATCATTTCAGGTACTTATTTTTATAAAGATGGTGCTTCCGCAATCATGATCGGATGCATAGCCAGCATGCCTATCCTTCTGTTTGATAAGCAATGGCGCTTCTGTGTCTTTGACATAAGCATCTGTCTCCTTTTTATTATTTTTTCCTTTATGGCCAAGGATTCTTCCGTTGCTTTGATCGACTGCGTTAATGCTCTTAGCTTCTGCTTTATTTCCTGTCTGATCGGAATGTATACCATACGATTAAAGTTCCTGGATATCCGGACAAAATATATTATCCTGGAACAACTGGAAACAGATTCACTCACAGGGCTTATGAGCAGAAATGCCGCTATCAGGGAAATAGAAAAATACTACAGTTCTCCCAATTCCGGCACAGGTGCATTGTTTATCATTGATATTGACCATTTTAAGGAAATCAATGACACCTATGGTCATCTGGAAGGGGATCATATTCTCATTGAGGTGGCACATATTATCAGGGACAGCTTCCGTAATGCGGACTTAAAGGCCAGGCTTGGCGGGGATGAATTTCTGGTTTTTATGAAAAATGTGGATGATACTGCCCGTATACATGAATATGCAGAATATCTAAACCGGAATGTTCGGGAAGGCTCCTTCTCTTTAAATGAGGACCTTTATCTAACTGTCAGCATCGGGATTTCACTCTGCCGGGAATGTGCAAACTTTGAGGAATTATATGTCCAGGCTGATACAATGCTTTATGAAGTAAAGAATGAAAATAGAAACGGATACAAAATATACGAAAACTGACAATAGAATGGATGTAAATTTTCCGAAAAAAATTTTGAAAAAAATTCAAAAAAGGGTTTGACAAACCTTTTATTTTATAGTAGAATACATCTTGTCGCTGAGGAAAACACCTCATAAAACGACAAGATGCGATAGTGGCGTAGTTGGTAACGCGCGACCTTGCCAAGGTCGAGACCGCGGGTTCGAGCCCCGTCTATCGCTCTGATCCGAAGCTCTTGCTGATGCAGGAGCTTTTTTGTATGCAAAACTTCCGGGGGATGCACACAATGTGCAGAGGAAGGCTGCTTCCCAGCCGTATATTGGCACGAAAAGATAGACAGGCCCGGCTCCACACCAGGAAAATTCCAGGGTGCAGGGCCGGGCCTCTTATAATATCAGTACAGGATCTATGAGATTCAGTCACTCTTTATCGCATCGTCAAATTTCACATCTGAAGGTGCAAAATCCACCTTCCGCACAAAGGCTGCTGCTTCTGAAGCGCCGTAAATACGTTCCATACCACTGTCCTCCCATTCCACTGAAAGAGGTCCTTGGTAATCAGCCGCATTAAGTACACGGATAATATTTTCAAAATCCACATCACCGTGTCCTAAAGAACGGAAGTTCCATCCCCTCCTCAGATCACCGAAATCAATATGAGAGCCTAATAAACCGCTTCTTCCGTCAAGAGTCACAGCCGCATCCTTCATGTGGACATGGTATACCCTGTCCATGAAATCCTGAAGGAAAATATGAGGTGTCACACCCTGCCAAAGAAGATGGCTTGGATCAAAATTCAGGCCAAATTCCGGTCTGTCGGCAAATTTTTCCAAGAGACGTTTTGTGGAATAATAATCAAAGGCAATCTCTCCCGGATGGACTTCCAGTGCAAAAAGGATTCCATTCTCTTTAAACACATCGAGGATCGGGCACCATAAGTCATAAATCTCCTGATATCCCGCTTCTATCATCTCCTCTGTTGTCTGAGGGAAGGAATATAAGTATTTCCAAATAGGCGAGCCGGTAAATCCGGTGACTACTTTACAGCCAAGCTTTCTGGCTGCCACAGCCGTTGCCTTCATTGTTTCAATAGCCCAGGCACGGATTTCATCTTTCTTTCCGGCAAGGGAGGAAGGTGCAAAATTGTCAAGTCTGGGATCATCGTAATCTCCCACGCACTGTCCGATAATGTGTGCTGCCAGTGCCTCCATCTTCAGCCCGTATTTGTCCAGGGTATCCAGGATATATTTGCAGTAATCGTCATCCTCTGCAGCCTTCACCGGGTCCAGATGAGCACCCCAGCAGGCAAGCTCTACCCCGTCATATCCCATCTCTTTTACAGTTTTACAAAGTGTTTCAAACTCCATATCTGCCCACTGGCAGGTAGTTAAAGTCAATAATCGTCCCATGTTATACCTCCTCTTTGTTTTTAAGAAATAGATTTATTCCTCCATGTCCTTCCACACATTTCCTTCTTCTGAACTTGCAAGGCAGGCTTCCAGGAATGCAAGGCCTTCCACACCATCCAAAACAGTAGGATAATCGATCATATCCTCTGTAAATGTTCCGTCTTCTTTTGCAGATATACAGGCCGTAAAGCTGCGGTACAGATTTCCCATAGCCTCAAACCACCCTTCCGGATGCCCGGAAGGAAGCCTTGTATATTTTGCTGCTTCCGGATAAATACAGTCATGTCCTCTGTGGATTTCCGTGACAGTTCCGTCCTCGTTGGCAACCTGGATCTTTTCCGGTTCTTCCTGGAACCAGGAAATAGAACCCTTAGTTCCATAAATACGCACTCTAAGGCTGTTGTCGCTTCCTATTGTTATCTGGGATGACCAGTAAAGGCCTGAAGCGCCATTGTCATATTTCACCATGACCATATCATTGTCGTCCAGGACACGGGAAGGCACCTTTATTTCCATGTTTGCCAGTACCTTTTTGATCTTCAGACCTGTCATCCGGGCCACTGTATTCTCAATATGGGTTCCAATATCCCCAAGGCAGTTGCTTTTCCCGGAAAGCTTAGGGTCTGTGCGCCATTCCCCCTGCTTGTTTCCTGTAATGTCATCTCCTGCCAGCCAGCCCTGGATATATTCCCCGGCAACCATCCTTACTTCTCCGATATCCCCTCTCTCGATCATCTGGCGGATATGCTTGCAGGCAATATGCCCGGAATATCCGTAAGTGACCATAAAAAGAAGGCCTTTTTTCTTGGCAAGCTCCTCCAGCTCTCTTGCTTCTTCTAAAGTTGTGGTCAGCGGCTTATCGCACGACACATGGATCCCCGCTTCCAAAAAAGCTTTACAAGCTCCATAATGGGCATAGTTGGGCGTAACAATGCATACAAAGTCAATACCGTCTTCCCTGGCAGATTCTTTCTCAGCCATTTCCTCATAGGTGTGGTACAGACGCTCCTTCTCCACATGCAGCTCTTCCCCTGTGGCACAGGTATTCTCATAAGAGCGCGAAAAACATCCTGCCACCAGCTTTGCGGAACGGTCTAAGGATATGGCCCTTCTGTGGGCATCTCCGATAAAAGCGTTCTGTCCTCCGCCTACCATACCATATCTCAATATTCTGCTCATTCTATCCCTTCCTTTCTTTCATCTTGTGATTTAATTGGAACGTTTGCGGATCATCTGCATACCTACTGCTATCAGTAGGATCAATCCCTTTACCGTATCATTAAGCAGTGCGTTCATTCCCAGCGCTGTGATGATCTTGTCAATGAGGGTAAAGGACATGGTACCGAAAACAATCCCGATAATATTTCCCTTTCCACCGGACATACTGATGCCGCCTATGACAACTGCCGCGATAGAATACAACTCAAAATTCTTTCCTGAGGTAGCTGGGTCAAAGGAGGTGTCCTTGGCTATCTTAAGGAAAGATGCAAGACCGGTGAGGGCTCCGCAGATCACAAACACAAAGATCCTCGTCCACACAACATTGACTCCTGCAAGCTTCGCTGCTTTCTCATTACTGCCAAGGGCATATATCCTCTTTCCGAATTTGGTGGAGGTTGTCATATACACCATAAGGGCTGCCATAGCCAAAAAAACAAGTACAATATAGGCAATGGTAAGAAAGCTGCCGTTTCCGAAATTGAATAAAGCCTGATAGCTGGACTTTGTTGCGTCAATCCTGTATCTGGTCTCCCCCATCTCATTCATCATATACTGGGAAACAGAGCGGAAGATCAGCATTGTTGCCAGTGTTACGATAAATGGGGGCATCTTGATTTTTCCCACCAGGACACCGTTTATAAAACCACACAGACAGCCCAGGAGGATCCCGCACAAAGCAGTAAGCAAAATACTTCCTGTCTTGTTATAGAATATAATGGTAATACCGCCCACCAGCACAAAGGATGATCCCACAGACAGATCAATATCCCCTGTAAGCACAACAAGCCCCATACCCAAAGCTATGGTTCCTAAAATGGCACTGTGCAAAAAGATGTTGGTTACACTTGTCCAGGTAGTCTGGGAGCCGTTTACTGCCAGGAAGGCAATAAAAATACCTAAAAATACAATAATAAAATTATAATTATGCCAGAAGTTCTTTAACCTTTTAGCCATGTGCTTCCTCCGTCCTGCCTTGCGTTTGATAAACTGCATTAGTGGCATACAGCATTACTGTCTCTTCGTTGATTTCCTGCCTGGCCAGCCTGGCTGCTATCCTACCGTGGTAAAATACAATGCAGCGGTCAGCGATTTTCTGGATTTCTGGTATTTCCAGGGTGTTGACAATGATGGTTTTCCCTTCATTGGCCAGCTTCAGGATCAGTCTGTATATCTCTGCTTTTGCCCCTACATCAATACCTTGGGTGGGATTGTCAAAGAGCAGTATTTCAGCCTCCGTATTCAGCCATCTTGCCAGAATTACCTTCTGCTGGTTTCCTCCTGACAGACTGGTTATATAATCCTTGTGAGTGTTCGCTTTTATATTCAGTAATTGTCTGTACTTTTCAAATTTTTCAATTTCTTTCTTTTTCTGTATATGAGGGTTTTTACTTTCAATGGCATGCTGGGAAACGTACATGTTCTCAAGAATGGTCATATCCGGAAGTACGGAGTTTTCCTTTCTGTTTGAGGCTACCATAGCAATTTTCCCCTTCATGGCCTGATGGATACTTCCTGTGTGCAGCTCTTCTCCAAAAACCCTGATACTGCCTGACTTTATGGGAATGACACCGAAAATCGCCTGCATGACCTGAGACGCCCCTGCACCTGCAAGTCCGGTAAAACCTATGATCTCTCCTTTTCTCATCTCAAAATCCACATCTTCAAATGCTTCTCCGCTGATATTCTGAACCTGGAAAATCACATCCCCCAGCTGTCTGGGCTCATATAAATCCGAACTTACATAACTGTCCCCCACCATATATCTGGTGACCTCTTCTGCTGTCACCTTAGAAATCTCACCGCAGTGTATAAAGCGGCTGTTCCTTAGAACTGTATAGCGGTCTGCAATCTGAAAAATCTCAGGCATCTTGTGGGAAATAAATACAAAGGAAGTCCCTTTTTCCTTCAGCCGCCGGATAATATCAAACAGGTGGGCGATTTCTTCATTGTTAAGAGCAGTGGTTGGCTCATCCAGGATAATAAGCTTTGCGTTGGAGTGAAGAGCCTTGGCGATTTCCAAAAGCTGTTTTTTGCCTGTGTCAAGATTCCCTGCCTGTTCCACCGGATTCAGCTCTACTCCCATTTCCTCCAGAAGCTTCCCTGCCTCCTGGATCATTTCTTTCTTTTTAAGCTTTCCGATCCCATTTGTTTTTTCTTTACCCAGAAAAAGATTCTCAAACACTTTTAAATCATTAAAAATATTTAATTCCTGGTGCACAAAAGCAATACCTGCATGTTCCGCATCAGAGATGGATCCGTCCGCCAGTTCTCTTCCCTCAAAAGTCACGGTTCCCCCGTCTTTCGTGTATACTCCTGCCAGAATATTCATCAGGGTTGATTTTCCGGCGCCGTTTTCACCAAGCAATGCATGGACCTCGCCGGTTTTCACACAAAAGGAGACATCATCCAGCACCGTCACACCAAAAAAGGCTTTTTGTATATGTTCCATTTTCAATAATTCCACTGTGATTCTCCTTTACTTATTCCTTTCAAAAGAGAGAGAAGGCGGCCTGGCCGCCCTTTCTCTCTTTTGTTTCCATATCCGGTGTCAGCCGGAAATTATTCTTTTTCCTCATAGGTGCCAAATGCCTGATATTCAGCTACATTTTCAGAATCCACAACATGTACGGGAATTACGTAATTCTGCTCAATGTCTGTTTCGCCGTTGGTATGTTTCACCATAACGTCGATTGCCTCTTTGATCATGGCAGGATCATAGGTTACGGAGAATAAATCATAGGAATCCGGAAGTGTGATGGTCTGGTGTTTGTCCTTCAGCACTGCATAAATCTCGGCAAGTCCTGAGGAAGCGCCTAAAGCCTTGAAGTTTTTCAGGAATTCTTCTTTTTTGCTCTCGTCAAGAGCTGCACCGTTTAAGGATTCCATAATACCCATGGCAATTTCATCATCATGAGTGAAGATCCAGTTGTTTTTAGCCGGGTCACACTGAGTAGAACCAAACCAGGACTCAAACAATTCTTTTCCTGTGTCACGGCTCCATCCGGTAGCTGCAGATTTCACAACAACTGCATCAATTTCTTCGTCTGACCATCCCTGCTCCTGAAGATAAGTACGGAAGCCCTTAGAACGAAGCTCCGGCACTGAGGAGTTATCACCGATCATTTCGTACACATAATCATCTTTTGTAAGGCCATCTTCAATAAATCTCTTGGCTGTCTCATAGCCGATTCCTTCATTGTCACCTTTAACGTTAGCTATAACTTTTGCATCGATCACATCGCTGTTGATCACACGGTCAAACTGTACAAAAGGTACATCTGCAGCGGCAATCTTTTCCAGTGTGGACTGAAGGCCGTTGTCATAAGGAAGAATAACTATGCCTGCCAGATTTCCTGTGTTAGACAATAAATCGTCTACCTGCTGAATCTGGTTTTCCACATCTGTTGCTGCATACACTTTTGCAGAGTAAGTTCCCTCATCGTTGATTTCATCCACTTTTTCCTGTGCATAAGTAAGAACAGCGCCTGTCCAGCCATGGTCAGCACTTGGCACCATTACCGCGATTTCCTTCGCGTCATCTGCATATACGGTCACTCCGGTTCCCAACAATGTGGATGCAAGCATGGATGCTGCCAATAATGTGGTAGTGATTTTCTTAAACTTCATATGTGCTCCTCCTTTTTCGTGCTGTTTTACGCACGTTTCTTTATAGTCTTACTATATCATTTCCCTCTCTGGAATTGAGGTGCATCTTTATGATTATGGTGCTGTATCATGACAGATGATTTTTGCCTGCATGGTATCTTATTTTTACATTCGTATCTTCTCATGCAAAAAGGCTGCCCCACAGGAACCGGGAGATACATCTGTGTCTCTCAGGCCTTTTGGGACAGCCTCTTAATCTTTCATGCTCTTTTCATTTTCTGAAACTCGTCGATCTGCTTCTGCACTTCCTCAATGATTTTCTCAGATCCTGCGTTCCTCATTTCCCGGATAAATTCTTCATATAAGGCCTCCCAGTCCTGACTGGTTCCCTGGCACAGCTCTTCCTTATATTTCTCCACTACCAAATCCACTTTTGCCATTTCCAGGGCTATCATACGTGTGTCCAGATTAAAGCCCTGAAGGGGCGATCTCACTGCTTCCTCATTATATACCTCGATCTGGCGGAATTCCCCTTCCACAGTCTCAAAATTGCGGAACACGTTTCCTATTACATTTTGGGACACCTGATATAAATAGGATTTATCATTGTCAGACATCCTGGCGATCACATTTCCTTCCACAATGATATAATGCTTCTTCTCCACCCCGTTTGCCAGTAGTCTGTACAGCTCTTTGCCTTTCTCTGAGTTCAGCAGGTTTACAAGCTCCATTGCCTGCTGAGGGTACAAAGCGCTTTTAGGTATGACAAGGGAATTTCTGCACCCGTCATAAGGAATATAACGATAACCGTCCAGTTCTCCCCGCACAGCATCATACTCTGTTTTTACCATATCTGTCACAGTGCCTTTCTCCCCGTATTCATCCAGAAAGAGGATACTCCCTTTAAGCTTCCCGTCTTCACTTCCAGGGTCCAGAAGATTTTTCACATCCTCTCTGATATATCCCTTTTGGTACCATCTTGCCATAGTTTCAAAACAGGCACGGTATGACTCCAATTCATACTTGTTATATACCTTTAAATTTTTTTCAAAAATAGGAATTACAAAAGGAGAGTCGGAACCGTAAATCCCTTCGTAGCCCTTATCCGCCAGAGTGCACATGCTTCTGTAAGAAACGCCTGTGCCAATGGCATTATTTTCCTTGGCCTTCTGAAGAAAGTCTTCAAATGACCGGAAACACGCCTCTGTTGTATAACGGTTCTCCTGATTCATACGAACCATCTCGTCTAAATCCCCGAACCGGTTCATCAGCACTTCGTTTGCCACCAGAACATAATTCCGGCGGTAAAGAGGCCCCAGGACAGGCATTCCGTAAATATTCCCCTCCCTGCGCTGAAGCTCCCAAAGCTCTGCCGGCACATCCTTCTGCAAATCCTTTCCTGAAGTTTCTAAAAGATAATCAATGGCCATGAGGGAACCTTTTTTCACCTCTTCTGTATAGTTAAGGACTTCATTTCCAAACCAGGCAAGGTCCAGGCGCTCATTGGTAGCCATTTTCATATCCCATTTTTCTTTATAGTCATCCTTATTCACCAATTCAAATTCCACCTGAACCCCGGGAAGATATTCCCCCAGCAGTTCATTAAATCCGGAAAATACTTCGTCAGATTCCTTATATTTCTCACCGTAGATCATCCACTTTAAAGTCACATTTTCTTCCCGGGGTACATTTACAGGTACCGTACTGTGTGATACCTGTAACATATAGATCCCTGCACCTGCAAGCAGACAAAGAGTGACTGCAATTATCCATTTTTTCATTTTTCCCCCGAATGTTCCGGCTCTGTGCCGTATCTTCTGCTATTCATCCCACTATTTAAACCGTCGTCTCATAATTCTCCATAAAGCGCAGCGGCAGGTCTATGGTGACTGTGGTTCCTTCTCCCGGATTACTTTCTAAAAACAGAACTGCGTCATCACCCAGAATAAGTTTAAGTCTCTGTCCCACATTTCGCACCCCGATATGGCCCTCCTTAAGCTGGTAAACACCCTGCAGATCCTCATTCAGCTGCCTGCACTCCTCATTTGGCATACCCACTCCATTATCATGGACCTGAATCTTCACCCTGTCCTTGTCTTTAAAAGCAAGGATTCGGATGATCCCTTTTCCTCTCATGGGTTTAATCCCGTGATACACTGCATTCTCAATGAGAGGCTGAAGGCTCACCTTCACAATCTGGCAGTTCTCCAGGCCTTCTTCCACCTTCCACTCCACCTTGATTTTGTCAGCATAACGAAGCTGGAGGATTTCTATGTACAACCGTGCATTCTTTATTTCATCAGCAAGAGAAATGATCTGCTGGCTGTTGTCTAGGCTGACTCTTAACATTTCAGAAAGATTGAGAATGATCTGGGAAACCTCATTGTCTCCCTTACAGATGGCAATGGCCCTCCACCTGAGATTTTCCAGTGTGTTGAAAAGAAAATGAGGACTGATCTGAGCCTGAAGCGCTGTGATCTGGGCTTTGTTTACCAGGTTCAGATAATCTTCCAGCTCCTTCTGCATCTGTTTGTTGGAATAAAAATTCCGAACAATATTCCCTGTGATCTCATGGATTTCATCCTGCCGGAACTCCTGCTCCATGTCTATCTTTGAATCGAACAGATCTGGATTTTTGAGAAGATTCAGTATGTTTTTTACAGGATTATAGCTGTATACGGAGATCACCACTGCCGCCACCACTGACAACACAAGGATCAGCACTGCCATCAGCATATAAAAATTCCTGAAATCTCTTTGATATTCCTTATACTTATCCAAAGGAACCACTGACACATAACGCCATTTAAAATCCGTGGAATGAAGGGATGTAAGCACTAAGTCCCGCTCACCCACATGGACTGTCTGGGCCCCCGTATCCTCTTCTCTGTCCAGCAGAGGATAGATGGAAAGCTCTGTCCATTTCTTCATAAGATAATCCTGCCGGGTGCTGAAAATCACATTATCCCTGTCATCCACAATGAGGAGCGTATCAGAGTCATCTGTGGCAATCTGTTCATCCATTTTATCCACATCAATATTGACAATAATGCCCCCTAAAAACTGCATCTGAGTGAGCCGTATGGGCTGGATATAAGACAAAAGATAAGGATATCCCTGCTTCTTCTGCCTGCTTATCATCCTGGCCGGCTCATAAATCCGCTCTGTCAGGTTTGCATACCAGGTAAGGTCATCAAACTCTCCCAGAGGGTCTCCCCCGTCACTGGTGACAACATAACGGCTTTTGCTGGAATAGAGGTAGATGGAATCAATATAGTCAAAAATTCCCGAATACATCTTAATCCGTTCTTTTGCCTGAAAGGTGGCCTCCTGGTTTCTGGTCCCGTCACCCTCCGGCAATAGAAACATCATGATATCCTGGTCAAGAGACATCTGCCCGGAGATCTGCACCACCTCGTTCATCAGCGTGTCCATGCGTTCCTTTGTCTGATTCAGGGAATTCTGGCTCATGGTAGCCACCTCTGTTTCAATAACCTCATCCATTTTTCTGGATACCTGCCAGATCAACACTGCAAAAATACAAAGAAGAACAAACAGAATGCTGAAAAAATTCTTTACCAGGATGCTGTTAAACCGATAGTCTCCTAAAAACTGGAAGAGTATATTTTTCTTCTTTTCCTTCATAGTATCCTCCGCCCTGTGCCCGGCTCTCTCCCACAGAAAAGCTTATCCCTAATCATCTTTTCTGCTTCTGCTGTATTCTGTAGGTGACTGCCCTGTAAACTGTTTAAACACACGGCAGAAATACTTGTCACTGGTATATCCCACTTTCCTGCTAACCTCGTATACCTTATATTTTCCCTGCTCCAACAGTTCTTTGGCTTTTTCCATACGGATCTCAATAAGATAATCTGTAAAGGTGACTCCCATATACTGCCGGAACATTCGGCTGAAATATGTAGGGTTCAGATAATAATGGTCTGCCAGGGACTCCAGGGACAAAGAAGAAGCATAGTTTTTCTTCATATAATCGGATGCTTTGTCAATAATATTCCTGGAAACCTCATTCTGCCTTTGTGCCATAATTTCTATCACTTGCTTAAGCATGGCAAGGCACACATCTTTCATGATCTTCTTATCCTTGGCTTCCATGATTTTCTGGTAATCCATGATCTCCTTCACATCCTGCCACAAGGCCCCGCTCATTTTCATAAGCTTATGGGAGAGCATGGAAAACATATCCACCATCAGCTGTTTTACCTGCTCCAGAGGAAATCCCCGGAATTCAAAAAGCAGATTCTCCACCAATGCCTCCAGTTCTTCAAAATCCCCGTCACTGATGGTTTCCATAAGAAACCTGTATTTCTGCTGAAGCCTGTCATAATCCTCCTGCACCAGCCTGATTTTCTCTGCATTTTTCTCCTGGATATGCATCTGGAGGGAATATTTATATTCTGCCAGATCAGTGATGGTGGGAAAACAAGCTTCTACCTCTGCTTCCATATCAAGAGTCAGAAGCATGGATACTGCCTGCTTTTTCTCCTCTAGCTGTGTCCTCAGCCTGTCTTCAAACTCTTTCATATCACACATTTCACTGGTAGTTACGATCACCTTCAAAATATCTGCTGTAAGATACACCGAATGATAAGAAAGCCCCTGGTTATGGCTTCCGAAAATATTATTGAGCAGATTGTATCTGTTATCCCTCTGCTGATAATACATTTGATTTGCATCCGGATTGATCTCCAGAGAAACATTTACAATAGCACAGGGCGTTCTTGTGCTGAAGTCTAGTGAAAGAAGCTCTCTCTTACGGATGATATTATCCTTATATCTCAGACCGCCCACTAAAAGCCCAACCCAAAACTGCTCCTGAAGTTCCGGCAGGATCTCCTTAAATTCTTTTTCCCGTCCCTTTCGCTGCTCCTGTGCCCTGGCAGATTCATCCAGATTCTCCTTTATATTGGAAAAAACCTTCTGAAGTTCATCCATGCGGATAGGCTTAAGTATATAATGCTCCACATTGTATTCAATGGCCTTTCTGGCATATTCAAATTCCTTATAGCCGCTTAAGATCACCACCTTACAGGCAAGCTGATTCTCGTGGATATATTTTGCCAGGTCAAGGCCGGAAATCTCCGCCATTTCTATATCTGTAAGAACTACATCCACCTTATGCTCCTTCAGATATTCAATGGTCTCCTTCCCGTCTTCAAAATCCGCTGCCACATGAAATCCCATGGCTTCCCAGTCAATATAATTACACATACCTGCGCGGATGGTATACTCATCATCCACCACCACCAACTGATACATCCCTCTTCTTCCTTTCTCCCCTTACTCTTTCTGCCCTGAACTCTCTGTACTTACGGTGTCTGACCCGCTCCCATGTTAAAAAGGAAGTTTCTCATCAATATACTGCTCCACCTGGCTTTTCCCCACAAATATAGTGGGCACAATGGTCATTTCCTCGTAAGACTCACCTTTCAGAATACTTTCTCCTGTCCTGACGGCTCTTTTGATCATCTGAGGCCAGTAACTCATGGAAAACAACACATAATCTTCCTCTGACTGGATCCGTCTGTACATTTCCTGTGATCCGGAAGACCCGGCTATCACCTTTAAATTTGGAAACATTCTCTTTTCCGTTCCCTTTTTCCTGTATTCATCCAGCACATCCAGAATCCCCAGGGCGATTTCATCATCGTGGGTAAAGACAGCTCCCACGCTTCTTCGAAGCTCAGCCGGCTGCTTCTTGATCCAATCCCTGAACATTTCCTGTGTGTCCTCTCTCTGCCATCCTGTATATCCCACTTGGATCTTCTCGAAATTATCATTGATGGTTTCGTCAAAACCGTCTGTTCTCTGAAACGGTACTGTGGAGGTATCTCCCATCAGTTCCAATACCACAGTCCCATCAGGAAAATAATTGTTAAAAAATTTCGCTGTTTCAATCCCGATTCCCGGATTATCCCCCTTTACTGTTGCTGACGGAGCAAAATCCGGAATCTCCCTGTCAAAGATCACCAGAGGAATATCTTCTCTCTGAACAGCAATAGCCGCGGTCTTAAGCGACGCACCGTCCATAGGCAGCATGACAATACAGTCCACACCCTGCTCCACTAGCTCCACCACCTGCCTGGACTGCTCATTGGAATCATCCCCTGTGACACACACATAATCCCAGTCATTCTCCTCTGCCACCTGTTTCAGCTCTTCCTGGGCATAATAAAGCACACCCTCAGCCCATGCATGGGTAGGACCAATGGTGCTCACTGCTATTGTCATTTTCTTCTCCTTGGGTTCCCCGCCGCAGCCAGCCAAAGCAGTCCCCAGAACCAGTGCCGCAGCCCCCGCCGCAGCTAATTTCACAGCCAGTTCACGTCCTGACTTTCTTCTAACTGCCTTCATATTCTGTCTCTGCTCCCTGTAATCACATTCCGCTCCTTCTCCAATTTCACCGCTCACTATTTTGTTGAATTATACCATGATGCCTTGTAACTGACAATAATTTTCATGCAATTTGCCAGACCTGCTGGTCAGGCAGGATATTACCAGTGAACAATAATCTCGTGTTTATCCGGTCTGCTGCCTGCATGGCAATATCTTATGACAACAAAAAACAGCTCTGCACTTCGCATCATCACACGCTGCAGAGCTGTTTTCATTTCTGATTTATAATATTTTTTGCATTAACTGCTTTTTAGTGGTGGAACAGTCTTATTCCTGTAAATGCCATCACCATGTTATATTTATTACAAGTTGCAATGACTGCATCATCACGTACAGAACCGCCAGGCTCTGCGATATATTTGACACCGCTCTTGTTGGCGCGTTCAATATTGTCGCTGAATGGGAAGAATGCATCAGAGCCTAAGGTTACACCGTCCATATTATCAATCCATGCCCGTTTCTCTTCCCGGGTAAATACTTCCGGCTTCTCTGTGAAGATATTCTCC
The DNA here is from genome assembly GCA_030524175.1 of Eubacteriales bacterium. GTDB lineage: Bacteria > Bacillota > Clostridia > Lachnospirales > Lachnospiraceae > Blautia_A. The sequence continues at coordinate 46,221 of JAUNHC010000020.1, forward strand.
CACGCGCCGTCTGCCAGTACGTCCATATATTCCTCACCGATGTAAACATCAATGGCATTGTCCCTCTCTGCACGGGTGATCGTATCTTTGAACGGAAGGTTTAATACCTTCGGACACTGGCGGAGGAACCAGTTGTCAGCCTTCTGGCCTGCAAGGCGTGTACAGTGTACACGGGACTGCTGGCCTGCACCTACACCGATGGCCTGTCCGTCTTTTACGAAGCAAACAGAATTGGACTGTGTATATTTCAGTACGATCAAAGAAATCTTCATATCCCGCTTTGCTTCTTCGGAAAGCTCTTTATTGTCTGTCACAATGTTGGAGATCAATGCATCATCAATGGCAAGCTCCTGACGTCCCTGCTCGAAGGTGATGCCGTAAACCTCTTTATGCTCAAGAGGAGCCGGTACGTAATCCGGGTCGATTTCAATCACATTGTAGTTGCCTTTCTTCTTCTGCTTCAGGATTTCCAGTGCCTCATCCGTGTACCCGGGAGCGATCACACCGTCAGATACTTCTCTCTTGATCAGGAGGGCTGTATCCTTGTCACACACGTCAGAAAGGGAAATGAAATCACCAAAGGAGGACATACGGTCTGCTCCTCTTGCCCTTGCATATGCACAGGCGATGGGTGAGAAGTTTTTCCAGTCCATATCATCAACCCAGTAAATTTTTGCCAGTGTTTCCGTGAGGGGAAGACCTACAGACGCCCCAGCCGGAGATACATGCTTAAAGGAGGTTGCAGCCGGAAGGCCTGTGGCATTTTTCAGATCACGTACAAGCTGCCAGCCGTTGAAGGCATCCAGGAAATTAATGTATCCCGGCTTGCCGCTTAATACCTTGATAGGAAGCTCTGCTCCGTCTGCAAGATAAATTTTAGATGGTTTCTGGTTTGGGTTACAGCCATATTTTAACTCTAATTCTTTCATAATATAGTCCTCCGTTTTTATATGCGGTAAAATCCGCATCACTGTCATCATGTGCTTGATATAAAATATACGCCATAGTCTGTATAAGCTGAACAGGGGTATTTACTGGTTTTTGTTCACAATTTTAGTCTCGTAGGTTCCTGCTTCAATGTCAATATATCTCACAAAAAGAGAAACCTTATTGTCTTCATTCAAACTGTTCCAGAGCATATCTGTGAATTCGTCCATATCATCCGGGATTGCTACAAGCTTAGGCTCTCCTTCAAAGCTTGGAAGGGGATTACCGTCACATTTGTAAGTATGGATAAAATGGCCTTCCCCGGCCGCAGCGTTTTCGTATGCAAAGGTATAACGGCTGCAAGCATCCGGGCTTCCGTTATTGCTCTTCAAGATAGACATTGCATAGTTAAACTTGTCGTTTTCCACATGGAGGACTCCGGAGATACGAGGTGTGTAATTTGGTCCGTCCGGTTCAAATTCTCTGCTTCTTAAGGACTGCTCGAAGGTAAGCTGCTTGTCCATTCCTTCATAAATAGTATCGGTCTGGTCGCCGTTGGTGACAATAGTCTTGTTGCCCAGTACGCGTACCGGTGCGTAAATAATAAGACTTGGGTCGGTGAGCTTGGAAGGGTCGAACGCCTGGGTGCGGATACCTTCCCCATCCTCCACAAATACACGGTTTCTGCTGTTCTCGCTTCTGCCCATGATGAAATAAGCTGTCACTGCTTTCGTTCCGTCCTTGGAACGTCCGATGATGATTCCTCTTCCGGGATAGGAATTCTCTTTTAATTCTTTCTCCAGTGATAACATTTCCATAATCTGCTCTCCTTTTCATTTGGTGGTCTGCCGGAGACTTAAGGCTATCTGCCCTGTCCGGCTGTTAAGGGGTAAAAAAACGCCTGGGAAGCCTTTCTCCAGGCTGCCCAGGCGGTCGGCACGATACTTCTGCTGCACTCCCTGTAGGTGACCCTACTTCCGCCAGTCATGCAGCCGTTAGCTTTATACTACAATACTTTCTTCGAATTTTCAAGCTATAAAATCATTTGTTTTTACATCTTATTTTGTGCATTTCTCACAAAAAATTCTATCCGCTTTTATTTCACAATCACTTTCTTCTGATTAGACCATGGACTAAACACCTTCTTTTGGTCCTCACTGCTCCTGTTCCAGGCATGAACTCCGGCAAAATAAGTTCCTTTTTCCACATTCTTAAATGTGACAGTCACCTTGTCCCGGCCCTTTTCTTTTATTACATACGGAGAATAATCAACAGGACGCATTTCCCCATTTACCTTCTTCCTCTCCCTGCCAAGTATAACGTCATATCCTGAAGCATTTTTGCAGCGGGTAAAGGTAACCTGTACTGTATTCCCCTTCCGTGACACGCTGACAATCCTGGGAGTATCAGGGGTCTCGGCTGTTACATTGAAAAGATAAGGTTCTGACCAGATACTGAATTTCTTCTTTCCGTTTTCATCTCTTATCCATGAATGGCAGTATGCATAGTAAGTACCTTTCTGTACATAGTAGAAATCTGTCTTTGTCAAAAGGATGTTTTTCTTTACCTGTAGATAATCTTTATCTACAATGCAATTTATATTTTCACTGATAACGAAATCATAGCCCTGAGCCCCTGCACTTTCCCCTTCAAGGATAGCTGCCGCTTTGTTGCCCGTTACATTTACTGTCTTGATCACCGGAGCGGCCGGACGTATAACAGTTCCATCCTTTCCGATAATACTTCCGTCAGCACCGTGTATTGTACCATCGGGCTGTACCGTTGTGCCATCAGGATAAGTGACTGTCCCATCGGGCTGTACCACGGAACCTGCAGGCGGCTGTACTTTATTGCCGTCCGGCTGTACTACTGTATTTCCTTCTGCAGTAGTTACAGTTCCCGTTTCCGGATCATACTTGGGCCGTTCCCCGTTATCTCCTTTGTTTATCTCAGTGTGCCCCTGGTCAGGGTCTGTATTAGGCAAAGTGACATTTCCTTCACTGTCTATCACTGTTCCATTTACATCCGTAACATTCTCCTGCTTGTCAATAGATGGTTTCTTTCCGTCCTCGCCAGGTGAAAGAACAGTTTCATCCGGGAGAATAATTGTTCCGTCCGGCTTTATGACCGTTCCGTTGGGGGTCTGTATACTTCCGTCCGGAAGTAAAATGGAACCTGGAGGCATATTGTCTAATGGGGACGGTACAGGGACATAAATAACAAGACCTTTATAATCCTCTTCCAAAAGCTTCACATAATCATCTACTAATGACTGCTGTTTTAGGGGCAGTTTTCGATAAGCATCCAATAATCTAAACCGCTCTTGCAGAGATTTTTTTGACTGGTTATCTATATATTTATCAAGCGATCCTATTTTAATCAGCACAGCATCTAATTCTGTAAAGTCGGCCGGATATACAGTGATGCTATGATCGATATCCATGTCCTCATTGACGGTAACTGTCAAAGTCCATGTATCCTTTGAACCGGAGTCCAACGTTATCTCTTCTATAGGGTCAGTTGTCCCTTTTTTTAATGCTGTAAGGCTGCTTATCTCGCCGTAATTAATCCAGTTATTTTTTAAAGCAGCAGTTACTATAATTTCGCTTCCGCTTTTATAGTAGTCAAGTTTTCCTTGAGTAGTCTTGTCCCCTCCGGTCACCTTGACTGTATACTCCGCGCCCTCCGGTGCTGTAGTTACCTGATGATAAGTCCCGTCTTTCAAGAATATTTTTAATGTAATATCATATGGGGGAGCATCTGTATCAATGGTCAGTATTGTTTTCCCGTTTTCCTCTGAATACGTAAAATCACCTGCCCAAAACGGTAAATTAGCCTCCCAGCCACCAGCAGAATAGTAGTACCGCACTTCCTCAATCAGCCTTCCCAATGGAAGTTCGATTTTAATTTTTAATTTGCCGCCTTCAACCATTGTTTGAGGAATTTCAAGGATTTTTACTCCGTCAGGAAGCTCGCTGTCATCAGGCGGTGTGATCGTATGTAATATCGGTTCAGGTACTACCACGGTTGCATCCGGACTTGGGTTCCAGGTATCCGTTTCTGCAAGTCTTACCTTATAAGTGCCTGCAGTTAATCCTGCGATTTCTTTGTCCCCCTTACTCGTCTTCTGATAGTCCTGTTCCCCGTCTTTTTTATATTCATATATTTTGCTTGTATCTAACCCTGTGATTTTACCGTCATTGCCGCCCATAGCTGTGGGAAATTCTCCTTTAAGTCCCTGAGGTGCTCCCGGATTAAATTTCGGCCTTGTTATTGTGACACTGTAATAACTGGTTTTACTTTCGTCTTTCGATGTGACAGTAAAAGGAAAAGTATTGGTTCCATATGGAATATCAAATGTACATTTACCGGTATATGACTTTCCTTCATAACTGATTACTGCCTGGGTATTGACGGTACGGACAGTAAATACCTTTAAATTCGTACCCACATCTCCGCTTATAGTATAAACATCATTATCAGCACCCGTGCCGTTCCATGATCCGGGCCATCCGTCAATAAGTGCATCCGTATTGTCGTCAGCGGCAGACGCCTTCTTTGTCAACTCTAATGTATCCGTAGGTACATAGCTGTTGTTGGATGTAACTATTGCATCCTGCATCTCATAAAATGGATTATCCAAAAGCACAACTTTATAGTCTTTTATTTCATTGCCCACGTAATTGAAATCAATTTTGTATACATTATAACCTAGAGCAAAACTGCTGACAGCCGTTGTTTTTTGAACCCAGGCTCCTGGATCATTGCTGTCCTTTTCATACAACACAAAGCTCAGTCCGCTGAGATCTGCCTGATCGTCATACTGACCTGGCTGTCCCTCAAGGGGCAGTCTAAGTCTCAATACCACGTACTGTGCCGCAGACAGCAGCGCACCCTCTTCGGCTTCCTCTACTCCACCCCCGGCATTCCTACTTCTCCCATCTGTAAAGTCTCCTGCTTCCTGTACTTGTTCAGACAGTGGCTCTTGTGCACTAAACTCTGCCTGTTGGTTCAAATTCTCCTCCGGCATTTGTACTTCTGTCTCAGAACTGCTGAAAACTGCAGTATCTTCCATACCCACGGCTGACGCCATTGCCGGTACGGATGTCAGCATCATTGTAAATGCCAGCATACACGCCAGTAATCTTTTCTTCATTTTTACACCCTTCCTTTCTCTTTTTTACAGGGATGTCTAAAACCATCCCTTGAACATTGGCTGTATATGTTCAGCCATATATGCAAAAACAGAAAGCCAAATTGACTTTCTGTTTTACGGGGGCTTATCCCCTGCCTACAGTATACTGTAAAAAAGAGAGAAAATGGGAAAGATTGCAGATTTGTAACCTTTTATTCTTCCTTGCCGAAACAATATCCGCTTCCCCAGCCGGAAGTGATTGTATATTCACTGCCTTCCAGTTTTCTGCGCAAACGTGACACAGTGGTGCGTACTGCTCTGGCATCTCCGTGCATGGGCAGTTTCCATACTGCTTCATATAAAGATTTCGGGGATATCCCCTGTCCTTCGTGCTGTATCAGATACAGAAGGGCAGTGTACTCCCTGGGATTCAGCAGCATGTCCTGCCCCTTAAGATACGCTCTGTATGCCACCAGATCCAGTTCTATCGGCCCGCATACCAGCCTGGAAGGCACCTTCATATGTCTTCTGGCCAGAAGAGCTACAATACGTGCCTGGAGCTCTTCAATGCGGTAAGGCTTTGTCATATAATCATCGGCACCTCCAGTGAGACCTTTGACCATATCCTCATAGTCCCGTCTGCTGGTAAGCATGAGTACGGAGGCGGCACAGATCTGTCTTAATTCAGGGATAAATTCCAGTCCATTCCCATCAGGCAGCAAAATATCCAGTACCGCAATATCCACTGCAGGATGCTCTTCCAATATCTTCCTTGTGTCTTCTAAAGTTCCGGCAGTGAGTACATGGAAATTCTTACGCTTTAAAACTGCTTCATTTAGTTTCAGGACATGTTCGTTATCCTCAACCAGCAGGATCACAGGGCTTTTATTTTCACTCATAACTACCTTCCTCTCCTATGGGTATTGTAAACCGGACTACAGTGCCTTTTCCCACAACGCTGTCAGCATTTATATTTCCGCCGTGGGCCTCTATGATCCGGGCAGTGATATACAAGCCAAGACCATTACCTCCGGCATCCCGGTTCTTAGGATAACGTTTAAACAGATGGGACAGAAGTTCCGGCTGGATTCCGTCACCTGTGTCTTCTACAGTGACTGTTATCTCCTTACCTTCCGCCTGAACTCTTAAGGTGATCGTGCCGTCATGGGTATGCTTTGATGAATTTGACAACAGATTGATCATTACCTGCAAAAGTCTCTCTTTGTCCCCGTATATGACAGGCAGGTCAGCACCCTGCAACACCCTAATGGTGTTATTTCCTCTGTCCATAATGGGAAAATGGACTCTGGAAACAGTATCCAGCAGTTCTGTCATATCAAGCCATTCCTTTTTCAGGCTAAAGCTGCCGCTCTCTATGGCAGCTTCATCCAGAAGCTGTGTCACCAGCCGTTCCATCCGTCCTGCCTCACTGTCTACCCGTCTCATATTATCCTTCACAGCCTCCCGGTCCACTGCAGCATCGTCCATCATATCCCCTGTAAGCTGGGCAAAACCTGTTACTACAGTTATAGGTATCTGCAGTTCATGAGAAAGATTATGTAAAAATTCCTCCTTTAGTTTGTTTGCCCTGCGAAGAGCCTCTGCCTCAAACCGCCTGTCCTGTTCTGACTGCCGTGCTAAAGCCACCTCCCGCATAGTGCCGTAAAAGGAAGCAGTCATCTGGAACAGAATGAATACCAGTGCAGCAAAATCCATCATACTGTCATAGATTACCGGAAAAATCCTGATATCCCCATGATAGAACATTTCCCTGAGAGCAAGATACACAAAAAGTACAAGACCGCATAGTACAATGACATGCTGGACATCCATACCTGCCGTTGTCTGTGTGAAAAAGCACTTAAACACATATAGTGCGCACAACAGCACCATTACGTACACAGCAGGCAGTATCTGAGTCATTAAAACAGTGGGTATAAAAGAAAATAGAAGTACCGCCGCGGCATTCACTGATACGATAAAATATTTTGCCCCCCCCCCTGAAAATCCCTTCAAACATGGCATCCAGTGCCAGGATGATCAGAAGGCTTGCCAGGGGAATTGCAATATATTCCAGGCGGAAGGTGAGATACCAGGAGATTTCCGGGAACAGTGCAGTGATGACCTTCGGCCCTGTCACGCCTGTCCGCACCAGCCATACAAGACAAAATAATGCAAAGTACAGATTTGTCCGATAGCTTCTTAACTGCAGAAACAGTACAAGATGAATGATAAACAGAATCAGGCAGCCCCCCATGATCGCCGCAACAGTCAAGGTCTGCCGGGAGCATAAACGGCTGATACTCTCCACGGACCCGATATCCAGTCCTACAGGATTACCGCCTTTTTTATGCACAAAGTTAGAAACCTGATGTACCACCTCAATCACTCCATTATCAGGAACAACTGTATAATATACGGTTGTAGTCAAGGGGACTGTCTCTTTGGAATTTGTACCGGGCCGGCCCACATCCTGCATATGCTGACCATTGATATAAATAGTGTCGGCATAATCCACACTGGAAAAAGTGATCCCATATACACGCCCATCGGGCACAAGTATGCGGAAACGCGCCGTATAATACTGTGTTTCTTCTGCCTTTTCCGTCTTTACCACCTGAGCCTTGGGATTATTGTCAAATTCCTCCGGGGTTAAAAGAGCTTGTGGTACATATTCAACTTTATCCCCCTTCAGCCGGACATAATGCTTCTGCATTTCCACGCTTCTCAAATCCCATACCGGATCATCTGAATGTAATGTGATCATAGCAGAAGTGTCAGCCTTAAGCTGCCACACAAAAAAGCATAGCACAAAGATACAAGGAAGAAGCAGCGATAAACTCCACCATTCTTTATTTGTTATTTTCATCTTCTTCATATCACGTCTCCTTCCTGACAGCTTATTGTATGATCAGCGATGTCTGCGTCAGCTCACACGTCCGTTTTATAGTCAAAACCGCGCTTCCTTTTACAGGAAAACGCGGCTGAATCATCTATAAAGCTTATAATACTACATCATAAATTCTCCTGGAGCACATAATCCTCCTGGATCCGGCCGGCAATATCGGCTTTCATCTGAGTCCAGGCATCCGGGTTTTCCACATAGTATTTCGGACAGTTCTTACCGGTGACATCATAGTGCCGGATCACATTTTCTTCCGTCAGTCCGAACCTGGTACAGAGCCATGCTGTAAGCTTCACAACAGAATCATAGGTAGAATCATTAAAAAGCCCTGTTTCATCAGGATGACAGCATTCTATAGACAAAGTATCCACATTCCGCTCATTGGTGGCATAGGACATCTCAGATGTGGGAATACACTGTACCACTTCTCCATCCAGACCTACCACAAAGTGGCTGCTGGCTTTTGTCTGCTGAGTTACTGCCAGGTTCTCGAAATAATTTCTGTTGGCTATGGCTGTTGCGCCCGGATTGGCTGTGTAGTGGATGGCTATGTACTTAACACTGTCTATGGCTATCTGCGGCCTGGAATACTCATTGGGGGTGAGCAGTTCAACATCAATGTAAGGAGCACCCTCCTGCTGCCAGAGCTCGGGGCCGCCTCCTGAATTCTTGATAACCGCTTCCCTCTGCTGCTGTTCTCTCTCCTGGGCCACCTTAAGGGCCGCTGCAGCGATGATGAGAATGACAAGAAGAACACCTAGACAGGCTATGATAACGTGCAAGTTTCTCTGCCTGGTCCGGCTGCGGTGCCTGACTGCCTTTGGTCTGTTACCAGCAGAAGCCTTCCCGGGATAGGAAGGCTTTGCGGAATTCTTTTTAAATTTATTTGTACCCTTCTTTTGTGCCATAAGTTTTATCAGCCGCCCTTACGATACCGTCTGCAAAGCAGTGTCTGTGAATGGAAGCATTTCCTATTGCATCCGGTTATGAAATATGAGCTGCAGCCTTTTATTTATTCGTCTACGCTGTAGTTTGGAGCTTCCTTTGTGATATGAATGTCGTGGGGATGTGATTCCTTAAGGGAGGCTGCAGAAATCTTCACGAATTTAGCTGTTGTTTTCAGTGTCTCAATGTTCTCTGCACCGCAGTATCCCATACCGGAGCGCAAACCGCCCATGAGCTGGAATACAGTATCTTCCACATGGCCTTTATATGCCACACGGCCTTCCACGCCTTCCGGTACAAGCTTCTTTGCATCCTGCTGGAAATAACGGTCCTTGCTGCCGTTTTCCATAGCGGCAATGGAACCCATGCCTCTGTAAACCTTATATTTTCTTCCCTGATATAATTCGAAGGTTCCCGGGCTTTCATCACAGCCTGCGAAGATACTTCCCATCATACATACATCTGCACCTGCGGCGATTGCCTTTGTGATGTCTCCTGAGTATTTGATCCCTCCGTCTGCGATAATGGGAATGCCATAGCGGCTGGCCACTTCATAGCAGTCCATAACGGCTGTGATCTGAGGTACACCGATACCTGCCACCACACGTGTGGTACAGATGGATCCAGGGCCGATACCAACCTTTACAGCATCAACTCCTGCCTCGATCAGAGCCTTGGTTGCTGCACCTGTGGCCACATTTCCTGCGATCACCTGCAAATCAGGGAATGCACCTTTTATCTCACGTACAGCTCTCAGGATATTCTCAGAATGGCCGTGAGCAGAATCTACCACGATCACATCCACAGCAGCCTTCACCAGTGCCTCCACACGTGCAAGCACATTAGCGGTAATACCTACAGCAGCGCCGCACAGCAGGCGTCCTTGGGCATCCTTTGCAGCAAGCGGGTATTTAATCTGCTTTTCAATATCTTTGATGGTAATTAGGCCTTTTAAATTAAAATCTTCATCTACAATGGGTAATTTTTCCTTGCGGGATTTAGCGAGAATTTTCTTTGCCTCTTCCAGAGTGATTCCTTCTTTTGCTGTGATCAGGCCGTCGGAGGTCATACAGTCTTTAATTTTTCTGTCGAAATCTTCTTCGAATTTAAGATCACGGTTTGTAATGATCCCTACCAGCTTCTTGCCTTCAGTGATCGGTACACCGGAGATACGGAACTTTGACATTAAATCATTGGCATCCCTGAGAGTATTGTCTGCGGATAAGTAAAAAGGATCAGTGATAACACCGTTCTCAGAACGTTTTACCTTGTCCACTTCGTCTGCCTGTGCTTCTACGGACATATTCTTATGGATGATCCCGATACCGCCCTGTCTTGCCATAGCAATCGCCATCCTGTGTTCTGTAACCGTGTCCATCCCGGCGCTCATCATAGGAATATTCAATTTCACTTTCTTGGTCAAATAAGTTGTGACATCTACCTGATTTGGAATTACCTTTGAATATGCCGGAACTAACAGAACATCGTCAAAAGTAATACCTTCACCAATGATAGTACCCATTGCATTTCCTCCCTTGTCTATGTGTGATTATCTTTTATTGTTACCGTTCAGGCGTTAGCAGTGCGTGCTGCTGTGACAGAGTGAACAGTTAACTTTGATTTTGTTCCCTAGTGTAACAAAAATAAGAATTTGTGTCAATACAAAAAATGTGCCCGAAGGCACATTTTCTTTTCTTCCCTCAGTCTAAAAAAACTTTGCTGGGGGCTGAATTTCTCATAGTTTTAGCCAGGGCTTCGTCCGGCTCAATGATGATCTTACAGGCTTCATTGCCGTCCCTGGTGATGATGGCATAGCGGTTATGCTCCGGATTTCCGGAGGAATAATCCAGCACCTTCATCTTCTGGTTTCCGTTATAATAATCTAATCTGTGGGATTTCATAGGGGCCATCAGATCCGCTTCAGAAAGATTGATGCTTTTCACTCTTTTCCTTTTGGTTTTGGCCATTACCATGTCAATATCCATCTCCCCGTTCACAAACAGATATTCAAACTCCAAGTCTGTCTTAGGAATGACAAAATATGTAACCACGCCTAAAACAATAGCCACGATCAGCAGAAGCGGGGTGACAAATAAACCTGCCAGCACAAAAAGCACTGTCAAGGTGATCAAACCGTATTTGATAATACTGTCTTTTGCCGTTTTTTCTTTTTTTACCAGTAATTCAGAATATAAATCGCTCATAATGTCCTCTCCTTGTATTTCTTCTTGGCATGACCTTTTTTAATGCCAGTATGCCCATTCAGGGCGTTAACCATAGTATAGCACAAAACGGAACCAGCGTCTATGACGCCGGTTCCGTTAAATTGTGAAACTTTATGGCAATTTTTTTACATCATGCCCATTCCCGGGTTTCCAGCCGGAGCCGGGGTGTCTTCTTTGATAATAGCTACTACAGACTCAGTGGTAAGAAGAGTGGATGCAACACTTGTTGCGTTCTGCAGAGCACTTCTTGTAACCTTTGTAGGGTCAAGGATACCGGCAGTAACCATATCTACATAGGACTCGTTGAGAGCATCAAAGCCGATTCCCACTTCGGATTCTTTCACTTTATTAATGATAACAGCACCTTCCAGTCCTGCATTTGCCACAATATGGAATAACGGAGCCTCAAGTGCCTTCAGAATGATGTTTGCACCTGTCTTCTCATCACCTTCCAGAGTTGCTGCCAGTTTGGCAACTTCTTTGGATGCGTGGATATAAGCGGAACCGCCCCCTGCGATGATTCCTTCTTCAACAGCTGCTCTTGTAGCTGCAAGAGCATCTTCAAGACGAAGCTTAGCTTCTTTCATCTCTGTCTCAGTAGCAGCACCCACGCGGATAACTGCAACTCCGCCGGCCAGCTTGGCAAGTCTTTCCTGAAGTTTCTCTCTGTCGAAATCTGATTTTGTCTCTTCAATCTGAGCACGAATCTGTGCAACACGGTTTGCAATATCATCTTTGTTTCCAAGTCCGTCAACGATAACTGTGTTTTCCTTGGCAACTTTAACAGATTTTGCGCGTCCTAACTGAGCCAGGGTTGCCTCTTTCAGGTCAAGTCCCAGTTCATCGGAAATCACCTGGCCGCCTGTAAGGATTGCGATGTCCTGAAGCATTTCTTTTCTTCTGTCACCGTATCCGGGAGCTTTCACAGCCACTACCTGGAAGGTTCCTCTTAATTTGTTAACGATCAAGGTTGTAAGTGCTTCGCCTTCCACATCCTCTGCAATGATGAGAAGTTTTGCACCTGCCTGGACAACCTGCTCAAGAAGAGGAAGGAGTTCCTGGATATTGCTGATTTTTTTGTCTGTGATAAGGATATACGGATCTTCCAGATTAGCTTCCATTTTCTCCATATCTGTGGACATATAAGCGGAAATGTATCCGCGGTCAAACTGCATACCTTCTACCAGATCAAGTTCGGTAAGCATTGTCTTGGATTCCTCTACAGTAATAACGCCGTCGTTGGAAACCTTCTCCATAGCATCGGCAACAAGATCACCTACTGTCTCATCGCTTGCGGAGATGGCAGCTACGTTTGCAATCTGCTTCTTTCCGCTGATTTTCTGGCTCATGCCTTTGATCGCATCTACAGCGATATCTGTTGCTTTCTTCATTCCTTTTCTAAGGATGATCGGATTAGCCCCTGCTGCCAGGTTCTTCATTCCCTCGTTTACCATTGCCTGTGCAAGAACTGTAGCTGTTGTTGTTCCGTCACCTGCTACATCGTTTGTCTTGGATGCCACTTCTTTGATCAGCTGTGCACCCATGTTCTCGAATCCGTCTTCCAGTTCGATTTCTTTTGCGATGGTAACACCGTCATTGGTGATGAGCGGAGATCCAAAAGGTTTGTCAAGGACAACGTTTCTTCCTTTCGGTCCTAAGGTTACTCTGACTGTATCTGCTAACTGGTTTACACCGCTTTCCAATGCGGCTCTTGCTTCTGCGCCAAATTTAATTTCTTTTGCCATGAGATTTAAGTCCTCCTGTTTTTAGTTTTTCATAAAAAATTATTTAACAATTGCTAAAATGTCACTCTGTTTTACGATAATAAATTCTTCGCCGTCCATCTTTACTTCTGTTCCGGCATATTTGGAGTAGATTACTTTATCTCCTACAACCACTTCCATCTTTACTTCTTTCCCCTCAACCATTCCGCCGGGGCCTACTGCCACTACTTCTGCCTGCTGGGGTTTTTCCTGAGCCTGTCCCGGAAGAACGATACCGGATTTTGTAGTTTCTTCTGCTTCTAACTGTTTTAACACAACTCTGTCGCCTAATGGTACTAATTTCATAATCTATAGTCCTCCTTTATTTTTTGAACTTTTTCGATTACTAGCACTCATTTAAGTCGAGTGCTAATCACTGTCCTTATATTATTGAATTACTTCTTTTTCTGCAACTCCTTACAGCCTGGTATTTTTCTATTTATTCTCTTATTTACTTATTTATTCTATTATTATCTCTTGTTTTCTCACTTTCTAATTTTTCACAATTTCTTCTTACTTTAAAAAGAATATGCCAAACAGACTCAACAAAGCGGTGTACTTCCCTAGAGTGTGTTTGAAATTGCTCTGGTATACAAGAAAAAGCTGCCTCCTGCAGCATCCTGCAAGAAACAGCTTTTTACTCTTATCGTGCTTCCGGCGGCATAGCAACATATTCCTGCTGCTATTATATGCCCTGCCTACGCTTTTTTATTCCGCTGTGCCTTAATTTCTTCCAGTTCTTCAAAAATAACTTCATTCAGAACCTTGATATAGGTTCCTTTCATTCCTGAAGAGCGGGATTCGATCACACCTGCACTCTCAAATTTGCGAAGTGCATTTACGATAACAGACCTGGTGATCCCCACACGGTCTGCAATTTTGCTGGCTACCAAAATACCCTCATCTCCGTCTAATTCATCAAAGATGTGGATAATTGCTTCCAGTTCAGAGAAGGATAGAGTGTTGAATGCTGATTTTACTACCTGCTGTTTTCTGTCCTCTTCTGCGTTTTCCTCATGTACGGCCCGCATCATTTCCAGCCCTACCACTGTGGTACCATATTCACTTACTATAATATCCTCGATGTCATATGCTTTATCGTCACGGTACATAAACAGGGTGCCCAGCCTCTCGCCTGCAATATCAATGGGATTGATGATCCCCTGAAAACTGCTGGATACATGCTCAAATCCTAATGTCTGAAGGTTAACATTTTCTTTCGTAGACAAAACGCCCAAAAATCTTTCATTCAACAATGCATCCACATAGCCGCCGACCTTATCCTCAATCAACTCTGTAATTTCTTCTACGCCGGGGCACAGGCTTACGCCCAGGACTTTTCCTTTCTTGCTGAGCACCAGAATGTTGGAACTCAGAGTTTCCATCAACACCTGGCAGATGTCATTAAATACAACCTTGCTGGAGCTGCTATTGTGTAAAAGCTTGTTAATTTTTCTTGTTTTATCTAGCAACTGAACGCTCATATTGTCCTCCTTTCGCCTTTGTTTTGTAAATTATAGATATTGCTAATCTAATACTACACTTTTTAAGTGAAAATTACAAGACATTTTTTACTATTTTTCTATTTTACTTGGCTTTTCAGAAAATACATTTCTTTACTATTTATTATGGAACAAATTATGGCACCAAAAATGCAGGGAAAATGAGTGTTTCAGCGCCCTTTCTCCCTGCACTTTAAAATGTCTGAATACGAATATTTTTATGTCCTCAAATTAGTCTTCTTTAGGTTTCGTCTCTACATATCCACAGGTTTCCGCGCTGCAGGCCAATTTGTTTCCTTTTTCTACCATATAGCTGCCGCAGACCGGGCATTTCTTATTGGAAGGCTTCTGCCAGGACATAAAATCGCATTCCGGATTATCCTCGCAGCCATAATATCTGCGGCCCTTTTTCGTCTTCTTGAGCACAACTTCCTTTCCGCATTTCGGACATGGTACACCGATTTTCTCAAAATATGGCTTGGTATTCCTGCATTCCGGAAATCCGGGGCAGGCTAAGAACCTTCCGTGAGGACCATATTTGATCACCATATTACGTCCGCAGTTATCGCAGATGACATCTGTGACTTCGTCCTGGATATCAACCTTCTCCAGTTCCTTTTCTGCCTCATCCACGTCTTTCTTCAAATCAGGATAGAAATTGCGCACCACAGTCTTCCACTGCACTGTACCGCCTTCCACACAGTCGAGAAGGCCTTCCATCATTGCGGTGAAATTTACATCCACAATACTTGGGAATGCCTGCTTCATAATATTGTTCACCACTTCCCCAAGCTCTGTGACATACAGATTCTTCTGCTCCTTAGCCACGTACCGGCGGCTTATGATGGTTGTAATGGTCGGGGCATAGGTACTGGGACGTCCGATTCCCAGTTCCTCCATTGTTTTTACAAGGGATGCCTCCGTATAATGGGCCGGCGGCTGGGTAAAATGCTGTTCCGGCTTTAATTCCTTTAAAGTAAGCTTCATGCCCTTCTCCAGACTCTGGCTCAGCACATTTCCCTTCTTGCTGTCCTCCTCCTGGATATATACAGACATAAAACCGTCAAATATCACTTTTGACGCAGCCACTGTAAATACATAATCTCCGGCATTGATCTTCACAGAAGTCGTCTCATAGCGTGCCGGCGCCATACGGCTGGCTGCAAACCGTTTCCAGATAAGCTGGTAAAGGCGGAACTGATCCCTGGAAAGGGATTCCTTAAGCATCACCGGAGTCCTGCTGATATCTGTGGGACGGATAGCCTCATGGGCATCCTGGATCTTCTGTCCCTTCTTAGCCGCCTTCTCCGTACCGGAAACATATTGTTCTCCGTACTGGGCTGAAATATATTCTCTTGCCGCAGTATCTGCTTCCTCTGAAATTCTTGTGGAATCGGTACGAAGGTAGGTGATGACACCCACTGTGCCGTTTCCTTTAATATCTATACCCTCATAAAGCTGCTGGGCAAGACGCATTGTCTTCTGGGTTGAAAAATTCAGAGTCTTGGATGCTTCCTGCTGCAGGGTACTGGTAGTAAAGGGCAGAGGCGCATTCTTGATACGTTCCCCTTTCTTGACCTCATCTACCACAAAATCGCGTCCCTCCAGGTTTTTCAGGATTTCATCCATCTCCTGTTTATTGTGAATGGCCATTTTCTTATCTGTACCGTAGAATTTCGCCTCCAGGGGCTTCTTCTCCCCCTTAACCTGGAATTCCCCGTCCAGGCTCCAGTATTCCTCGGGAATAAATGAATTGATCTCATCCTCCCTGTCACAGATAATACGCAGTGCCACAGACTGGACACGGCCCGCACTCAATCCCCGCTTTACCTTTGCCCAAAGAAGAGGACTGATGGTATATCCAACCATCCTGTCAAGCATACGCCGCGCCTGCTGGGCGTCAACCAGATCCATATCCAGTTCTCTTGCCTGTTTGATGGAATCCTTCACAGCCGTCTTGGTGATCTCGTTGAAGGTGATTCTGTGCATTTTCTTCGGTTCTTCCTTAAGCGCCTGAAGCAAATGCCAGGAAATCGCCTCTCCCTCACGGTCGGGGTCAGTTGCGAGATAGATCTTATCTGCCTTCTTTGCAGCCTTGCGAAGCTTGGCCAGCAATTCTCCTTTCCCCCGTATTGTAATATATTTGGGCTCGAAATCATTCTCTACATCAATTCCGAACTGACTCTTGGGGAAATCACGCACGTGTCCGTTAGAAGCCTCAACCTCGTAATTTGCACCCAGGAATTTCTTGATCGTCTTCACTTTTGCAGGTGATTCCACTATCACCAGATATTTCGCCATGTTACCTCTCCTAGTCGTAATCATTCATTGTTTGTAACAGTGATCCTGACCTCACTCCTGTCTCACATAATAATGCCTGCCGATTTCCCTGGCAAGTCCCAGAACTTCCAGTTCCAGAAGAAGACTGCTGGTCTTCCCCGGCGGAAAACCTGTTTTATTGATAAAAAAGTCCAGGTTTTTTGGTCGTAAATCGAGACAACTATACACCAAATTTAAATCACTTGCAAGTCCTATCTCGTTTTTTTCCTCTGTTTCCTTCTCATTTTTTATGGAAATCCCCCACTCAGACAGAAGAATTTCAGGGCAGTAAGCTATTCCTGCACCGTCATAGATCAGCTTATGGCAGCCGTAGCTTAGCTCATCATTCACTGCTCCGGGCACTGCATACACAGCCTTTCCCTGTTCCATGGCATAGTTGGCAGTGATAAGGGAACCGCTGTTCTTCTTCGCCTCCACTACCAGCACCACATCAGCCAGAGCACTTATGATCCTGTTTCTGGCAGGAAAATAATACGGCATAGCCTGAGTCCCTTCCGGATATTCGCTGATGATCCCTCCGCCGTTTCTTAAAATGCGCTGATACAGTTGCCTGTTGGATGAAGGATAACAGATATCCACTCCGCTGCCCAGCACGGCGAAAGTAGGTGTATTACCCTCCATAGCGCCTTTATGCCCCTCAGAATCTATTCCAAGGGCCATGCCGCTGATCACCTGGACTCCTGCAGCGCTTAACACTCTTCCGAAGCGAAAGGCCTGGATACGCCCGTATACACTGCACATACGAGCCCCTACAATTGCCACGGACGGCAGATTGCTGTCCGGCAGTGTACCTTTATAGTACAGCTGCTGGGGCATCCCCTGGTAATTCTTCAGTTTCTGCGGATATTCCGGGTTTTCTTTTCTGACACAAAAAATAGTTTCCTTCTGTGTTCCTTCCATATAGAATACCTCCTGTGATACTTTTTTATGACAAACTACGAAAAAATGCTGATAACTATTCCGCAGACAATACTGTTTAAACACAGGCGGTCCTATCTCCAGTATTTTTTGTCAAAGGCCCTGAAGGAGAGGGCTTCGGCCATATGCCTGTCCTCGATCAGGCAGGAACCCTCCATGTCTGCAATAGTGCGGGAAACCTTGAGAATACGGTGGTATCCTCTGGCGCTCAGACGCATCTGGTCAAAAGCTTTTCCCATAAGCTTTTCCGCTTTTGGGCTGAGATTACAGAACTCTTTTATCAAATTGCCTTTCAGCTCACCGTTAAACCTGATATTATTCCCTTTATACCGCTCACTCTGTATCCTCCTGGCTGCCTCCACCCTTACACGGATATCCTCTGAGGATTCACCTCTCTTGTCCTCACTCATCTGTGTGTAGGTGACAGCCGGCACCTCAGCGCATATGTCAATGCGGTCCAGAATGGGCTGGCTGACTTTGCCAAGATAGTGGGATACTTCGCCAGGTGTACAGCAGCACCTGTCCAAATCAGGGTAAAACCCGCAGGGACAGGGATTCATGGCAGCCGCCAGGATAAAATTGGCAGGAAACACATAAGTACCGCTGACCCGGGACAGTTGTATCACCTTGTCCTCCAGGGGCTGTCGCAATGTCTCCAGGCTTCTCCTTGAAAATTCAGGCATTTCATCCAGAAACAACACACCTCTGTGGGCCAGGGTGATCTCCCCTGGACGGGGATTTTTCCCTCCCCCTGTAAGGGCCTGGGGGGAACAGGTATGGTGAGGGCTTCGGAAAGGCCTGCGGCGGATGAGCGGGTCATTGTGAGACAAAGCACCTGCGATACTGTAAATCTTCGTCAGTTCCAGACTCTCACCAAAGGTAAGTCTGGGCATGATCGTGGGGATCCTCCGTGCGATCATTGTCTTACCTGCTCCCGGAGGACCGATGAGAAGAATATTATGAAAGCCGCTCACAGCAATCTCCACAGCCCTGCGTGCCCCCTCCTGGCCGCAGATATTGGCAAAATCAAGACTCTCCTCCTCTGTCTCCGCCTTCACCTCCTCTCCCTCATCCTGAAACTCCCCGGGTCTTCGGAGGTATTCAACCATTTCCTTAAGATTGCGCACTCCTATGGTCTTCATATCATGGACAAGTCTTCCCTCTCTCAGATTTCCCCAGGGTATCATACAGAACCGGCACCCCAGCTCCCGTGCTCTGATCACCATAGGCAGAATCCCTGATATAGGATGGATCTCCCCATTAAGCCCAAGTTCACCTGCCATCATCACTCCATCCAGAAATTCTCTGTTCATCATACCTGCTGCAGCCAGCACGGATGCAGCCACCGGGAGGTCAAAGCCTGCGCCCTCCTTCTTGATATCTGCAGGTGCAAAATTAACTGTCACACGTTTAGGCGGAAGGTTGATCCCGCTGTTTCGGAGCGCTGTGCGCACCCTGTCCTGGGCCTCCTTTACCTGGGCTGAAGGAAACCCTACCATAGTAAATGAAGGAAGGCCGTCGCTCACGTCTGCCTCCACCTCAATGGGGCGTACTTCAATCCCCAGTATCGTTGCTGATAATACTCTTGCGAACAAACTTCCTCCTTTCCGCAGGATCCCTGTCCTGCCGTTGAGAATTTGTACTGTTGTTCATGTGTTGAACTGTTTTTCAGTATCCCTACTTCTGCAGTTCAGCCGGTTCATTTCCTGGAAATTGTTCAGACAGATAGTCATGATTTGTATAAAGAATTTTTGATTTTACATCATTATAGCCCATTTTGCTCTGATTTGCAATAGCGCATTTCGTTCTGTTCTATACTTCAAAAAAAGGATAATGAGGTGAGCATCCATGACAAAATTTCAACGTATTCAAGATTTAAGAACTGATTCGGATTTGTCACAGCGTCAGATCAGTGAAATCCTTCACATCAGTCAACGCTCTTATTCTCACTATGAGACTGGTTCCCGGAATATTCCGATCGAAATGTTAATCAGGCTGGCTGATTATTACGACATCAGTATTGATTATCTGGTAGGGCGCACAAACAACAAGAAGATGGCTAAATAACAAAAAAGGTCCTGGCCGTTCATCCGGTCAGGATCTTTTTTGTTAATATTGTCAATTGCCCTCGCTTCGTTTCTTCTGTTCCCACTCTGCAATCTTCCCTATATTGGCTATTTCGTATTCATTGAATATGGAATCCTGCTGTGCGTCAAAGGTCTCCGGGTCAATAGTCCCCTGGTACCAGGGCTTACTCTTGAAATAATCCGCAATCCTCTCTGTCACAAACTGACGTCCATGACGGGCGTATATTTCATTCTTAGCCAACTCCAGGTCTGAAGAAGAGTAGGAAGAAATTTCGTCATCTGTGAGATAGCGGCTGTCACTTTCAGGGAAATAATAGTCTCCTGTCTGAGAAGGTGTCTGCTGGCCATTGTTATCAGGCTGGGGCGTCGGTGTGGGCTGGGGTTCCGGTGCAGCCGTAGGCTCCGGTATCTCCACATCCCATTCCGTGTCAGGCTGTTCTCTTGTCATCACGCAGTTTACAGAAGGGGACACTGACGCACCTTCTGCCTGGGCGGTGGTTGTGATCTTCACAAAGAGCTGCCCCTTGTCAAAAATCATATTTCCGGAAGCGGTGCTTCCAAAAGAATCTGTAAAAGAAAGCTTTGCCGCATTTCCTGCAACCTCAGCCGTCACATCCGCCTCTGCAACGCGGGTGCCTTTTTTATTTGCCTGGCTGAAATAAAAGGAAACAGACTTTTCACTAATAGCATAAATATCAATGGCAGCCAGTCCGTCTGTGCTGTACCATTCATTCCAGTAATCATCCGGGTTGAAGGCCGGCTTCCTGGTGGGGACAGGCGTAGGCGTTGGTGTGGCTGTGGGTACGGGCGTAGGTGTTACTGTCACTGAAGGCGTTGGTGCGGCTGTAGGCACATTTTGCAATGCTTCAAGGGCGGCCTGTTTCTTCTGCTCCTTCTGCAGACTTTTCTTATGTCCTGCAAGAAGTATGGCAGCAATGCCCACCATTAAAAAAATAGCAATCAGCGTTATCAGAATTATTTTCAGAAGATCTTTGTTTTTTCTCATTGCGTATCACCCCTGTTTCGGTTCACCACTGGTGTCATTATACCCCCGCCCTGCCGGTTTCCTGTAGCCTACTCTTTTCCGCTCCAGCAGTAGGTACACAGCTTACACGGAGAAATGTCAATGGATGTCACCAGATCATCCAGACGGTGGTATTTTAAGGAAGTGAAGTTCAACTCCTTGCGTATATCCTCCAGCATTCCCTTATAATTGTCAGAATCAGGATTTGCATAATCAGCCAGCACCTTGTCATCCACGTTGTCACCTTCCCGTTTTGCGATGGTCCTTCTTGTGATGAGATCCATCTCTGATTTGGAACGTGAAAAATTCAGGTATTTACATCCAAAGAGAAGGGGCGGACATGCAGGACGGATGTGCACCTCCTTCGCACCGTTCCCGTACAGGAATTCTGTTGTCTCCCGAAGCTGTGTTCCACGGACAATGGAATCATCGATCATAAGAAGGCTCTTGCCTTTGATCAGGTTGTGTACCGGTATCAGTTTCATTCTGGCGATGAGATTTCTCTGGCTCTGCTGGGTAGGCATAAAGGAACGGGGCCAGGTAGGCGTATATTTAATAAAAGGACGGGCAAAAGGAACACCGGAACGGTTTGCATATCCGATCGCATGGGCAATACCGGAATCAGGCACACCTGCCACAATATCAGGATGCACCTCACCAAAATCACGCTCCGCCAGCATATCCCCGCACTTGTAGCGCATTTCCTCAACGTTCACACCCTCATAGGCGGAGGTAGGATATCCATAGTATACCCAAAGAAATGAGCAGATACGCATCTTTTCGCCCGGCTTTTGTAATGTTTCTGCCCCTTCGGGAGTGACAAAAACAATTTCCCCGGGCCCCAGTTCCTTCAGATCCTCATATCCCAGGTTTACATAGGCAAAGCTCTCAAAGGAAACACAGCAGGCATCCTCCTTCTTTCCTACGATCAAAGGTGTTCTTCCCAGACGGTCACGTGCTGCGAAAAGACCTTTTGGAGTGAGTATGAGCATTGTCATGGAACCTTCTATCATTTCCTGTGCATATCGGATACCTTCCAGGATAGTAGGCTTCTGGTTGATCAGGGATGCTACCATTTCCGTAGGATTTACACTTCCGCCGCTCATTTCAAGAAAATGTGTAAAACCATTCTTAAAAGAATGGGCGATCAGCTCGTCCATATTGTTGATTTTTCCCACCGTAGTAATGGCAAAATTCCCTAAATGTGAACGCACCAGCAACGGCTGCGGTTCATTGTCTGAAATACATCCGATCCCCAGGTTTCCTTCCAGTTCTGCCACATCCCTGTCAAATTTAGTACGGAAGGGAGAGTTCTCAATATTGTGAATTGCACGGTCGAAGCCTTTTTTTGCATCATATACAGCCATACCGCCTCTGCGGGTTCCCAGATGGGAATGATAGTCAATCCCGAAAAAAAGATCCAAAACGCAACTGGATTTTGAAGCTACTCCAAAAATTCCACCCATTTTTCTTATTTCTCCTTTTATAAATCAAGTCTAAAAGATACATGAATCACATGTTGCATTAATATGACGTGGGGGTAAAAAGGGAGCCGAGACAGGCACTGTCCTCCTTTTTACTCCGACATCATTATATAAAACCGTCAAAAATAAGTAAAGACCTTTTTATTTTTTCTCCTTGATAATACCTTTCCTGTACGCTTCCAGAAGCTGGGTAAGCTCCCCGATCCGCTCCTTTAGGGCAGTACCTGTATCGGTATCCCCCACCAGTCTTCTCTTTGAAGTATACCTTACAGCAACACGGTTGGAAACAATGTCATTTTCCTGGGAAACAGCGGCTTCTGTGGAGGTAAACGGCTCGTGGGCCGACAGCATCAGACCATAAGAATTATAGATCAATGTATACCCTGCAATGCCTGTCACCTTGCGGTATGCTTTGGAAAAACCGCCGTCTATGACGATCACCTTACCATCGCATTTTACAGGGCTTTCCCCCTCACTTTGGTGAACAGGAACGTGCCCGTTGATAATGTGGCCTTCCTCCGGATTCAGACCGAATTCCCTAAGCATATTGTTTACCACTTCCTCATTTTCCAACAGACGGTAATATGCATTTTTTTTCTCTTTGTGAGCCTCCTCGTCAGCAATAAAATACCGTTCAAAGGTGCTCATCTTGTCTTTGCCGAACAGGGGGGAATTGGGTGCAGCCCATATATACCACATGATGTCCCTGCCCTTTCTCTGCTCTTCTCTTTCCACTGCATAGAAGGCTCTGCGCACATAGGTTTCCAGTACGTCATACAGCTCTTTTCCCTTGTAAGTCCTGCCGTAAATCTGCACTTCCTTGAAGGTGCCGTCCTCGTTGAGAGGAATGCTTCCGTGAAACAGAAGATTGCCGTTATAAACCTTATATAGTCCGCCCTTATCCAAAAGAAGCCTCATATGACTCTGGAGTTTTCCGCAGTTGCGGAAAGCAGAATCCAGGCGTTCCATCACCTCTTTCTCCCCTTCTGTCAGCTCGTAAGGATGCTTCCAGTCAACAGTAGGAAAGCTTAAATCTATCATGGGATATTCTCTTCCGTCCGCCAATGTGACAGTACCTTTTTGAGGATCGATCCGGTGCAGAAGACAGCGGTCCTCCATCTGGAATTCCTTATGACGGCGTATAAGCTGCCCCTCCAGTTTAAACTGGATAACAGTGATAGCCTTATGCATCTTTCTGCTTAATTCCTTCTCAGTGGCATTGGCCGTGTCCCCGCCCTTCATCTCAAATCCTTTACATGGATCATCCCCATAAGCCTCCATGGCAAAGGTGGCAAGAGGCATCATATTAATGCCGTAACCATCTTCCAGAATATCCAGATTTCCATAGCGCAGACTGTTCCTGATCACAGTGGCGATACAAGCCTTCTGTCCGGCGGCAGCCCCCATCCAGACCACATCATGATTTCCCCACTGGATATCAAGGGAATGGTATTCCATCAGCCGATCCATAATAAAATGAGAACCCGGGCCTCTGTCATAAATGTCCCCCAGAACATGAAGATGATCCACTACAAGTCTCTGTATCAGTTCTGCCAAAGCGATAATAAAGTTCTCCGCTCTGCCGATTTCTATGATGGTATTGACAATGGAATCATAGTAGGCTTCCTTGTCAAGTACTTCTGCTTTCTCAGTGATCAACTCCTCAATAACATAAGCATAATCTGCCGGAAGGGCCTTTCTTACCTTAGATCGGGTATACTTGGAGGCTGTGGTTTTGCACACTTCGATCAGCCGGTACAGGGTGATTTTGTACCAGTTTTCCATATCCTCTTCCTGTTTTTTCACATATTCCATTTTCTCTTTTGGATAGTAGATCAAAGTGGCAAGGGAACGCTTGTCACTGTTGCTTAAGGTATGGCCGAACACATCGTCGATCTTCTTGCGCACAGCCCCTGAGCCATTGCGCAGGACATGGGAAAATGCCTCGTATTCCCCATGCACATCCGACATGAAATGCTCTGTACCTTTTGGCAGATTCAATATGGACTGGAGGTTTATGATCTCCGTAGATGCCTTCCCGATAGTGGGATATAATTCTGCCAGCCTCTGTAAATACCGTAACTCTTCTTTTCTCATAATCGCCCTCCTATACTGCCAAAATCAGCCTGTAAAATCAAATAAAGACATCTGGTTGGAATTGGGGATATCCCCGAAAAGTTCCAGGTCATCCATCAGATCGACTACTGTTTTACTTACTTTCGTCCTGTCCCTGAAGTCATCCTTTGATAAGAATTTCCCGTGTGTGGCAGCCTCTACCACAGCGTCAGCCGCCTTTTCTCCCATACCTTCAATACTGTCAAGGGACGGCATGAGTTTGCCGTTTACTATCTGGAATCTATGGGCCTTTGCCGTATATAGATCAATGGGGGTAAACTCAAAACCTCTGGCATACATTTCCTGCACCACGCGCATATCTCTGATGGAATCCTGCTCTTTTTTTGTGGCGTCATCGCCTTTTTTACGTATTTCTTCCATATAATATTCCAGCCGTTCCCGCCCCATACACATAAGCTCATAGGAAAAGGCAGTTGCTCGGATACTGAAGAAAGCAGCATAGTATGCCAAGGGCTGGAACACCTTAAACCATGCAATCCTGTATGCCATCATGACATAGGCAGCCGCATGTGCTTTAGGGAACATATACTTGATTTTTTTACAGGACCAGATATACCAGTCAGGCACATTGTGATCCTTCATTGTCTCTTCCCACTCCGGCCTGAGTCCCTTACCCTTACGTACACTCTCCATGATCGTAAATGCCTGGCTGCTCTCCACTCCCATACTGATCAGATAGACCATGATATCATCTCGTGTACAGATTGCCGTGGAGATGGTAGCCTTTCCCTCCTGAATGAGAACCTGGGCATTGCCAAGCCACACGTCTGTCCCGTGTGCCAGACCGGCAATACGCACCAGGTCAGAAAAATACTTCGGCTTGGTATCTATAAGCATCTGCATGGCAAAATCTGTTCCGAATTCCGGCACACCAAGACAGCCAAGCTTACATCCGCCGATATCCTCCGGTGTGATCCCCAGGGCACTTGTCCCTGCAAAAAGGGACATGACGTCCGGCTGGTCCAAGGGCACTGTCTTGGCATCGATTCCGGTCAAATCCTCCAGCATTCGGATCATGGTAGGATCGTCGTGTCCCAGTATATCCAGCTTCAGAAGGTTTCCGTCAATGGAATGATAATCAAAATGTGTGGTGATGATATCACTGTTCTCATCATTTGCCGGATGCTGTACAGGAGTGAATTTTTCAATTTCTTCCCCTTTGGGCAGTACGATGATTCCTCCCGGATGCTGGCCTGTTGTCCTTCTGATCCCTGTGCATCCCTGAACGATCCTGTTGATCTCACAGTATCTTTTATGCTGTCCTCTTTCTTCAAAATAATTCTTCACATATCCAAAGGCCGTTTTCTCAGCCAGTGTACCGATGGTACCAGCCTTGAAGGTCTGGCCTTTTCCGAAGATCACCTCTGTGTACCTGTGTGCATTAGCCTGATATTCTCCGGAAAAATTCAAGTCAATATCCGGCTCTTTATCACCCTTAAAGCCAAGGAATGTCTCAAAGGGAATATCAAAACCGTCTTTTTTCATCTTCTCTCCGCACTTGGGACACACCTTATCAGGCATATCACACCCTGCCATACCGGAGAATTTCTTCACATCCTCTGAGTCAAAATCACTGTATTTACACTTCTCACAGATGTAATGAGGAGGCAGAGGATTTACCTCTGTAATACCTGACATCGTGGCTGCCAAAGAAGAGCCTACAGATCCACGGGAGCCAACAAGATACCCATCTTCATTTGACTTCCACACAAGCTTCTGGGCGATAATATACATTACCGCGTAGCCATTGGAAATAATGGAATGGAGTTCCTTTTCCAACCGTTCCTGCACAATATTGGGAAGAGTTTCTCCATATATTTCATGGGCTTTTGCAAAGCAGATATCTCTCAGATCCTGGTCTGAATTCTCAATGACAGGAGGAAATTTATCCGGATGTATAGGAGATATTTTCTCTATCATATCTGCAATCTTATTGGTGTTGGTGATCACAACTTCCTCCGCCTTATCGCTGCCCAGATAAGAAAATTCCTCCAGCATTTCCTGTGTAGTCCGCAGGTACAAAGGAGCCTGGTCATCTGCATCGGAAAAGCCCTTTCCTGTCATGATGATCCGGCGGTAAACCTCATCCTGAGGATCCATGAAATGTACATCACAGGTGGCAACCACAGGCTTCTTAAACTGGTCTCCCAGCTTGACGATCTTCTTGTTCAGCTCTATCAGATCCTCATTGGAGTGGACCATATCATTCTTCTCATCCGCTATCATAAACTTATTGTTTCCTAAAGGCTGAATCTCCAGATAGTCATAGAAATTCACAAGCCTGGATATCTCCTGCTCCGGAGCATTGCGCAGCAATGCCTGGTACAGTTCTCCTGCCTCACAGGCACTTCCGATGATAAGTCCGTCCCTGTATTTTTCGAATACACTTTTGGGAACACGGGGTCTGCGGTGGTAATACTTAAGATGTGACTGGCTTACCAGTTTATACAGGTTCACTCTTCCCGTCTCATTCTGTGCCAGTATTATGGCGTGATAGGTGGGAAGCTTCTTGATGGTATCTGTGGAAACCACACCCTGGCGGTTCAGTTCATCCACATCCCGAATGTCGCGCTCCCTAAGCATTTCCACAAATTTCACAAAAATATCTGCCGTACAGGCCGCATCATCCACAGCCCTGTGATGGTTGTTAAGAGGAACTCCCACAGCTTTTGCCACAGTGTCAAGCTTAAACCTGTTTAGGGCAGGCAGGAGGAACCGTGCCATACCAACCGTATCCACATATGTAAAATCATTGGGAAGGCCCAGTTGGCTGCAATTTTCAATAATAAATCCCATATCAAAGTCAGCATTATGTGCCACCAAAACAGTACCTTCGCAGAATTTCAGAAATTCCGGCAGTACCTGTTCTATCTCCGGCGCGTCCATCACCATGCTGTCATTGATATTTGTAAGCTGTTCAATACGGAAAGGAATGGGGACTTTAGGATTGACAAAGGTTGAAAAACGGTCTGTGATCTTTCCATTTTCCACACGCACAGCACCGATTTCTATAATTTTGCAGGTCAAGGGAGAGAAGCCTGTAGTCTCAATATCAAATACCACAAAGCTGCCCTCCATCTTCTGTCCCTTTCCGTTTGTAACCATACCCTTCAAATCATCCACCAGATAGGCTTCAATACCGTAAAGCACCTTAAAATCGGATTCCTTGGGCACACATCCTCCCCATGCGTCAAAGCAGTGATTAGCCTCCGGAAATGCCTGAACCACACCGTGGTCCGTGATGGCAATTGCTTTATGCCCCCACTGGTAGGCACGTTTCACAAGAGCCTTCGCATCTGTCACACCGTCCATATCACTCATCTTTGTATGACAGTGAAGCTCCACCCTTTTCTGAGGGCTTGTATCCATCCTTGTGCTTGTAAAATCGGCAATTTTCTTGATTCCTGCCACCGATCCTATTGTCAGTTCACTGTCAAATCTGTCAATGGTCGTAACGCCCCTCAGCTTCAAAAAAGCACCTTTTTTCACATGTTCCTTAACCTCAGGCACCTGTTCATTCCTGAGGAACATTTTCACCACAATGGAGTCGGTAAAGTCGGTGACCGGAAAGATAAGTATGGTTTTCTCGTTCCTGATCTCCCTTGCATCCACATCCATGATCTGGCCGCGGATGATAACTTCTCCCATCTCCCCGGTAATACTTTCCAATGGGATAGCATCCCCGTCGAAATCCCTTCCATAGATGACATCGGGATTTGGATCTTTCCGGTAACCGCCCCGGAAGTCTCCCCGTTGTCCCTTCTTTTCGAAAGGCCTTTTCTCCTGGGCTTTGTCCTGCTTTTTCTCCTGTTTTCCCCCGGAATCCCCGCTCTTTTTCTTGGGGGTGCCCCCATCTTCCTTTTGCAGTTCTTCTGCCTGGGCACTGTCTCCTTCCTCACCGGAAAGCTTGGCATTTTTCAGGACATTTGCCACCTCCTGCTGTATCTGGATGACAGCATTTCTCCTGTATTTACTCTCCTTCTGTGCCTCAAACTCCATCTCTACCTTCAAATCCATACCGCAGCGCTCGCAGAAAACCTTATGGAGATATTCCACAAGGATTTCGCTCTTCTCCCTGGCTATGACAGAATCCGGCAGTATCATATGCAGAATATCTTCACCCGGAAAGAAAATCCTGGCTCTCTTGAATAGATTATATTCCAGCATATTATAATTCTTAAGCTCCAGTTCCATACTGGCACGATAAGTTTCAAGGAAGTTTTCCGGCGTATACTGCCTGGAAAGATAAAACCTTTCTATCACTGTAACCTTCATGGTAAGTCCCGGAAAACACTGGCGCTCAATCTGCTCCTCCAGAGCAAAAATGTGCTTCTTATGAATCCACCTGTCACTTTTAATATACACCCAGATCCTGGTCTTTCCGGGATTGCAGGCCACCTTTGTGACAGATACCATATCCAGCCATTCTTCCAGTTCTTCCTTCACTTTTACATTCGGAAATACATCAAAAAAATCTTTTTCCATTATTTCTCCCAATTAAGCAGTTCCTCTCTCAATGTGTCAAGAAGACGGGCCTCAGGCACCTTTTTGATGACTTCGCCCTTCTTAATTAAAAGTCCCACTCCCACGCCGCCGGCAATTCCGATATCGGCTTCTTTTGCTTCCCCCGGGCCATTGACCACACAGCCCATAACAGCCACCTTAATGTCAAGGGGGATATCCTGTACCATAGTCTCTACCTGGTTGGCAAGTCCTATCAGATCAATCTGTGTACGCCCGCAGGTGGGACAGGAAACAACCTCCACACCGCCCTTTCTAATGCCCAGGGTTTTCAGTATTCTTTTGGCTGATTTAATCTCCTCAAGGGGTGCGCCTGTAAGGGACACACGGATCGTATCCCCTATTCCCTGATAAAGGATAATACCCAGACCTACTGCTGATTTTAAATTTCCTGAGTAGAGGGTTCCCGCCTCTGTGATTCCCACATGAAGAGGATATTGTGTCTTTTGTGCAATAAGCTCATGGGCCTTGGCACACATTAATACATCGGAAGATTTGATGCTGATCACCAGATTGTCATAGCCTAAATCCTCAATGATCTTCACCTTATCAAGAGCACTTTCCACAAGACCTTCCGCTGTGACACCGTGGTATTTCTCCACCAGTTCCTTCTCCAAAGATCCGCTGTTTACCCCCACACGGATGGGAACTGACCGCTCTTTAGCCACATCCACCACAGCTTTTATCCGCTGGATACTTCCTATATTGCCAGGGTTGATCCTGATTTTATCGGCTCCGTTTTCCATTGCGGCAATGGCCAGACGGTAGTCAAAATGGATGTCAGCCACCAGCGGAATATGGATTTCCTTTTTAATATCACTAAGGGCCTGTGCGGCCTCCATAGTAGGCACTGCACAGCGGATGATCTCACACCCGGCCTCTTCAAGAGCAAGAATCTGCTCCACTGTGGATTTTACATCTTCCGTCTTAGTATTTGTCATGGACTGGATAAGAATAGGGTTTCCTCCCCCGATTTTTCTGTCTCCGATCTGTATTACTTTAGTATGATCCCGGTACATGAAAACTCCTCCTGTAATCAAAAAGAGGTGCCGCATCGGCAGCACCCCGCTCATTTTATGATGAATCAGTGCTGAATCTCCAGCAGTTTACTCTTCAAATCGCTTTCCATACGGCGCATTTCCACCTCTGCTGCCTGGCGCTTGATTCTTCCTTCTCTCTGAATCTTCATCACATCGTCTAATGTCTGAATCAAATCTGCATTTGTCTTTTTCAGTGTTTCAATATCCACAATTCCTCTTTCAGATTCCTTGGCTGTCTCAACAGATGCCATATGAAGAGCCTCCGCATTTTTCTTAAGCAGTTCATTGGTCAGATCTGTCACCTGACGCTGGGCGTAAGCAGCCTCTGTGGAATGGGCGATACCAAGGGCCAGCACCATCTGGCTCTTCCACAGGGGAATGGTGTTTACAATTGTGGTCTGGATCTTCTCAACCATACTGGTGTCATTGTTCTGTACCAGTCTTATCTGAGGCGCTGTCTGAAGGGAAATCATTCTGGTCAGCTCCAGGTCATGAAGCTTTTTCTCAAAACGGTTGCATTTGCTGTCAAGGTCCTTGGCTTCCTGTGCATCCTCAGGCAGTCCGCTTGCCGCAGCCCTCTGTTCCAGCTCCTTCAGCTTTCCTTCTCTCACCTGTGTCAGTTTTTTCTTGCCTGCCAGTATATACATGGACAGCTCTTTGAAATACGTAAGATTCTGCTGGTACATCTTGTCCAGAAGGGCAGAATCCTTCATAAGTCGCATCTGATGCTGCTGAAGTGCATCTGTGATCTTGGCAACATTTGTCTCTGCCTTGCTGTAGCGGTTCTTCATGGTCTCTATCTTATTGCTCTGTTTCTTAAAAAAGCCGAAAAGTCCCTTCTCTTCCTCTGCATCAAACTCCTTAAGTTCTCCCACAACACTGGAGATAAGTTCTCCCACTTCTCCAAGCTCCTGGGTCTTCACATTTTCAAGGGCCGCATCTGAAAAATCAGCCATTTTCTTCTGAGTCCCGGCACCGTACTGCAAAATCTGGTTAATGTTCTCAATGTCGATCTTCTCTGCGAAATCATCCACCATCTTCTGTTCTTGGGGTGATAAAACCGTCTGGGCGATCTCCTTCTGGGCCTCTTCAAATTCCCTTTTTGCTTCTGCTGCCTCCACAACCTCCTGCTTCGGCTCCCCGAATTCCGGCTCCAGTGTCAATGTAGGCGCTTCATCTGTAAATCCTTTAAATTCTTCTGCCATGCTTTCCTCCTCCGCCGCCTTTCCTGCGGCTTTATCCTGGTACGGGCATATGCCCTTTCTTAATCAGTAATCTATGATTCCTGTTTCATTTTGGTAAAGTCATCCTCCGTCAGCCCTTCTTGTGCAAGAATGGTATGGAGAACAGAAATATCACTGGATACATCCCATGCCGTATCTTTAAAAATGGAATCAAGAAGCTTCTCAAATGCCTTGTTCAAGGTATCCAGGGTTGCTTCGATCTCACTCTTGGACGCCTTGATATTCTCCCCCTGGATGGGCTGACTGTCCATATCTGCATATGCGTCCAGAAGCTTCACCGTCATAGGAAGATAGTAATCCATCATGCGCTTAAGATCAGGTATGATCTCCGGATGCTCCTTGGCCCGCTGGAATATGCGCTGCACAAGCATCTCGATCCTGGAAATCTTTGCCGAAATCTCCACTCCCGGAATGGCATCGTTACATTTATGGATTTTCGTAAGATAGTCATTGCCTTTATCAAGAACCTCCTGGACCTGTGGGTCTGTATTTGTATCAGTCTCCACCTTAGGCTCGTCCGCTCTTTTCTTCATTTCCAGCTGCTTCTGTGTCTCCACATACTGACGGTAGGTCTCGTTGCTGGTGATAAGACATGTCTCCTGCTGGTCAACATGGCCCTCCAGAAACCACCCTCTGTGGATCATAGCCTTGATATCCTTCTTGACAAATTTGACAGGCTTTCCCACAACACGGGACAACTGCTCGAAATTACAGTATGTATGCTGTCCGAGAGCCTGGATGTATCGCCGGAACCTTCCAAGTCTTCCAAGATTTTTACACCCTTTTATAAGAAGTCCGGTACCCACAACTGCGCCTGACGCCATAAGTATGGTGATCCCAAGCCAGGAGGAACTGACAAAACCAAAGGTGCGGGCCAAAATTGCAACTAACAGCCCAAGTCCCATCCCGCTTGACAAGATGCCTCCTGTTATGGCAAGCATCATGCCCTTTAAGTTCTCTCCTGTTGTTTTGCCGTAAACGCTTGGCTTCGTTTCTGCTGCCTGCTCCACTCTCTGCTGCTTTCCGAAAGGAGGCTGCTGATAACCATGGTTCTTCCGTGTCTCGTAAGCACGTGCATTATGCTCAGGGTTGAAGCTGCTGTTAAACGCCCCCTTAAGAGCCTCGCTGCCGCTGTCAATGGCCTTGTTCACAGCCTGGTTGATACTCTGGTTTAATTTCTGGTAATTCTTAGAATCAACTGCTTTCTCTATAATATCCTGGATTTTATCACCAAGATCCTCAAATTCCTTATTTCCCATTTCTTCCTCCGATTTTTCAATATCCTTATTATAACGGAGTCTATACCAAAAAACAAGAGAAGGCCGTTGATTCTTGCCCTCTCTTTGTTTAAAATCCGAAACAGGCCAGACAAGTGTGCCTGAACTGTTGCTGAAATCCTGTACGTTTCTTTCTGTTCAGGGCTGATTTTCCCAATCAGCAGGATAGGTGACATAAATAAATCTTGCTTTTTCCGGAACAGAGAACTGGATCCGGGAGCCTTTTGGAATGAGAATAAGTTCACCAGGTCCTGCGCTGACTTGCCCTTCCCCGGTAATAATGGTCAGGTTTCCCTCGATGACATAGTCGATCTCATCATAATTCAGAGTCCAGTCAAAGGTGGTACGGTCCATTTCCATAATCCCGCACCCAAGCCTTGGGCTTTCCCCAAGTGTAAAAAGATCATGCGTATAAACCCTGTCCCCTGCTTTCCCTGTATCCAGCCTGTCATTCTCATCTGTCTTTATGGCAGGTACATTGACTTTGATCACATTCCCGGATTTCCGCCTGTTATCCTCAAAGTCCCGGAAGCCTGTACGGCCTGTTTTTTCAGCCAGAATGGCTGTGATCATCTGTTCTATCATCTCTCTGTTGATCTCCATAGTATCCTCCAGTCTATTTCTCTTTACTGTTCCCGGCAAGCAGAAGTGCGGCAAAGACTGCAGTGATACCGCCTACCAGTTTCCCGACTATCATTGGGAATATCATATCCTGGTTAAACCCGGCCGTAAACCCTAAATGGTCTCCAAACACAAAGGCTGCAGAAACGGCAAAGGCCACGTTGATGATCTTTCCCCGTTTATCCATATCCTTCATCATGCCGAACATAGGAATACTGTTGGCCAGACTGGCCACCATACCTGCTGCCGCCACTTCGTTCATCCCCAGAACCCTTCCAAGACCCATCAAAGGTTTTTTAAATATTTTCGTGATCACATAGACAAGGGGAAATGCCCCTGCAAGTACAATGGAAATATCCGCAACTACTTCAAAGCCCTCGCTGATAGGATTCATTCCGGGAATGAGCACGATACCTGTAAGTGCCTCAACAATGCCCGCACCTAAGCCCAGTGTGATGACAGCCACCACAAATTTACCAAAATACGTAAAACCTTTCACCATAGCAGTCTCAAACTTCCATAGACCCAAGGCGATCACAACAGCAAATATAATAATGGGAATGAGGTTTCTCAGTATCATACCAAGGGGATACCCGGCCGCCAGACCTCCGGCAAAAGATCCCAGAGGGATGGTTATAACACCTGCCAGCACACCTGTGGCCAGATATTTCCTGTCTGATTCCTCAATGATCCCAAGTGCAACAGGAATGGTGAACACGATAGTGGGGCCAAGCATTGCACCCACAATAAGCCCGCCGAAATTTCCTGCATCTTCACTTAAGGCAAGTGCCTGAGCCAGAGGCGCGCCTCCCATATCATTAGCCAGAATGGAGCCGGCGAACATAGCCGGGTCTGCCCCTAATATACCGAAAAGAGGAACAATGACCGGCTTCAGAAGATTGGCGATGACAGGAGCAAGGGCAATAATTCCTACCATGGATACAGCCAACGCACCGATTGCCATAATTCCCTCTTCAAACTTTTCTCCCAGGCCGAAACGATTGCCGATGATTCTGTCAACAGCCCCAAGAGCTGCAAAAATCACCATAATATAAATAATAATCTCATTGATGCCCATAAGAAGCACCTCCGTCCTTTTTCATTCCTACGATGTTTAAGGTCCAAAGTCATTGTACACCTGTTGACTCCGGCCTCATTCGTATACAGCAGGTTTCGGGATATCCAGGGAATCTATGATCGCCACCACAGCCAGATCCACGGGAGTTCCTCCGTCCCCTACTACCAGCCTGGCCGGAGTTCCCCGGACAACCAGAACCATATCCCCGATTCCTGCTCCTATGACATCTGCCGCCACCATAAGGGATTCCTTCTCCTGGCCCAGACCTTTCATTACATTGATCACCAGCAGCTTCTGCCCGCTGATTCCCTCGTCCTTTTTCGTTGCCCAGACGTTTCCGATCACCCTGCCAATTTCCAAGTTATCACCCCTTTGTGTGCTGCCTGTTTATTTTCTTCTGACCTCCAGGTTATGGTTGGTGATATAATCCATAGCCAATGGTGTCACAATTGTATCCCTGTCTATGAGTATTGCGCCAAAACCAGTGCCTCTCACTTTTTGGACATCAGATTCCCTGAGAAGCTTGTGTCCTCCTAAATCAAGAGCTTCACAGGAAGCTGAAAGACTGATGTTTTCTGCCTGCCGGACAGGACACACATCCTCCTGCCCCCTGATATCCAGAATATCGGAAATGATCCTGATGCCGAACCCCTTGATCCTGGCCTCATACTCCTGAAGAAGACGGTATAAGGTTTTATGTGCCGTGTCCTTGTATCTCAGATACTCCATTCCTCTCTCCAGAATATAAACCTTCTTTCCTCTCAAGAGACTATGGAAAATACAGGCGGAGGACTCACTCTTTGGAAGTCCCAGTGCAAGGGATGACAAATCTTCCACCGAAAGCCGTGCAGCCACAACAATATCAATATCCGGTGCGTGGGCAGGCATAATATCCACCGGCTGATACAGAGCGGACAAGGCTGTCTCTTCTTCCTTTGAGAGCTTTCCTAAAACAAGAGCCTGCCGGACTGCACAGGCGGACTGCCCGTTGTCCTGACCAAGCTTTTTCTTTAATTCCCTGATCACTTCGTCAACCAGGCCGCTGTCTTTCACAGCATCCAGTTCTTTCGTGTACATGGCATGTCCCTCCTTCACCGGATGATCCTGCACAAGGTTCCTTTTTTAAACCCGCAGGCATTGGCCTCATCGTAATCAATATGAACATAGGTCCTGAAATCCTTGCTCACCCTCACAATGGTATCCTGAAATACCACAGGTCGGCTGCCGAATACTTTGATGCTGATAGCTTCCCTGTCTTTCACATGAAGTCTCTCTGCATCCTCAGGTGTAATATGCATATGACGTTTGGCAATGATCACACCCTTATCTTTGTGTACTGTTTTATCCCCCACACTCATATCAAATCCCGGCGTCCCGTCAATATCTCCGCTTAGCCGTACAGGAGGTTTGATTCCTAAGGCAAGTGAGTCTGTCATGGAAATCTCCGCCTGGGATTCCGGTCTCTCAGGCCCAAGGATCACCACATTTCTGATACTTCCTTTTGGCCCTGACAAAGTCACCCTCTCCTCACAAACAAACTGTCCCGGCTGTGAAAGCTCCCGGACCTTCCGAAGCCGGTACCCCGGTCCGAAGAGCTTTTCCACATCTTCCCGGCAAAGATGGACATGTCTTCCGGAGGCCTCCACCTCCACCATCAGCCTGGATTTCAATTCCCTGACAACGGCTTCCACGATTCGGCCGGCATCATAATCTCTGCATATCTCCATCGCTTTCTCCTATCTGTCCCCGTATTTTCCTGTTAGATATTTAAACATCATGATCCAGAAAAGAGAGGACAGGCGGTTGAGAACAGTAATGATGTCTTCCCTCTCCACCGCCCCGTCTTCCTTCTTAAAAGCCCTGTAAGCCGCAAGCTCCGTCTCCCTTGTTTTAGTCCGAAGCCGGTTCAGCCATGCTGTTATTTCCCCATGCTTGTAAGTGGGCAGAAAATGCCTCATCCCATAATACTGGCTGGGATGATGGGAATGGGCACGAAGCTCATCTGAATCCAGACCCTGAAGCTTTATCTCTCCTACAGGCTCTCCTGACACCTCGCAGCGCAGCAGCCAACGTATGGTTTTTATAATTTCCTCAAGATCCTCTGTCAGTATTGTCATGCCTTTCTTTTCCGTCATAGTCTGCAGCAGGATGATCTCTGCCTCCAGGGAGTCGATCGCTCCGCGGAAAGCAATTCTGGGATGGTCCTTAAACACCAGCGTATCCCCCCGCAGATGTGTCATATGCTCAGGCTTTGGATTCAAAGCCCGGCTGACAGCTTCGGTGACAATGCTGCGTATTTTCTCCCTGTCCTCCATCTCGCTTATACCTCAGTAAGATCTGAGTTCCCGGAACGTTCTGCCTGATGAGGGAGAATCACGTCAACCTCTGTGTGAGGACGGGGAATGACATGGACGGAAACAAGTTCTCCCACTCTTTCTGCCGCTGCTGCTCCTGCGTCTGTGGCAGCCTTCACAGCGCCCACATCGCCACGTACCATAACCGTCACCAGGCCGGCCCCGATAGACTCCTTTCCTACCAGAGAAACGTTTGCCGCTTTCACCATTGCATCAGCAGCCTCAATTGCTCCCACAAGACCTTTTGTTTCAATCATTCCCAGTGAATTTGTATTTGCCATTTTCCTTACCTCCGAAATTTATTTTTTATTAGTATCCTGCATTTACAGGTTTTCATTCTTATAATTTCTATAAATATCATGATGCCAGGATTTCTATACGATTTCCTTCAATATCCTGTCCACAATGGCGTCTATCATCTCTTTGGTGAACCCATTATTCTGCCCTCTGCTGCAAGCCGTTCCTGTTAAATTCCCGCTTCCTGGCTGCAGCCCTGCTTCCGCCTTAATATCATCCAGTTCCCTGGTGCCGGCGGCAACTCTTTTGATATTTAACAAGTCAATCGGTCCAATATTATTTGATGATGAACTGCCGCCCACAGCTCCGCATCCAAGAGTCAATGCAGGGAACAATTGGGTAGTTGCACCGATTCCTCCCAGTGCGCCCGGTGTGTTCACCAAGAAACGAGAGGCCGGAATGGCAAGTGCAAATCTTCGCACCAGTTCTTCATTCTCTGCATGCATGGAAAAGGTATGCCCGGCGCCCTCAAGATGAAGGATTTCCACACAACGTTCCAGAACCTTATCCGTATTTTCTTCCACGAAAAATCCCAGTATAGGTGCCAATTTTTCTCTGGAATAAGGCTCCCCGGCCCCTACCTTACTGCCTCTTCCCACAAGAACTCTCGCCGTTTCAGGTATCCCTGAAATACCTGCATATTCAGCTATCTCAGCACATGTTTTTCCCACGATCATAGGATTCATAGTCCCGTTTGCCCTGAGAATAAACCGGGCAAGCTGGTTGGAACGGGCCTCGTCCAGAAGATAAGCTCCTTGCCTTGTAAGTTCTTTCGCCACCCGTTCCTCCATACATTTTTCTACAACAATGGACTGCTCGGAAGCGCAGATCGTCCCGTTGTCAAAGGTTTTGGAATCTAAAATCCGCTTCACAGCCATAGGAACATCTGCTGTTTTATCAATAAAAGCAGGGCCGTTTCCTGCACCTACGCCGATGGCCGGCGTCCCGGAGGAATAAGCTGATTTCACCATAGCTCCGCCGCCGGTAGCCAGGATCAGGGATGTGATGTCATTGCTCATCAGCTCCTTGGTAGCCTGCATGGTAGGAATACTGACGGCTGAAATAGCACCTTCAGGACAGCCTGCACTTTCCGCTGCCTGAGCAA
The DNA here is from genome assembly GCA_030524175.1 of Eubacteriales bacterium. Lineage (GTDB taxonomy): Bacteria > Bacillota > Clostridia > Lachnospirales > Lachnospiraceae > Blautia_A. Next base: position 84,149 of record JAUNHC010000020.1, read on the forward strand.
TGATTTTTGTAGTTTCAAGGATACAGTTTTTCGCACCGGGATGAGGAGAAAACACAATGGCATTGCCGCTTTTCAACGCGATCATAGCCTTGTAGATCACTGTGGAGGTGGGGTTTGTGGAAGGCACGATTCCTGCGATCACTCCTACAGGAACGCCGATATCCCATATCTTGTTTTCCTTATCTTCCTTCAGTATTCCGATTGTTTTTTCATCTTTTATCGCCTCGTATACGGTCTTTGAAGCGAACAGATTTTTAACCACCTTATCCTGCCATCTGCCAAAGCCAGTCTCCTCCTTGGCGGCTTTTGCCAGCGGCTCTGCGTTTGCAATTCCTGCATCACTGATCGCTTTTACGATCCTGTCTATCTGCTGCTGATCCATTTTTGCCAGCTTCTGCTGGGCTGATCTCGCTTTGTCCAGAAGGTTCCTCACTTCCTGGACAGACATCAGATCTTTATCTCTTAACTCCATTCCTTCCATCCTCCTTATTCATAATCTTTCGGCCCGTCGGCCACAGCACGCACTGCCTGGGCAAAGGCTGTGCAGGCCGCTTTACAGGCAGACTGGCTGCCTGTGAGAAGGGCTCCTCCAAAGTTTGTCTCCGAGGGCGGTCCGTAAAAAGCCACCATTGTCACATCCGCCGCCTTCAAAGCGGCATCAAGGCCATATATGGCTTCCAGGGGAGGAGCGATCAAATATGCCAGCGGCTCTCCTTCCCTAATGCCTGCAGTTTTGGACAAGTATGTGCCTGTCCTTGACACTGTGTGGGCATAGTACACAATGGAATCATCCTCATTGGCACTTACAAAACAAGCTCCGTTTTCAATAAAATTACGGATGGCAGTAAGACCGCTCCTGATCTCGGCAGGACTTGGCCCGCCGATGATCCCGATCACCTCACCTGCCAGCCTGGTGCTGGCATTTCCAGCCCCCGCATACATGGATCTGGCATAGACAACATCCACGTCAGCATCCTTTGTAGCTTCGTCCAGGGCGGTATAAGTCACATCATCCATATCCGCCGTGATGATCCCCAGACTCTTATGCCTTGGCCCAAGCTCCAGCGCCTTGGCCAAATCATCACTCACATTGGATATCATACGGATCCCAAGTATATTCGCACGCAATTCATCATTCTTCATTGACTTTCCTCCAGTGCCGCATTCACTGCGGCTTTATTCAGGGATGCCGGATTTCGGCGTTCCTCTAGTGCCGCACTTGCTGCGGCGGTGCCGTATTTATTTTAAGTCGATTCCTGAGGCTTTTTTGTCCAGCATTTTTATGATAAGCTCTGCGGCATGGGCCCCTGCCTCCACTGCTGTGGTACCGCCTTTGTGAATGTTGCTGATAACGGTCCTCTTTGCTTCTGCAAGGCCGTGGCGGGGTTTGTAGGCAATATAGGCTGACATTGATTCTGCTGTCACAAGACCGGGGCGTTCTCCCACCAGCATACAGATCACATCTGCATCTGTGACCTCACCTACTGCGTCCATGGCGCCCACCCTGGCATATTTGATAAAAAGAACCGGGGGCAGGGTGATATGGTGCATCTCAAGGCCCTGGCGGATGGCAGGTATCATATCCTCCACATTAGCCTCAATGGCAGAGGACGACAGACCGTCCCCCACAATTACCAGGACTTTCGGATGACTCCCGCATGTTTTTCTGATCACCTCCAGCTCTTCGCTGGAGAATCTCCGCCCTAGATCCGGACGTGTCAGATATTCATCTTTATCCTTACACAGAGTCTTCACAGAGACAAAGCCGCATTTTTTCACAAACTCCTCAGACACATCACTGAACACCGCATCCTGAGCTGCCGCATGGTCTGCACGTACCCGGAGCATCGTAGCAGTCCTGTATCTTGCACCTGCCTTGCCGATACCGATCCTGGCAGGTGTCTTGGCTTTCATGGCAAGGTATGCCTCCGGGTCCCTGGGATCCTTAACCAGAAGCTGCCCTCTTAAATTCACCTCTGTGATGTCATCCAGACATCTTCCGTCGCCTTGATTCTCCCCGGTTTTCAGACCCTGGGCTGTTGTCTGTATCACCTCAGATCGTTTGGGCTCCGGTTTATCCGGCAGATCAAGCATTTGATCCAGGATTTTTTCCACCATAGATCTTATTTCGTCATCTCTCAATTTCCATTTCCTCCTTAATCCGGGACTTGCCCGGTTAATACTATATTTTCCGGCATTACAGTAATGTTGACGCATCTCCTGCCTTTTGGGTAAGTTTTCCTTTCTCATCCACATATCCCATTTTTATCAGCCACTCATGGAATGGCCTGATGGCCGTGAGACCGAAGATTTCACGAAGGGCTGCTGTCTCATGGAAGCCTGTTGTCTGATAATTAAGCATGACATCATCACCGTGGGGAATACCCATGAAATAATTGCACCCTGCAGCAGTGAGCAGCACAGACAAGTCTTCAATTGAATTCTGGTCTGCTTTCATATGATTGGTATAGCAGGCGTCACACCCCATGGGGATTCCCGAAAGTTTTCCCATGAAATGATCTTCAAGGCCTGCCCGGCTCACCTGTCTGCCGTCATAGAGATATTCCGGACCGATGAAGCCTACCACCGTATTCACCAGGAAGGGAGAAAAGTGTCTTGCAAACCCATAACATCTTGCCTCCATTGTCACCTGATCCGCACCGTGGTGTGCCTCAGAGGAAAGTTCAGAACCCTGTCCTGTCTCAAAATACATGACATTAGGCCCCTGTGCTGTTCCCTCCTTCAAAGCCAGCTGTCTGGCCTCCTCAATTGTGGCGGCATTAAATCCAAAGGCTGTATTTCCCAGCTCCGATCCTGCGATGGACTGGAAGATCAGATCCGCAGGAGCTCCTTTTCTTATGGCTTCCATCTGGGTTGTCACATGAGCCAGGACACAGGTCTGTGTAGGAATCTTAAATTTCTGCTTGATATCCTCAAATCTTTTCAGAACTCTGGCTACACTCTCTGCAGAGTCATCCACAGGATTCAGCCCCAGAAGGGCATCCCCGGCACCATAGGTAAGTCCTTCCAGCAGAGAAGCCATAATACCGTCGGGATCGTCTGTAGGATGGTTTGGCTGCAGTCTGGATGAAAGTGTTCCCGGTTCACCGATGGTAGTATTGCAATGAGCTGTGATCCTTATTTTTCGTGCCCCGTAAACTAAATCCATATTAGACATAAGCTTCGCCACAGCCGCAACCATCTCTGAGGTAAGTCCTCTTGAGATCCTCTTAATGTCTTCCCCTGTCGTCACTTCGTCCAGTATCCATTCACGAAGCTGGGACACAGTCCAATTTTTGATTTCCTTATAGATAGGCTCATTGATATCATCCTGGATGATTCTTGTCACCTCATCTGTCTCGTAAGGCACTGCCGGGTTGTTGCGGAGATCCTCCATTGTGATTTCTGAGAGCACTACCTTGGCTGCCACGCGCTCTTCCGCACTTTCCGCCGCAATGCCGGCAAGCTTGTCTCCTGATTTCTCTTCGTTTGCCTTTGCCATTACTTCCTTCAGAGACTTAAACTCATACACATGACCGAATAATTTTGTTTTTAAAATCATAACTTCCTCCTATTCTGAATGAAAAACCAGTGTTTTCACTACAACCGGAAGTACGCTTCCTTCTGCCACCGGCCTTCCGATATCTATATACTCACCTTCTGACAGACGTACACCGTCCAGGCAGATTATTTCCTTTTCCCATCCCAAAAGATGGTACATTGTCTGACCTAATACCTTTGCCATATCATTTTCCACTATGACGATCAGGGGAAAACCAGCCTCCAACAGCGGCTTCATACCCTCCAGCAAACCTGCCGCATACTCCTGCACTCTGCTGAAGGAAGGATTTTCATCTCCCCGGAATGCCACTGCCAGAAGTTCTTGATTTCCTTCCACAGAAAACCATTCCAGTTTTCTCCTGATGGCTTGGGCAAGATTCTCCTTCTTTTCTTCCTCTTGTGTGAGCTTCAGTACCGGAAGGTTCTTTACAGGAAATGTATTTCCTGTATAGGTGATGGTGCTGCCGCTGATTTTCGTGGTATGACTGCCTGCACCTACCACTGTAGCTCTTATGGTCTCAGCACTCTCGATCACCTGAAGCTCCCTGAACATACGGGATTCTCTTACTGCCCTTCCCAGAAGAACACCTATATCCCCAAAGCAAAAGGGGTCTTTGAACTTTTCAGGATGATATACCGCCTCGGCCACCCCGCCTGAAAAGCTGATACCTTTTATTTCCTCAGTATTTTTGATTCCCTGGCTTGTGATCATGTGCTGATAGTACCTGCAGTCCGAACGCAGCCCCACGCTCTGTTCCAGTACCTCCACCATGATTTTTATAAGGGGCTGCAGCCTGTGTTCGTCCGCAATATCCCCCACAGTCAGCCCAAGGCCCTCGTCACGGATGATTTCCTGAAGCTTCGGTGCAATGTAAGTGATCCTCCTGCTTCCTTCCTCCAGCCTGACAAGTCTTCCTCCAATATCCAGACAGCCTACTTCCCTTGTCTCTCCTCTTTTAAACAAAGCAAGATTACTGGTCCCTCCGCCGATATCAATATTTACTGCCCCAAGGTTATGCTCCTTGGAATAAATATCCGTGCCGGCTCCTTTTCCCGAGATCACACTTTCCAGATCCGGCCCGGCAGTTGCCACCACAAAATCCCCTGCAAAACCGCTGAGCGCATTTACCACCTCTCTGGCATTATCCTTCCTGGCTGTCTCTCCTGTGATGATCACAGCGCCTGTGTCAATCTGTTCTTTTTTCACATTGGCTCTTTCGTACTCCTTCTCCACGATCTGGCGGATTTTCGTAAAATCAATGTGCTGGTGGTCAATAAGGGGAGTAAAATAGATTTCGCTTTTATAGAGAACCTGCTTCTGGGTAATGACCATCCTTGGCACGGTATAACCTGCAGCCACATTTTCAACCGTAAGCTTTGAGAAGATCAGCTGTGTGGTGCTGGTACCCAGATCTATGCCTACACTTAGCAACTCTTCTTTCATTCGTCATCTCCCCCATTCTGTTCAAGATAGTGGGAAAGCTCTTTGATCCCTATACCCTCCGGGGTATCCACCAGGAAAACAGGGGCAGCCTTGGCACGGAGCAGTTCCCCTTTGGCATTCTCCACTGCCTCAGCCCGGACCTGGCGGATTTTTGTTACAATCCCTATCACCTTTTTGTTAAACATTGTGGCAAAGCCAGGAGGAATAGGCTGACAGCCTCTTGTGGGGTCTGCCACAAGAGCTACTACATCCGCATCCACTGCCGTCACTGTAAGAGCACTGTAAAACCTGGGATTCTCCAGATATTCTCCCGGAGTGTCAATAGACTTGGCAAAACGTTCCACAGCCTGAGTCTTCCGGTACCGTATAGTCTGCTCATTCAGTTTCTGGCACAGTGTTGTCTTGCCGCTGCCTGTCTGCCCTATAAATATCACTTTTTTCATATGCTGCTCCTTACCTTATGTCCTGGTGACGGGGGCTTTGGCAAATCCCAGATTTTCTTCCATGGTCTCCAGAATATCTTTGATGGCTGCCTCCACAGAACTAATGTCCCCTGTAAACAACAATGCACCGGTGAACCTGTCTATAAAGCCCAGCATCACATCTGAGGCCTTGGTGGCAATATCAGCCGCAATAATAGCACCCTCGCTGGGAGTGATCGTTAGAATGCCGATAGCATCCATCTGTTTTTGTTCCAGTCCAAGTTTTGTGTAGATATCATTGTCCGGGCCTGCGATCACATGGGCCAGGGTGATCTGCTTTCCCGGCACAAATTCCTGTATGATTCTCTGCTTTTCTTCCAACTTATCCACCTTCCTCTGCACAGCTCTTCACTTAGGCCCTGTACGCCTTTTTCAAAATCTCCAATACATCCTCGGCAGCCACTGTTCTGGGGTTGGTGGCAATACATTTGTCAAGCAGTGCTCCCTCTGCAATATTTGTTTCCGCCAGACGGTATTCCTCCGGCTTGATCCCGCACTCCCTGAAGCTGGCCGGCATTTTCATCTGTGACTGCATTTTCTGTATCTGCCGTACAAGATTCTTTACGCCTGCTCTCACATTACCTCCCCCTATCCCTGCAAGTTCTGCAACAGCTGCATATTTATGTGCAGGTAATTTATATTCCTTCTGGCTGTAATCTCCCAGCTGCGCATTGAACTCTATCACATAAGGGAGTAAAACAGCGTTGGCTCTTCCGTGGGGAACTTTAAGCTTCCCTCCTATATTGTGGGCAATGGCATGGTTCACTCCAAGGGAGGTCCTGTCAAAGGCCAGACCGGCCATACAAGAGGCATAATGCATCTGCTCTCTTGCCTCCAGATCATTCCCGTCTTTCCAGGAGCGGACCAGATACTTAAAAACTGTAACTGCCGCTTTTTCTGCAAGAGCGTCCGTAAATGCATTTGCTCTCACAGACACATACGCCTCCAGGGCATGGGTCAATACATCCATCCCTGTATCTGCTGTCACTGCTGCCGGGACACTTTTTACAAGTTCCGGGTCCAGAACCGCTGTGCCGGGTAAAAGAGAATCATCCACAAGAGGATATTTCACACCCTTCTGCCTGTCTGTTATCACTGCAAAGGACGTAACCTCCGAACCGGTTCCGCTTGTGGTGGGAACTGCAGTCAGTTCTATATCCGGAGTCCCTCCCATCCTGCGCGCAAAATGCAGAATGGCCTTGGCCTCATCAATGGCCGATCCACCGCCAAGAGCGATCATCCCGTCCGGTTCAAATTCCATTAGTGCTTTTACCCCTTTTGTCACCAGTTCCAGAGAAGGGTCCGGTTCTACCTGGTCAAAAATAAGATACTCCTTATTTTTCAAATGCTCTGTCACCCGGTCTGTCATTTTTGATTTCACCATGAAAGGGTCAGTGACTATAAAAATCTTCCTTCCCTGTATTTCTTCCAGGCATTTCAGAGCGCCTGCGCCAAAATGTATGGATGTTTTCACCTCAAATTTATCCATGTCCACCATCCTTTTTTCTTTCCTTATTTACCTAGATTTTGTAATAAGGGCAAAGATTATACAAAAATAAAAAAAGAATCTCAAAATCGAGATTCTCATTTTTCCGGCACATACAAAAGAGTCCCTGTACCTCCGATATGGGAAGATACATGGACTCTGTAAAATTTTATAATACGGCAGAAACCGCCCGGTCAGGGCAGATTTCAAATATTTTGAGGATTTCGTGAGCACAAAGTACGGAAAATACACAGCCCTCAGGGGGCAACCGGTGTTTTCTTTAACTCTGTAATGTCGTGGCAGGTGATCAGAACTGCTCTCTCTCCCTCCCATTGGATCATACAGATATCTGTCAGCACCCAGACCTTTAAATAGGGATTATAAATCTGCCGCACACAACGTGAGTTCTCTTCCCCAAGCTTACTGACAGGACAGCCTTCACAAGGTGTATCACGGTAATAAAAAGCCGAGTGGCAGGTTTTTCCCTTTTTAGCCCCGGGCACTAATTCATAGGTTCTTCTGTTAATATATTTCATCTCAAAAGTATGCTGGTCAATCACATAAACCCAGGAACTCTGGTTATCCAGTATTGTTTCCAGCGAAACTGCATTCTGGACTGCTTTTTTCTGGGTTCTCATCTTCAGAAGAAAGGTGCTGAGGATTTCTGAAATAAAAACGATCATATTCACTTGCTCTTGTGTCCAGAACCGATTGACACGGCATTCGTCAAAGCCTATGAAACCTTTATACTTCCCTTCACCATAAATGGCACACTGAAGTACAGATTTGATGCCCTGTGATTCGAGGACTTCCTTTGCCTGGGGAGAAAGTGCAGAAACATCCCGGCAATAGAATACACCGTTCTCGTCAAAATTACTCCTGTATCCGCCGGGTAAATCCTCCGCATACCGAATATGCTGAAGATTCTCTTTCTCCGGTTCAATCCCTTCATTGCACCATTCAAAGGTATTGCTGCAATACCTGTCATCTTCATCATCCTCAAAAATATACACACGGCTGACATCAAGGTGGTGTCCCACCACCTCCAGAATTGCATTCACAGCAGTATCTAAATCTGAGGCCTTATAGAGTATCCTGAATATAAATTCCACCAGACGCAGTTCCACATTGCCCGGATCCTCATCAGAATCAATCCGTGCATTAGCCGCACTGTGATCAGTGTCCAAAAATCCGTCCTGGACAAGGCCGGGAGTAAACAGACAATATCTGTCCTTCCCCAGTTTTTTTGCACGGTAAAGAGCCTTGTCAGCGTTATGGAAAAGCTCATGGTAAGTCTTTCCGTCATTGGGATAGACTGCAATCCCTATACTGCAGGCAAAGTCTGAATTTGAAATTTCCTGCACGATCATTCTTTTCAAAGCTTCCATAATCCCTGCTGCTTTACGCTCTGCCATGGAAATGTACGGTATCTCCTTGATAAATACCACAAATTCATCGCCGCCCACACGCCCCACTATATCCTGTCCTGAGAACTGCTTCTGTAGTATGTGCGCAACCTCTGCCAGCAAAGCATCACCGAATAAATGGCCCATAGAATCATTGATATGCTTAAAATTGTCCAGATCAATGATAAGCAGTGCCGACATCATTCCGGCCGCAGCATGGGAAATCACGCCCTCAATACACTCCTGCACAGTCCCTTTATTGAACAGCCGGGTAAGATCATCTCTCTGAGCCCGCTCCATAAGCAAATCCGCTTTCTGCTTTTCCAAAGTAATGTCGATTATGACCCCCACTGCGCGCACCATATGCCCTGACTCATCCTTCTGTCCTGAAATACGCACACGGCACCAGATGATATGCTTGTCATTATCAATAAAACGAATCTCCCTCTCCCCGTAAAGGTTCCCATTACGGACAGATTGAAACAATTCATAAAATAGAGCATGGTCCTCCTCATAAACCTGAGGAGCCTTCATCAAAAGACAGCTTACATGTTCAGTCACAGGATCACAGCCGAATTTCTTATTCCAGTTTCTGGAGAAAAGGATGGTGTCTCTTTCTATATCCCAGTCAAAAAGTATGTCTGTACTCTGGTCCATAATGATCTGATGCCGCTCCAGCGACAGACGAAGCTCTGATTCAAGCTCCTTGCTCCTTGTTATATCCACAAGTACGCAGCAAAAAAAATCTGTGCCCTTTTCATCCCGGATGAGATGTCCTTTGTCCAGAACCCAGATAGTGCTTCCGTCCTTACGCTTCATACGGTATTCCAGTTCTTTATCATTCCCTGCCTTAAGCTGCTCGGCCACCTCTGCACGTGTGGCTTCCCTGTCACGCACATCTATCATTTCCCAGAAGCTGTCCTGAAAAGTTTCAGCTATCTCCCGGCGTGTATACCCAAGCATTGACAAAAATCCATGATTCATCTCCTGAAGTGTCAATGCCTCATCGTAGAGACATGAAAACATTCCCCCCGGGATATTATCGCTTAATATCTGAAGCCTGCTTCCCTCTATTTTCTCCAGTGGTACTTCATCAGGTTCCTTTTTAACATCAAACATAATTGACTCCTGTCTTCCTGTATATTTATCATCTGAATATAAGAATTATTTTACAAAAAATCCGTATCTTTCAATAATTTTATCAAATAAATATCCCTATGGCAAGAAATTTATCAAAAAAACGAGATGGTTATTGCATACGGATATCCCACGAGCTGACACGAATAAAAATCTTAAAATAAATTAAATTTCCCATTGAAGTTACCACGTAAAAGTTTTACAATGTGAAAGAGATAAAAAAGCGAAACCCTGCGAATGGAGGAATTATTATGGAAAACAATAACATTGACTGGGCAAATCTGGACTTTGGATATATCAAAACAGATTACCGATATGTGTGCAATTTTAAAGATGGCGCCTGGGATGAAGGCGGACTGACAACAGATGACAAAGTAGTGATCAGTGAGTGTGCCGGAGTCCTGCAGTACGCACAGACTGTATTTGAAGGAATGAAAGCATATACAACGGAAGACGGCCGTATTGTCACCTTCCGCCCAGACCTTAATGCAGAGCGTATGGAGAATTCTGCACGAAGACTGGAAATGCCTGTCTTTCCTCAGGATCGTTTTATTGACGCCGTAGTACAAACAGTCAAAGCCAATGCCGCATATGTTCCGCCATTCGGCTCCGGTGCTACCTTATACATCCGTCCCTTCATGTTCGGCTCCAATCCTGTGATCGGTGTAAAACCTGCAGATGACTATCAGTTCCGTGTATTTACCACACCGGTAGGTCCCTATTTCAAGGGCGGCGTTAAGCCTATCACTATCCGTGTCAGTGATTTTGACCGTGCTGCACCTAACGGAACGGGCCATATCAAAGCAGGACTTAACTATGCCATGAGCCTGTACGCTATCATGGACGCACACAGACAGGGCTTTGACGAAAATATGTACCTTGATCCGGGAACCCACACCAAGGTGGAGGAAACCGGCGGGGCAAACTTCCTGTTCGTAACAAAAGACGGCAAAGTTGTAACCCCGAAATCCAACAGTATCCTTCCTTCCATCACCCGCCGTTCCCTTGTCTATGTGGCAAAGGAGTATCTGGGGCTTGAGGTTGAAGAAAGAGAAGTTTATCTGGAGGAGGTAAAAGATTTCGCAGAATGCGGTCTTTGCGGCACTGCTGCTGTTATCTCTCCTGTAGGCAAGGTGGTAGACCATGGCAAAGAAATGTGCTTCCCAAGCGGAATGACGGAGATGGGTCCTGTGATCCAGAAGCTGTAGTGCGACGTGAAGTCGCGTAATGAATTGCTAACTGTTAGCTACCCTATCCATT
>JAUNHC010000066.1 GCA_030524175.1 Eubacteriales bacterium
AAAGAATTTTCGAGAATCGTATGTGTTTCACTGTTTAGTTATCAAGGTTGTTTGCCGTTCTTGTTTTCGACAGCTTTAACATTTTATCATGTCGTTTTCTGTTTGTCAAGAACTTTTTTATATTTTTTTGTCTCGTCTTTGTTGTCGTTTTGTGTGCCTTTCAGCAACTTTGATATCTTATCATATCATGTTTGTGCTGTCAACACCTTTTTTACATTTTTTTCAACTTTTCTCAATGTCTCCCGACAAATGAACTTGAAAAGCCCGCTTCACACTGAAGCGGACTTTAGTATATCATTCTCATCTTATTACGTCAAGACCTTTTTTATTATTTTCCATAAAAAATACTCATAAAAATTTTCACAAAGATATTTTCTTCATACAGGAAATTCAGGAAATGGTCTTTCTCAATCATTTGGAGGCCTGCTTTCCCTACTTCAGTGTTACAAAGCACAGTGAGAACCAGAAATGCAATCCAAATAAAAATAATACATTTCACTCCCCCCATCAATGCTCCGGCTAATTTATTTGCTCCTTTTATAATAGGAAGACAGGTTATCAGATTCAAGGCATACGTTACTATCCTGATCATAATTGATGCCAGCAGGAACGAAACCAGGAATGACAGTCCGTTTACTGCCACCAGTGCCAGATATCCTGCAACATATTCCGCAAAGGTATCTGCTGCAAGATAGCGGTACACACCTGCAGTATTATTTTCCATTATGCCTTCCTTTAAAAACCCCGGGAGAGCCAATCCGTCAATCATACTGTTCTGTTCCGTGTGTCCCATTCCTTCAGCTCCGCCAATCTGTGTCTCCACCAAGTCCTGGCAGCCCTCCTGTATCTTTTCATATACAGGAGTGTTTTCCCGGATAAAATCGTTGACATAGGGATTTATAAACCACACTAACACGATTGAGAGAACCACAAAAAAAGTAGACACTACCTCTCTCACAAATCCTCTCCGAAATCCCATATAACAGGAGAATGCCAAAAACCCAAGTGTCACAATTCCAAGCCCCGTCCAGGTCATAATTTCCTCCTTAACTGAATTTGATCACATTAACACCGCTGTCTAAAACAAGCAGATACTTATTCCATCCAATTTTAAAGAAATCATTGATGGTTCCGTCTACCGTCCCCATATATTTTTCTACACCTCTGCTGTTTAGCACACATATCTGAGAACTATTGTACATCAGTATATTACCGCCGCTCATTTTAATACTTGTGTATGGGATATTAAAATCCTTCTGGAATTTCAGTTTACCTCCTGTAGAGTACACTCTCATCGTGTAAAGCTTGTCTTTGCTGCTGTTCTTAAACACAAGCCCTATTACATCTTCATCAAAAAACGTACTCACAATCTCATTTTCTACTTTAACAGTCTTATTTTCCTTTGGTATTTGTTTCCCTTTATACAAGGTAAATCCATCATCTCGAAGAGCAACAGACTGACTGCTGTCCAGATATTGTATCTGAGGAATCACCACCCCGTCATAAGTATATCCGCTGACAATCCTGTCATCTTCATTTTGCCCAACATCTCCAAAATTATAAAAAGCTACATAACTGGTGGTGTCACCGCCGTCAACAAACTGATACGTGACCATCATGATCAACCCGTCCCTGGATATAGCCACATCTAAAGGATATCCCGGATCATCTACTTTTGTCTGATTTTCTGCTATCAAACTGCCGTCCGGACTATAGAAATTGATCCATGTATCATCACCGGCATCCAGAATCACGGCTACCATTCCGCTTGCCGACACCCTGGCTTTTACAATGCTGTAAGACGTTGACACACTTCCGGTGCGGCCGTTCTTATTAAAAATTTCCAGCAGTGTGCCATCCCTGTCGGCAATTACTGCCTTTGTTCCGCACACATCTGCAACAGGATTCTGCATATCGTACAGCTCATTCCATAAAGTTTCCATTTTATTATTCACAAGTGCTGCTCCGTCAGGACTATAGCGGAGAATTTTTCCATCCAGTTCTAGATATTTTGTGGAAACTACATCCTCCTGCTCACTGGTCTGCAGTATTTTATAATTACGGTAGCTTCTCTTTTCAAAATAAAGTACCACCAACAATACTGCAGCAATAATAACGCCTGCAGTAATCAATGTACGTCTCATAGCACTTCGCTTATGATGTGACAGACGTGCCTGATAATCCGCCGCACTTCTTCCGCCGGCTTCCTGGGCAGCCTGGGCTTTTGCCAGCTTGGCCTTCTGCGCCATAAGCTTTTTCTTTTTGCGTTTTTTCTTAATATCCCTGATTGTATTTGCCATCTCTAACCTTACCTCATATATTTAGTATCCATAAAATCAGCAGCGACTAACCACTCCCTCTACGGCTCGTGGTTTCTTTAGGTACCTGCTTGACCTGAAGGTCAATCAGCAGCGACTAACCACTCCCTCTACGGCTCGTGGTTTCTTTAGGTATCTGCTTGACCTGAAGGTCAATCAGCAGCGACTAACCACTCGCTCTACGGCTCGTGGTTAGTCTTCATTATAGCACACCTTTCTGATGTAATACAATTATTTGTCCGGGAGAAATGTTTTGTGGTTGGATGGGTTGGTTTTTTGATAAGGTTTTACGTGCAGGCCCGCGGTCAAAGGGATAAAGCAGAATATTTTCTGGTTAAAACCAAATGGTACTTTTTCGGGCATATAAAAAGGACCGCGTGTATCAGGAAAGATCCCTTTATACACAGCAGTCCAATGGTTCATATTATTCTGTTATTGTCTCATTATGACTGAGATGATATTTACTAGCGTTTTTGTAAGAATCTTCAAGATGTCTTATTAAAAGTGCCTTTGCCGTTTCTCCATCATGGTTGGCTACAGCTTCCAAAATCATCTCATGATCCTTTCTGGTAGTGCCGCTTTCTTCCAGATTGTGATAGTTCTGCCCCAGAATGGTAAGAAAAACATCCTTGAGAGCACTGATCATCATCACATTAAGCGGATTCCCGGATATTTCTGCCAATGCAATATGAAACATATAATCCGCTTCTCTAAATTCCTGCTCAGTCATTCTTGCGTCCTTCATATAAGAAACAATTTCACGTACCCTTTCCAAGTCTTCCTCTGTGCATCTGGCAGCCGCACATCCAACACAATATTCCTCAAGAAGGATACGGGTATCGTATATCATCCGCAGGTCTGTATGGTTCAGCAATACATATCTGTAAACAAATGCAGACAGCTGTTCCGGATTGGGCCGTGTGATATATACTCCCAGCCCGTTTTTCGGTTCTGCAAGTCCACGCTCTTTAAGCAGCTTGACAGCCTCACGCACAATATTTCTGCTGACGCCGAAGCTATCTGCCAATTCCTGTTCTGAAGGAAGCTTTTCTCCTTCCTTCCATCGTTGATCCTGGCCTTCCAGAATCATTTTCTCCAAATGATCTGCTACTCTTTCATATAAGCGTTCCCTGTTTAATGTATGTATTTCTGTATTTTTTTTCATGAGTTCCTCTTTACTTGCAGCGATTCAGGCGGGCCCGAACTGTTGCCTTTCCTTGACTATAATCCCAGATAACCTTTTTATAATCCAAATTTTGCGAATTGTCAAGTTAATACTTTCCCTATTCTGGTAACCGGAATAACTATTCATTGTTCACTGGTAATATCCCGCGAGGTGTTTTCATGCATATATGCATGAAAATCCCGAGACATACAACGTGCGAAATTATGCAGTATGCATAATTTCTGTACATCGCGAAGCGTGTTACTGGTCACGGAGTGAACAGTAACTAACTATTCAGCAACAGGGCAGACTTGCATGAACTGTTACGCTATTTATGGGTTTACACAATGGTCAGGTTCCTGGCCATTTACCACCCGTATGATATCTTTTGCTGTTGTGATACTTACGTTATAATATGATTCTTTTGTCTCCGCACCTGTGTGAGGTGTTAGGACAATATTTTCACACTGCAGAATCTTAGCATCCTTTGGCAGAGGTTCTAATTCAAAAGCATCGATTGCAGCTCCAGCCAGTTTTCCGGAAAGAAGCGCTTCTGCTGCTGCATCCAGATCCACAAGAGCACCGCGGGCCGGATTCACCAAATATGCACCGTCCTTCATTTTTGCTATAGTATCTCTGTCAAAAAGATGATAGTTATCAGGCGTGGCCGGAATATGAATGCTTACAATATCACTGGCAGTAATAACTTCTTCCTGTGTGGTCAGTTTCACCCCCATCTCCTGAGCTGCCTTGACATCCGGATAAAGATCATATGCCAGCACTGTCACATCAAAGCACTGCAATTTCCTGGCTACCAGTTTTGCAATTGCTCCAAAACCAAGAAGACCAACTGTCTTCCCTTTTATTTCTGTGCCGATATGGCGGGGCCATCCCCCTTCTTCCATGGCCTTATGTAAAGGTATCACCCCGCGAAGGAGATTCAACATAAATGACACTGTCAATTCTGCAACTGCATTAGAATTCTGTCCCGGGGCATTCAGGGCTTTTACTCCGTATTTTTTCGCCAGTGCACCATCAATATTGTCTACACCCACACCAAATTTTGCAACTGCTTTCAGATTGGGCAATGCCTGATACTTTCTTTCATCCCTATAATCGTCCATTCCGATCAATGCTGCAACAATTTCTTCCCGGTCCGGATGGGCTTCGATTTCTTCTGTTGTGTAGGCTGGAAACGCTTTTTTGGCATCAAAGATTACTTCTATACCATTTTCTTCAAATAAATCCCAGGCATCATGGCACAGGGTATCAAAATGTGATGACGATACTAATACTTTTTTCATGTTATCAATCCCTTTCTATTATTATCTTAAATCTAACACTGTTCCTGAATACTTTTTTCTATTTTATTCTCCACGCCAGTGAACTATCCTGCCCCGTAAATTTTCAGCCGGTTACCCGGATATTACATACAGTGATATATCCTGCTGCGTCAAATAAAAGAAAAACATTGGCTTCATCAGGTCTTCTCACATCCCAAGACGTCCGATGGAGATATTTCTTATAAAGGATGACCATAAAATCAGCCAAATAAAGATAAATGATCCATTTCTACCTGTTCACCTATTCTATAGGTAGGATAGCACAATATATACCCATTGTAAATTGTGCATATTTTACATTATTACAAAATTGTACTTATCTATTTTTACTATATATTCTGTTAGCAACCTTCGCCCAAATATAAAAAACACCATTTTTGCAACATAATATCATCGCAAAAATGGTGTTCAACTATACTGTCAAAGCCTATCCCTTATCCCCACCGCGAGTCCTTCCCCGGTTTACCGGCCTGCTCCATCCGGCAATTTTTAGGGCAGAACGATCACTTGGCCAGGATAGATGATTTCATCTTCTGAAAGTCCGTTAAGACGGCAGATTTCCTGGATAGTTTCCATATTTCCGTACCGCGCCATACTTATCTGGAACAGCGTATCCCCCGGGCGGATAACATAAGTATCGTGAATCTCAGTGGAGGATGCCGTCTCGTTGTCATTACCTGCATCTGACTGTTCTCCCCCGTTCTGTGCTGCAGCCTGTTCCTTAGCTGCAAGCTCTTCTCTTCGTTTTGCTTTCCGAACATCTGACTCTTCCTGGTAAACATCACTGCTCTCAGCCGTCTGCCCTTCTTGCTGTGCAGTTCCTTGGGACTGCTGGCCTGACGAATCTTCACCGGCAGAGGTTCCGTCGGCTGACTGACTTTTTATCTGTTGGCCGGATACTGCCCCCGATTCTCCTGCGCCGGAACCGCCGGCGTTTTTGTCTGATACGTTTTCCCTTGAAGAATTCAGGCTATTCCCTGTGGACGTACTCTGGGCAGGGGTCTGGACTGCTTTTGGCGTCGGTGTAACTGCAGGGGCTATGCTGGGCGTCACTTCCTCTTTTATTACAGACGATACTACCTGTGTCTGATTTTTGACACTCTGCATATCCTTATAGTTCTGATAAAAATTCACCCCAACTGCCAATATGGCTATAGCAAGGCAGGCAGTAGCCGCATAGGAAAAAACAGAAGGCTTCTCTTCTGGATCTTCCGTTTTCTCAGGCTCCTGTTTTTTCTTCATTTTAATAATTTTCCGGAAATTTTTAACCGCCTCGTCCTCTACTTCTTCAGAGGAAGCCGGCTGGATATCCTGATTTTTCTCCAGCATATACGCCTGCATCAGGGGATTTTTTTCATAGTAAATATAATAGCCTTCCTGCCGCACCAGAGAACTGTTTTCATAACGGAAGAAGGCATCTTCCCGCTCTACAGGCTCCATGAGCATCAGAACCTTCTCTCCCCCGAAATATTTAAGGTGGACACGGGTAAATATCTCTGTGATCTCTACAGGCACCTGTGCCTGGGAAAAGAACCAGCCTACGATTTCCTGCTCCGGAAAATATTTTTCCTGTTCCTCATAGATTTTTGTCCATATTTCCTCTGTAAAATCAATGTGGTCAGCAGCCGCCTCCACATTTTCCACCATCAGTGCTCCCCTGATAAAAAGATATGTGGTCCCCTCAGACCACTTCGTTTCCCCTGTCAGCACAGCCAGACAACCTTTGCTGTTTTCTTTTTCCTTGTCTGCACCGGCCAGTCTCCCCAAAAACGTGTATACATAATCCTCGATGTAAATTCTGTAGTCTTCATTCACCAGACCTATCTGCCGTATGTTTCTGGGAATACGGAACACCTCTTCGTTCCCCTCCGCTTCCTGCTTCTCTTCCTTATAAATGACCTCGATCATGTCACATCACCCCTTCGGGCATCAGCATAGCATAAACAAAATGCGGATTTTAGCACAATGTAAGACCTGGTCCCAAGAATTTAGCGACAGATTTTGCATGGTGCATATTTCTTCCAGTTTTGGGATATGATGAATCAAAAGAATATTAGGGAGGATTTCCCATGGCGTTTTACATTGATACAAAAAAAGAAAGTTCATCCAAGGAGATCGCATATTTACTAAGGAAATGTATCCTTCACCATCCAGGAAAATGGTCTGAAATCGTATTTCTCTGTATCGGCAGCGACAGGATGACCGGGGACTGCCTCGGCCCTTACGTGGGATACCAGCTCAGCCGTTATGAAATCCAGGGGATTTATGTGTACGGCACTCTTTCCCAGCCTGTCCATGCATTAAACCTGGAAAAGGTCCGAAATTTTATCCATGCAAATCATCCTGATGCCTTGGTCATTGCCATCGATGCTTCTCTGGGTTCAAAAAAGCACCTGGGGTATGTGACCATCGCTAATGGTGCACTATACCCAGGTGCCGGAGTTCAAAAGGAGCTTCCGCCTGTGGGAGATATCCATATCACAGGGATTGTAAATATAGCGGGTATCCTGGAACAATTGACACTGCAGACTACCCGTCTGTCCACAGTGATCTCCCTGGCTGATACTATCACACAGGGAATCCTGGATGTGATCCCGTCAGACAGGCTTATACAAACTCTTTGATCTGTTTATAAATACCTTCTGTGTCAAGACCGTATTTCTGGAGAAGAGCCACTGCCGGGCCGGACTCTCCGAATACATCATTGATACCGATACGCTTAACAGGCACCGGAGCCTTTTCAGAAAGACACTCGCATACAGCGCCGCCGAGACCGCCGATAACGGAATGCTCTTCCACAGTTACCACTTTGCCGGTCTCTTTTGCTGAGGCCACTACCAGCTCCTCGTCAAGAGGTTTGATGGTGTGCATATTGATAACCTTAGCTTCAATTCCCTCTGCTGCCAGCTTCTCTGCTGCCTCCAGAGACGGAGCAACACAAAGGCCGTTTGCAATGATAGTCAGATCTTTTCCTTCACGAAGGACAATACCTTTTCCAAGCTCAAACTTGTAGCCGGGTTTATCATTGATAACCGGAACTGCAAGACGGCCGAATCTCATATATACAGGGCCTTCATGCTCATAAGCCGCTTCTACCATAGCTTTCGCTTCAATATCATCAGACGGGCTGGCAACTACCATGCCTGGTACGGCTCTCATCAGGGCAAAATCTTCGCAGCACTGATGGGTGGCCCCGTCTTCACCTACAGAGATACCCCCGTGGGTTGCACCGATCTTTACATTCAGCTTCGGATATGCCACAGAGTTACGTACCTGTTCGAAAGCGCGGCCTGCTGCAAACATAGCAAAAGTACTTACAAAAGGAACTTTTCCGGTAGCCGCGATTCCGGCTCCGATCCCCACCATGTTACACTCTGCAATACCGCAGTCAATATGACGCTCAGGAAACTCTTTCTTAAATACACCTGTCTGGGTAGCTGCAGCAAGGTCTGCATCCAGAACTACGAGATCATCATGTTTTTTGCCTAATTCAACCAGAGCGTTGCCGTAGCTTGCTCTTGTAGCGATTTTCTTTACTTCTGGCATAATGCTTCACCTACCTTTTCTAAGTCTGACATAGCCTGTGCGTACTGCTCATCATCAGGAGCTTTTCCATGCCATCCGGCCTGGTTCTCCATGAAGGATACGCCTTTGCCCTTCACAGTCTTCATGATGATTGCTGTGGGCATTCCTTTCACTGTCTTTGCTTCGTCAAAAGCTGCTTTTAACTGTGCCATGTCATTGCCGTCAGCCACGTTGATCACATGGAAGTTAAATGCCTCGAATTTCTTGTCAATGGGATATGGGGAGCACACATCTTCAATGCTTCCATCAATCTGCAGGCCATTGTTGTCTACAATGACTACCAGGTTGTCCAGCTTTCTGTGTCCTGCGAACATAGCAGCCTCCCATACCTGTCCTTCCTGGATTTCACCGTCGCCAAGAAGAGTGTATACGCGGTAAGGGTCATTGCTTAATTTTGCAGAAAGAGCCATACCTACTGCGGCAGAGATTCCCTGTCCCAGAGAACCGCTTGACATATCAACGCCAGGAATATGCTTCATATCCGGATGTCCCTGAAGATAAGAGCCTAAATGACGAAGGGTCTTCAAATCCTCTTTCGGAAAAAATCCTCTCTCAGCCAGGGCGGAATAATACCCTGGTGCTGTATGGCCTTTAGAAAGTACGAAACGGTCACGGTCAGCTTTCTTCGGCTCCTTGGGGTCTATGTTCATCTCTTCGAAATATAAATATGTAAATACATCAGCTGCAGACAAAGAGCCGCCGGGATGGCCTGCTTTTGCCGCATGGACTGCTGTCACGATGCCCTTACGGACTTCGTTTGCAACTTTCTGAAGTTCTAATATCTCCATGTTTGATAATCTCCTTTATTTTTATTTGTCACCAAATACTGCTTTGTAATCTTCCTGGAATTTCACGATACCTGCATCAGTAAGAGGATGATGAAGCATCTGCTCCAGCACCTTGAATGGTACAGTGGCAATATCCGCACCTGCCAGAGCACACTCAGTCACGTGTACAGGATGACGCACACTTGCTGCTATGATTTCTGTCTTGATGTTGGCAACAGCAAACATTTCTGCGATCTGGCGGATCAATGGAAGTCCGTCTGTAGAAATGTCATCCAGTCTGCCCAGGAACGGGGAAACATAAGAAGCTCCCGCTCTTGCAGCCAAAAGTGCCTGGTTAGCAGTGAAAACCAATGTCACATTTGTCTTGATCCCTTCTTTGTTCAATACCTTTACAGCCTTTAAGCCTTCCCCTGTCATAGGGATTTTAACTACCATATTGGGATGAATTTTTGCAATTTCACGGCCTTCTTTGATCATTCCTTCTGCTTCGGTAGTAGTTGCTTTTACCTCGCCGCTGATTGGTCCGTCTACGATATCTGTGATCTCTTTGATCACTTCGCCGAAATCTCTTCCTTCTTTCGCAATAAGAGACGGATTTGTGGTCACTCCGCAGATGATTCCCATATCATTTGCTTTCTTAATGTCCTCTACATTGGCTGTGTCAATAAAAAATTTCATTTTTTTCCCTCCTGGTTTTGCTTTCCTTCGTTCAAATTTTCTTGATGATCCTATTATAGCAAACTCTGGACATAGGTCAAGAAGGGCTTGAAATTATTAATAATTAATTCATTAATAATCTTCTGTTTTATTAATAACCATAGGGTTTGTTATCATATTATCAATCCAATATTCCGGCAAAACAGCTATTCAGCGAACATTTCATATATCCGCAGTTTAAAATTATTAATAATAATGAGGGACTGCATGTTTATTTATTTTTTTCTTTTTTGTTCCGGGAAATCCTTTGGGTTTTGGCATATGAGGTGGTCCTGCGCACGATCAGCCTGGGCGCATACTCTATGTTATAAAGGCTGGTAGGCTGCAGGCCCATAAATAATTTATTGTTGGTGTCAATCTTACGGATAATGATATCGCAGGCATCTCTTCCCTTCAGCGCCACAAAATGTTCTATGGTTGTCAAGGACATGCGCCTGATGCCTGAGTAGAAAATATTATCACAGCCAATTACTGACACATCTCTGGGAACATGGATCCGCGCCTCCTGCAATGCATCTATGGCCCCAAAAGCCATCATATCATTCTGGCCTGCGATGGCCGTAAATGTCTTTCCTTCTTCCAGAAGCTCCATGGTGAGCTGATAGCCCATGGAATACTCTGAGTCCATGCGGGGTATCTGCCTGTCTATGGACTCATCCGCCGCTTTGATGATCACATGCCCCTTCAGACCTTCCTTCTCAAACTCCTTCACAAAACCATCAATACGTTTGGAACGCTGCCATTGTCTTTTTGTAAGGGGCGGCGTGATAAAAGCTACATCCCTGTGGCCCAAATCAAGAAGATGGCGGGCCATAAGCCTGCCCACCACCGTATTGTCCTGATTAATAGCATCCACTGTAGTTGTCTTCTCTTTATTGCTGATAATGACAAGAGGGATTTCTTTTGCCATCTCCTCCACCTGCTTCTGAAAGTCAGGATGGGGATTGCAGGTATAGATGATTCCCTGAGGACGTACATCAGACATCATCCTCAGATACTTCTCCTCAAGCTCTGCCGCTCTCTGGGTGTTGCAGATAAAAACCCCATACCCCTGTTCATTGGCCACGGATTCAATCCCCTGAAGGAGAAGCACATAATACGGGCTGGTTAACGTGGGGCAAAACACCACGATCAGCTTTTCTTTTTTGTTCTCTTTCCTGTTCTTCCGGCTGGGCAGCTGGTAATCAAGCTCACTGGCCGCCTTTTCCACTCTCTCCACTGTCTCCCTGGAAAAAGAGACATTGTATTTCTTGTTCAGTACCATGGAAACAGTTGCCTGGGATACTCCCGCTCTTTTTGCCACATCGGAAGAAGTTGCTTTTTTTCTTGCCACAGGGTTCCTCCTTTATGCGGGTTTTCCGTTTACTGTATCAAAGCTCTACCCGTCCTTCCAGGGCCCGCAGTAAGGTTACCTCATCAATATATTCCAAATCCCCTCCCACAGGCACTCCGCTTGCAATACGGCTTACCTTGATCCCGGTGGGCTTGATAAGCTTACTGATATACATAGCTGTGGTTTCCCCTTCCAGACTTGAATTGGTGGCGATGATAACCTCCTGTACATCCTGCTGAAGACGCTGCATAAGCTCCTTCAGACGGATGTCGTCCGGCCCGATCCCCAGCATAGGTGAGATTGCTCCGTGCAGTACATGGTAGACTCCCTCAAACTTTCCGGTCTTCTCATATGCTGCCAAATCTCTTGTATTCTCCACCACCATAATAGTGCCGTGATCGCGCTTGGGATTGCTGCAGATAGGACACAATTCTTTATCCGTCAAAGTGAAACAGCTCTTACAATACTGTACATTCTCTCTGGCCCCTGTGATAGAGGCTGTAAGCTGCTCTACCTGATCCCTGGGCATATTCATAATATGAAAGGCCAGACGCTGTGCCGACTTAGCCCCGATTCCGGGAAGATGGGAAAGCTGCTCGATCAATTTATTGATATGGGTACTGTAATATTCCATCAGAACGGCAGGCCTCCGCCTAATCCTCCCATACCTCCGGTAAGTTTGGACATTACTGCTGTGGATTCCTCTTCCACCTTGCGCAGCGCCTCATTGGTGGCTGCCACGATCAAATCCTCAAGCATTTCAATGTCCTCAGGATCAACAACTTCCTCGGCAAGCTTAACCTTGGTAACCTCTCTCTTACCAGAAATGGTCACCTCCACAGCGCCGCCCCCTGCTGCCGCTGAAAATTCCTTTTCTTCCAAAGCCTTCTGGTTCTCTTCCATCTGACGCTGCATTTTCTGCGCCTGTTTCATAAGATTGTTCATATTCCCCGGCATACCCATGCCCGGAAAACCGCCTCGTTTTGCCATAATAATATCCTCCTGATTCATTCTTTATTTCTATTTTATGTGCTGCTGTTTCTATGATAACTATGGAAAAAGCCTGAATGCCGTCTGGTTCTCTTATTCATCCAGGTCTTCCTCAACCACCACATCCATATGGATATTCTCCCTGATAGCCTGGTCCACTGTGATCTGTGCAAGATTGGTATGCTGGTGCTGATTGGCTACCAGCA
Source organism: Eubacteriales bacterium (assembly GCA_030524175.1). Taxonomy (GTDB): domain Bacteria; phylum Bacillota; class Clostridia; order Lachnospirales; family Lachnospiraceae; genus Blautia_A. Next base: position 12,446 of record JAUNHC010000066.1, read on the forward strand.
TCTGAATATCAACAGTTTTGCCTGTCTGCCGTTCAATAATCTCCTGCAGTTCCTGTTTGGCCTCCGGATTATCCACATATGCCTGTCCCAGAAAATCCTGGAACTCAATAAACAGTATGGGAGATCCTGTCTCCCCGTTATACTTGGGAATTGATTTCTGAAGCATCTGCTTAAACACTCCTGAAGTCTGGCCTACAATGACCTTCCAGCTGGCTACGATCTTCTGCAGATCCTCCGGGGCTGCCTTCTGAGGCTTGCACTCCTTCTCCGCTTCCAAAGGAACACCAGGCACAGCTTCTCCCTGCCCTTGGGGCTGCTGTACGATCACCTGCTGCACAGGGCGCTCCTCAATCTGACGCTCCAAAACACGGATCCTGTCAAGCAAGGAATCCATATTTGTCTCCATGGCAGGCCTGCACAGCTTAATGAGAGCGATCTCCACCAGGACACGCTTCTGTGTGGCAAACCGGATCTGATTGGATAAATCCGAAAAAATACGGATATATCTCATCAGGGTTTCCCCGTCAGTCATCTCACTCTCTTCTTTTAAAAGCTTCAGGTTCTCAGAAGAAACATCAATGGCCTCCTCCGGATTCTCTGAAGTTTTCACCAGAAGAAGGTTTCTCATATACCAGGTGAAATCTCCCACAAACTGGCTCAGTTCCCTTCCCCCTATGATCAGATCCTCCAGTACATGTATGGCCCCTGTCACATCACCCTTAAGCACTTTCCGCAGAAGCTTGCTGAACACTTCCGTGTCCACTGCTCCCAGGACCTCCAGCACCTTGTCATAGGTAAGAGTCTCACCAAGATAAAAAGCAATACACTGGTCCAACAGGCTCAAGGCGTCACGCATGGAACCGTCACCTGCCTTGGCCACATACCGCACTGCCTTCTCTTCCGCCTCCACTCCCTCGGCCTTCAAAAGCTCTTCCAGCCTGGCGGCAATGGTATCAATGGAGATACGGCGGAAATCATACCGCTGGCATCTGGAAAGGATGGTGATGGGGATCTTATGTGCCTCTGTAGTTGCCAGGATGAAAATCACATAAGACGGCGGCTCCTCAAGTGTTTTCAGCAGAGCATTAAAAGCACCTGTGGAAAGCATGTGGACCTCGTCTATAATGTATACCTTATAATTGCCCTCTGTGGGCCTGTAGGCTACCTCTTCCCGGATTTCACGGATATTGTCAACACCGTTATTGGACGCCGCATCAATCTCGATCACATTCATTGAAGTGCCTGATTGTATGGCTCTGCACATTTCACATTCATTGCAGGGGCTTCCGTCCACAGGATGCTCACAGTTAACCGCCTTTGCCAGGATCTTCGCCACAGTTGTTTTACCTGTACCGCGTGTGCCGCAGAACAGGTACGCATGACCGATACGGCTGGCCTTGATCTGGTTTGTCAAGGTTGTCACAATATGATCCTGGCCTTTTACGTCTTCAAAATTGTCCGGCCGGAATTTACGGTAAAGTGCAGTATAACTCATGAACAAACTCCTTTTTATCATCACAGCCGCCGCGGAAAATTCCCGCGGCGGTCATTTTGTCGTTATTATCATAAAGGAAAAAACTGTGTCCCGTCAAGAGGTGTTTGCCGGAAATCAGTCTCCGAAGCTGATGCCAATCTGCTTGGCAGCGCTTACAGTCTGGTCTTTGGGCGATACCATCTTTAATTTTCCGGCACATTCAGCAAGGGGTACCCGTTTAATCTTACCGTTTACAATTCCAATCATAATGCCGTATTCCTCATCCATGATCGCCTCTGCAGCTCCTGCTCCGATCCTTGTGGAAAGCACACGGTCGTACGCACACGGCTCGCCGCCTCTCTGAGTATGGCCCGGCACTGTGATCCTTACCTCACTGCCTGTCTCCTTGAAAATACGGTCTGCAATTTCATAGGATACGGAAGGATATTTCTTAGCTCTTTCTTCCAGCTTTTCTTTATATTTCTTCTTGGGAAGCTTGGCGTCCTCTTTTGAGATCGCACCTTCGGCAACAGCCAGGATGGTAAATCTCTTTCCTGCCTTTGCACGTCTGTTGATAGCCTCGATCACCTTCTTAATGTCATAGGGAATCTCAGGGATAAGGATAATATCCGCACCGCCGGCAAGTCCTGCATGAAGAGTAAGGCTTCCAACCTTGTGTCCCATGATCTCTACAATAAATACACGTCCGTGGGAAGCTGCCGTGGTATGGATACAGTCAACGGCACTGGTGGCAATATTCACTGCGCTCTGGAAACCAAAGGTCATATCGGTACCCCAGATATCATTGTCGATGGTCTTGGGAAGGTGAATGATATTCAGGCCCTCTTCTCTCAAGAGATTGGCAGTCTTCTGGGTTCCGTTTCCTCCCAGGATGACCAGACAGTCCAGACACAGTTTATAATATGTCTGTTTCATGGCCTCAACCTTGTCCAGACCTTTCTCATCCGGTACGCGCATGAGCTTGAAGGGCTGTCTGGAAGTTCCCAGAATAGTCCCCCCCTGGGTAAGGATCCCGGAAAAATCCCTGGACGTGAGCATACGGTATTTGCCGTATATCAGGCCTTTGTATCCGTCATCAAAACCGTAAACCTCTAATTCTTCGATATTGTTGGTCAGTCCCTTTACTACACCTCTCATAGTGGCATTTAACGCCTGGCAGTCACCGCCGCTTGTCAATAAACCGATTCTTTTAATCATAGAAAGTACCCTCCATTCGCTGGACTGCAGCTTGTACAGCCCATATTCCTCCGCTGAAACCACATACACTATTGCCACATGCCCTGCAGTCCGCTGTTATCTTTCATTATATAATATTTCCCATTTTCCCACAATAGAAAAAGAGGGAAAGTCTGGAATAAAAACTTAGTGCCCGGCAATGCTGTTCCATTTGCAGCCGGCCGCATACTCCCGGATAAAGAAAAAGCACTGCCCGGCTCCGTCACCCGGAAGCCTTGGCAGTGCCTTGTATATCTCAATTACTACAGTGTCAAAACAACATTTTTACGGGATATTAATGTGATTTCTGTCCAGAAGAAGTTTTATCTCCCGGTTCAGATCACGTGTTGCCTGTGCCCTGTCAATCTCCGAACAGTATGCGATCACTTTAATCCTGACGCTCTTGGCACCAATGGAAATTACGCCCTTATAATATGGTCCTTCTTTAAGCGCAGGCACACGGTCCTTGATCTTTGGCAATTCAGTGCGCAGAACCTTCTCCACACCTTCCAGTGATTCCCCGTATTCAATGCCCACCTCACATTCAACCACTGAATTACGCCTTGTCATATTGATAACTCCGCTTACTGCGCTGTTGCTGATGATCTTCACATTTCCCGAAGACTCTATTTTGGTTGTCCTCACGCCGATTTCCAGGACAGTACCTCTCCAGTCGCCCACAGTCACAATATCGCCTACCCGGAACTCGCCTTCAAAAATAATGAAAAGTCCTGCAAGGATATCGGAAACAAGCTCCTTGGCTCCAAGGCCTATGACCAGAGTCAAAATACCAGCAGATGCCAGCAAGGTCTGAGTGTCAACCCCGAAAAGTGCAAAGCAGTAATACAGGACAGCTATAACGGAAATATATTTCACAAAACTGCTAAGCAGACGGCACACTGTTTCTCCTCTTGCCCCAAAGGTTCTGGACAACAATTGAAGAATTTTCCGAAGGATGATAACTGCCACAGATACAACGCAGATGATCATGATACAGCCTGTTATGGCAAAAACATTCACGCTGCGCTCCCATTTTCCGTTAAGCACATACAGGAAAATGGAATTATTGTCAAAAAACGTATCCTTAAAGAAAACAGCGACACAAATAGCAATGGCCAAAACGGAAAGAAGTGCCTTTAGTACAGTACCGATCTGCTGCTCCGGAGTCTTCTCCGCCCACTTTATCGTAAGATTTGACCAGCGGCTCTCTGCTGACTCCGTTTTCTTCACACTTCCGTCAGGCATGATCACATCCATCATGGGACCGTCATCTTTTACGGTTCCTTCTTTTTTCTCTTCTTTTGTTTTCATTCCAAATGTGAGCAGAAGGAAAACTACAAGGAGACAAAGGAGACTGGCCCCTGCTGTAGCCAGGACCACCGGCAGACGGTTGTCTGTCATCTCATTGTCAGGAATCACCACATAGATATAATCTGTATCTGTCTCCAGACAGGAACCATAATAACGCTGTCCGTCAATGGTAATATAGTCACAGTATTCATCCCTGAATTGGTTCTCCTGCATTCCATATTCCAGTGCACTTCTTCCAATGAGCTTCTCCTTTGGATAATATGAGAAGGTCTTATCTTCCTTGTTCACTGCATAGGCAAAGCCGTTTACACCCGCTTTTACCCCCTGGAGAACTGACGATATCTTCGTGGTAGCCAATGCCTCTTCCAGTCTGTCGGGAGTGACGGAAATCTGCACGAAACCATTGGCATTGTGATTTTCGTCATAAATAACCGAGCCGATATACTGGTGATATACTCCGGAAACTTCATCCGGCTGTGCTTCCTGTATAACATCTTCCACTCCCTGCAGAAGACTGTTAAACTCATAGGACTGGCTCTCCGGGTCCTGGCTCAGCACAAAATTTGTATAATTGGAATCTGTTGCTATAACATGGCCGTTTTCGTTAAAAACCAGGATGAATTCAACATCCAGGGCCTTACTGAGTTCCTGTAATTCTTCTCTTTTCTGAAGTTCCGGATCCTCACCAAGAATTTTCGCAGCAATCTGGGCTTTATTCAGATAGCGCCTGTTGTACTGCTGGGTGATCAGTTGAATTTCCTCTTCGTTTCTGTCAATTGTCTCCTGGACCTCGGTCACACGCTGGTTATTGCTCATAGAATACCGGGAAAGCGAAAACAAAGTCTGCATATAGAAGGACACTACCAGGATAAGTATCAGTCCCACCAGGGATATGGCTCCGATTTTTCTGGCCACATCTTTGTTGAAATACATCTTCTTAAACAGTCGGTAATTTTCCTGGCCTCCATTGCCGTTAACTTCGCCGTATATCATCATCAGTATTGCATAGATGATCACAACAGTGATAACCACAAAGAATATGAAAAGAACAATCCCCACAGTAATATTCCGTGATGACATGATCTCTTTTTCAGGAACTGCACAGATAATATAAGCATGGTCCTCATCAATATTGGTGACACCGCAGTAATAACGTTCACCGTTTATATCCATCCATTCATAATTATTATCTTCAAGCTCCTCCACATTGAGGCCCGCACTTAAAGCATCCGTGCCTACAAGCTCCTCATCGGGATGATATAAAAATGTATAGTCCTGATTGGAAACCGCAAAGGTATATCCGTCAAGGCCAACTCCCACCTTACTGAGAATACTCTTCCACGAAGACGTATTATCCACAATCTGATGAAGCTCCTCCGGATCCTGCTCTATAACCGCTTCTGAATTTCCGTCAATCTTTGCCCCATAGTAACGGCGCTGCTCATCATTAATCTTCACTTCAAAGGCTTCTGACGGCTCTCCCGTCTCAAAAACACTTCTCAGCTGGTTATATCTGTCATATGTAAAATCTGCAAGGGTACTGCCGCTTGCTGCAAGCTGTTTTCCTTCTTTGTCCAGAATGAAAATATTTGTGACATTCATGCTGTCTGCAAGCTCTCTCATATCATTTTCAGCATAGGAAAAATCAGCCTTCCGATTCACCATATAAGCGACTGTGTCTGCTTTCGATTTATAAACCACATCGTAGCTTACAGTATTCTGGACTGCCGCTTCATCAGCATTGTCAATGATCTCCTGCATCTGCTGGATTTTTTCCTTTGTATCCTTGTATTGTCCCTTGATAGACAAGTCTGTCTGAAGAACCGTCAGAAAAATTCCTAACAGAACCACACAGATGATTTCCACTGCAAACATGATGGATATTTTCTTTTTTAATCTCTTAGACATAACTGCTCCCCCCTTAATCCCATTTATCGATCAATTCGTCAATAGTACCGTCATCCAGCATCTTCTGAATTGATTCAGCCACAGGTTTACTAAGTTTGGAATCCTTCTGGGTAGCCACACCATAATCCTCCTCACGGAGTGTCTCTTCAAACAACGCTCTATCATCGTTCATATAAGCCTTGGCAATACATCCGTCCATGCATGCAGCATCTACACTGCCCTCTTCCAGCGCAACGTCTACATCCTTATAGCTGTCAAACCTTGCAAAAGTCACCGCATCGAAGGTCTCTCTGTCAACCTCAGGTATAAAACCTAATTCCACCAGCTTGTCAGCAAAAACGGGCGCTGTATTGGCACCGTCAAGCACCCCGATCCGCTTGCCCAGCAATTCATCAATACTTGTGAGCATGGAAGATTTCTGCACAATTACTCTGCTCTCATCAGAATAATATACAGGTGAAAAATCAAAATTCTCAAGGCGCGACTCAGAGATGGAATAGGCTGCGATCAGACAGTCCACATCACCGTTTAGAAGCATATCTTTGCGATTCTCCGGATTTACAGTCAAAAACTCTACATCCTTGTACCCCAGATCCTCTGCCAGCTTATAAGCCAGGTCGATTTCCAGGCCATAATACTTACCCGTTGTATCATTCAGATAGCCGAAATTCATAATATCATCCCTCACCCCCACGGTGAGTGTGCCCGTCCCGGATGATGCGCCGCACCCGGCCAAAACCGCAGACAATCCCAAAACCAGAGATAAAGCAGCCAGTAACTTTTTCTTCATCGTTTGTCTCCCTCCTACTTTTAAAACATTGATTAAATTATAAACCAAAATTACCCAAAAAGGAACTGGAATTTGTAAAATTATACTCTGAATTTACAAATTTCGAGGGAAACCGCAAAGGGTCCGGGCGCCGGACCCTCTGCACTCCCTTCGCGCTTGTTTAAAAGTGCTGCGTGCTGCAATGAGGGAGGGGTTGACTTTGGGTGGTATGGCCTTTGGTATTGGCAACGGGGAATGATGGCGTTACTGGTTACTTTACCCAAGAAACGGGCATTGGCAAACAAATATGTGTACTAACGCAGACATATCTCATCACAAAGTCAATTGCTCTGCGCTTTTGCGCATTTATAACCGCCGTCATGCTCTAGAACACGGCAGAGGCCGGGACAGAGCTTATGTAATCATAACTTTTGCAACATCTTGCCCCCTAATTTCCGCCTGAAAGAATTTTCCCGTGAAGAACACTACGCCACGAAGGGGTGGAAATGTAGAGGAAGGGGAGGAGAAGGAAAACCGGTGCGGGGGCGTTGAGCGAGGACGAGACAGATCTTGGCTTTCAGTTGGAGCGGTCAGGAAAAGCCGCGCCTTGGCGCGGAGTAAGGCCTGTCTGAGCAGCGTTTGCATCAGCAAACGCTGCGAGTTGCCGCACGCCTTTTCCGTCCCCAAGCTACAAATGAAAGCCTAGATCTGTCCGCCGCAAGCGATAGCCCCCGCACCGGTTTTCCTTCTCCTCCCCGTTCGACAACCTTCCGGGGAATCCCTCCCTCCCCAGTTTTCCAAATCCCAAAATCTCTATTGACTTTTTTCATGAAACAAGCTATACTTAAAGTCCGCGCAGCCGGGGAGTTAGCGGTGCCCTGTACCTGCAATCCGCTATAGCAGGGGTGATGCCAATCCGAGGCTTGTTTCTTGCAGAGCTGCCCTTTATAAGTGGCGTTGACGTCTGGGTCTCGCGCAACAGGAATCTGTGAACCGTGTCAGGACAGGAATGTAGCAGCACTAAGCAGAAGCTCTTGTGTGCCGTGAGGGTGCCTGGGCTGAGTTAACTGTAGAGGTAACGTCTGTGGGTGCATTCCGAAGTGCGGCGCGCGTAATAAAAGAAAAATACTGGCTGTGAGGCCAGTTTTTTTGTGCAGTAAACAGCCTGGCATTTGCCGGGCCGGATTTTTTCAGTATCCGGCCTGAAAGTGTCAGGCTGTTAATCTTATGTGCTTTTAAAACGGATATGTGTGCGGATGCATATTAATCAATCATGACTGTACATCGCTCCGTGTTTGTACGCCCTCACGGCTGCCACCGGGGATTTTGTCAATAAATATTGCCAGCTTCCCGGACCAGCTCTTCCATGAGCATCTGCATTTTGGGTACAGCAACATGGGCAGCCAAGCCGTATTCCGATGCCATTTGGGTTATATAGGGAAAAGCAAGCCATGTGCTGCCGGCTTCATCTTCCCATACAGATATCCTAAGAGGCAGTTCAAGTGAAATGCTCTGGTCAGCCTGCATAAGCCCGGTTCCTACCTTGGGCGAACCGAAAACCAAGACTGTTGTAGGTCTTAGCTCCAGCCCTGCTTCCTGCGCGTTAAGCCTGTGGTCAAATTTGGAAAAAAGTGGAATTTTTCTTTTTATCAGCCCTTTTTCCAGTCAACGGTCTTTCCAAGATAAGAAAGATCTGCACTACCTCTGGCTTTCAGTGTTTCGTGTTCTTTTGTATTCATAATGACCAGCCTTTCCCAAAGCTTCTGCTTCAGCAATCCTTAATGCGTTTACATTGCTTCTCCGCTCTCTGTATCATATGGCCAATCTATGATCCCGCCAAAATCATACACCTGAGTGTATCCCATTTCCACCAGCTTATCCGAAGCCTGCTTACTGCGGTTTCCTGAGCGGCAGTATATAAGCAGAACTGCCTCCTTATCCGGCAACGCATCAGCCGCCTCCTGCTCTATTGTCTCATTAGGCACAAGAATAGCCCCCGGCACATGGCTCTCTGCGTATTCGTCAGCCCTGCGTACATCAACGATGGTAACACCGCCTGCATCCATCATCTCTTTTGCCTTTTCAGCACTGATTTTGTGATATGCATCTGTCTCATCGGGTGAAGTCATATCTGCTTCCTTTACTGTTCCTTTATCATCCGGTGCCGGATTCTTCTGTGTGCCGCAAGCTGCCAAAAAACAAAAACTTCCTGCAATAAGTCCTAATATTAATTTTCGCTTCATAAATTTCCTCCCGTTGTTCCTTTGCTTATTATTTAACTTTCCCTTTATTCATCCGTTCCTTTGTCATTCTGTAATCAATTCATTTACAGTTTATACTGTGATTATATTAGTTACAGTATGTTTTGTCAAGTAGTTTCTAAAATTTGTTCTAATTTTAATATTTTCCGGGTATCCGTTCATACAAGCCTGCCCTGTTACTTTCCCGGTACACCCTTCCTCTCCTCTTCCGTGACTTTGCTTCATATATTTGATACATGGCACCCGTGGATTTTGATGAGTAGGAAGTCAAACGAATTGTACCTGTGTTTCTGTAATTCAGAAAGTCAAACGAAGTGTACCTGTATTTCTGCAATTAATTCACTGGAGTCATCAAAAAAAGCTGCCCAGGATAATACATCAGGCAGCTTTCTCTATCATCTTATGATTCCTTACTCATCTCCTCAGCCGCCTTTTTCAAGGCCTTTTGCTGTTTCTTTCTGTCCCTCAATTCTTTGAAAAATAAAGACAGCATCCGGGAACATTCCTCTTCCAGGACACCCCTGGTAACCTTTACCTTGTGGTTAAACCCTTCCATTTCAAGCAGATTCAGAACCGACCCTGCGCATCCGGCTTTTGGATTCATGCTTCCGATCACCACTTCATCAATCCTTGACTGCATTAAAGCTCCCGCACACATTTGGCAAGGCTCCAAGGTCACATACATGGTACAGCCTTCCAACCGCCAGTCCCCCAGCTTTTTGCTGGCTTTGCGTATGGCATTCAGCTCTGCATGGGACAGTGTATTTTTGTCCGTATTCCTTCTGTTGTAACCCCTGGCGATGATTTTCCCCTGGAAAACAATCACACAACCTATGGGAACCTCATCCAGCTTCTGCGCCTTCTTTGCCTGCCGGACAGCCTCCTTCATAAAGCGTTCCTCGTCTGTCACAATCTTTTTCCTCCTCAACCTCTACTTAGGCTTAACAGCCAGATTCATTTTCTTCCTGTTTTTCAAAAAATAGACTACACCAGTACAGTCAGCCAGCAGCCACCCAATGGGCACCGATACCCAAATTCCTCTCACCCCTATGGACGGGATGGACGAAAGCATATAAGCTAACAGCACTCTTGTCCCTAATGATACGATTGTGAGAATCACTGACATTCCCGGCTGTTTTACTGCTCTGTAAAAGCCATACAGCAAAAACAGCACACCGATACCCAGATAGCAGGCACCTTCTATACGCAGATATTCCACACCCACCGAAATGATTTCTTTCTCCTCGGGTCTGATAAACAGATGCATCAGCGGCCGGGCACCTGCCCAGACTGCCGCGCTTATAGCCACACAGAAAATAGCCGCCGTCAGGGCTGCACTTTTAATCCCCTTCCTGATCCGGTCATATTTACCTGCCCCGTAATTCTGGGCTATAAATGTAGAAAAAGCATTACCGAAATCCTGGACGGGCATATATGCAAAGGAATCAATTTTCACAGCCGCCGCAAAGGCTGCCATCACCACAGGCCCAAAGCTGTTTATCAGCCCCTGGACCATTAATATTCCCAGATTCATAATAGACTGCTGCATACAGGTGAGGAATGAAAACCCCATGATCTCCTTCAGGACACCCCCGTCAAAACGCTTACTTCCCTGCCAGAACCGAAGTTCCGGAAAGCTGAATCCTGTATAGACTGCAATGCCGATCCCTGAAACAAACTGAGAGATCACTGTGGCTGCTGCCGCACCCCCTACTCCCCATCCAAACCCTAATACAAACATCAAATCCAACCCAACATTCAAAACTGCCGATATTCCCAGAAAAACCAGAGGAATCACAGAGTTTCCCAAGGCACGCAAAAGGGCTGCAAAATAATTATACAGAAAGGTAGCACTGATACCCACAAATATCACCTGCAGATACTCCCTCATGGCCGGAACTACCTCCTCCGGCACCTGAAGCAGCCGCAAAATCACGGACAGGCCGAGGAAACACAAAACATTCAGGATAATAGTCACGAAGGCTATCAGAACAAAGGAATGGAGCATTCCCGCCTGCAGCCGTCTGCTGTCCTTTTCCCCGTACCTTATGGAAAACACAGCTCCGCTGCCCATACACATACCCAGCAGAATGGAGGTCAGAAAAGTCATCAACGTATAGGAAGACCCTACTGCCGCCAATGCATTTGCCCCAAGAAAACGCCCCACAATTAGGGTATCTGCCACATTATAGCATTGCTGCAGTAGATTGCCGGCCATCATAGGCAGTGCAAATAGCAGCAGATTTTTAGTAATACTTCCCTCTGTCAGATTACGCTGTTTCATAAACTTCTTCTCTCCTGTGGTATCTTTGTCCTGTCCCTGCGGCCAATTAACACTTATTATATTTCATTTCCCTATTTAGTGTCAAACAGGAAACACCTTAAGAATCACGCCGTCAACAGCAACGGGCTTTCCGATGTATAAAAATCAAGCATACTGCATAATCCTGCATGTGTTGTATGTCCCGTGATTTTACTTGCTTCTTCCCCCATGGTGCGTTATGCTGTAATAAAATAAGCCCCGGCATTCAGCCAATGGCAAACATATAACCGGGAGGTAATTATGAAAATATGCGGTTTTAACAAAACAACACTGCTGGATTATCCAGGCAAGGTAGCCTCCACCATCTTCCTTGGGGGATGTAATTTCCGCTGCCCCTTCTGTCACAACAGCAGCCTTGTCATTCACCCAGCCGTCCAGCCTGAAATTTCAAAGGAAGAAATTCTGGAATTTCTAAAAAAAAGAAAAGGGATTCTGGACGGTGTATGTATTTCCGGAGGTGAGCCTACCCTGGCCCATGGCTTGGACAGTTTTCTGGAAGAAATCAAAAAGCTGGATTATAACATAAAGCTGGACACCAACGGCTCCCGTCCGTCTGTGGTAAAAGCCCTGGTAAATGCCGGTCTGGTTGATAAGGTGGCCATGGACATCAAAGCGGGTCCTGATAACTATCCGGCATTGTGCGGACTCAGGCACCCTGATATGGATTCTGTACGGGAAACTGTGGATTTTCTCCTTGAAGGAACTGTTGATTATGAATTCCGTACAACAGTGGTAAAAGAACTTCACACAGAAAAAGACTTCATAGACATAGGAATCTGGCTTAAAGATGCAAAAGCCTGCTATCTCCAGGCATACAAGGACTCAGAAGAAGTCCTGCAGCCTGGATACAGCAGCTATTCCCTGGAAGAACTTGAAAAATTCCGCAGCATTCTGCTGGAAACAATTTCTTTAGTGGAAATTCGGGGCATTGATTAAACGATACCAGTACCCCCCTCTTCCCTTTGGCAATTCAATCTGGCTGCTTTCTTTAAAATAAGGAAAACCGAACATATTGGCCATAAAACGTTCCTGCTGGTCATAGCCGCCGGGCACACCAAGTATGTACTGCCCGTTAGCCTTCTGACCTAAAAGAAGATGTCCGAAGTTATAATATCCATGCAGCAGAAAACGATTATTCCGAAGAGAACACTCTCTTTGCTGGAAATAGGCAAAATCTTTGGGATGGATCTTCCAGCATTGCGTCAGCTCACCATCATCAAACGGCATAAACTCCTCTCCTATAGAAGCTTTTACCATTCCCCTCGGCGGACGCGGACCGGGGCCAGGGTTTGGCGGCATCGGCGGACGCGGTGGCCGAGGGCCAGGACCAGGATTC